>CALVEZ010000086.1 GCA_944326695.1 Candidatus Bilophila faecipullorum | reverse complement strand
GCGGCTCCGCCCCCACCCTCCTCTCCCCCACCCACCCCCGCCGGACCCCCGCGCTGATGTTGCAGGGCACGTCGTCCAATGCGGGAAAGAGCGTGCTGGCGGCGGCCTTCTGCCGGATTTTCCGGCAGGACGGCTATGACGTCGCGCCCTTCAAGGCACAGAACATGTCCCTGAATTCCGGGGTCACGGCCAGAGGCGACGAAATGGGCCGCGCCCAGATCGTGCAGGCGCAGGCCGCCCGCGTAGACCCCGACGCCCGCATGAACCCCATCCTGCTCAAGCCCCACTCGGATACGGGCTCGCAGGTGGTAGTGCTCGGCCAGCCCGCCGGACACATGGGCGTCATCGAATACTTCCAAAAAAAACGCGACCTTTGGCCCACGGTGCGGCAAGCTTACGACGAGCTGGCCGCCTCGCATGACATTATGGTCCTCGAAGGCGCGGGGAGCCCGGGGGAAATCAACCTGAAAAGCCATGATCTCGTCAACATGCGCATGGCCGAATACGCCGGGGCCTCGGTGCTGCTCGTGGGCGACATCGACCGGGGGGGCGTCTACGCCTCCTTCCTCGGCACGTGGATGACCTTCTCCGGGCCGGAACGCCGCCTGCTGACCGGGTATCTGGTCAACCGCTTCCGCGGGGACGCCTCGCTCCTCGGCCCGGCGCATCAATACATGCTCGACTGCACCGGCGCGCCCGTGCTCGGCACCATCCCGCACATCCGCGACCTCAACCTCCCGGAAGAGGACATGGCGGGCTTCCCGTGGGGCGGACGGCCTCAGGACGGACCCAAAGAGCCGGGAACGCTGGACATCGCCGTGGTCATGCTGCGCCACGTCTCGAACTATACCGACTTCGCACCGCTGGGCCTTGAGCCGGACGTGCGCCTGCGCCCGGTGCGCCGCCTCGAAGACTGGGGCGAGCCGGATGTGGTCATGATCCCCGGCTCGAAAAGCGTGGTGCCCGATCTGGACGACCTGCGCCGCTCCGGGCTGGCGGACCGCATCCTCGAACACGGCGCGCGCGGCAAGTGGCTTTTCGGCATCTGCGGCGGGCTGCAAGTGCTCGGGCGCGACATCCTCGACCCCTACGGCGTGGAATCCTCCGCGCCGCACACGCCGGGGCTCGGGCTCATGGACCTGCGCTCGACCTTTGCGGCGGACAAGACCCTCGTGCGCGTGGCCCGGGCGGAAACGCCGCTCGGGGTGCTTTCGAGCGGCTATGAAATCCATCACGGCCAGACCGAACACGGCCCCTCGGCGCGCCCGCTCTTCCTGCGCGCGGACCGCGCCTATGCCGACCCTGCCGAGCGCGTCTGCGGCTATGTGGACGGGCGGCGCTGGGCCACCTATCTGCACGGCATCTTTGACGATGACGCCTTCCGCCGGGCGTGGCTTGACCACGTGCGCGCGGACATCGGCCTGAAGCCGCAAGGCCGCATCCTCGCCTCCTACGATATTGAAAAAGCCCTTGACCGCCTCGCGGACATCGTGCGCGAAAGCTGTGATCTCACAACTATTTATCAAAGCATGGGGCTCTAATGGACATCGCCTTTCTCGCGCTGCTGCCCGCCGCGCTGCTTTTCGACCGCCTTTTCGGGGAACCGCCCGCGCGCGTGCATCCGGTCTGTTTCATGGGGGCTCTGGCCGTCCGTGCGGAAGCCTTCTGCCGCCGCCTCGCCGGGCGCGCCTCCAACGCCTCCGTGCGGATGTTTCTGGTAGGTATCATCGCCGCCCTGCTCGTGGTCCTGCCCTGTGCCGCCGCCGCGTGGGGGCTTGCCTTCGCCGCCGCCCACTACGCCGGGCCGCGCGCGGCATGGTTCGCCTCGTTGCTCATGATCTGGGTTTGCCTTGCGCCGCGCAGCCTTGAAGAACACGCCCTGCGCGTGGCCGCGCCTCTGGCCAAGGGCGATCTTGCGGCGGCGCGCCAAGCCGTTTCCATGATGGTGGGGCGCGATCCCAGCCGCCTCGACGCGCACGGCATAGCCCGTGCCTGCGTGGAAAGCGTAGGCGAGAACCTGACCGACGGGGTGCTTTCCACGCTCTTCTGGGCGGGCGTGGGGCTGCTGCTCGGCGGCTATCCGGGAGCGGCCTGCCTTGCCGTGCTGCACCGTTCGGCCAACGTGCTTGATGCGCTCTGGGGCAAGCGGAATGAGCGGTATCAACGATTCGGCACCTTTGCGGCGCGGCTTGACGACGCCCTCAACTGGCTCCCGGCGCGGCTGTCCCTGCCCTGCATCGCGCTGGCTTCGCGGATCATTCCCGGCCTGCGGCACGGCGACATTCTGCGCGTCGGCTGGCGTGACCGCCATGCGCACGAGAGCCCCAACTCGGCGTGGAGCGAAGCGGCCTTTGCCGGGGCGCTCGGCCTGCGGCTGGGCGGGCCCGCCGTCTACGGCGATTTCCCCGTCGAGCATCCGTGGCTCGGGGACGGCACGCCCGACGCCCTGCCCGCGCACATCGTTCTCGCCGTCCGCCTCATGCGCCACGCCGTCGTCGTCTTCACGCTGTGCGCCGTTTTCGCGGTGGGGATGTTTGGAGTGACGGGAGTAGTGGGGGGGATGTGAGAACCGGGGGGATGATAGGGGGGGGGAGTGGAGGAGGGTGGAGTGAAGAGAGGAGAGTGACGGCGCAGGGCGG
>CALVEZ010000085.1 GCA_944326695.1 Candidatus Bilophila faecipullorum | reverse complement strand
AACTCTTTCCCCCACCTCCTATGACCGAAACCTATCTTGAACGTTTGAAGCCGGAGCGCTTTCCTTCTCCGAGCTTCGTGGTGGACGAGGCGAAGCTGCGCGCGAACGCGGCCATTCTGGACGAAGTGCAGCGGCGCACGGGCGCGAAAATCCTGCTGGCGCTGAAATGCTTTTCCATGTGGGACGTCTTCCCGCTGCTCTCACGGACGGGCGAGGGGCCGCTTTACGGCTGCTGCGCCAGCTCGCCCGACGAGGCGCGGCTGGCGCGGGACTGCTTCGGCGGCGAGGTCCACGCCTTCGCTGCGGGCTATTCCGAAGAGGACATGTGCGAGCTTGTGGAGACGGCGGACCATATCCTTTTCAACTCCTTTGCGCAGTGGGAACGCTTGAAGGGGATAATTGAGGCCAGGAACGAGACGCGGGAAAAGCCCATCGAATGCGGCATCCGCGTCAATCCCGAGCACTCGGAGGGCGCGGTCCCCATCTATGACCCCTGCGCGCCCGGCTCCCGCCTCGGCGTGCGCCTGCGGGAGTTCGAGCGTTTCGCCTCCGCCGGAGGCTGCCCGGCCCAGACGCCGCCACCCGGCCTCAAGGGCATCTCGGGCCTGCATTTCCATACCCTCTGCGAACAGGGGGCCGACGCGCTGGACCGCACGCTCAAAGCCTTTGAGATGAAGTTCGGACGTTACCTCAAAGGCTTGAAGTGGATGAACTTCGGCGGCGGCCACCACATCACGAAAGAAGGCTACGATCTCGATCTGCTGTGCTCCTGCATTGAGCGCGTGCGCGACCGCTACGGGGTGCAGGTCTACCTTGAGCCGGGCGAGGCGGTAGCCCTGAACGCGGGCGTGCTCGTGTCCACCGTTCTCGACGTGGTGCGGGCCGACATGCCCGTGGCGATTCTCGATACCTCCGCCGCCGCGCACATGCCGGACGTGCTCGAAATGCCCTACCGCCCCTTCGTCATCGGTTCGGGCGAGCCCGGGGAAAAGCGCTGGACCTGCCGTCTGGCCGGGAAGTCCTGCCTTGCCGGGGACGTGATCGGGGAATACGCCTTCGACGCGCCGCTCAAGGCCGGGGATCGGCTGGTGTTTACGGACATGGCCATTTACAGCATGGTGAAGACGACGACCTTCAACGGCCTGCGCCTGCCTTCCATCGTGCGCTGGAACCCGGAGACGGACGAGGTGCGTCTTGTCCGGGCATTCGGCTACGAAGACTTCAAGATGCGGTTGTCCTGATGGCAAAGGAAAAGTTGTCCTACGCGCAGCAGGTCTGCGTCAAAAGCGCGGGCAAGGCCATGCAGCGCACGGAGATGGTCGGGCCCGGCGCGAAGGTCGGGGTGGCCGTCTCCGGGGGCGTGGACAGTTGGGTTTTGCTGGAGGTACTGCGCCGCCGTCAGCGCATCGTGCCGTTCCGCTTCGACATCATGGCTATCCACCTGAACCCCGGCTTCGATCCGGCCAACCACGCCCCGCTCGCGGACTATCTGGCCCGCCACGGCATGGCCGGGCACATTGAGGTGACGGATCACGGCCCGCGCGGGCATTCCCCGGAAAACCGCCGCAATTCCGCCTGCTTTTACTGCGCCATGCTGCGCCGCACGCGGCTTTTCGAGCTTTGCCGCCAATACGGGCTGACGCATCTGGCCTTCGGGCACAACGCCGACGATCTGGTGACGACCTTCTTTATGAACCTCGTCCAAAACGGGCGCGTGGAAGGCATGGGCATGTGCGATGACTTTTTCAAGGGCGTGCTCAAGGTCATCCGGCCCTTGCTGCTGGTGGAGAAGGCGGATATCGTCAAGGCGGCGCGGCGTTGGGAACTGCCCGTATGGTCGAATCCCTGTCCCTCCGCTGGAAAGACCAACAGAGCGAACTTTCAGGAAAAGATCGCGCAACTGCACGGCGGGGACAAGATGCTCAGGACCAATCTCTTCAATGGTCTCTGCCGTTGGCAGCTCGCGCAGTCGGAAAAGAGGAATGCATGATCGGCAAACTTCGCAAGGCCATTGAGCGCAGGCTCTCATGGCGGGACGTGCTGTCCTATCTCGCCATCGCCTCGCAGCGTGCGTGGTCGCAGTGGCGCGGCACCTGCGCCCTGCGCGTGAAAGCCTTTCTCTTCGGCGTGGAGCTCGGCTCCGGCGTCCTCGCCTGCGGCCCCGTGATCCTCGGGCGTTGGCCGGGGAGCCGCATCCGCCTCGGCGCGGGGTGCAGCCTCATTTCTTCTTCGCGCCGCTGCACGGCGTCCACGCTCTACGCGCCGGTGCGCCTGCGGACCTACGCGCCCACGGCCCGCATCGAGCTCGCGCAGGGCGTGCAGCTCAGCGGCACGTCCATCACCGCCCGCTCCCGCACCGTTTCCATCGGCAAGGATACGATGGTCGGCCCCAACTGCGTGATCACGGATTCCGATTTTCACGCGCACTGGCCCGCCGAGACGCGGCACATCGAGCCCGCCTTCGATCTGGATCGCGACGTGACCATCGGCGCGAACGTCTGGATCGGCATGAATTCCCTCATCCTCAAGGGCGTGACCATCGGTGACGGGGCCATCGTCGCCGCCGGGTCCGTGGTCGTCCGCGACGTGCCCGCCCACGCCGTGGCCGCCGGGGTTCCGGCGCGGGTTGTGAAGGTGAGGGGGGAAGCGTAAGCTTGGAGGGGGCGGGGAGGCCTTTCTGAAGAAAGCCCTCCCCGCCCCCTCCAAACCTCCCCCACCCCTCCCAAAGACGTTCGTAAGGGTCGACGCGGGATGAGGGAGGCGCGCGGTCCGTCTTCGGAAGCTGCCGTCCCCCGGCGGCATGAGGGAAAGGCTTCTTTTGGAGCCACCCTTGTAATTTTTCTCTCTCCATTGCCTCACGTTTCTCCATATCCAATTGGGTTACTACATCTTTTTTTCACTAAACATAAAAGTGCCCCTCGCTTTTATTTCCGGCAACATCCCCGAAGAGGGATTCAATAAGGTTGAAAATCTTTGAAGGAGGAGGGGAGGGGGTGTGG
>CALVEZ010000084.1 GCA_944326695.1 Candidatus Bilophila faecipullorum | reverse complement strand
GTTTACCTTACCCCTGATATACGATCCGCCCGCCGCAGATGGTCATGCGGACCTTCACATCCCGGATGTGGTCCGGCTCCACGGCCTCAATGCCCTTGTCGAGGAGCACGAAGTCCGCGAAGCGACCGGGCTCGATGCGGCCCCGGTCCGCCTCGCCGCCGCAGCACAGGGAGGCGTTGGTCGTATAGGCTTCGAGGGCCTGCCGGGGCGTAATGCGCTGATCCGCGCCGAAGAGCACGCCGCCCGCGCTGACGCGGTTGACCGCCGCGTGCATGGAACCGAGCGCGGTTACGGGCAGGACGGGGGTGTCCACATGCAGGGCAAAGGGCATCCCGAGCCGCGCCGCGGACCCGGCGGGGTCCATGCGGGCCGTGCGTTCCGGGCCGAGATAGAGGGCGGCGTGACGGTCGCCCCAGACTTCGATGTGGCGCGAGAAGAAGGTGGGGATGACCCCGCAGGCCTTCATGCGCCGGAGCTGATCGTCGGACACGAGCTGCGCGTGCACGAGCATGTGGCGCAGATCGGTGCGCGGGCAGCGGGCCACGGCCTTCTCGAAGGCGCGGATGACCGCTTCCGAGGCGGCGTCGCCGTTGGTGTGCACGGCCACCTGAATGCCCATGCAATGGTATTTCATGACGATGGCGTCGATGGCGTCCGTGTCCCAGATGAGATCTCCGCGATAGCCGGGCCGGGTGTGGTAGTCCTCAAGCAGCGCGCCGGTAAAGCCCTGAATGGAGCCGTCCGTGAAGAATTTGACCCCGCCGATCTTCAGGAAATCCGTACCGATGCCCCACGCGCCCAGAGCGGAGAGGCGGTCGAATTCCTCGGGCAGGAACTGGAGGTAGGCGCGCGCGTCGAGCCTGCCCTCGCGGGCCAGCTCCATGTAGGGCTTCAGGAAGACGGCGGCGTCGCCGTTGATGCCGAGGCCCCCGTCCTGAAAGGTCGTAAATCCCTGCTTGTTATATTCCGCGATGGCCTCGACGAGGCTTGCGCGCACCTCTTCCGGCGTGGGGGCGGGAAGCTTGCCCGCCGCCGCGATCAGCGCGTTTTCGAGAAGGAGCCCGGTGGGTTCCCCATGCTCGTCAAGCACGATCTCGCCGCCGGGGATTTTGGTATCCGCCGTGAAGCCGAGACGCCGCAGGCCGACGCTGTTGAGGTAGCCCATGTGCACCGAGATGTGCACCACGAGCACGGGCCGGTCCGTGCTGACGGCGTCGAGGTCATGCCGGTCCATATGGCGCTTGTCCGGGATGCCGGAGTCGTCGAAGCCGTAGCCGACGATCCACTCGCCCTCGATGGAAGGAGCCTTCTCGCGCAAGGCTTGCTGCACGGCGGCGATGGAGCCGAGGGACGAGCCGCAGTAGACCTGCCGCAGGCAGTTGCTGAACGAGGACATATGGCTGTGCGTGTCGATAAAGCCCGGGTAGAGCGTGCCGCCGCCGAGGTCCACAATCTCGCAGCCGCCGGGCCGGGCGTACTCAAGCACGTCCTCGCGGCTTCCAAGGCAGTCGATGCGCCCGTCGGCCACGCAAACCGCTTCGGCGCGCGGGCAGGCGTCGGAAAGGGTGATGATGTCGGCCCCGACATAGACCGTCTTTTTCCTTGCCAACATGAACAGGCTCCTTCAGGTGTGGCGCGTCGTACGGGGGCGGGAACGGCGGCGGTTAAGGGAAAGCGCACGCGGCTCGAATGTCCGTTTCGAGTTATTGTGCTTTTTTACACAAGTTCATCCCCTCCGAAGCGGGGCGGAACGGTTTTGATGAAAACAAAGGAAATCGGCCCATTGCGGCCTCATGGCAAAACTTCCTCCGTCTTATGGGAGAAAGTACGGCATGGCGGGAGAAGAGGCTTGCGCCATTTGGACAAGAAATAACGGCAAAAGGACACTTTATAACGGAAAAACGAGTTAGAGGGAAAAAAGAAACTAATTACCATAATTACGAAGAAAATAGCCTCCCCTCCCCCTGCTTCCCGCGTCCGAATTGCATAAAGGGCGCGCATCGCGTATCCCATAAGGGGCGGATCGGGGCCGTACTGACGGCTTTTTTCCCCCGCGCGGCGGGGTACGGCGGCCAGCCATCAAAAAACAGGCCACGGCCCGGGCAGGGCCCATCCGTGCAAGATTTTGGTTTTACAGGCTTTCAGAAGCCGCTTTGTGCGGCGTCCGCTTCTCCGGGCGCGACCGGGCACGACAAAAAAGGAACAAACGCCGGGCGGACACGACCAAAAGGGATGTTCGGGGATCGTTTTCAGAGGGATCGTTTCCCGGAAGGGACGCGGGCCGCGCCGCAAGCGGGCCCGGCCCGCCGGGGCCAACCGCCTGCGGGGGGACATCATGGCGCTGCGCCAGCATTACTGGAATCCGAGGATGGGCGAGCAATGCTTCGTGGACGAGACGCACTTCCTCTACCCCTTCAACAGGAAGCAGGACGCCGGGACGTGGAGCGATCTGCACGTGCACCCCACCTGGGGCGAACTGACCTACGTCGCTTCGGGCAGCATCGTCATGTGCACGGGGACCGGAAACTTCCTCGGCCAGAGCTGCCGCGCCATCTGGGTGCCGCCGGGCATCCGGCACGAGTGGTACATGCCGGAAAGCTCATCCAACCGCACCCTGTTCATCCATCCTTCCGTCTTTGCGGACAAGGCGCGCTTCCGCCGCTATCAGGCCATCGAGCTGACGCCGCTGTTGCGCGAGCTGATCTTCGCGGTGGCCGATTTGCAGCTTGACCTTGCCCATCCCACGGATCGGCGGCTGGGGCAGGTGCTCGTCGACCGTCTCGAACGGGCCAAGGAAATCGGCACGCCCCTGCTCATGCCTTCCGAGCACCGACTGGTGGAGCTTTGCGCGAGGGCCCTGCAAGCGCCGGACGAGCCCGTGCGCCTCGCGGACTGGAGCCGTCAGCTCGGCATGTCGGAAAAGACGCTGGCCCGCATGTTCATCCGCCAGACCGGGCAGACCTTCGGGCGCTGGCTGTCGGGGATGCGCCTCCAGCACGCCCTTGCGGAAATAGAGGAAGGGCAAAGCGTCACCGCCGTGGCCCTCAACTGCGGCTACAGTTCCATCTCCGCCTTCATCGCCGCCTTCAAGAAACAGTTCGGCAAAACCCCGGGCGCGCTGGCCCGGCGTCAGGAAAACGACAACGCGGCGGAAAGACAGGCCAGAGAGAGAGAGAGAGAGAGAGAGAGAGAGAGAGAGAGAGAGAGAGAGAGAGAGAGAGAGAGAGAGAGAGAG
>CALVEZ010000083.1 GCA_944326695.1 Candidatus Bilophila faecipullorum | reverse complement strand
GGGGGAGGGAACCTTTCTGGAGAAAGGTTCCCTCCCCCCTCCCCAAACCCCTCCCCCTTCCCTCCAAAGATTTTCGACTGGTGGGGAGGTTGCGCGGCGGGAGTTCCGTTGTGTTGGGGAGAGTGGGAGAAGAGGGCGAGGAAGGAAAGGCTTTGGACAGTGTCGCCGCAAGATAGAGAAGAGTGATAGCGTTAAGATGATTACGAACAGTGTGACACTGTTTGTATAATTAAAACAATATATTGGAAGATGGGTGACACGCTCTAGGGGCGCAGGAGTTTTTGAACGAGGTTGCGCTCGGCGGCCTGGAGGCGGGAGAAGCCTTCCGCATCCATCCCCGCGCCGAAGGCGACGGCTTTGCGCAGCGCCTGCGTGACCTCGGGGGACTCGAAATCGTCGGCTCGGGCGGCGTTGGAGCCGAGGACCATTTCGCAGCCGAAACGCTCGGCCATACGGACGATATGCCCGTTGGCGAGGCTGTGGCGGGGCGCGGCGCTCAGCTCGAGCAAAACGCCTTTTTCGGCGGCGAGTTCCGCGTCTTCCGGTGTGATCAGGCCGGGATGAGCCAGAATGTCCACGCCCGCGCGGATGGCGGCGTGGTTTGTGCCCGTTTCCGTCACGTCCACCATGCGGCGGGGGACACTTTCCCCGTGCCCGAGCACCAGCGCGGCTCCCAAGGCCCGGGCCTCTTCCACGGCGTCGGGCAGGAGGGCGGCGGGGACGTGGACCAGCTCCACGCCCGCAAAGGCTTCGATGCCCGCGTAGAGGGAGCAGGTTTTGACGAGGGGCCCCAGTCGGGGCAGGAGGATGGGCAGGGTGGCCGCGTCCGCCCGCACGATGAGCCCCACGGCGCGCAAGCCCGCGCATTTCGCCAGCCGCAGCGCTTCCGAAGGAAGCAAACCCTCAGGCCCGCCCGCGCAGCTTACATGGATGTGAAAGTCGAACATGCCGTTTTCCTTTGGGAAAAAGTCGTCTCTCTCTCTCTCTCTCTCTCTCTCTCTCTCTCTCTCTCTCTCTCTCTCTCTCTCTCTCTCGTGCGTTCGCGTAAATAAGCACGCCCTATCTGGAACAGGCGCAACCCTTGCCCGCGCGTTCGCGCAAGGCCCGGGGAGCGTGCCGACTCTCGCGCGCTCCTTCGCGTACACCGACGCCTTCTCTTCCTGTCCGCCTAGTGCCGCACTTCGCCCACGAGCGAATGTTTCTTTGCGGTCACAATAGTAACCGGGAGGATGAGCCCCGGCGCGCCTGTGCCGGAGGGCAGGGAGACGTTGACGGCGTCGCCCCACGGATCGCGTCCCTGCCAGCTTTCGTTTTCCGCGTCCCCGTCCTGCTTGCGGCTTGTCCCTTCAAGAAGAACCTCGGTCTTGCAGCCGACGCGCCCGTGCAGCCACGCGGCGGAAAGTTCCTCTTGCAGGGCCTGCAAACGTTCGAGCCGATGGAGCTTTTCGGCGGGCTCCACCTTGTCGGTATGGCGGCTGGCCGCCGTGCCGGGCCGATCCGAGTAGCAGAAGGAGAAGCTCGACATGAAGCCCACGTCGCGCACGGCGGCGAGGGTTTCCTGAAAGTCCTCCTCCGTTTCGCCGGGAAAGCCCACGATGAGGTCGGTGGACAGCGCGATGTCGGGGCGCGCGGCGCGCAGGCCCTCGACGAGTTCCCTGTAGCGGGCCATGTCGTACTTGCGGTTCATGCGGGCGAGCACCCGATCCGATCCGGCCTGAAGCGGCAAATGCAGGCGCGGGCAGAGGTTCGGCAATTCCCCGAACATGGCGATGACATCGGCGGATAAATCTTTCGGGTGCGGCGTGACGAAGCGCAGCCGTTCAAGTCCCGGCAGTTCCGCCGCGCGGCGCAGAAGCTGACCGAACGAAACGTCTCCCGTTGCGTGCTTGTCCAGGCCGTAGGCGTTGACGTTCTGGCCCAGGAGGGTGATTTCCTTCGCGCCGCTGTCGATGAGCGCGCGGCATTCGTCAAGGATGGCGTCCGCCTGGCGGGATTTCTGCCGTCCGCGGGTGAAAGGCACGATGCAGTAGGTACAGAAATTGTCGCAGCCCTGCATGATGTTGACGTAGGCCACGGGCGGGATGGGGCTTTCCCCGTGTTCGGGCAGGGCGGGATCGCGTTCGGGATAGACCTCGGAAAAATCGGTCAGGTTAAGGCGGAGCTTGGGATCGGCGTGCAGGCGTTCGATGGTGTCGGGGGCCATCGCCAGCCCGTCCCCGCCCACGACCAGCCGGACTTGCGGAAAACGCTCGAAAAAGCCCGCGCCGATCTGTTGCGCCACGCATCCCGCGACCACAGCGAAGGAGCCGGGCACGCGCCGCGTTTCGTACTTGATGCGCCCGAGGGCGGCGTAGACTTTCTGTTCCGGCTTGTCCCGCACCGAACAGGTGTTGAGGATGACGATCTCCGCCTGTTCGAGGGGCGATTCCACAAAGCCCCGGCGTTGCAGGGACCGGGTCAGCCAGAACGAATCGTTCACGTTCATCTGGCAGCCGAACGTGATGATATGGAAGGTGCCTTGCGCCATGTGAGGGTATGCTCCGAGATAGCCTGTCCCGCCCGGAAATGGTGCGGGTTGGGTGAAGGAATACGGTATCCGGGTATCCGGCGCAAGAGCCTTTCGTTGCGTTCCGGCCCTGAGCGGGATAGAATGGATGTTCCCTTTTCGTCAACGAAGGAGCCTTTCATGCGGATCATCAGGGTCGAACACGGCGGCGCATCCTATTACGGCATTCTCGAAGACGGGCTGGTGTTCCCTCTGCGTCGGCAGCCGGGGCATGATCCCCTGCCGTTGGCGGAGGTGCGCATCCTGCCGCTGGTGGCGCCTTCCAAGATAATCTGCGTCGGGCTCAACTATAAGGCGCACGCGGAGGAGATCGGCTATCCCCTGCCTCAGATGCCCAGCTTTTTTCTGAAGCCGCCAAGCGCCCTCATCGGCAACGGCGACCCCATCGTCCTGCCTTCGGGCATGGGCCGCATCGAGCATGAAGCGGAGTTGGCAATGGTGGTGGGCAAGGCGTGCCGCAATCTTTCCCTCGGAGAGGCGAGGGAATGTCTCTTCGGCTTCACCTGCGCCAACGACGTGACCGCCCGCGAGGTGCAGAAGGCCGATCCCCTCATCGGGCATTGCAAGTCCTACGACACCTTCTGTCCGGTAGGGCCGTGGATCGAAACCGATCTTGAACGCCTTGACGACCTCGCCGTCCGTTGCGTGGTCAATGGCGAAATCCGGCAGTCGGGCAATAGCGGCGACATGATTTTCAAGCCTTATGACCTGCTATGCTTCCTGTCCCGGGTCATGACCCTCCTGCCCGGCGACCTGATCCTCACCGGGACGCCTCCCGGTATCTCCCCCATCCGCGCCGGTGACGTCGTGCAGGTTTCCATTGAAGGCATCGGCGTCCTTTCCAACCCCGTCGAAGCCCCCGCGCCGGAGGAGAAGGTTTTGCAGTAGGCGGAGATGGAGGCGGGAGAAGATGAAGATTGGAGGGGGAGGGGACCCCTTTCTGGAGAAAGGGGTC
>CALVEZ010000082.1 GCA_944326695.1 Candidatus Bilophila faecipullorum | reverse complement strand
CAGAAAGGCCCTTCTCCCCTCCCCCGGCTTTCCACCATTCCACCACAGGATACCAGTATGCACCTCATCTGCTTCGGAGACTCCATCTGCTACGGTTACGGCGCGCGTCCCGGAGAAGGCTGGACCGCGCAGATGGCCCGCCTCTTCGCTTCGCTCCCCTCCCCCATCACCGTCACCAACGCCGGGGTGAGCGGCAATACCACGGAAGACGCCCTGCGCCGCTTCAAATGGGACGTGGAGCGCCACCGTCCGGATGCCGTCTACGTCCAATTCGGCCTGAACGACGCCAGCTTCTGGGGCCGCCCCGTAGGCTCCCCTCTGGTGGGCCTCCAGCCCTACCTCGCCAATATGGGGGAAATCGTCCGGCGTTGCCTGAGCTGCGGGGCGCGCACCGTCTTTCTGGCGACCAATCATCCCGTGGCCTCCCATCTGGACATTCCCGGCGCGGACCTCTACCGCCGCAACGTCCGCAGCTACAACGAGAACCTGCGCCGGGTCTTTTCCGGCCTGCGCGGGCTCGAACTCATCGATATGGAACGTCATATCATTGACCAGTTCCCGGACCCGGATACGCTCCTTTGCGCCGACGGCGTGCACCTGAGCCGGGCCGGAAACGATTTCTACAGCATCACCATCGGCAAGCGCATCCTGCGCGGCCTCGCCTGATCCGGAGAGCCCCCATGCCCCCCAAGAAAACCAACGCCGCCCGCCTTCTCGACGAGCTGGGCATCGTCTACGAACTGCACGAAGCCCCCTATGACGAAGCCGATCTCTCCGCCACCTCAATGGCCCGCGCCCTTGGTGTGCCGCCAGAAGAGGTCTTCAAGACGCTTGTCCTGCGGGGCGACAGAACCGGCGTGATCGAAGCCTGCGTCCCGGCCGCCGCCGAGCTGAACCTGAAGGAACTGGCCGCCGCCTCGGGCAACAAGCACGTGGAGATGGTCCCCCTGAAGGAAATCCAGCCGCTGACGGGCTACATCCGGGGCGGCTGTTCCCCGCTGGCAGGCAAGAAGCACTACCCCGTCTATGTGGACGAGAGCGCCATCCTGCTTGAACGCCTCTACGTCAGCGCGGGGCACAGGGGCGTGCAGCTGCGCCTTGCGCCCGACGATCTGCTCCGCGCCACGGGCGGAACCTACGCATCCATCGCCCGCTATTGACAGTCCGGGCTTTGTCTGCAACAGGAACGGGAGGCGCGGACTCTCCTGCGAGGAGCCGCCCGCCAAAGTGCTTTTTCCGCCGTCGTCACGGCAGATGATCCTCCGCAAGGGGAGGGAGAGGAGATTTTGATGATTCCTGTCGACAAACAGATGCAACTGATCAAGCGCGGCGCCACCAACCTCATCGACGAAGGGGAGCTGCGCAAAAAGCTCGAACGGGGCAAACCGCTCACCGTCAAGGCCGGTTTCGACCCGACCGCCCCCGATCTCCATCTGGGCCATACGGTCCTTATCCACAAGCTGCGCCACTTTCAGGAACTCGGCCACCGCGTCGTCTTCCTCATCGGCGACTTCACCGGACGCATCGGCGACCCTTCCGGCCGTTCCGCCACCCGCCCGCCCTTGACCACCGAACAGGTCATCGCCAACGCCGAAACCTACAAGAAGCAGGTCTTCAAAATCCTCGATCCCGAAAAGACGGTCGTGGAATTCAACTCCCGCTGGCTCAACGATTTTACCGCCGCCGACTTCATCCGCCTCGCCTCGCGCTACACGCTGGCCCGCATGATGGAACGCGACGACTTCGCCAAACGCTACCGCGAGAATACGCCCATCGCCCTGCACGAACTCCTGTATCCCCTCATGCAGGGCTACGACTCCGTTGCGCTCAAGGCGGACGTGGAGCTTGGCGGCACCGACCAGACCTTCAACCTGCTCGTGGGCCGTACGCTCATGGCCCAATACGATCTGGAGCCGCAGTGCATTCTCACGGTGCCGCTGCTCGAAGGGCTTGACGGCGTGCGCAAGATGTCTAAATCTTACGGAAACTACATCGGCATCGACGAGCCCGCCGCCGATCAGTTCGGTAAGGCCATGTCCGTTTCCGATGAACTCATGTGGCGTTTCTACGAACTCATTTCCAGCAAGTCGCTGGAAGAGATCGCGGAACTCAAGAAAGCCGTCGAGGAAGGCCGTCTGCATCCCAAAAAGGCCAAGGAAGAATTGGCCTACGAGATTGTGGCCCGCTACAACGGCGAGGAAAAGGCCAAGGAAGCCTTGCAGGGCTTCAATGCGGTCTTCGCGGACGGCGGCGTCCCGGACGATGCGCCCGAATTTTCCTGTGAGCACGGCGAAGCCAGCAAGCCGCCCGTGTTCCTGACCGACGCTGGCCTCGCCGCCTCGCGAGGGGAAGCCAAGCGGCTCATCAAGCAGGGTTCGCTGTCGCTGGACGGCCAACGCTGCGAGGACGCCGAAACGCCGCTGGAACCCGGCTCCTACGTGGTGAAACTCGGCAAAAAGCGCTTCTTGCGCCTTACTGTAAGGTAATACATGTTTGATCTTGACCTCGCGGTCTCCATAAAACGGCTGGCGGTGGCCTTTGTGCCGCTGATGCTCGGGATCATCCTGCATGAGGTCGCCCACGGCTGGGCGGCCCTCAAGCGGGGCGATCCCACCGCCGCCATGCTCGGGCGCCTGACGCTCAACCCGGTGCCGCACATCGATCCGATGGGCGTCTTTATCTTCGTCCTCACCAGCCTCACCGGGCCCTTTGTCTTCGGTTGGGCCAAGCCCGTGCCGATCAACCCGCGCAACTTCCGGGACGTGGTCAAGGACACCATGCTGGTTTCCTTTGCCGGGCCCGCCACCAACTTCCTGCTGGCCGCGGTCTTTGCGATCCTTTTGCGCCTGCTGCTCATGTTCTTCCCCATTGCCGAATGGCAGGGAAGTACCTTCTGGGACTTTTTCTTCCTCATGTTCCAGACGGGTATAGGGGTAAACATCTCGCTGGCATGGCTCAACCTCATGCCCATACCGCCTCTTGACGGCAGCAAAATCCTCTGGGGCATCCTGCCCGGACGTATCGGCTATGAGTACATGCAGCTTGAGCGCTACGGCTTCATCCTGCTTATCCTGCTTCTGGCCACCGGGCTGCTCGGGCGCATCCTCTACCCGCTCATCAACGGGACGGCGAACGTGCTCATTTCCCTCATCGTTCTCAGCTAATCCTCATTCCTCGCGGAGGCTTCTTTCATGCTTCATGACCCCAATCTGCGGACCGTTTCGGGGATGCGCCCCACCGGGCCGCTCCATATCGGGCACTATTTCGGCGCGCTCAAGAACTGGGTGCCCATGCAGGAAACCCATTCGGCCTATTTCTTCGTCGCGGACTGGCACGCCCTGACCAGTGACTATGCCGACACGTCCAGGCTCAAGGGCTTCGTACGCGGCCTCGTCATCGACTGGCTGGCCTCCGGCCTCGACCCCGAAAAGTGCGCCATCTTCCAGCAGTCCAAGGTCTTGGAGCACGCGGAACTCAGCCTTTTGCTCGGCATGATCACCCCCGTAAGCTGGCTGGAGCGCAACCCCACCTACAAGGAACAGCAGCAGGAAATCACCAACAAGGACCTTGGGAACTTCGGCTTTCTCGGCTATCCCGTGCTCATGGCCGCGGACATTCTCATGTACCGCCCCAAGTGGGTGCCGGTCGGACAGGATCAGCTTCCCCATCTGGAACTGACCCGCGAGATCGCCCGCCGCTTCAACGGCTTCTACGGCCCGGTCTTCCCCGAACCGGAAGCGCGTCTGACCCCCGCGGCCAAGTGCCCCGGCCTTGACGGGCGCAAGATGTCCAAGAGCTACGGCAACGGCATTTTCCTTCAGGACACGATGGAGGAAATCGCGCCCAAGGTAAGGGGCATGTTCACCGACCCGGCCCGTCTGCGGAAGTCCGATCCCGGCAACCCGGACGTGTGCAACCTCTATCCCTATCACGAACTGCTGACCGATCCCGAAACGCGGGCCGAAATCCGCGAGGGCTGCACCACGGCGAAGCTCGGCTGCGTGGACTGCAAAAAGATTTTCATGAAGAATCTTGAAGCCTTCCTCGCGCCTTTGCACGAACGCCGCGCGAAGTATGTGGAACGGCCCGAGCTGGTGGACGACATCTTGGCCGAGGGCAACAAGGCGGCCAAGGCCGAAGCCTCCCGGACCATGCAGGACGTACGCGAAGCGATGCATATGTAAATATTGGGGAGGGGGAGGG
>CALVEZ010000081.1 GCA_944326695.1 Candidatus Bilophila faecipullorum | reverse complement strand
TTTTGGAGTTGATCGGTGAGTGAGGGGGGTGGAGTGGTCGGGGAGCTTGTGCAGCGGTTCTTGCCCCCCCCCCCCGCCCCCCAATCTTCCTACTTCTTCTGCAAAGCTTCCTCGATCTCCTGCCGGAGGCTGTCCACGGTGGGGATGAGGGAAACGTGCTTGATGACGCCGTCGACAAGGAGGGACGGCAGGTTGGTAAGGCCGACCTTGCCCATGAAGGCGAGGCTTTCGGGATTCATGATGGAACGCTCCACCACCTTGACCTTCTCGCCGTAGGGACGGGCGGCGTCGTTGGCCGTGGCGACCATGTAGCCGCAGGCCGCGCAGGTCTTGGAGTCGATGGTCACGGCCTCGACGAGGACGTGATCAAGGGCGGCGTAATCGGGCATTTCGATTTCGGGCAGATTGTCCTTGGCGACGTAGTTTTCCAGCGCCTTGCGTACCGCGTCGGGATTGTGCACGGCCTGACCTACGCCGATGAGGTTTGAGGCGGGGGCGTCAAAGGGCACGTCGCAGCCCGGCGCGAGGATGAAGCGCGAAGTCCCCATCTTGTCCATCAGCTCAATGGCTTCCTTCTGGTTGTCCTGCTGGGTGCCGAGGAGCATGGTGATGGTGAGCTGGAGATTGCCCGAAATGGTGATGCCGTGCGCGTCCGTGATCTTCTTGGCTTCCACGATGTCCACGTTCTCGTCGATGGCGATGCAGTCGGGCTTCGTGAGGCACATGGGCTCGATGTTCTTGGTCGCGTCGCCGCAGACGAAGAAGGACGAAGGCACGCCCCGCTCGCGCATGGCCGCGAAGAACTTGGAATAGGGCTCGGAAAGGAAGGTCTCGAACATGTCGGGCGAAATCTGGGAAACCAGCGGGTCCACCGCCGCGATGACGTCGCAGCCCGCCTCAATGTAATAGTCGGCCACGTCGCGAACAACTTCTTCACAGTAGTTGACGAGCGCCTTTACGCCTTCCTCGTCGTCGTACATGTCCATAAAGATATTGGTCCCGCGCAGGTGCGAGGCAAGCGTGAAAGGCCCGCACACGAGGCCGTACATGGCGATGTCCGGCTTGGCCGCCTTGAAACGGCGCATCACGTCGAGGATGAGCGGAATGCGGCCTTCGGTGGCGGCAATGCGGCGTTCGGGCACGACCAGCTCGCCTTCAAGAGGATGCGTGCAGACGGTGGGCGGGGTGTTGTCGTACCACGTCAGATCGCAGCCGAGGATTTCCGCCTCCACCTGAAGGTCAAACATGGGCGTCATGCCGTCGGGCGAATACTGCGATTCGGCCTCCATGCAGCACTCGAACAGCTTGTCGGCGTCCTGGAACATCTCCTGAGCCGTGTAGCCCTTGAGATTGGCGATCTGCGAACCGGTGTAGGGCACCCACGGGCACCGTTCGACGCGGTTTCCTTTCAATACTTCGAAAATCAACGCTTTGCCGTGCATGGTGTCGCTCCTTGGCGTGGTAGATGTATCAACTGTTTCCGGCGCGGCGGCCTCCGTCCCGGAGAGAGACGGACATATATCTGACGCGGCAAGCGCGGCCTTTGCGCGGGAAGTCGTCCGCATGGTTTGTTCCGGCCTTGCGGGGCCTATCCATTCGTATCCAGTCGGATTGCCCCGTTTGCCCAGCCTCGGACCCAGTGCGGGGGCCCTTTGGCGTTCCCTTTTGTGATATATCTGTTGAGGCGAATCTAGCGCGGAGAACGACGGCTGTCCAGCTTTTTTTGGCACTTTTGGAAAAAATGATGTGCAAAAAATCGCAATAAGTTGATTTTGTATGTGAAATAGGCATATTATGAAGATATATCTTTTATCTTTTTCTCTGGTGGAGAAGCGGAAATACGCGGACCCGCAATGCCTCGGCAGGGCCGACATCCAGCCAGCATGAGGCGTATGATCCCTTTTTCTCCTGTACTGACACTATGATACGCTCTACAGCCCCTTGCGCGGGCCGGAAACGGGGGAAATCCCGTGGCCCCCTTGCAAAAAGATGAGCCGTGCAAGAAAGCGCGGGAGGACGACAAGCGCCGCAACCGAAGGAAAAGAAAAGAAAAAACCGGAAAAGAAGGCAAAGGGAGGAACAAGGCGGAAGCCCCGGGAAGCCCGAGAAGAAGAAAAAGCCCACAAAAGGCCCGGAAAGCCCAAGAAGCCGAAGGAGCCGGGCAAGGAAAGGAAAGGAAAAGCGTACACAAGGCCCGGAAGAACCCGGGAAGTTGAAGAAACCGAGGAAGCCGGGGAAAGGAGGAAGGGAAAGGAGGAAAAGCGTACAAAGGGCCCCGAAAAGCCTCGGAAAGCCGAAGGCCCGGAAAAGCCCCGGAAAGCCCGGAAAAGGCCCGGAAAGCCGAAAGCCCGGGAAAGGCCCGGAAAAGGCTGGAAAACCCCTCGGAAACGCCCCAAAGCCCCAAGAGGCTGGGAAGTCCGAAAAGCCCGCATAGAAGAAGGGCGCCTTAGGGGGAAAGGCGCCCTTCCGGGGTGCTTGCGTGGTTGGGTTTTCGGGCCGCAGGGCGCGTCTCCGCTCCAGATGTGGCGGCGGGCGGGATGGGGTGCTCCTCCGCGAGGGGTTGCCCTTCGGCGCGGGGCCGCAGGAGGCGCGTCTTTTCCCGTTTTGCGTCGCGGGATCAGCCTCTTTCCGTTCAGCCTTTTTGCGTTCGGCTTTTTTCGGCGGGCTCTGCCAGAGCCATCAATTGATCTCTATCCTCTATGATTTCACCCTCATGCGGATGAGAGCTTTCGCCTTGGAGAACCTGTTGCCTCAACAGGGTCGAAACCGTTTGTCCTCCCGGAGTGCTCAAGAAACCGTCAATCATTTGCCATGACAGAGCCTTTCGGTTCAGCCTCTTTCCGCGAAGGCCGCGAGGTCGCGGTTCAAGTCCGGGCCGAGGAGGTCGGAGGGCGCGCTTTCGAGGCGTTCCCGGACCTTTTCGGCGGCCTTGTCGAGGATGGAGGGGCAGCCTTCGGCACGCCACGTATCGTAGTTGCTCCAGCAGGCCACGTCCGGGGTCCACTGATTGGCGCAGGCGGCTAGGGTGCTTTCGTGCATGAGGAAGGGTTCCATGTGCGGGGTTTCGAGCAGGACGCCGATATCGAAGGCGGCGGGGGAGGTGTCGAGGCCGCGCATCATGCAGTCGACGCGGCGCAGCATCTCCTCGTCGATGATGTACTTTTCGTAGGAGACGGTCATCATGCCGTCGAGGATGCCGAGGCATTCGTTGATCATGTGGGTGCCGCCCATGAGAAGCTGGATGTAGTTCTGCATGGTTTCGTAACCCGCCTGAATGTCCGGGATTTTGGCGTCGGTGTTGCCCGCGAGGGTCCGGGTGGGCAGGTGGTAGAGGCTTTGGGCGAGCTGGAGGGCGGCGCGGTCGATGAGGTTGGAGATGGGCGCGCCGGTGACGAAGGCCCCGGAGCGCATGTCCGCGGCATAGGTGGCGGTGCCGTAGATGACGGGCACGCCGGGCCGCACGGCCTGCGCCAGCACGATGCCCGCCAGCAGTTCGGCGTTCTGGGAGACCAGCGCGGCGATGTCGCCTATGGGCGCGCTCACGCCGGTCATGGGCGCGGTGAGCACGGTGACGGGCTGGTTGGCCCGGGCGTAGGCAATGATGGTGTCGGCGGATTCCTGCGCGTACTGGAGGGGCGAGAGCGCGCAGACAGAGGCGGTGAGGAAGTAGTGCGAACTCAAATAGCCTTCGCCCATGACCATTTCGACCATGCGGAAGACCTTCTCGTTTTCTTCGATGGAAGCCACAGGCCACGAGAGGATGGGCTTGTCGGTGTGCTTGAGGAGCTGGTGGGTGACGAGCAGGTGCTTGTTGGGGCCGTCGGCCTCGTGGGGGTCCACGGTGCATTGGCCGACGATGGCGTTGACGCGGCTGGTCTGGCCGAGCTTGTAGAAGTTGATCACGTCCTGCATGGTCCCGTGGCGGCGCTCGCCGTGGCGCTCCTGCACGTAGACCGGGCCGTGATCCTGCATGACGAAGACGTCGGTCTGGCCTTCGCCCGTGTAGATGGATTTTTGCGGATCGCGGGCGTGCCAGAAGAAACCGGCCGGGCAGTTCCTGAGGCTCTGCTCCACCAGCGAGGGCGGGAAGGTCACGCAGTCGCCGTCCACCTTCGCGCCGTGCGCCGCGAGGATGTCCCGGCTCAGGGCGGAGTGGAAGAGCACGCCCTTCAGCCGCAGCACTTCCAGCGTGAGGGCATGGACGCGCTCCAGTTGCTCTTGTGTCAATACCTTGAATTCATTGTTAAAGTACGTCATGGTATCTCCTTTGTCCGCTCTGGTGGCGGGTTGAGGGCAAGGACGGCGGGGCGCAAGGTCCCTTCACCTTTCCCCGCCCTGCGAACAGGTTGCTTTCACCTTTTCTTTTCCCGAAGGTCCCTTCACCGTTCCCTGACCTGCGGACATACTAACGCCGCTTTTTCTTTTTCAGAAGGCCGTTCCGCCGTTTCTCGTGCTGCGGATACGGGGACTCCCTGCGTGCCGCCTCCCCC
>CALVEZ010000080.1 GCA_944326695.1 Candidatus Bilophila faecipullorum | reverse complement strand
CCGTGCCCTGAATACTCTTATCGTCTTTGTTGTCGACATACTCTACGGCCGCGACATATCCCCAATCTTCAATCTCCATCATCCCGCCATCACCCTACATCACCACATTCGGCGTCCTGTCCCGCGATTCGGCGCGCTCCTCTTCGGAGCGGGCGTCGCGGACGTAGCCCTTGATGCGGCGCAGCACGTCGATGTCCACGCCCTCGCCGTCGTGCCTGCCGCAGCGCGGGCAGACATCCCCGATGATGCCGGTGAAGCCGCACACGGGGTCACGGTCGACGGGATGGTTGATGGAACCGTAGCCGATGCCCATTTCCTTCATCGCCCGGATGATGTCCTCAAACGCCTCAAGGTTGTTGGACGGGTCGCCGTCCACCTCCACATAGGTGATATGCCCGCCGTTGGTAAGGGCATGATAGGGAGCCTCAAGACGAATCTTGTTATAGGCGCTGATGTTGTAATAGACCGGAATATGGAAGGAATTGGTATAATAATCCTTGTCCGTAATGCCCTCGATGCTGCCGAAGCGCTTGCGGTCGAGGCGTACGAACTTGCCGGAAAGCCCCTCGGCGGGCGTGGCGATGACCGAAAAGTTGAGCTTCGTCTCCGCGGCCTTCTTGTCCGCCTTCTCGCGGATGAAACGCACGATGCGCAAGCCAAGCTCCTGCGCCTCCTCGGACTCGCCGTGATGCTTGCCGATGAGCGCCTTGAGGCACTCGGCAAGGCCGATGAAGCCCACGGTCAGCGTGCCGTGCTTGAGCACCTCGCGGACCTCGTCGTCCGGGGCGAGGCCGTCGGAATCGATCCATACGCCCTGCCCCATGAGGAAGGGGTAGTTCTTGCATTTCTTGCAGGACTGGATTTCCAGACGCTCAAGAAGCTGCTCGAAAACCAGATCGACCATCTTGTCCAGCTCGGAAAAGAAGGCGTCCAGATTGCGATCCGCCAGAATGCCCAGACGCGGCAGATTGATGGACGTAAAGCTCAGGTTCCCGCGCCCGTTGACGATCTCGCGGCTGGGATCGTTCAGGTTCGCCATGACGCGGGTGCGGCAGCCCATGTAGGCGATTTCCGTCTCCGGCTGGCCCGGCCTGTAGTAGGCCTTGTTGAACGGCGCGTCGATAAAGGAAAAATTGGGGAAAAGGCGTTTGGCCGAAACGCGGCAGGCCAGCTTGAAGAGGTCGTAGTTGGGATCGCCCTCGCGGAAGTTGACCCCCTCCTTTACCTTAAAGATATGGATGGGGAAGATGGGCGTCTCGCCGTTGCCGAGGCCCGCCTCCGTCGCCAGCAGCACGTTCTTGATGACCATGCGGCCTTCGGGGGAGGTGTCGGTCCCGTAGTTGATGGAACTGAAGGGAATCTGCGCCCCGGCGCGGGAGTGCATGGTGTTCAGGTTGTGGACCAGCGCCTCCATCGCCTGATAGGTGGCCTTTTCCGTGTATTCAAGGGCCTTTTTGACGGCGAAATCAATGTCGAGGCCGGGGGCGCGCCTTTCGAGCGTGCGGCGCACGAAGTCAAGGCCCGGGCCGTCGAGGATGGATTCATTCTCCTCAAGATAGGCGCGCAGTTCGGCCTTCACCTCATCCTTTTCCGGCGTGTCGCGCAGATCAAGGATGACATAGAGTTCCTTGATGAAGGTCTTGGCCACGCCGAGGGCCAGGCCGTATTCAAAATTCGGGATGCTCTGGCCGCCGTGCTGATCGTTCTGATTGGCCTGAATAGCGATGCAGGCCAGCGCGCTGTAGCTGCGGATGTCGTTGGGCTCGCGCAGGAAGCCGTGCCCCGTGCCGAAGCCGCCCCGGAAGAGCTTCTTGATGTCGATCTGGCAGCAGGTGGTGGTGAGCGTCAGAAAGTCGAGATCGTGGATGTGGATGTCGCCGTTCTTGTGCGCGAGGCTGTGCTTGGGGTTGAGAATGTACATCTCGTAGAACTGCTTCGAGCTTTCGCTGCCGTATTTCAGCATCGTGCCCATAGCGGTGTCGCCGTCGATGTTGGCGTTCTCGCGCTTGAGGTCGTTGTCCTTGGCGTCCTTGAAGGTCAGATCGCGGATGGTCGTCATCAGCCGGGTGTTCATTTCCCGGACCTTGGTACGCTGATGACGGTAGAGGATGTAGGCCTTGGCCGTGCGCGCGTGGCCGCTCTTGATGAGGGTCTTTTCCACCAAATCCTGCACCTGCTCCACGTCCGGGATGTCGTCCGTGAACTGCTCGTTCAGACGCTCCAGCACCTCGGCGGCAATCTTGAGGGAAAGGACGTAATCCTTCCCGCCCTGACTGCTGGCCGCACGGAAAATCGCCTGCGCGATCTTGTTCACGTCAAAAGGGACAATGCGGGCGTCTCGTTTCTTGATGGAAGTAACCATTCGTCTCTCACCTTTAAAAATACTGCAACGAAGGGGGCGGCCTTCCGCCATCCTTCACCGGGACGATTCAGGGACACTATTTTGTTACCGTCGGGCAACGCTCACTGCTCTTCACAGCATACGCCGAAACGCGCCGCGCGGCTAGGGGTGAGGCGTTTTTTCCGACAAGTTCTTTTTGGAACCATCGCCTTCGCCTCTCGTCGCCTCTCAAGGAAACGCAAGACGCAACAAGCCGCCGCGGGCCAGCGATGCGGCGCTGACCTTCCGTGCCGAGCCGGAGCGACTCACGTGTCGTCTGGAACTCCAAGATGCGTTGTCGAAGAGTATGCGCACCCCGCTGACGGGGGCATACCACGTCGGCGCGCCGCCCTTTCACCGGGCCGGGCTCCGTCGCGTGGGTAAAGGTGTAAACGCAAGCCTCGCCGGGATCAAGCCCTCTGTGCGGGGGGAAAGCCCCCCGTCCTCCCCCAAAGGCTGATGAAACAAGGCTTCCGCCGGGCCAAAATTTTTTTGGCCTTTTTTCGGAAAAGCCCGCCCCGCGCTGGGGCACATCCCGGCCTTTGTGTCAATGCCAATTTTGCGGATAGTTACGTTTAATACTGCGTCAATACTGCATTTCTTTTTTAAAAATATATCAGAAAAAAGCTTCGCCGCAACAGCCGCCGCAGGAAAAAAGACAATGGAGGCAGCGGGAAATGCCCCTCCTCCGGCGGCAAAAAAAGCGGGCCCCGAGGAGGAGGAAGGCAAGCGGGGCCGGTGCACGGCAAGAGGCGGCACGCCGAGGGAAGGGGACGGCGGGAGCGGCGGGCAAGAGGTCCAAACTGGGGAGCCCGAATCGTAAAAGGGGCGGACGAAGGCGGGAGAAGGTGAAGACGCCGGAAGGCAGGGGGCTTTTCCGAAAGCGTCTTTCCCGGAAACGGCTTTCCCGGACGCGGCTTCTCCGGCTTTCAGCGCAGGCGGCCAGACGCACGGGCGCGGCGGCAAGGCCCTGCGTTGCCCGTCGCGCCGGGCCGGACACGCGGGACACACGGCAAGGGAAAGCCGGGAAAAGGGAGGGAGGGAGGGAGGGAGGGAGGGAGGGAGGTTCAGCGTCCGGCGGGGGGCACGCGGTCGAAGAAAAGACCATTCCGGCCCTGTCGCTTGACCTTGTAGAGGGCGCCGTCGGCCACGCGGTACAGCTCGGCAAGGGAGCCGGGCCCGCGCCCGAAAGCGCCGCCCACGCTGAGGGTGACGCTCAGGCCCAGCCCATCCACATGGCATTGGGCCATCCGTCCGCGCAGGCTTTCGATGCGTTTCCCGACCGCCTCCTCGTCATCCACCCCGCAGAGGAAAATGACGTATTCGTCGCCACCCCAGCGGCAGAGGATGTCACCGGAACGGAAGGAACGGCGCATGGAGCGCCCCATATAGCGCAAGACGGCGTCTCCGGTCATGTGGCCGTAGCGGTCGTTGAACGTCTTGAAGCGGTCCACGTCAAGAAGCAGGAAGCAGTAGGCGTCATCCGGGCCGCAGCCTCTCAGGTACTCCGTAATGGCCTTCTCCGTCGTTTCGCGGTTGAGGAGCCCGGTGAGCCTGTCGCGGCGGCTGCGGACCAGCAGCGTGCGGTTGGCCTCCTCCATGCGCCGGATGGAGGTGATGTCCTGCGCGAAAAGCAGCACGTATTCCCCGCGCAAATCCACGGTGTCGCGCACCAGCGTACTGCGGATGAGCAACTCGTGCAGGCCGTCGGCGTACATCACCGTACAGAACATGGACGCCGTGCCCCCGCTCTGGCGGATGCGGGGGATGAGCCTGTCAAGGTCGAAATAGCGCAGGTACGCCTCACGCTCTTCGGGAACCACCACGTTCTCCGCGAACCAGCGTATCTGCTCGCGGAAGCTCTTCTGCGGTTCAAGGGTGCCGTTGCCCGCGGCGGCCACGGTGGTGCACAGGCCCGTGCGTACGTCTACGGTGATGAAATTCTCGCACAGGTTCGACACCACGAAACGGATGCAACTGTTGCCGAGCGCGAGCTGATGCGCCTCGCGTATCCGATCCATGACCAGCGACGTCTCGTCGCGCAGGGCCATGATGATGCCGATCCCGTCTTCGGCGGACAGGAACTGAAGGAAACGGTAGCGGACATCCGACCCTTGCCGGATGCGGTAGCGGAGGGCGACCTCTTCCCCGGCATCGAGCCTGCGCGTCACGAGGTCCAAATCCGTGGCGGACGCGAAAGCCTCCCTGTCTTCGGGGAAAAGGTGCCGCTCGGCCATGTGACGGATCGCCGCCTCATACATGCCGCTCGGCGGCAGAGGCGTAGCCCCGCCTCCCCGGGAAGTCAGCGTGGAGTAGGAACGGGTTTCACGGTCCACCACAAAGATGTGGGTGTAGTCATGGAGCAGCAGCGTTCGGAGATACTCAAACATAAACAGGGTGCCTTCCCGCAAGCGCGGGGGCCATCCGTCTCGGCGACGGAACGGGCAGTTTCATGTGTTGTGTTAGCCTCGTTTCAGACTTGCCCCGTAAAGTCAAGCCGAGAGAGAGAGAGAGAGAGAGAGAGAGAGAGAGAGAGAGAGAGAGAGAGAGAGAGAGAGAGAGAGAGAGAGAGAGAG
>CALVEZ010000079.1 GCA_944326695.1 Candidatus Bilophila faecipullorum | reverse complement strand
CCCTCTCTCCCGGGGGGGGCGCGGGCCCCCGGCAACCCCGGGGGGGGGGGCGGGGGGGGGGGGGGGGGGGGGGGGGGGGGGGGGGGCGGAGCCGCCGGGGGAAGGGGAGAGGAAACCCTTCTGAAGAAGGGTTGTCCTCTCCCCTTCCCCCGGACCCCCATCCCCTCTCTTTCCCAAGACTTTTGACTTTATCGAATCCCTGTCCGCAAGGTCGGGGGAAGCGTTTGAGGAAAGGAAGGAAGCCGCCGGGGTTTCAAGGACGGCTCGCAGGGCGTCGGCAAGGCGGCGGTGATCTTCAGGGAAACGGACGGCGGCTCGGAACCATCCTTTTCCGAGGCCGTGGTAATTGGAACAGTCGCGCAGGGCGATCCCGAATTGTTTGAGGAGGATGGAGCCCAGATGGATGGGATGGGGCCAGCGGAACAAGAGGTAATTGGCGGCGGAGGGATAGACCTCGACGCCCGGCAGCGCGGCGAGGGCGGCGGCGAGATCGGCGCGCCGTTCGTCGTTTTCGGCCCGGGTGCGGTCCGCGAAATCGGAACGGTCCGCGAAGACGGCAAGGGCGGCGGCCAGCGCAAAGGCGTTGACGCTCCATGCCGGAATCTCGGCGCGCACGGCCTCGGCCACGTCCGGCGAGGCTGCCAGATAGCCCAGCCGCACGCCGGGCACGGCATGGAACTTGGTCAGCGAGCGCAGCGCCGCGCCGTTGGCCGGAAGCCGCCGCAGCACGGAAACCTCTTCTTCCGGCCCCGCGTATTCGATAAAGGCTTCGTCAATGATCCAAAGGAGATCGTGACGGCTACGCATGAGGTCGAGGCAGTCCTCGGCGTTGCGGAAAAGCCCGGACGGATTCCCGGGATTGGCCAGAAAAACCGCCCAGCCCTCGGGCGCGTCCTGAGGGAATCCGCTGTGCGTGCCCTCCGGCACCTGCTGGTCGTCTTTCCCTTCGTAAAAGTCTTTGGAGGGGGTGGGAAGCCTTTCTTCAGAAAGGTTCCCCCGTCCTTCCCCAAGATTCTCCCCGGCGATGCCGCCCCAGACCCGCCGCACCTCAAGCCCGGCGCAGCGGCAGGCGAGGGCATACTCGCTGAAGGCGGGCTCGACGATGTATACGCCGGGGACGCCGCGCTTTTTGAGGGCGCGGGCGAGGGCGTGGATAAGCTCGTTGCTGCCGTTGCCGAAGACGAAGCGGGCGGCGTCGAGGCCGTGATGCCGGGCGGCGGCGCGGCAGGCTTCCTCAGCGTGCGGCGAGGGGTAGGCCTCAAGCGCGTTCATGGCCCGGAACAGCGCGCGGCGGATGAACTCGGGCGGGCCCTCGGGCCGGACGTTGACGCTGAAATCCAGCAGCGAGGCGGGATCGCGTCCGGCTGCTTCGGCCATGCGCAACAGATCGCCGCCGTGGGCATGGGGTTCGACCGGTGTTTCGTCCGCGTGTGCGGCCTTCCGTGCCTCAGCGTTTGCAGTGGTTTTTTCGTGTATCATAACAATCTCTTGCGTCGTTGTTGATGTCTTGTGCGGGCTTTGCCGAGGCGCTGATCCGGTGGGGCGGCTTGGCGGGGCGGCGGTTCTGGAGTCGGAGCCAAGGCGGTCAGGGCCTGCGAAGAGGGCCGTCAACGTCGGGATCAGGGCGGTCAGGACAGTCAGGACGGTCAGAATGATCAGAGCGGTCAGGGCCGGGAGCGTCCTGAGGGCGGGATGCGGGGCCGTCCGCCTCCGGGAACAGCGCGGCGAGGATGGCGTCGGCGCAGGCTTCCGGGCTGGTCCGGGTCGTGTCCACGCGCATCTCGTTGGGGAGCGGCACGTGGATGGTGCGGGCCTGCCGTTCGGCGTGCTCCCAGTCCGGGGAACGGTCGGCGCGCCGGACTTCGCGGCGGCGCAGTTCCTCGGGGCCGCAGGTCACCTGCACCGAAAGGATGGGGATGCCGTCCAGCCGCGCCATGAGGTCCGCGATCCACGCGGCGTTTTCCCCGATGACGTGATCCGCGATGACCCACGCCCCGGCCCGCGCTGCGGCGGCGACGGAAGCGTGGAAGGTTTCCGCAATGGGCAGCCCGGTCAGGGCAGCGCCCTTGATCACGGATTCGTAACCGCCCGTGCAGCCTTGCAGAAGATGATCGACCGAGAGCGCCATGCAGCACAGCCCCCGGCGCTCGTGCAGCCGCCTTTGCAGGGCCTTGGCCAGCGTGGTCTTCCCCGCGCTCGACGGCCCGTTGAGCAGGATGACGCGCGGGGCAAGACGCGCGGCCCCCCCTGCCGCCGGGACTCTCCCTGCCGCCGGGGAAGGGGCGGCCTCCACAGCCTCGCCGCTCATGGACCGACACATGGACCGACACGCGGCCAGCGCGCCCCCTGCCTCGGCCTCAGCCCCGGGTGCGGCTTCATGGAATAAGGAGACGGAAGAAGCGTTTTCCCCCGCCGGGGCCGGGGCGGGTTCATCTTCGGTATGCGACCAATAAATATGGACATATCCGGCGCGCACGTTGCCGAAGGCCACGCCCTCGGGCCGTTCGCCGGAGCGGTCGCGCGTCAGGTAGAGCGGCGGATAGTCGCGGTGAAGCTCGATGTCGGACCAGTGGAATTCATGCCCCCGTAAGGTGGGGCCTTGCGCGGCCTTTTCCTCTGTTTTCCGGGTTTTGCGAGCGCCGTCCGTGTCATCCGGCCTGTCATTGGGCCTGTCATTGGGCCTGTCATTCGGCCTGCCGACCGCGCCGTTTTCGGGATCGTCCGTGCCCTTGCCGTCCGCATCCTTTTTCAGGTCGTCCCGCATCCCGTCGCAGGCGCGGCTTTGGCGTCTCTCGTCCGCACGGCTGGCCTCGTCTTCCGAGCGGGATTGGCCGCCGGAGGGTGAGCCGTACCCGGCCTCGCCGCCCACGCCGAAGGGCGCGTCTGAAAAGAATGTTACCTCTCTGTATCCAAGAGAGCGCAGGCGTCCACCCATGCGCGCCGTGGCGTCGATGACCCCGCACATGGGCCAGACCTCGGTTTCCTCCTGCGCCATCCCGCCCTTTTCGGAAGAAGAAAAGGAAGAAGACCCCGAAGCGGAGGCGGCTGAAGGACCGGCGGCGGGAACTGCGGAGGCTACGGAAGCGGCGGAAGAAGCGGAGGAAGCGGAGGAAGCGAAAGCTGCGGAAGTGGAAGCTGCGGAGGCGGCGCGGGAAAGGGGGGCCGTTTCCAACTGCGCGCACAGATACATGTATCCGCCGCATTCCGCATAGATTTCACCTCCCTGCGCGGCGAAGTCGCGGATGGCGCGGCGCATGGCGGCGTTGCGCGAAAGCTGGCGGGCGAAGACTTCGGGATAGCCCCCGCCGAGGTAGAGGGCGTCGAGATGCGGCGGCAGCCCGGCATCGGCCAGCGGGGAGAAGGGGATCAGTTCCCATCCCCGAGCCCGCAGAAGCCGCAGGTTTTCTTCATAATAAAAGCAAAAGGCGTGGTCCTTGGCGATGCCCATGCGCTTGCGGACGTTGTGGCCCGGCGCGGCGGGAACAGCGTTTTTGTCGGCCCCACCTTGCACAGACGCGGACGCGGCAGGGAAAACGGGCGCGCCTGCAGGCGTGGGCCTGGTCACATCGCTTGTTGATGATGTTGCCGAGAAAACGGGCGCGCCTGCAGGCGCGGAACCAGACGCGGGCGTGGGTCCGGCAGGTCGGGAAAGCCCCTCAGGTCGGGACGGCGGCGTCTTTGTGGCGGAAACGGGAGACGTTTTCCCTTCCGAATCGGCGGAAGCGGGAGAGAGGGGCGCAAAAGCCGGGGCGGGCAGGGCGGATTCGCCGGAATCGCTGATGCTGAAAACATCATTATTGCAAACAGGATATGCTTCGACGGGCGGAACAGGTCGGGCGGCCACGGTGAGAGCAAGAAGGCGTTCCACGTCGAGATGGGGCGCGGCGGCGTCGGCCAGCGCGTCGAGCCATGCCTCGTCGGCCCCGGCCTCGTCCGAGGGGAGCAAGCCGAGCTGGCGTTCGGGGAGCCGCCACGAGTCGCGGCGGGGCAGCGCGCCGAGCAGGGGGGGCAGGTTTTCCCGTTCGAGAGCCTCGCGGAGGATGGCGGCATGGCGCGGGCTGCCCACGTTGTTGGCGATGAGTCCGGCGAGCGAGAGCCCGCGGCGGGCGGCGTGCAGCCGGAAGCCCTCCGCGAGCGCGGCCACGGACGCGGCCATCCCCCGGGCGTTGAAGACGAGGATGATGGGGAGGCCGAGGGCGAGGGCGCAATCGGCGGTACTGCCTGCGGGATCGCCGGGCTCGCGGCCATCGAAGAGGCCCATGACCCCCTCGCAGACGGCGGCGTCGGCGTCCGCCGCGCGGCGCATCCACAGGGACCGGACTCCGGCGCGGCCCATCATCCACGTGTCGAGGTTACAGGCCGGGCGGCCCGTGGCCTGTGCGTGAAAGGTGGGATCGATGTAGTCCGGCCCGCATTTGAACGCCTGCACCCGCAGGCCCCGCCGGGCCAGAAGCCGCATGAGCGCCACGCTCGCCGTGGTCTTTCCTTCTCCGGAGCGCGCCGCCGTCAGGCAAAAAGCATGAAATGTCCCAGTCATACGTCTCCTCCGCCGCGAAGGAGCCAGCCTTGGGGCCGGGCGTGTTCCTCCGCCTTGCCCCGCCTCATGCTCCCTCGCTTTCCACTCTTCGCCGTCATTCAAAGCACCTCGGGGCTCTTGCCGCCGCCACCTTCGGCCTTCGCGCCGGGCCTTGTCGCCCTGCACTTCCAATATATCAATTTCATTACTAAACAGCATCAGAACAAAAACAGCATCAGGACCGTAAGGGCTCCCGGACCGTCTATGATGCTCTCCATATTCTCAACAGACTATCTGCCTTTTGACGATGCTGCCCAAAGCGTCCGTAATGTGGCCGCCGTCAACGCTTCCGTTTTCCGTAGCGAGTTTCCGGGAGGCCACATACCACAACTACGCCCATCCAACCCGAGAGGAAGTCCCCACCAAACGTCACAGACAGGAAGTCCACCACAAAAACCTCAAAGGCATCACCGCCTCGCCCCGTCGCTCAGCAGGAAGCCCCCCTCGACAGAAGCCCGCAGGCGGGAACTCCCGATGAAAACGTCAGCGGCCATTACGGGCCCCCACCTGACAGAAACCTTTCTCGCCAAAAGGCTCACAGACGGAACTCTCCCACAAGAACCTCAGCGACACTACAGCCACGCCTCTCTGCCCGACAAGAAGCCCTCTACAAAAAAGCGCCACAGGCAGAACTCCCTCACGAAAACCTCAATAATACTCTCACCCCTCCGCCCGACAGGAACTCCCTTGGCGCGGCCTCCCCACCAGTCGAAAGTCTTGGGAGATGGAGGGGGTGGGGTTTGGGGAGGGGGAGGAAG
>CALVEZ010000078.1 GCA_944326695.1 Candidatus Bilophila faecipullorum | reverse complement strand
ATGCCTCCGGCGGCCGGGGCGCTGCCCCGGACCCCGCAAGGGGAAATGATTTCCCCTTGACCCCTCGAAAGGGGAGGGAAGGCTGCACTGAGGCCCGGGCCTTCGCTGAAAGACGGAAAGAGGGAAGCCCCCGCACAGGACCGGCCCGGATCGGGGGACACGGGGGAAAAATGCCTCCGGCGGCCGGGGCGCTGCCCCGGGCCCCGCAAGGGGAAATGATTTCCCCTTGACCCCTCGAAAGGGGGGGAAGGCTGCACTGAGGCCCGGGCCTTCGCTGAAAGACGGAAAGAGGGAGCTCTCCCTTCCTCCGCAAACGAAACGGACGGGGATACCCTCCCCGTCCGTTTCGGCGCGTGTGCTTTTCAGGCGGCGCGTCAGTCCTTCTTCACCTGCGTAAGGAGGAGGTGCCTGCCATCCTCGCGGATGATCTTCAGCCAGCAGGCCGTCAGGAGGAGCGAGGGGAGCGCCATGAGCGCGCCCGAGAAGTTGCCGAATATCTTCGCCACCTCAAGACCGCCCATCGCCAGCAGCCCGAGCGCCAGCAGGCCCTGCGCCACGGCCCAGAAGGTGCAATGGTAACGGTGCGGGTCGGAGTCCGTGGGCATCCGGCGCGTGGCCGTGGACGCCACCACGTAACAGCCGGAGTTCACGGTGGTAGCGAGGAAAATCGTCGAGAAGGCGCAGTAGACGAGCATGACGACCTTGCTGTAGGGCAGCGTGGCGATGACCGCCATCATGGCCGCGGGCGCGCCCTGTTCCTTGAGGACGGCCACCGCGTCGATGATGCCGTGGTACTGCGCCCACAGGGTATAGGAACCAAAGACGCCGTGGATCATGAAGCCGCCGGCCACCGTGCCGACCATGCCCCAGCCGATGATCTCGCGCACCGTGCGGCCCCGGGAGATGCGGGCGATGAAAAGCCCCATGAACGGCCCGTAGCCCGCCCAGAACAGCGCGTAGAAGATGGTCCACGACTGCGGAAAGGAGCCTTCCGAGAAGGGGTTGGTCCAGAAGGTCATGTTCCAGAAGTTGCCGAGCATCTTGCCGAAAGCGTTGGTGAAGATGTCGAGCAGGGAAGCCGTGGGGCCGCACAGCGCGCCGTAGACGACCATCCCGAGGGCGATGACCACGTTGAGGTCGCTCAGGCGCTTGATGCCCTTCTTGAGGCCCAGATAGACCGTCACGCCCGCCAGCAGCGCGCTGACCAGCAGGATGGACACCTGAAGCGAGAAAGAGGGAGTCATGCCGAACACCTGCGCCAGCGCCGCCTCGACGGTGGGCAGGGAGATGCACATGGTCACCGCCGTGCAGAAGAGCAGCCCGAGGATGAAGAAGACGTCCACGCAGCGCCCGAGGATGCCGTCCTTCTGCCTGCCGATGATCATGTCGGCGGCGGCGCTGATACGCAGGAAGGGCCTGCGACGGATGTGGAACATGTAGGCGATGGGCAGGGCCGTGATGAAGTAGGTGCACCACGCATTCGGGCCCCAGTGCAGCAGCAGATAGGCCAGCGACCAGTCGTAGGCCGCCACGCTCATGGGCTCGGCGTATTGCGGCGGCGCGACGATGTCCCACAGGGGCTCAATGATCGACCAGAACATCACCGCCCCGGCCACCCCGGAACAGAAGATCATGGCGATCCACGAGGTCAGCTTGAATTCCGGCTCTTCGTCCGGGTCGCCGAATTTGATGTCCCCGTAGCGGCTGCACGCGAAATAGACGCACAGGGCGATGAGACCTACGGTGATCCACAGGTAGAGGGTGCCGAAGTTGGCCGCAAAGGGCTTGTAGATGGCGGAAACGATCTCTTCCGCGGCCTTGGGGTACAGCAGCGAGGGGATGCTGATCAACATGATGACCAGCACGGCGGGCACGAAAATGCCCCACTCCGGCCTGAGGTCCGTGCCCGCAGCCGCAACCCTTTCAACCGGGGCCGCCTGCGCCGCGCCGATCTTGTCCGTCTTGCTTTCCTTCGTCTGGCTCATAGGTGTCTCCTCGGCCCGCATACAATTCGGGACTTATTGGTTTGCGTCCCGGGATGCCAGCATTGTGCCAAAAGGAACTTTAGTTGTCCTCGCAAGCGATTAGCGGCATGTGGCAAATCTGAACCGCCAGAGACGACATAAATGTCGTATTTTACGACATTTTAGACAAGATCGCATTAGAAAAACAAAAACACCGTGTTGGAAAGGCCGCTGCACCGGGATCGACAAGAATGTCGCCCCTTCCCCTCCCCGCGCACGGCCCCTTGTGAGGGCTCGTTGTTCAAAAAGGCTCAAAAAGGACTCCGGCGCGGCCCCGCCCGGCAAGGCCCGCCCCCTTTCCGCGCTTGGCACGCATCTTGATACTCCTCCGGCAACGACACAGCGGGCCGGAACGCGGCCCTGAACCTTTCACTACACCGCAAGGAGTCCGTGATGGCTGAGAAAGCGAAGCGCGCCGCACTTATTGGGTATGACTGCCTCATCCCGAAACGTCTTGAAACCATGCTGGCCGAAGGCGGACTGGACAACTTCCGCAAGTTCATGGCCGAAGGCAGCTTTATCCCCGAAGGCTACAACCTGCCCACCGTCACCCCGCCGTCATGGGCCACCATCTGCACGGGCGCCTACCCCCGCACCCACGGCGTGGAAGACTACTACTATTATCATGAGGGCCGCAGCCTCGACTATAAGGAAACCACGCAGGCGTTCGGTTCGGACATCATGACCGCCCAGACCATCTGGGACGCGTGGGACAAGGAAGGCAAAAAGTGCCTCGTGGTCAATTACCCCATGTCGTGGCCGTCCCGCATGAAGAACGGCGTCATGATCATGGGTCAGGGCCTCTCCCCCGCTGAAACCCGCTGGCCCCTGCACGGCAACGAGCATAAGGAATTCCTCGCTTCCGAGAGCGTGATCTCCACCGAGTTCTACCCCATGGGCGTGCAGGGGACCTTCGACGACGCCAAGGGCTGGAAGAACCTGCCCGACTGCGACGAACCGCTCGAAATGGCCGTGAACATGACCTTCAAGGAAGCCATCGAGCCGCTGGAAGGCCAGACCTGGTACTGCCTCGCCTGGGAAAGCGGCGACGACGGCTATGACCGCATCGCCCTCTGCCCCGAAAAGGACTACGCCACGGCCTTCTTCACCATCAAGCTCGGGGAATGGAGCGAGCCCGTCCAGCATGACTTCACCGTCAAGGCGGATGGCCGCACGGAAAAGGGCGTCTTCCGCTGCAAGCTCATGCAGCTTTCCGACGACGCCGAGGAATTCAAGCTCTACGTGTCCGGCATCGCGGGGCGCATCGGCTTCATCGCCCCCGCCTCCGCCGCGAGCCAGATCGATTTCTCCAAGCACATCACCGCCAACGACATCGGCCTTGTCGCCTACCTGCACGGCATCATCGACACGGACACCGTCTGCGAGCTGGTGGAATTCCACAGCGCATGGCTCTGGAACACCATCGAGTGCCTCATGAAGGCCAATCCCGACTGGGACCTCTTCTATATGCACTCGCACCCCATCGACTGGTTTTACCACGGCTGGTTGAGCGATCTCGACAGCAAGGACCCCGAAGTGCGGGCCCGCGCCGAAAAGATGGAACGTCACATCTATGAGGTGGAAGACCGCCTCCTCGGGCGCCTCATGGACATCATGGGCGACGAAACGCTCATGTGCGTGTGCTCCGACCACGGGGCGACCCCGATGGGTCCCATCCTGAACACCGCCCACGCCCTCAAGGAAGCGGGGCTGTGCTCCTACGAGCCCAAGAAGTCCGAGAACTACTGGGACATCTACGAAGAAACCGAAGGCTTCAACTACGTCCTCGACGTGAGCAAGTCCCTTGCCGTGCCGCAGCGTTACATGTTCGTCTATGTGAACCTGAAGGGCAAGTACCCCGGCGGCATCGTGGAGCCCGAAGATTACGAAAACGTGCGCGACCGCATCATCAACGCGCTGCTTGACTACAAGCATCCCGAAACGGGCGAGCGTCCGGTGCTGCTGGCGGTCCGCAAGGAAGACGCGCAGGTCTTCGGCATGGGCGGCGCGCAGGCGGGCGACGTGGTCTATGTGCTCAAGCCCGAGTACATGGCGGAACACGGCTACGGCCTGCCCACCGGTGAATCCGGCTGCGGCAGCCTCAAGAATCTCCTCCTGTTCCGCGGGCCGAACATCAAGAAGGGCTTCCGCTACACCCGTCCGCGCTGGCTGGCCGACATCGTGCCGACCCTCTGCTACATGACCGGCGGCCCCATCCCTGAAGACGCCGAAGGCGCGCCGATCTATCAGATTATGGAAGACCCCAATCTTGTGAAGTAGGGCGGGACGCCAGCCGGGGGAGGGAAGGGGGAACCCTTCTGGAGAAGGGCTTCCCCCTTCCCTCCCCCGGACCCCCTCCCATCCCCCTCCCAAGACTTTCAATTGATGGGGAGGCGGCGCGCAAGGACTTCCTGCGGCGCGGGAGGAGGGGAATATTTTCTCTGTGCGCCTTTTTAATCCGAACAGGCCCGGTTTTGCGGCACAGGCCGCGCTCGACAAGCAACAACGGGTTTACGCCCGTTCCATAAGGAAAAACGTCATGGCTGAAAAAAAAGCCCTTCTCGTGTTGGCCGATGCCCTTGATCTCAACGGTTCCGGCGAGGCGCTGGACAAGCTGAAGAAGAAAGCCGCCGTGCTGCCCCATGCGGACGCCGCCGGGCTGAAGGAACTGGCCGTAGCCCTCGGCGGCGTCTGCGCCGAGGCTTCCGGCATCGAAGCCGCGTTTGAGGCGGATGCCGCCCTCGTCATCGTGGAAGGGGCTGACGCGCTGGCCGCCGCCCTCGAAGCCGCCGACCGCCGCACGCTGCTCGTGGCCGCCACCGCCAAGGGCACGGCCTTCTACGGCCTCGCCGTCAACGCCAAGGCCGGGGCCGTGGACCGCAGCGTCAACGCCCGCGACATCGCCGTGACCATCGCCACCATCGCCGATCTGCCCATCGACGAGACCTGCACCGGTGCGATCATCTATCAGATCATGAAGAATCCCAACCTCAAGCTTGAAGAAATCAAGAAGCTCAAGGAAGCCCTCGTCCGCATGGAATCCGTCATCCAGCGCGACAACCGCGAGCCCTGGGACAAGCACGACTGCGCTTAAGAAAGAATGAATCGGGGGAGGGGAGGAGAAACCTTTCTTTAGAAAGGTTTCTCCTCCCCTCCCCCGGTACCCCCTCCCCTCCTCTCCCCAAGACTTTTGACTTTATTGAATCCCTGTTGGGCGTTTTTCCCGCATCATGAAGAATTTCGTCCCTGCGAGGGACGGGCATGGGAAAAGCCTTTCCTGATACCACCATGCCAACAGGGGAAGCGTTCCCGCAAGAGCCGCATCCCTGCGGCGTAGTCCGGGACGGCGCACCTCTTCCCCTCAAAACTTCCCCTTAAAATCTTCCCTAAAAAATACAAAAAGACGGAGAAGCTCCTTCACCGCCTTTTTCCGCGCCTTTATCCTTCCCTGCCTTTTCTTATTCGCCTTTTTCTTTCCTCGCTTTTTTTCTTCCCCTGCCTTTTTTCTCTCCCTCCCCGCCTTTCTTTCCCCGGCTCTCCGCTCTCCACCTTCCCCTTTCTTTTGCCGCACAACCGGGAGACGGACGCCTCCGAAACAAGCCGCCACGCCGCCACGCACGCCATTGACCCATACAAAAATCTTTGGAGGGGAAGGGGGGAGGCTTGGAGGGGGGAAGGGGAACCTTTCTTGAAAGGTTTCC
>CALVEZ010000077.1 GCA_944326695.1 Candidatus Bilophila faecipullorum | reverse complement strand
CCCAGATGATGCCAAGCGGACACAACCGTATTCTTCATGAGCATGGCGATGGTCATGGGGCCGACGCCGCCGGGCACGGGCGTGATCTTGCCCGCCACACGGCTGGCGGCGGCGAAGTCGACATCGCCCGCAAGGATGGCCTTGCCCGTCTTTTCGTTGACGCCCACGCGGTTGACGCCCACGTCAATGACCGTCGCACCGGGCTTGATCCACTCGGCCTGCACGAGGCCCGGCGTGCCCGCCGCCACGATGAGAATGTCCGCGCGGCGGCAGTGCTCGGCCAGATCGCGGGTGCGCGTGTGCACGAGCGTCACCGTAGCGTTGGCCCCTAGCCCCTTTTGGCCGAGCATGATGGCAATGGGCTTGCCCACGATGTTGGAACGCCCCACCACCACGACTTCGGCCCCCGCCGTCTCTACGCCCGCACGGACGAGCATTTCCTGAATGCCCGCAGGCGTGCAGGGAAGAAAGCGGACGGCCTCGCCGCCGATAACCATGCGCCCGAGATTGACGGGATGGAAGCCGTCCACGTCCTTGTCGGGATCGATGGCGTAAATGACCTTGTTCTCGTCAATGTGTTTGGGGAGCGGAAGCTGAACGAGGATGCCGTGGATGGCGGGATCGCGGTTGTACTTGTCGATGAGCGCGAGGAGGGCCTCCTCGGTGATGTCCGCGGGCTGGTTGTCCTGCACCTCATGGAAACCGAGCGAGAGCGCCGTTTTCACCTTGAGGGTCACGTAGCTGACCGAGGCCGGATTTTCCCCAATCAGGATGGTGACGAGCCCCGGAACGGTGCCGTGCTTTTCGCGCATTGCCGCGACTTCCTGACGCAACTCGTCAAGAATCGCGGTCCGCATCTCCGTGCCGCTGATGATATCCGCCATGAGCTGTCCTTGCGATCAAAGTTTCTGTTCGGGCGAAAGCGCCTGTTCCTTTTTCCGCGCCAGATAATCGGTCTGGAACGTGCACATCCGCAGGGCGTTGCGGTATTCCCCATTGCTGAAGAACTCGTGCTTCAGTTCCCCTTCTATCTGAAAACCAAGCTTGGTGTAAACATGGATGGCCTTCTTGTTTTCCGTGTCCACCACCAGATAGAGCTTGTAGAGGTTGAGGACCGTAAAGGCGTAATCCATGACCAGCGCCACGGCCTTGGCCGCGTAGCCGAGCCCCTGATGGGCCGGGGCAATGATGATCTGGAACTCCGCCCGACGGTGGATATAATCGATCTCCACCAGCTCCACCAGACCGACCTTGGCCTTGTCGTGCTCGACGATGAAACGGCGCTCGCTCTGATCGTGGATGTGCTTGTCATAGAGATCAGTCAGTTCGACAAAAGCCTCATAGGGCTCCTCGAACCAGTAGCGCATCACGCTCGCGTTGTTGTCAAGCTGGTGGATAAACGGCAAATCTTCGCGCTCAAGCGGGCGCAATCGAATCAATGGGTCAGCGACCATACCATTCCTAGGAAAAGGATTCCTGAAGATGAGGGAAGAAGAGGACGCGGCGGCCATCCCACGGAGGCCGCCCGGAATGTCCCACATATAAAAAGACTGGAGAAAAAAGCAAGAGGACCGCTCGGCAACAAAAGACGTTTTTTCACGGAAGCAATGCCCTTACGAGCGGTGGAAATACGGCGGGAGGGGAAAAAACGGGAAAGGCGTTTTGCCCTCCCTTCCCGTTTTTTAGGTCCGGCCCTCATGAAAGAATGCGTGCGGGAACCGATTTTTCCCGAGGGCCAAAGCGCGCCAAGAAAAGGAGGAGGGGGAAGAGGAGGAGGAGGAGGAGGAAAGGCGGCTGCCCTTTTCCCCGTGCACCGCCGCCCCTTCGAAAGAACGGCGGTGCAGCAGGGGACGACTGAAGGGAAAGCTAGAAAATGCCCTTGACCTTCCCGGTTTCCACATCCACGTCGACCCGGCGGAAGGCGGGATTGGACCCCGTGCCGGGCATGAGGGAGATGGAGCCGGATACGGGCACCACGAAGCCTGCGCCGCCGAAAAGCATAACGTCGCGGATGCGCAGCCGCCAGTTTTCCGGCACGCCCTTGACGCCGGGATCGTCGGAGAGGGAGAGGTGCGTCTTGACCATGCACAGCCCGAGCTCGTGGGCGTCGTCGCGCCGCTGCATCTCCGCAAGCTTGCGGGAGGCTTCGGCGGAAAAGTCCACGCCCGCCGCGCCGTAGACGTCCCGGGCCACCGTCTCGATGCGCTCCTTGAAAGGCATGTCCCACGAATACAACGGCTTGAATTCGTTCACGTCGTTGCAGGCGTCCATAACGGCATCGGCCAGCTCCAGCGCGCCCTCGCCGCCGTGCTCCCAGTGCGTGGACAGGGCCACGCGCGCGCCGGCGGCTTCGCAGAGTTCCCGGATTTTGGCGATTTCCGCCTTGGTGTCGGTAACAAAGGCGTTGATGCACACCACGGGTGAGACGCCCGATTTCTTCACCGTTTCGATGTGGTGCAGCAGGTTGCAGCAGCCGGCCTCCACATAGCCCACGTTCTCGGTACGGTATTCCTCGGGCAGGGGGCGGCCCGGCATGGGCACGGGAGCCCCGCCGTGGCTCTTGAGGGCGCGGACCGTAGCCACGACCACGGCGGCGTCGGGCGTCAGGCCGCTGTAATGACATTTGAGGTTCCAGAACTTTTCATAGCCGATGTCCGCGCCGAAACCGGATTCGGTGACATGGTATTCGCTGAGTTTCAGGCCGATGCGGTCCGCGATGACCGAACTCTGACCGATGGCGATGTTGGCGAAAGGCCCGGCGTGCACGAAGACCGGCTGGCCCTCGATGGTCTGGATAAGGTTGGGATTGACGGCCTCCGCCATCCATGCGGTCATGGCGCCGTCCACTTCCAGATCAGCCGTGGTCACGGGCTTGCCGTCCCGGTCGTAGGCCACGATGATCTTGCCCATGCGCTGCCGCAGGTCTTTGAGGTCCTTGGCAATGGAAAGGATAGCCATAACTTCGGAGGACACGGCGATGTCGAAACGCGAACGCATCATAAAGCCGTCCGAACGTCCGTTGACGCCGTCGATGCCGATGATGATGTTGCGCAGCGACTGGCAGCAGTAATCAATGACCCAGCCCATGTTGACGTTGGTGGGATCGATGTTCAGCCGGGGCATCCCGGAGAGGCGCAGGAGCTTCTCGTCGTTATAGTTGCGCTCGTGCTGCATCCGCGAGGTGAGCGCCACCATCGCGAGGTTGTGCGCGTTCATCACTGCGTTGATGTCGCCAGTGAAGCCCAGCGAATACTGCGTCAGGGGGATGCACTGCGAAAGTCCCCCGCCCGCAGCCGAGCCCTTGACGCCCATCGTCGGCCCGCCCGAAGGCTGGCGGATGGCGGCGGACGCGCGCTTGCCCCGCCTGCCGAGGCCCTGCACGAGGCCGATGGTGGTCGTGGACTTGCCCTCTCCGAGGGGCGTGGGGGTGATGGCGGTCACATCCACATATTTGCCGTCCGGCTTATCGCCGAGGCGTTCGAGCACGGCGCGGTAATCCACCTTTCCCATGACGTGACCGTAGGGAAGCAGCTCCTTGTCGAGGAGGCCGAGATCGCGCCCGAGCTGATAGACCGTCTTCATACGGGTTTCAGCATCCTGAGCGATCTCCCAGTCCGCGTGTTGTTTCGGATCAAGCGCCATGCGTGCCTCCTTGTCTTCCTGTAAAAACGAAACTCTTTTTTAACGTCATCGACAGCCTTTATGCCTCATACCATCTTTTTCCAAAGCTTTCCAGAGCGCGCGCCGTCCCAAAGCACGGCGTGTGGCCCGGACAAGGCATGGAAACCCCGGTTCTTACCAAACTTTTTGCTTGCTAACAACGGCGGAGGGCTGGCAAAAGAAAGGCACGGAATGTTTCCGTCCGCTTTCCCGGCCGTCTCGGGGCCGCAAGGGAATGCGGAAGCCTGTTCGCGCGAGGTTTCCTGTGAGCAAAATCGTCGTTTCGGTCATCGGGCTGGATTGCCCCGGCGTGGTCTATGCCGTTTCCAGCACCCTTTCGACCCTTGAATGCAATATCGAAGAAGTAAGCCAGACCATCCTCAAAAACCAGTTCGCAGCCATTTTCGTGTCTACGAAGCCCGACAGCCTCGACAATGGAATCATCCACGACGCCATCGCCAACGCCATCGAGAACCGGGGGATGCACCTTTCGGTCACCATCCGCGATTTCGAGGAAGGCTTGCGCAACGTGGAGAGCGAGCCCTTCGTGGTGACCGTGGACGGTGAGGACCGTTTTGAGATCATCTCGGCCTTTTCCAAGATTTTCGCGGATCAGAAGGTGAACATCGAAAACCTCAAGGCGCTCATGCCCGAAGAGCAGAAACGCGCCCTGCTGGTCTTTGAAATCGCCCTGCCCATGGAAATCGACCGCAACGCCCTGCGCCGCACCCTCAAGGACAAGGCGCGCACGCTTGGCCTCCAGCTCAGTATGCAGCACCGCGACATTTTCGAGGCCCTGCACCGCGTCCAGCCCGTCTGAGGGCCGCGGCGGGACCGACCCCTTCCCGCAAGGCGTTCCCCTGCCGGATGACGCCCGGCCTTTCCGTATCAACAAAACTTCCCGGAGTTTCCATGCTTACAGATCGTGAAGTCCTCAGCACGCTCAACATGCTGCGCAACGAGCACCTCGACGTGCGCACCGTGACGCTGGGCATCAGCCTTTTCGACTGCGCCAGCCACGATTTCGACGTCTTCGCCTACCGCGTGCGCGCCAAGATAGCCAAATACGCCGCCAAACTCGTAGCCACCTGCAATGAGGTGAGCGACAAGTACGGCATCCCCGTGGTCAACAAGCGCATCAGCGTGAGCCCCATCGGGGTGGTCGGCGCGTCCTTCTCGCGCGAGCAGATGGTCCGGGCCTGTCAGGTGCTCGACGAATCCGCCAAGGATGCGGGCGTCGACTTCCTCGGCGGTTTCGGCGCGCTGGTCGAAAAGGGCATCACCCCCGGCGAGCGCAACCTCATCGACTCCCTGCCCGAGGCCCTTGCCACTACGGATCGCATCTGTTCATCCATCAACGTAGCTTCCACCCGTTCGGGCATCAATATGGACGCGGTCGCCCTGCTCGGCCAGCGCATCCTTGATGTGGCCGACGCCACCCGCGACCGCGACGGCCTCGGCTGCGCCAAGCTGGTGGTCTTCGCCAACATCCCGCAGGACGTGCCTTTCATGGCCGGGGCCTACCTCGGCGTGGGCGAGCCCGACGTGGTCATCAACGTGGGCGTCTCCGGCCCCGGCGTGGTCAAGAAGGCCATCGACCGCGCTATGGAGAACCATGATCCGGGCCAGTTTACGCTTGGCGACGTCGCCGAGGTCATCAAGCGCACGGCCTACAAGGTGACGCGCGTGGGCGAGATCATCGGCAAGGAAGTGGCCGAGCGCCTGAACCTGCCTTTCGGCGTGGCCGATCTGTCCCTTGCCCCCACGCCCGCCGTGGGCGACTCCGTAGGCGAAATCTTCCAGAGCGTGGGGCTTTCCTCCATCGGCGCGCCCGGCACCACCGCCGTTCTCGCCATGCTCAACGACGCCGTGAAAAAGGGCGGAGCCTTTGCCTCTTCCCACGTGGGCGGCCTCTCCGGGGCCTTTATCCCCGTTTCGGAAGATTCCAGCATTGAGGCGGCCACGCGTTCCGGCGCGCTCTCGCTCGAAAAGCTGGAAGCCATGACCAGCGTCTGTTCCGTGGGCCTCGACATGATCGCCATCCCGGGCGACACCCCGGCGGCCACCATTTCCGGCATCATCGCGGACGAAATGGCCATCGGCATGATCAACTCGAAGACCACCGCCGTGCGCGTCATCCCGGTCCCCGGCAAGGGCGTGGGCGAAAAGGCCTGCTTCGGCGGGCTCCTCGGCGAAGCGGACATCATCCCCGTGCCGGGCGGCGACGCCGAAGCCTTTATCCGGCTTGGCGGCCGCATCCCCGCGCCGATCCATAGTTTGAAGAACTGAGACTTTGGGGCGGCGCAGAGCCGCAGTCGCAAGCAC
>CALVEZ010000076.1 GCA_944326695.1 Candidatus Bilophila faecipullorum | reverse complement strand
GAGAGAGAGAGAGAGAGAGAGAGAGAGAGAGAGAGAGAGAGAGAGAGAGAGAGAGAGAGAGAGAGAGAGAGAGAGAGTGTGTGTGTGTGTGTGTGGAAGGCCAAAGCCCTGCGGATGCCTTTCCCTCACGCGCCGCCGGGAGACGTGCGGAAAAGGGCACATCTTTCGAGCCGCCCCTCCCGTCATCGACCCTTACGAAAGTCTTGGGAAGGGAGAGGGAGGGGTTTGGGGAGGGGGAGGGAAACCTTTCTCCAGAAAGGTTTCCCTCCCCCTCCCCAAGGCTCCTACTTCTTCTCCCAAGGCGTCGTCAAACCCGCGGCGTGACGGCCGCCGTAGAGGACGCCCTTGAAATCGGCAAGGATTTTAGCGTGATCGAAAACGAGGGACGGCAGGGCTTCCATCGAGTAGAAGGCGACCTTGGCGGCGTCGTCCCCGGCGCGGAGCTGCTCGGGATTGAGAGGCTCCGCGATGTAGACCGTGGAAATGGTGTGCTGCCGGGGATCGCGCGTGGGATCGGAATAGACCCCGAGCAGCCCGGTCAGCTTGACGCGGAGGTTGGTTTCCTCAAAGGCTTCACGCAGGGCGGCGTGTTCGGCGGATTCGCCTTCGTCAATGAAGCCGCCCGGCAAGGCGTTGCCGTAGGGCGGATTCTTGCGGTCCACCAGCACGATCCCGCGCTCGCGCTCATAGATGACGATATCCACGGTCGGGGTGGGATTACGGTATTTCTCGACGGTCGTCCCGCATTTGGGGCATTTCAGTTCTTTTTTCATCGTCGGTCCTTAAAGGGTAAGAAGAACGGGGCTGCCCCCGAAACGCACAGCGGGGGACATGCCGCGCCGCCTCGCCTTTCCATTCCAGAACTTCACCAAAAGCGCAACAGGCTTTCCCTGAAAAAAGCCCGCGTGGGCTTCTTTTTCACCGGACGGCGAGGGCCGTTCCCGCTTGGAGCGCAAGGAGAGGAAAAAGCCGGAGGGAAAGCGCGGCCTTTTCCCTCAAACCCACGCTCCCGCCAAGGCCGCGCACACGGCGGCGGGATCGAGATAGGGAGGCGCAACGACCAGCGGGGCGCGGCGTACGCGAATACCGAGGCGGGACAGCCACTCGGAAGGGATGCCGCCCGGATAGCGTGAATCGTCCTCGTCGACCAGCAGCCAGTGAAGCATGTCCTGCGGGCCGCAGCCTTCGGCCTCGCCCATACGCAGCAGGTGCGCGACCTGATCCCGCACCGTCAGCCCGAACAGCTCGGGATCGTTGCCAAGATTGGGGATGAAGACCTTGGGACAGCGGGCTTCCCGGATGGCCGCGCATACGCCGGAAGGCAGAAGATTCGCCATGACGGAAGAAAAAAAGCTGCCCACGGGGTAGCAGATGAGATCGGAGAGGCGGATCACGTCCGCCAGCCGGGGATACGCGGCGATGCGGATCGGGGCGGGGTCCTCAAGGGAAGCCGTCAGCCACATGTCGACGATGGGCGAGGAAATGGCGGTTCCGACCTTGCCCGTGAAGCGGTGCTGCCCGTTGATGATCTCGCCGTTGGCAAGCCGCACGCACAGATGGGCGCAGGCGTCGGCCACGGGCCGGACCAGCCCCCGCGCGGCCACCATGCGCGAAAAGGCCGTGACTACGGGCTCAAGCCGACGGTCGAGGGACAGATAGCCGGAGGTCAGGACGAGGTTGCCGATGCTGGCCCCCGCAAGATTCATGGACTCCGGCATGAGCGCGAGGAAGGCGGACAGATGCCGCGTGATCACCTCATGCATCGGTTCCGGGATGGCGGCGGTCAGCGGATGCTCCCCGGCGGCGAGCGCGACCAGCTCGCGGCGCAGGCCCTCCGGTGCGGCGTCGGTGGGCAGGCGGTAGCCGAGCAGGGCTATGGTTTCGGCGTTGCCCGGGACGTTTCTGTCCGCCAGGGCCATGATCCGGGCTCGGATGTCGCCCACGGCGGGCATCCCGAACACGCGGCGCAGTTCCGCCGAACTGCCCCCGGAGTCGAAGGTCGTGATGACGTGGACGGCGTTGCGGGTGAAGCGGGAAAGCTCGGCCGCGATGGGCCCGAGCGCGGTGCCGCCGCTGAAAAAAAGCACGCGCGACCCGGATTCAGGCTCAAGCACGACGGCCTCCCTCCCGGCCAAGGCTCAGGAAGAGCAGGGAATCCACCATATCCATAAGTTCCTTGTACAAGCCTCCGCCCTGCATGGCGGAACCGAAGAGGCTCAGGCGCTGTTCCGCGAGGATCGTGCGGGGCACCTCGTCCGGCATGATGGAGGCGAGGCGCTGGGCAAGCAAAAGGCCCTCCACGCCCTGCCGGAACAGGTAGAAGCGATCCGCGAAACGCACGCGCAGGCTTTCCCACCGGCGTTGGGCCTCGGGGGAGGGGACGACGCCCGTGAGCACGCACAGGCCCATAAAAAGCGAGTTCAGCCCGGAGCCCGGCACCCCGGCCCGCCAGCCCGTCAGCCACGGCGCGCGCTCGAAAAGCAGATCGTGCGAAAGGCCGAGCCGGATGAGTTCGCCCATGCCCTGCCGCGCCGCCAGCAAATCGGCGTCGTTCCAGAGGATCGGCATCTCGCCGGGCCGCCAGTCCGGGACCGTTTCGCGGGCCGGGGCAAAACCGGAGAGCACGCCCAGCATGTGGGCCAGCCAACGGTTGGCGTCGGGCGAGCCCGGCGTTTCCAGATGGCTGTAGCTGAGGGTATATGAGCCCTTCCCGTAGCGCCCGTGCAGGACGCAGGGCTGGCCGTTGAGGAAGGCCGGGGCCAGCGAAACGCCGTAGAGCTCGATCCACTGCTCAAGGACCGAGGGCGAGAGCGAGGACAGGGGCAGATCGGCCACGCAGAGGTCGGGCGGGCAGGTGCGGGGATCGGACCCGGCATAGCGGGCCAGCGTCTCCACGCCTTCGGCCCCGGCGCCGGGGGCGGCGAAGCGGCCCGGCCACCAGATGGGCAGAATGGGCTCGTCGCCCGCCGCACGGGGCGCGGCGAGGGATTCGGGAACGAGCGGATGCCCTTCCCGGAAGCGCACGCGCACGTGGCCGGAAACGAAATGCTGGATGCGCTCGGTGATCTCGGCCCGGTGCCAGGGGCAGAGGTTGAGGCCCTTGCCGATGCCCGCCGTACGCACGGGATCGTCCACGTCCGTGAGCCCGAGACCCGCGCCGCCGCAAAAGCCGAGGTAACGGCCCCCGCCGCGCACCCACGCCCGGAGCGCCTCGCGGCCCCTTTCGCCGAGCGCGTCGGACTTGTGCCGCGCCGTGCCGCCGGGGACGATGAGGAGAGACGTCTTGTCAGAAAGCGCGCCCTGAGCTATGTCTTGCGCTTTGACCAGACGGTATGGAAGCCCGAAGGCTTCGGCGGCCCGCCACACCAGCAGGCCCCAGAGCTGCGAGGCATCCCAAAATATGGCTATGTCAGTCATGGTCCTTTCTGCATAGAACAACCGGACGCCGTTGACAACTCCTCCGGCCTCCCTCGCTGGCAGAAGCTAACCTTTTCATCGGAGCAGGCAATGTCCGAAAACGCGCTCCCCAAGGGCTACGAGCCCCATGCGGTGGAAGATCACTGGCGTGACTATTGGGAAAAGAACAAGACCTTCACTCCCGACCCCGACGGCCCGGGCGAACCTTTTTCCATCGTCATTCCCCCGCCAAACGTCACGGGCGCGCTGCACATCGGCCACGCCCTGAATCACACGCTCATCGACGTGCTCTGCCGCCACGCCCGTCAGAAGGGCAAGAAGGTCCTCTGGGTGCCCGGCACCGACCACGCGGGCATCGCCACCCAGAACGTGGTGGAACGCGCCCTCGCCAAGGAAGGCAAGACCCGCCACGATCTGGGCCGGGAAGCCTTCGTCGAGCGCGTCTGGCAGTGGAAGGAGGACTACGGCAACCGCATCCTCAATCAGATTCGGATGCTCGGCGACTCCGTGGACTGGACCCGCGAGCGCTTCACGATGGACGAGGGCCTTTCCCGCGCCGTGCGCAAGGTCTTCGTGGAACTCTACAAGCAGGGCTACATCTACAAGGGCAAGTACATCATCAACTGGTGCCAGCGCTGCCACACCGCCCTTGCCGACGACGAGGTGGATCACATCCCCGAAAAGGGCCATCTCTACCACGTGCGCTACGACTTCGAGGACGGCACGGGCTCGGTGATCATCGCCACCACCCGCCCGGAAACCATCATGGCCGACACGGGCGTCTGCGTGCATCCCGAGGATGAACGCTACGCCGGGCTCGTGGGCAAAAAGGTCCTCGTGCCCGTCATCGGCCGCGCCGTGCCGCTTTTTGCCGACCGCTACGTGGACAAGGAATTCGGTACGGGCGCGCTCAAGGTCACGCCCTGCCACGACCCCAACGACTGGACGCTCGGGGAACGCCACAAGCTCGAATTCATCCAGTGCATCGACGAGGACGGCGTCATGACCGCCGAGGCCGGGCCTTACGCGGGCCTGACCAAGGAAGAGTGCCGCAAGCGCATCGTCGAGGATTTGCAGGCTTCCGGCCAGCTCGTGAAGGTCGAGGACCTCGATCACAGCGTGGGCCACTGCTACCGCTGCAAGACGGTGGTCGAGCCGCACATGTCCGAACAGTGGTTCGTGGCGACCACCAAGCTCGCTCCCCGCGCCCGTGCCGCCGTGCCGGAACTGACCCAGATTTTCCCGGAAAACTGGACCAAGACCTATTACAACTGGCTCGACAACATCCGCGACTGGTGCATCAGCCGTCAGATATGGTGGGGCCACCGCATCCCGGCGTGGACCTGCCCCCAGTGCGGCAAGCTCATCGTCTCCGAGGAGGACCCGACCTCCTGCCCCGACTGCGGCTCCACGGAACTGGTGCAGGAATCCGACGTGCTCGACACGTGGTTCTCCTCCGCCCTCTGGCCCTTCAGCACGATGGGCTGGCCGGACAAGACCAAGGACCTCGCCACTTTCTATCCCACGTCGGTGCTGGTCACGGGTTTTGACATCCTCTTCTTCTGGGTGGCCCGCATGATGATGATGGGCCTGCACTTCATGGATCAGGTGCCCTTCAAGCACGTCTATCTGCACGCCCTCGTGCGCGACGCGCAGGGCCGCAAGATGTCCAAGTCCACCGGCAACGTCATTGACCCGCTGGTCATGATCGAGAAGTACGGCACCGACGCCCTGCGCTTCACCCTGACGGCCTTCGCCGCCATGGGCCGGGACATCCGCCTCTCGGAAGAGCGCATCGAAGGCTACCGCCACTTCGTCAACAAGCTGTGGAACGCCTCCCGCTTCGCGCTCATGAACCTGCCCGAAAGCGTGCCCGCCGCCGTCGATCTCGGCAGCGTGCAGGGCCTGCATCACCAGTGGCTCCTGCACCGTCTCGAAGAGGTCAAAAAGGACGTGGACGAGGCCATCGAAGCCTACCGCTTCAACGACGCCGCCCAGACCCTCTACAAGTTCCTGTGGAACGAGTTCTGCGACTGGTATCTTGAGCTGATCAAGCCGGACATGAAGGAAGAAGGCCCGCGCAAGGCCGAGGCCCAGTACGTGCTCTGGACCGCCCTGCGCGAGTTCCTCATCCTCATGCACCCGATCATGCCCTTCGTGACCGCCGAAATCTGGCAGGCGCTCCCCGGCGGGGCCGGGACCGACGCGGCCGTGCAGCTCTATCCCGCCGCCCGCCCCGGCTGCCTCAAGCCCGAAGCCGCCGCCCGCATGGAGTTCGTGCAGGACGTGATCGGCATGATCCGCACCATCCGCGCCGAGCTGAACATCGCGCCGTCCTACAAGCTGACGGTGCTCCTGCGCCCGACGGACGAGCATCAGCACTCCATCCTCGAAGCCAGCCGCGAGGTCATCGTCACCCTCGCCCGCCTCGGGGAGCTCATCATCGACGCCGGAGGCGAAGCGCCCAAGGCGTCCGCAAGCCACGTGGCGCAGGGCTGCGAGGTCATCGTGCACCTTTCCGGCGCGGTGGACTTCGCCGCCGAACTGGCCCGTCTCGAAAAGGAACTCGGCAAGATCGACAAGGAGCTTGGCGGCCTCAACCAGAAGCTCGCCAACGAGGGCTTCGTCAGCCGCGCGCCCGCCGAGATCGTCCAGCGCGAGCGCGACCGTGTGGCCGAACTCTCCGACGCCCGCGTGAAGCTGACCGCCCTCCAGAAGCGCTTCCGCGATGTAATGTAATGTTTAGGGGTTGATGAAGATTGGAGGGGGGAAGGGGGACCTTTCTGGAGAAAGGTCCCCCTTCCCCCCTCCAAACCTCCCCCCTTCCCCTCCCAAGACTTTCGACTGGTGGGGAGGCG
>CALVEZ010000075.1 GCA_944326695.1 Candidatus Bilophila faecipullorum | reverse complement strand
CCTGACAGGACCCCCCCCACCCGCCACACCCCCGCCCACGCCCGACTTCGCGCCACACTTACAGCAACAGCGCCGTAGCCAGCCCCAAAAAGATAAAGAACCCTGCGCTGTCCGTGATGGCGGTGAGGAAAATGCTGGAAGCCTGCGCCGGGTCGCGGCCAAGCGCACGGAAAATAAGCGGGATGCTGCCCCCGGCAAGCGAGCCGAGCAGCATGTCGCCCATCAGCGCCGCACCCATGACCATCCCAAGCTCTGGGGAGGACGAGGTGAACCAGACGCCCACGCAGGCGAGCATGGCCATGATCAACCCGGAGGCCATGCCGATCTTGCCTTCGCGCAGAACGGCGATCCATGCGCGCTTCTTGTCGAACTTTTCCGTAGCGAGCTGACGGATCATGACCGCCAGCGCCTGCTGGCCGGTGTTGCCGGCCTGATTCGCCACCATCGGCATCAGCACGGCGAGAAGAGCCATGCCCGCAATGGAACCTTCGAACATATAGACCACGAAGGCCGAAAGCATGGACGTGAGCATGTTGACGATGAGCCACGGCAAACGCATCTGGACGGATTGCAGCCACGGCGTGTCGATGGTCTCGTCCTGCCCCGCACCCACCATGCCGAGCAGGTCCGCGCTGGCCTCGTCCTGCATGATGTCGAGAATGTCGTCGTACGTCGCCACGCCAAGGAGCCGCCCCTCGTAATCCACAACGGGCATCGCCATAAAGTTGTAGTGGCTCATGCGCCGGGCCACCTCTTCCTTGTTGGTGTCGTAACGCACGGCGATGACGTCCTGATCGTGCAGGCCGTCGCGCAGGACGGTCCCCGGCTTCGAGAGCATGAGGTCGCGCAGGGAGAAGACGCCGACAAGCTTGTCGTCCTCGTCCACCACGTAGGCATAGTAGGGGATTTCCATGTCCTCTTCCATGCCCCGCCGAATCTGGAGGATGGCCTCGTCCACCGTGATGTCCTGCTCAAGCAGGATGATCTCGGTGTTCATGATGCCGCCCGCCGTGTCCGGGTCGAAGGCGAGGAGATTACGCAGTTCCTCGGCGTCCTCGCGATCCAGATTGTTCAGAAGAACATCACGGTGCCCCTCGTCCAGCTCGTCGAGCACGTCGGCGGCGTCGTCGGGCGACATTTCCGCGATGATCTGGGCGGCCTCGTCCGGGTCAAGGTTTTCGAGGACGTCGACCGCCACCTCCTGATCAAGTTCGGCCAGCGCCTCGGCCGCCTCGTCAGCCGGGAGATGGCGCAGCAGGCAAACCTGTTCCTTCAGGCTCAGGTTCTCAATGTGGTCCGCCATGTCCGCCGGGTGCGCGTAATCCGAATCCCCGTCTTCCATGTTTTCCACGCAGCTCGACAGCGCCTTCTGGCGGACAGCTTCCGCGTCCCGGGCGGCCTCATCCGCCGCCGTTTTCTTTTCGAGGGCCGCATCCGTCATAGGCATCTCCTCCTCGCCTGAACCGCATAACGCTCAAGGATACCAAAATGTTGACATAAAAAAGCCGAAACGCTGCCGTTCCGGCGCGGTGCGGACCGCACGCTCGCCAGGCCCGCCGGGGAAGCGCAGGGCATCTTGACGAAAAGCGATGAGCCACCTAGTAAGGGAAAGCTTTTACGCTATGAGACTCCAACCGGAAGCGCGCCTGTCGCGTGCCGCCCGGCGGATGGTTTCTCCACATCATGTAGCACTGCCAAGGATGCGGGACAAGACATGATCCTTCCAGAATTCTCGGAATATTTTCAGGGCGAGGCGCGGGAGCACCTCATGGCCATCCTCGAACTCTCCCTTGCGGAGGACGGGCCGGACCTCACCACCGAAGGCGTCTTCGCGCCCGGCGACCGTCTGCACGCGATCATCGTGGCCAAGGAACGGACGCTCATCGCCGGGCTGCCCGTGATCCCGCTGGTGATGGACCTGTGCGCCGCGCATCCCGAAGAGCTTTCCTATACATGGCAATGCCTCGTCAAGGAAGGGGAAGAAGCCGTGCCCGGTACCCTTGTGGCCCGGCTTTCGGGGCCCGCCCGCCAGATTCTGCGGGCCGAACGGGTCATTCTCAATGTCGTGAGCCACCTTTGCGGCATCGCCACCCTCACGCGCCGCTACGTGCAGGCGCTCGAAGGCACGGGCGTGCGCCTGCTCGATACGCGCAAGACCATGCCCGGCCTGCGTTATCCCGACAAGTACGCCGTGCTGTGCGGGGGCGGGCACAACCACCGCCGCAATCTCGCGGAAATGCTCATGCTCAAGGACAACCACATCGACGCCGCCGGGTCTATCACCGGGGCCGTGCAAGCCCTGCGCGCCCGCTACAATCCCTGCCCGCCCATCGAGGTGGAATGCCGCAACTGCGACGAGGTGCGCGAAGCCGTGGCCTGCAAGGTCGAGCGGATCATGCTCGACAACATGAGCCCCGACAGGCTGCCGGAGGCGCTCGAACTCGTGCCTTCCTCCATTGAAACCGAAGTGAGCGGCGGTGTTTCGCTCGATACCATCCGCGACTACGCCATGGCCAGCCCCCGGCGCAAGCCCGATTTCATCTCCGTAGGCCGGATCACCCACTCCGCCGTCACCGCCGACCTTAGTATGCGTATCGCCAAGGAGTCCCTATGACCCAGATCACCGATAACGACGCCCGCGCCATTGAGGAGCTGCGCGCCCGCCTCGGCAGCCGCCTGACCATCGTCGGCCACCACTACCAGCGGGAAGAGGCCATCCGCCACTGCGACATCCGCGGCGACTCCCTTGAGCTGGCCCGCCGCGTGCCCGGCATCGACGCGGACCACATCGTCTTTTGCGGCGTCTATTTCATGGCCGAGTCCGCCGCCCTGCTCGCCCGCGAGGGACAGCAGGTGCTCCTGCCCGATCACGGCGCGGACTGCGTCATGGCCCAGATGACCCCGGCGGCGCTGCTCGACCGCGTGCTCGGTCGCCTCACGGCCTCGGGCCGCAAGCTCATCCCGCTCGCCTACGTCAACACCTCGCTGGCCGTCAAAGCCGTGGTGGGACGATACGGCGGGGCCGTATGCACCTCCGCCAACGCCGAAAAAATGCTCAATTGGGCCTTCCGGCAGGGCGACGGCGTCTTTTTCCTGCCGGACAAGAACCTTGCCCGTAACACCGCCCGCAAGCTCGGCATCACCGGGCGTGATACGCACATCCTCGATGTGCGCCGGGCCGGGGATGCCGCCGATCTCGACGCGGCGGACAAGGCCGCCCTCGTGCTCTGGCCGGGCCTGTGCGCCATCCACGCCCGTTTCAACACCGGGCTCATCGAGGCGGCGCGTCAGGCCGATCCGTCCTGCAAGGTCATCGTCCATCCCGAATGTTCCCCGGAAGTGGTGCGGGCCAGCGACGGCGCCGGTTCCACCTCTTACATCATCGACTATGTCAGGAACGCGCCGGACGGGTCGCATATCTATGTCGGCACGGAAATCAATCTGGTCGAACGCCTCGCCCGCGAACAGGCCGGACGCCTGCGCGTCGAGCCGCTGCGGGCCAGCGCCTGTTCCAACATGGCCAAGATCACCCCGGAAAACCTGCGCCGCACGCTGGAATCCATCGTCGACGGCACGGCGGTTCCGGTCACGGTCCCGCAGGAAGACGCCGCCCCGGCCAAGGCGGCCCTTGAAAGGATGCTTGAAGCCTGCGCCTGAGGAACAACGGACTTTATCCGCCTCCGGCACGGGAAAAACGGGGCGCGCCCGCGTCCGGCTCTTGACGCGCGGGCGCTCTTTTCCCGTACGGATTTGCAGGAGCTTTTCCGTACGCATCAAACAGGGTTCTCCTAAAAGAAGGCACTATGACTCAACAGCGGTTGCAAACACAGGTTCTTGTCATCGGCGCCGGCATCAGCGGCAGCACGGCGGCGCTGACCCTCTCGGACGCCGGGTATGAAGTGACGCTCATCGTTCCCGGGCAGGAACTTGACGGCGGCAACTCCGCGCTGGCGCAGGGCGGCATCGTCTACCGCCCCGACGGAAACGACGCGAGGGCGCTCGAAGCCGACATTCTGGTGGCGGGCCACCGCCACAATTACCTGCGGGCGGTGCGCCACCTGTGCGAAAAGGGGCCCGAGGCCGTGGAGCGCATCCTCATGGACCGCGCGCCCATCCCCTTCGACCGGGTGGACGGCAAGCTCGACTTCACCCGCGAGGGCGGGCACGGCAAGCCGCGCATCCTGCACTGCGCCGACCATACCGGCAAAACCATCATGGAAGGGCTCCTTGAAGCGGTACGCCGGGCCCCCAACATCAAGATACTCACGGGCCGCACCGCAGTCGACCTGATCACCACGCATCACCACTCCCGGGTGCAGGAATACCGTTACCAGCTCGACAACCAGTGCCTTGGGGCCTACGTCTACAACGAGTACACGCACGGCGTGGAGACGGTGCTTGCGGACTTCACGGTCCTCGCTACCGGCGGGGTGGGGCAGGTCTACCTGCACACCACCAACTCCCCGGCCTGCACGGGCTCGGGCATCGCCATGGCGCAACGGGCGGGCGTGCGACTGGACAATCTGGAATACGTCCAGTTCCACCCCACGGCCCTCTACACCCGCCAGTCGCACAGCTTCCTCATCACCGAGGCCATGCGCGGCGAAGGGGCCCGGCTCGTCAACAGCAAGGGCGAATTCTTCATGAAGCGCTACGACGCCCGCGCCGACCTCGCGCCCCGCGACATCGTGGCCCGGGCGATCATGGACGAGATGCTCCACAACGGCGAGCCCTGCGTCTTCCTCGACCTCGCCAACGTCAAGCACGACATCCCCACGCGCTTCCCCACCATCTATCAGCACTGCCTCGAACTCGGCATCGACATCAATCAGAAGCCCATCCCGGTGGTTCCGGTGGCGCACTTCTTCTGCGGCGGCATCCTCGTGGACGCCTCGGCGCGGACGACGCTCTCCCGGCTCTACAGCGTGGGCGAATGCAGCTGCACCGGCCTGCACGGGGCCAACCGCCTCGCCAGCACCTCGCTGCTCGAAGCCCTGCTCTGGGGCTACAGCGCGGGCCAGAACATCGCCCAGCGCATCACCAAGCGTGGCTACATCAGCAAGCGGCTCATCAACGCCATCCCCGACTGGGAAAGCACCGGCGACGAGCGCAACGACGACCCCGCGCTCATCGCGCAGGACTGGGCGACCATCCGCAACACCATGTGGAACTATGTAGGCATCAGCCGCACGGCCAGCCGCCTGCACCGCGCCTTCGACGATCTGCGGGCGCTCTCGCGCCACCTGCATGATTTCTACAAGAACACGGCCATCTCCAAGCCCATCGTGGACCTCTTCCACGGCTGCCAGACGGCCTACAGCATCACGCAAAGCGCCTTGCGCAACCCGCGCAGCCTCGGCTGCCACCATCGGATCAATTAAAGAGAGAGAGAGAGAGAGAGAGAGAGAGAGAGAGAGAGAGACCCTCCAAAAACATGGAGGGGACGAATGAAGAAAGGGGCCTCTCACGGGCCGTGCAGATACATTGACGGTTCCGGACGCCTTGCGCAAGGCCAGCCGAACGGGGCCGCGCACGCCATGCGGAGCTTTCTCTCTCTCCTCTCCAAGCTGCTCCAAAGGGAAGGAAGCCGGGGCAATCTCCGGCGAAACGGCCCGGCGGGTTTTCAGGGGAGCGGCCCGAGCGCCGCCCCTTTCGTTTGACCACGGAACATTGAGAAAGGCTTATGAGCGGAAAAAAAGAGGCACGGGAACAACTCGGGAGCCGCATCGGATTCCTTCTGCTGGCGGCGGGCTGCGCCATCGGCCTCGGGAACGTCTGGCGTTTCCCCTACATCGCGGGGGCCTACGGCGGGGCGCTGTTCGTGTTCATCTACATCGCCTTTCTGCTGGCGGTGGGGGTGCCCATTCTGGTGATGGAATTCTCGGTGGGACGCGCTTCGCGGCGCAACCTCGGGGCGGCCCTGCACACGCTGGAACCCAAAGGTACGTGGTGGCACCGTTTCGGCGGCATCAGCCTTGTGGGAAGCTACCTGCTCATGATGTTCTACACGACGGTAGCGGGCTGGATGCTGGCCTACTGCTGGTCCATGATCCGGGGGAACCTCTCCGGCCTCACCCCGCAGGAGGTGGGCGTCTTTTTTCAGGGGCTGACTTCCGACGCCTCGGCTTCGGTGTTCTGGATGGCCGTTACCGTGGCCTTTTGCTTCACCGTCTGCGGCATGGGCCTGCGCCGTGGGGTCGAGCGCGTGGTCAAGTTCATGATGCTGGGGCTCTTCGGGCTCATGATCGCGCTGGTCGTGCGCGCCGTAACGCTGCCTGGCGGCGAAGCGGGGATAGCCTTTTACCTCATGCCCGATCCCGAAAAGCTGAAAGGCGACCTCTGGCCCGCCCTTACCGCCGCCATGGGACAGGCTTTCTTCACCCTCGGGCTGGGTGTGGGCTCCATGACCATTTTCGGGAGCTACATCGGCAAATCGCGCTCGCTGACCGGAGAAGCCCTGTACATCGTATTCCTTGATACGCTGGTCGCGCTCATGGCCGGGCTCATCATCTTCCCGAGCTGCTTCGCCTTCGGGGTCAATCCCGATGCCGGGCCGGGTCTCGTCTTCGTCACCCTGCCGAACATTTTCAACAGTATGCCGCTGGGCCGCTTCTGGGGCTCCCTCTTCTTTACCTTCATGGCCTTTGCCGCGTTGTCTACGGTCATCGCCGTGTTCGAGAATATCGTCTCCTACTGCATGGACGTGTGGGGCTGGGGCCGCAAGCAGGCGTCCCTGCTCAACGGTTTTACCATGTTCCTCTTTTCGCTGCCCTGCACGCTCGGCTTCAATCTCCTCTCGGGCTTCCAGCCCTTTGGGGAAGGCTCCAGCATCCTCGATCTGGAAGATTTCCTGCTCAGCAACAATATCCTGCCCTTCGGCGCCCTGCTCTTCCTCTTTTTCTGCTGCCACCGCCGGGGCTGGGGCTGGGACAATTTCCTCCACGAAACCGATCAGGGGCAGGGGCTCCGCTTCCCGCATCGCCTGCGCCCCTACCTGCAATACGTCCTGCCCGGCGTGCTCATCCTCCTCTTCGTTCAAGGCTACGTGGACAAGTTCATAAAATAACCTTCCCTCCCTATCGCCGTTTCCCGCACACGGCCCAATCACCGGGACTCCCTCCGCGCGGCCTCCCCACCAGTCGAACGTCTTTGGGGATGAGGGGAGGGGGTGCGGGGGAGGGGAGAAGGGCCTTTCTTCAG
>CALVEZ010000074.1 GCA_944326695.1 Candidatus Bilophila faecipullorum | reverse complement strand
CAGTGGACTCCCCCGCCCCCCCCCCCCCGCGCGCCGCCCCCGCCCCCCCCCCGTCCGCCCCCCCCTCCGCCTGCCGTGTGGGCGCTCCCCGCCCCCCGGCTCCACCCTTCCCTGTCGGTTCCTGCCTCTCCCACCCCCAAAACAGACAACCATAGACGCTTCGCCGCAAATGCGATAGGTTCGCGCTTACCTTGCGTGCCCGCAACGCCACGGATGGGAAAGCGGCGTTTCGCGGCAAAACATCTCCCCGCCGGACACTGTCCATGCCGGGATCAACCTTCGGCGGCGTCGCGCCGCCACCCATACCCTATGCAAACAACCGCATCGTCATCGGCTCTAGTGGAAACCCTTTCGTTTGACGATCCGACGCTGGCGAACGCGCTGTTCGGACCGCACAACGCCCACCTCGACATTGTGGCCGAACGGACCGGGGCGGACCTGTCCACCCGGGGCGCTACGCTGGCCGTGGCCTCGGAAGACCCCGCCCTGCGCGAACGCATCCTCAACCTTTTTACCCAGTTCTACGGCCTGCTGCGCAGCGGCCATGCCCTTCAGGGCTCCGATCTCGAGCAGGGGCTCCAGCTTCTGGAAAGCGATCCCGGTACGGACCTGCGCCGCTCCTTCCGCGACGAGGCCGTGCTCACCCTGCCGAAAAAAACCGTCACCGCCCGCAACGCCGCACAGCGCGCCTATCTGGAAACCCTGCGCAACCACGAGATGGTCTTTTCCGTCGGCCCGGCGGGTACGGGCAAGACCTATCTGGCCGTCGCCATGGCCGTGCACATGCTCAACGCCCGCCGTGTGCGCCGCATCATCCTGACGCGGCCCGCCGTGGAAGCGGGGGAAAAGCTCGGCTTCCTGCCCGGCGATCTCGCGGAAAAGGTCAACCCCTACCTGCGCCCCCTGCACGACGCCCTCCTCGACATGCTCGGGCCGCAGAAAATGGCGTCCCTGCAAGAAACTGGCATCATCGAGGTCGCGCCGCTGGCCTTCATGCGGGGTCGCACCCTGAATGACGCCTTCATCATCCTTGACGAGGCGCAGAACACCACCCGCGAGCAGATGAAAATGTTCCTGACGCGGCTCGGCTTCGGCTCCCGGGCGGCCATCACCGGCGACATCACGCAAATCGACCTGCCCGCGCAGGGGGAGGACGGCTCGGCCAGATCGGGCCTCGTCCATGCCCTGCATGTCCTCAAAGGCGTCAAAGGCGTTGCTTTCCGGCATTTCACATCGGCTGATGTGGTACGCCATCCTCTGGTCGGGCGAATAGTACAGGCCTATGATGACTACGAGAAATTCTCCGCTTCGCATCACTGAGCTTTCCCGGCTGACGCGCTCCCTTTTCCGACAGCACCACCACGGCGTCGGGCTCCTTGTCCTCATCGCCACCCTTTTTGCGCTTTCCTTTCTGGCCGGGCTCCAGCCGCCCGTCCAGTTCCGGGTCTTCATGGCGGGCGAGGTGGCCGACAGCGACGTGGTGGCCCACCGCAGCCTGACCGTGGAAGACACCGAGGCCGCCCGCGCCCGGCGTCATCAGGTGGCCATGCTCCAGCCCACGGTCTTCGATCTCAGCGTGACCGAAATCGCGGCGCTGCGGGAACAAATCTTTTCCATGTTGAAAAAGATCAACGGACAGGACCCCGCCGTAGCCACGCCCGCCGCCCTGCGCGCCTCGCTCGCTGAAACCCTCGGCACGCAGGTCAACAGCGATCTGCTGGCTCAATGGTCGCTGCCCGCCGTACAGGAATACATCCTCTCCACGGCCCTGCCGTGGTTCGAGTCGCAATTGCGCCTCGGCGTGGTGGGCAGCGTCCGTCTGGCCCTGCCCTCCAAGAACGGGATCATCATCCGGGACATGGACAACAAGACGGAAACCCTGCGCCCCGAAGTGGGGGACATCCGGGACGTGCCCGCCGTGCTTGCCGCCTTCACTCAGAAGCTGCGCACCGCCTCCGCGCTGACCCCGGAGGGGCGGCGGGCCGTGCTGATCATGTTCTCCCCGCTGATCATGCCCACGCTCACCCTGAACCGCGAGGCTACGCAGGCCCTCGGGGACGCCGTGGCGCAGACGGTGGAGCCCGTCTATTACCATATCCAGAAAGGCGAAGTGGTCGTCTATCAGGGCGAGCGCGTCACCCGGGAGAAACAGCTCAAGCTTCAGAGCCTCTACCAGAAGCAGGACGGGCTCATCCACGCCCGCACCGTGGCCGGAACCTTCGTGCTCTCGCTCGTGCTGACCCTCGGCCTGTTCATGGCCCCGAGCGGCAAGCCGGGCACCCCCCTGCGCCGCAAGGACTTCCTCTTCATCTCGCTCCTGCTGTTCATCTTCGGGGTGGCGGCCAAGGGCGCGTATCTCTTCGTTGGCAAAATCGTCCAGCCGCAGGATATGGCCCTCGCCATCCATTTCTTCCCCGTGGCCGGGGCCGCGGGGCTGTGCGCCCTCATTTTCGCGGCGCGGCGCTATTGCGTGGTCGGGCTGCTCGTTTCGCTCTTCGCCTGCGTCATGCTCAAGGCCGAACTTCCCCTTTTCCTCTTCTTCTTCCTGTCGTCCATGCTCAACACGTGGCTGGTCCTGCGGGCGCAGAGCCGGCAGGACGTGGTCATCAGCATCATCCCGCTGGCCATCGGGCAGATCGTCATCGCCTTGGGCAGCGGCTGGCTGGAAGGCTTCCGGGGCGGTAACACCTTCCTGTGGCTTACCGGTATTGTGGGGCTCAACGCCTTCATCTCGCTGACGATCCTGTTCGCGCTCAGCCCGATTGTGGAAATGGCCTTCCGCTATACCACGCGCTTTCGGCTCATGGAGCTCATGAACCTCGAACAGCCGCTCCTGCAGGACCTCATGGTCGCCATCCCCGGCACCTACCACCATTCGCTCGTCGTCTCCAACATGGTGGAGGCGGGAGCCAAGGCCGTGGGCGCAAACAGCCTCCTGTGCAAGGTGGCCGCGCTCTATCACGACATCGGCAAGCTCGCCTACCCGGACTACTACATCGAAAACCAGTTCCACGGCCCCAACCGCCATGACAAGCTGGCCCCGGCCATGAGCGCCCTCATCCTCCTCTCCCACGCCAAAAAGGGGACGGAGCTTGCCGCCCAGAATCATCTCGGTGACGAGATCGTGGACATCATCCGGCAGCACCACGGCACCGGGCTCATCAAGTTCTTTTACGCCAAGGCCAAGGAACTGGGCGAAAACCCGCGCATTGAGGACTACTGCTATCCCGGCCCCCGGCCCCAGACCCGCGAAGCGGCCATCGTCATGCTGGCCGACGCCGTGGAAGCCTCCAGCCGGACGCTGACCGATCCCACGCCCGCCCGCATCCGCAACCACATCGACACGATCATGAAGGGCATTTTCTCCGAGGGCCAGCTCGACGAATCCGAACTGACTTTCAAGGACCTGCACAAGCTCTCGGAAAGCTTCGGGCGCATCCTGACCGGCCTCTTCCACCAGCGGATCGCCTACCCGGACCTCAACAAGGACAAGAAGCCGCCGCACGAAAAGCCCGAAGGGGCCAAGCCCGCCGCAAAACCCGAAGCGCCCAAAGCCGAGCAGCGCCCGGACGTGAAGCGCGCTGCGGGCTACGCCGCCTCCAGCCTCATGCCCCCGGCGGCGGAAGCCGCGCCCGAAACGCCGCCCACGGAAGGCGCCGCCCCGGACAGGCCCATCCCCGCCCCTGCGCCGGGCAAGCCGCCCATCGATCTCATCTATCCCGTGGTCCCGGGCCCGCCCTGCCCGACGGAGCGCGGCCCGCTCACCATGCGGCCCACGGAGAAACCATGACCTCCGGCGGCGGCCTCACCCTGCGCCTTGCCGGGGCCGGGCTCTGCTGGCGTCTGCCTCTGTGCCGGGAGGAGCTGCGGCAGGCCCTCGCCGTCATGCTTGAGGCCGTGGACGGCGGCCCCGCCGAGCTGGACCTCGTGCTGGTGCGCGATGCGGCGATGGCGGCCTGCAACGCCCGGTATATGGGATGCCCGGGGCCTACCAACGTCCTGTCCTTCCCCCTTGAGGAGGAGCTTGCCGAAGCCTCCGCCCCGGACGGACCGCAGACGTTCCAGCTCGGCAGCCTCGTCCTTTCCGTGGACGCCGTGCGCCGCGAGGCCGGGCTCTACGGACAGGACCCGCGCGAGCACTGCCTGCGGCTTCTGGCCCACGGGCTCGGGCATTTGGCGGGCTACGATCACGGCCCGGAAATGGACACTCTGTGCGCGGCCATGCTCGAAGCCGCGCAACGCTGGCTGAATGCCCAATGAAGAGCAAAAGGGAACAACTGCTTGCCATTTCCACAGGGCTATGGTAGATGCCCCTTCAATAAGGAAGCGCCTTAATGTGCCCCCACACGCCAAGGCGGTTTTCTGTGGCTCCCCTCTTCGGGGGAACGACAACTGGCGAGAGATTCCATCAGAACTTCATTCCCGATTCTGCATGGAAAGGCGTGGCGAGATTGCCACGTCACATAAACTGTCCAAGGAGGACGAACACATGGCTGAAGTCACCTACAAGGGTAAAACCTTCGAAGTTGATGAAGACGGCTTCCTGCTCCACTTCGATGAGTGGTGCCCCGAATGGTTGGAGTATGTGAAGGAATCCGAAGGGATTACCGAACTCAACGAAGACCATCAGAAAATCCTCGACTTCCTGCAGGATTACTACCGCAAGAACGGGATCGCCCCCATGGTGCGCATCCTGTCCAAGAACACCGGCTACAAGCTGAAAGAAGTGTACGAACTCTTCCCCTCCGGCCCCGGTAAGGGAGCCTGCAAGATGGCTGGTCTGCCCAAGCCCACCGGCTGCGTGTGATCCGGCCCGGGAAGATGACTCGCCGCGTGGCCTAGGGCCTGACGGCGATGCCCATTGTCCCACACAGGACGGGAGTTTTGCTCCCGTCCTGTTTTTTTATCTTTTCTGTGAAAACGCCTGGTTTCGGAAAAAAAATACAAGTAAGACTCTTTACCTTTACCTTGGCCGCAGGTAGAGTCCTCCTTAAGCGAATATGGCGGTACCTCCATGACGGCTTTGCGTGTCAGATAACGCTAGGGGATGTCCGACACGGGAAGGGTATTGCGCCACGCGTTCCTGAGGCGTTTCCCTCTCCGGGGACATCCAGGCGCGTCGTTCGCCGATGAATTTTACAGGACGCTCCTACGGTCCCCTTGCCGGTCCCCGGCGGGGGCGAGAACGCCTAACCCCAAGAAACGGAGGCTCACATGAAATTTTCCCGTTCCATTGTTCTGGCTGTCGCCCTTGTGTTTGCATGGGTTACGGCTGGCTTCGCCGCCCACACGGTGGAGCAGTGCGACAAACGCATCGAAAGCTTCAACTATCTCGTGGACTATTCCGGCTCCATGATGATGAAATTCCCGGGCATGACCGAAACCAAGATGGGCGTGGCCAAGGCCGTCATGCAGCGCGTCAATGACGCCGCCGTGCCGGAACTGGGCTATCAGGGCGGCCTCTACACCTTCGCCCCCTATGGCCCCATCGTCAATCAGGGTCCCTGGGATCGCGAATCCATGGCCGCCGGCATCGCCAGCCTGAAGGAAAACCTGGCCATCTTCGGTCGTTTCACCCCCATGGGCAACGGCATTCAGGCGCATAACGCCGTCATCAGCCAGATGACCCCGCGCGCGGCCGTCATCCTCGTGAGCGACGGCGAATCCAACCGCGGCATCAGCCCGCTCGACGAAGTGAAGGCCATCTACGCCTCCAACCCGAACGTGTGCTTCCACGTCATCTCCGTGGCTTCTTCTCCGGAAGGCCAGGCCACTCTTGACGCCATTGCCGCCCTCAACGCCTGCTCCGTGAACGTCAAGGCCATCGACCTGCTCACCAGCGACGCCGCCGTCGACAAGTTCGTGGGCGACGTGTTCTGCCGCGAGCGCATCGCCGTGGTCGAAGACGTGGTGGTCCTGCGCGGCGTCAACTTCGCGTTCGACTCCTCCGCGCTGAGCCCCGAAGCTCAGGGCATCCTGAACGAAGCCGCCCGCATCATCCTGCAGCATCCCGACATGAAGGTGCAGCTCCTCGGCTGGACCGACAGCATCGGCACCGATGCCTACAACATGAAGCTCTCGCAGCGCCGCGCCGACGCCGTGAAGAACTACCTCATCGGTCAGGGCGTCCCCGCCGGCCAGATGATCGCCATTGGTAAGGGCAAGTCCTTCCGCTATGACAACAATACGGAAGAAGGCCGTTACATGAACCGTCGCACGGAAATCGTCTTCATCGACTAAGTTCCGCATAGACATGGAGAAGGGCCCGGCGGAGCTTCGTCGGGCCCTTTTACTCAGGAGGCTCGCTTTCCCATGATTTTTATGAAAAAATCCGCTTTTCTCGCTCTGCTTCTCGCTTCCGTGCTGGTATGCGCGGGACAGGCCAACGCCGCCAAAACCGCCGCGCTTCCTGCTCAGTCGGAAACCACCCTCGACGTCAAGGCCAAACTTGACGCCTTTGCCAAGGGCTATGTGTCCCAGGCCAACAAGTCGCTTCAGAACAATCGCCAGCGTGTTGCCGTGACCAAAGAAAAAGGCAAATACGTCGCCCGATTCAGCGAAGTCGATCCGGATACGCTGACCACGGAAATCTATCCCGGCAAGGGCCCCAAGTGCCAGTATGTCGGGCACATCGTCTATCTCGAAAAAGTGTACGAGTGCATCGGAGATTCCAAGAATGCCGCCCAGTCCGGCGAATTCAAGCAAGCCCGCGCCCGTCGCGTCCGCGAACTGACCCGCTACGACGGCAGCAAGTGGATTTACTAGCCAGAAAGTTTTCCGCGGCGGCCTTCTCCGCAAGGCCGCCACGGGAGTTATCGCTCCCACAGGGATCGCAAGAGCCGTACAACCCGGGTTGTACGGCTCTTTTTTAACGGCCCCTTGGCCCAAGGGAATGGATCGGTTCAGCTCAAAATAAGCTGTTCCCCTTCGCGCAAGGGCAAAACCCGGCCTATGGCCCACGCCGGTTCGCCCAAGGCCCGCAGGCGTTCCTTTGCCTCATCCACGCGTCCGGCGGGCACGGCCAGCACCAGCCCCCCGGACGTCTGCGCGTCAAAAGCCAGCGCCGCGCGCAGATCGTCCACCCCGGGCATGACCAGCGTGCGGCAGGCGCAATGCCGCCTGTTGGCGTAGCTTCCAGCGGGGATAAGGCCGTCGGAGGCGAAATCCTCCACCCCTTCCATAAACGGCAGGACTCCCGCATCTACTTCCACCGTCACGCCGGAGCCGCGCGCCATTTCCAGAAGATGCCCCCCGAGGCCGAAGCCCGTGACATCGGTGGCAGCCTTGAGCCGCATGGCCCGCAAGACATCGGCGGCGTTGGCGTTGAGGTGCGTGGCCCAGCGGTAGAGTTCCGCCTCCGCCTTTTCAGCGCCTTCCCACCCGGCCTTGACCGCCGTAGCCAACACGCCCGTACCCAGCGGCTTGGTCAGCACCAGCGCGTCGCCGGGCCGCAGCCCCGCGTTGCTGGCGACGGCCCCGGGGTCTACGTAGCCGGTAACGGAAAGGCCATACTTGATTTCAGCGTCCTCCAGCGTGTGCCCCCCGGCCAGCACAGCTCCGGCTTCCGCTATTTTCTCAAGGCCGCCAGCGAGAATCTCGGCAAAGACGCTCAAAGGCACTTCCTGAGCCGGGAAAGCGGCGATGTTCATGGCCGACCACGGCGTCCCGCCCACGGCGTAGACGTCGGACAGGGCATTCGCCGCCGCTACCTGCCCGAAGAGCCGGGGATTGTTCCCCAGCGGCCCCAGCACGTCCACGGTCTGCACCAAGGCCATGCCCGGCGGAGGCATCCGGACGATCACCGCATCTTCGTTGTGCTCAAAGCCGTGCAGCACCCTTCCCTCGGGATCGGGCGCGCCCGGCAGCGACGCCAGTACCTGCTCCAGCAACTCTGGAGCCGTCTTCGCCGCTCAGCCCGCGGCCTTGCCTTTGTCCATCAGTCGAAACGACATGACATGCTCCTTGTTTTATGGGTGATAGGGGATGGAGGCATTGGGGAGGGGGAAGGCCCCCTTTTGGAAAAGGGGGCCTTCCCCCTCCCCAAACCCCTCCCCCATCCCCCTAAAACGTTTGACCTTACCCAGTCCTCTTTCCACGAACGTGCAGGAAGCGGCATCCCGTGTCGGAACCGTTCCTGCTTTCACCTTTAATTTTTCGTTGAATCTTTTTAAAGGCGCAAAAGTCGCTCATCCGTGAAAATATTGCTGAAAGAAGCGTCTGCCCTCTCTCGCCTCCCTCACCATCCGCGCAAGCCCGGAAACATTGCGCCGCCTCCCCACCAGTCGAAAGTCTTGGGAAGGGGAGGGAAGGGGGCGCGGGGGAAGGGAGGGGAAACCTTTCTTCAGAAAGGTTTC
>CALVEZ010000073.1 GCA_944326695.1 Candidatus Bilophila faecipullorum | reverse complement strand
ACGGAAAAAAAGCGTCTACACCGTCTATCATCCCTCCGCGGAGACCAGTGAGCTTTTCTGGGGGGGCCAGCGCGCGAGGAGAGAGAGAGAGAGAGAGAGAGAGAGAGAGAGAGAGAGAGAGAGAGAGAGAGAGAGAGAGAGAGAGACCGCGCCAACCAACCACGAACTCAAGGAAGAGACCGTCTTAAAGAAAGGGAAAGGAGTCGGCAGGGTGGCAGGCATCAAAGGCGGCTCCACGAGGGAAAGTCGTTGGTTTTCGGGGATGCTTTGGGACACTCGGAAGATGAAATACTTACTCCATATGAACTGTAATTGAATGTATCTACTCGAAACACAAATTTTTGGGGCATATTATCAGGAGTAATTCTTTATAACTAGTTTCTTGTTACTCTTTTATCATATATTTCCTACAAATCTCTAATAGCATATCGTTTATTCTTAAATCATTTTTGCATTCTAATGCGAAAAAGACTTAAAAGCAAGCCTATGAACGTCAAAGGGGAGCAAGTAATTTCTTGAGTAGAGGTAAGAAGCCAGCTTCTTTGTTCTTTTTCGTGAAAATTTTCTCCTGTGGAGGAAAAAGAAAATCGGGGTAGTATAATACCATAATCAAAAACATTATGTTAATTTTATAAAAATAAGTAAAGATGCCAGCCACACTCTCAGCCCGGGAAGACGGCCTACGGAAGCCGCCTTACAGGGCTTGTGCGGGTTGTTTCCAAGAGGCGTCAACGCCAGCAGTGGCGCACGTTTTCTCGGTAGGTATCAAGGATTTCGATGACAGGGTCAGGCGTCAGATAGCGGATGCTTTCGCCAAGGAGCCATTTGGCGCGGATGAGGGAGGCGCTGATGTCCAGATGGGGCAATGGGAGGAAAAGACAGGATGTTTCATCGGAAATGGCGGCGGTGAGCAGGCCGTTTTCGTTGTCCTGCGTGAGCTTGGCCGTAGGCCAGTGTTGGGAAATGGCAGAGCGGAAGGCGCTTTCGTCCGCGTGGCAGCGGGGCACCACGACGAAATGGGAGAGATACGGCAGCTTCAGGCCGTTGCGCCATGTGTCGAGGTGGGCGAAGTCCTCACCGCCCACAATAAAGAGGGGTGTTTCGGATGTATGGCGCTTGCGCCACTCCATGAGCAGGTTCCATGTATAGGAAGGATGCGGAAGCTCACCCTCCAACGTGCTGACGTGCAGCCGTTCCTCGCGCGGGAGCCCATTGGGGGGCGTTTCGAGCGCCCCTTCCAGCAGCGAAACGCGCATTTCAAAGGGCAGGAGCCCGGAATCGGCCTTGTGCGGGGGAACGGCGCAGGGCATGAGTTCCACGCGCGGCAGGTGCAGCGCCTCGGCCACCGCCGTAGCCAGACGCAGGTGGCCGATGTGTACCGGATTGAAGGTGCCGCCAAGGATGCCGATGGTCTGGGCCGGGTTCATGGCTAGTCCCTGATCTGGCCCGTGCCCAGAGCCACGAATTTGGTGGTCGTCAGCTCGCGTACACCCATCGCGCCGTAGGAATGCAGCTTTGAGGTACAGATGCCGATTTCCGCGCCGAGCCCGAGCTGCCCCCCGTCGTTAAAGCGCGTGGAGGCGTTGACCGCGGTCAGGGAAGCGTCGGCCTCGCGCAGGAAACGCATGGCGTTGGCGTGGTTGTTCGTGCAGATGGCTTCCGTATGGTTGGAGCCGTAACGGGCGATGTGATCGAGCGCCTCGTCCAGAGAGTCCACGACGCGGACGGCCAGAATAAGATCATGGAATTCCTGCCCAAGGTCGTCTGGCTGCTGCGGGACGACGGGGGAAGGGGAGGTCTTGAGCAGGGGCAGGGAGCGCGGGCAGGCGCGGAACGTAACGCCGTCGCCGCCGAGCCTGGCCGCCAGCAGAGGCAGGAAGGCTTCGGCTTCCTTTTGATGAATAAGGAGGCATTCCAGCGCGTTGCACACGCCGGGCCGTTGCACCTTGCCGTTGTGGGCCAGTCGCAGGGCCATGCCGAGATCAGCTCCTTCGTCTACATAAAGATGGCAGACGCCCATGTAGTGCTTGAGCACCGGCATGGTGGCGGCCTCGCAGACGGCGCGCACCAGCGATTCCCCCCCGCGCGGGATCATCACGTCGACATATTTGTCAAGTTTGCACAGGAGGGAGACGGCGGCACGGTCCGTGGTCTCCACAACCTGCACGGCGTCGACGGGCAGGCCCGCGCTTTCAAGGGCCTCATGCAGCAGGCCCGCCAGCGCGAGGTTGGAACGGATAGCTTCCGAACCACCGCGCAGGATGACGGCGTCCCCAGCCTTGAGGCAAAGGATGGCCGCATCAATGGTAACGTTGGGGCGTGATTCAAAAATCATGGCGATGACGCCGAGGGGGATGCGCATCTTGCCGACCATGAGCCCGTTGGGGCGCTGCCATTGTTCCTCCACCACGCCGACCTCGTCGGGCATGGCCGCTACATGGAGACAGGCGGCGGCCATGTCTTCTATGATGCGCGGCGTAAGCGTCAGGCGGTCGAGGCGTGGGGCGTCCATATGCGCGGCTTGGGCGGCCTTCACGTCCTCGGCGTTGGCGCTGAGGATGTCGGCCTGCCGGTCGCGCAACAGGGAGGCGAGGGCGCGCAGGGCCTGCGATTTGGCCGCGGGTGAGGCGGCGGCAAGGGTGCGGGCGGCGCGTTTGGCGCGCTGCCCCATGCTTTCCATCTGGAATGCGAGCGAATCTGACGTCATGGCGTGGCCTCCGTTGCGCGATAGGGTCGGTGTCTTGCGGCGTTGTTATGTATAAGGTCCCGCGCCTTTTCCCGCAAGTGCGACCGGGACATTTCTTTTGACATTCCTGTCGAAGCAACCTATGTATTGTTGTCTTGAGACGAGTCGTGATACGCCTTGCGTGTCCCGGGCCGTCTCACGGAAAAGCGGAAGTATTTCAAGGAGAAGAACATGGCAGACCCCCTTCGTCCGGCCGGACCCCAGATTCCCGGCAGCCTCATGGGTGAAATCCAGTCGGAAGTGGCCGTGGAAGCCACGCCGCTGTTGCGCTTTGTGCTCGAAAACAGCCGCGTCATCGTCAGCGTCGTTGTGGTGCTGGTGCTGGCCATCGTCGGCGTGGGCGGCTGGCAGTGGTACCAGTCGCGCGTCGAACGCGAGGCCCATCTGGAACTCGGTCGTATCCTCGTCAGCACGCAGGGAGAGGCGCGCATTGCGGCGCTTGAATCGTTCCTGCCCAAAACCTCGGGCGCGCTGAAGACGGGCGTGGAGCTTGAAATCGCCACCTCCTCCCTTGCGCTTGAAAACCTGCCCCGCGCCGCCCAAGCCTACGCTTCCATCGCCGCGGCTGATCCCAAGGGCCCGATGGGGCTCATGGCCGCGCTGAATCAGGCCGATATCCTCCAGCGGATGGGCAAGGACGCCGAGGCGCTGGCCGTTTTCGACGCGCTTGAAAAGTCCGCTCCCGAGATGCTGCGTCCCGCCGTCCTCGAAGGGCAGGCCACGGCTGCGGAACAGGCGGGAAAGCTCGACCGGGCGCTCGCCGCCTATGAAGCCATCGCCGCGGCTGTGGGCGAATCCGGCGAGGCCGGCTACGTACAGGCCAAGATCGCAGAATTGAAGGCGCGCATCGCCAAATCCTGAGTCCGGAGAAACGCCGCCTTTCCGTCTCTTTCCGGCCAAGGCCGGGGATGAAAACGGGCTGTTGCCGCAAGGCGCCAGCCCGTTTGTGCAGAGGCCGTTTCTTTCGCATCACGCGCGCCGGGCCCGTACTCCCGCCGCGCTTCAACCACGAGGGAAGTTTCATGAGTCATCCGTTACTGGCTGAGGAAGCGGGCGCCCGGCACCTGCTTCTCGGCAACGAGGCCATCGTCCGGGGGGCGCTGGAGGCAGGGATCAACGTCATGACCTGCTATCCGGGAACCCCTTCGTCCGAAATTCCGGACACCTTCCACTCCATCGCCTCGTGCGGAAGGTTCCGCATGGAATATTCCGTCAACGAGAAGGTCGCGGTCGAGGTGGCCGCAGGCGCCGCGCTTGCCGGGGCCATGAGCATGACCACCATGAAGCACGTGGGCGTCAACGTCGCGGCCGATCCGCTGTTCACCGCCGCCTACGTGGGCTTGCCGGGCGGCTTCGTGCTCGTCAGTGCCGACGATCCCTTGTGCCATTCCAGCCAGAACGAACAGGACAACCGCACCTACGCCCGCTTTATGGGAATGCCCTGCTTTGAGCCCGCCACCGCGCAGGAAGCCAAGGACATGGCCCGCGACGCTCTCCTGCTGGCCCGCGAACTCCAGCAGCCCGTGATGCTGCGCACCACGACCCGCGTCAACCACCTCCGTGGCCCCGTCACCTTCGGGCCGCTCGGAGAACCCGCCCCGGTCGTGCCCTTCGAGCGCAACCCTATGCGTTTCGTGCCCGTGCCCGCCGTGGCGCAGGCCCGCCACAAGATACTTGTGGAGCATCTGGAAAACGCCCGCGCCAAAGCGGAAGCCTCCCCGTGGAACAAGGTTTCCGGGGAAGGGCGCATCGGCGTCGTCGCCAGCGGCATCAGCCGTGCCTATCTTGCCGACGCCCTTAATGAAAACGGCTGGGAAGATCAGGTCAAGGTGCTTGAGCTGGGCTTCACGTGGCCGCTGCCGGAAAACCTGATCGCCGATTTCCTTTCGGGCTGCGATACCGTGCTTGTCATTGAGGAGCTCCAGCCCCTTCTCGAACAGGACCTTCGGGCTCTGGCGCAGGAGCGCGGCATCAGCGTGAATATTGTGGGCAAGGGACCGCACCTGACTCTTTTCGGAGAATACTCCACCGGTGCTGTGGCCCGTGCGCTGGCCGCCGTGCTCGGCAAAGAGCCGCTGGCCGCTTCCGACGCCTCCATCGACGTCTCGAAGCTGCCGGGCCGTCCCCCGAACCTCTGCGCCGGCTGTTCGCACCGCGCCGTCTACTACGCCGTGCGCAAGGTCTTCGGCGACGAGGCGGTCTATTCCAGTGACATTGGCTGCTACACCCTCGGGATGGTGCCTCCCCTGCGCGCGGCCGACTTCCTCTTCTGCATGGGCTCGTCTGTCTCCGCCGGGAGCGGTTTTGCGATGGTTTCCGACCGTCCCGTGGTCGGCTTCATCGGCGATTCCACCTTCTTCCATTCCGGCATGACGGGCCTCGCCAACGCGGTCTTCAACAAGCACAACCTGCTGTTGGTCATCCTCGACAACGGCACCACGGCCATGACCGGCCACCAGCCGAATCCGGGCGTCTGCTCCGCCGTGCTCGGCGAAGGCTGCGAGCATTTGGACATCGAGAGCGTGGTGCGCGGCATCGGGGTGACCGATGTGGCCAAGATCAAGCCCTTCAACCTGCGCGGGACCCTCAAGACGCTTGAAGAGATGAAGTCCCGCACGGGCGTGCGCGTCGTCATCGCTGAGGAACCCTGTATGCTCTTCGCCCGGCGCACGCTGAAGCAGAGCCGCCCGCAGGTGGCAGAGGTCGTCGAGCAGTGCGACGAGGCCATGACCTGTTTGCAGGAACTGGCCTGCCCCGCCTTCCGGCGGGGAGGGAGCGGGGAAGCGCCGGTCTTTACCGTCGACGAGTCGCAGTGTTCCGGCTGCATGGTGTGCCTCCAGATAACGCCCGCGATCCGGGCCCGCAAGCGGAGCTGAAAATGAGCACGACAAAGCGTATTCGCATTTATATGACGGGCGTGGGCGGCCAGGGGACGCTGACCGCCACCACGCTTCTGGCCCGTGTGGCCGTGGCGCAGGGTGTCGATGTGGTGGCCGGGGAAATCCACGGCATGGCGCAGCGGGGCGGCGTGGTGGAATCCACCATCCTCCTCGGCGGCTGGAAAAGCCCCAAGCTCGGCTTTGGCGAGGCGGACATCGTCCTCGGCTTCGAGCCCCTCGAAACGCTGCGCGGCCTGCGCTATCTGAAGCAGGGGGGCGTAGTCTTCGCGAGCACCGACGACATTCCGCCGCTGGCGGTTTCCGCTGGGCAGACCGTGTCTCCGGGGCTTGATGCCGTGGAAGAGGCCGTGCGTGAGCGGGCGTCCGCCGCATGGTTCTTCCCTTGCCGCAGCATGGGCATTGAGCTCGGCTCCGCACCGAGCGGCAACAACGTCCTGCTCGGCGCACTGTGCGCTTCCGGCTTGCTGCCCTTCGGCTTTGAGGCGCTTGAGGCGGGCATCCGCGCCTTCCTGCCGCCCAAGGTCGTGGACGTCAACCTGAAGGCCGCGGCGCGGGGGCGTGAAATCCTCGCCGCCTCGCGTCTTTTCTAGCTTTTCCGAAATCCTGCGACGGGAGGAGGCGACTCCTCCCGTCCTTTGCGTGTTCTATGACCCAATTCTCTGCTGAAATGATGAATCCCGTGCCCTATATGGAAACCCTGCGGCGCATCGCGGCGGATATGGGGCCGCAGCGGGGCTTTCAGGCTTCGCTCAAGGCGCTCTTGGCTCTGCTGGCCGAGCGTCATGGTTTTTTGCGTCCCCATCTCGTCATTTTCGATCCTGAGACGCGGACCCTGCGCCTTTGCGTGGCCGGGGGCGCGCCGCGCAGCGAGCAGGTGGTCTACGAGCCGGGCATGGGCGTGACCGGTCAGGTCTTCGTGACCGGAAAACCCGTCATCGTCGAATGCCTGAAGGGGCATCCCGTCTTTTTGAGCAAGTTTTTCGTGCGAACGGAAGAGGAACTCTCCTCGCTGGCCTTCCTCAGTGTACCGGTTCTGGCGCCGCAGGCGGGCTGGGAAGCGGGGCGGGAGCAGGCCCGCAAGGTGATCGGGGTGTTAAGTCTTGATACGCCCTGCGCGCCGCGCGAAGTGCTGGAACAGCACCGCTGTTTCCTGGAAGTGGTTGCGGGGATGATCGCGGCGCAGGCCGCGTACCTGCAGGACGACATGGCCCGGCAGCAGCGACTGGCGGAACGGCGCGGCGAGCGGCCCCACGTGGCGGGGAATCTGGACGGCGGCATCGTCGCCGTGTCTCCGCCCATGTGCGAGGCGCTCCAGCGGGCGACCTACGCCGGGCACGGGCACGGCCCGGTCCTCTTGCGCGGCGAGCCCGGCACGGGCAAGGCGCGGGTGGCGGCCTTCATCCATGCCGCGAGCATGCGCAACGAATTGCCTCTGGTCCGTTTTTACGGTTCCCGCCTGAATGCCTCCGGTCCCGACGGCCTGAGCGAGGAACAGGCCGAACGCGAACTTTTCGGCTACCGCAAGGGTGCCTTTCCCGGCGCGGTGCAGACCCGCAAGGGCCTTTTCGAGCTGGCCAATTGCAGCACGCTGTTTGTGAAAGACATCGACCGCCTTTCGCTGTCCCTGCAAAGCCGGCTTCTGCATGTCCTGCAGGATCAGGCCGTGACCCGCGTAGGCGGCGGGCAGCCCGTGAGCGTGGATGTGCGCTTCATCTGCTCGGCTTCGGCGGACCTTGAGGCACTGGTCGCAAGCGGCGAGTTTCTGGAAGACCTCTACAACCGTATTTCGGTATTTCCGATCCTCCTTGCTCCCTTGCGTGAAAGGCCGGAAGATATCCTCCCTCTGGCGGAGCTTTTCCTCAAAGCCGCGGCGGAAGCGGCGGGACGGGTGGTGGAGCGCATTTCCACCCCCGCGCAGGAGATGCTCATGCGTTACCCGTGGCCGGGCAACGGGAACGAACTCGCCCGGTGCATGGAGCAGGCCGTACAGGGTTGTGACGATCTGGTCCTGCGTGCCGCCCATCTGCCGGCCTCCCTGCGGCATGACGGGGAAAGTCGCTCGGCCCTTCCCTTCAATGACGCGGTGGCCCGCTTCGAGCAGGAATTGCTCGTGGATGCCCTCCAGCACGCCCGGGGCAACATGTTGCAGGCCGCGCGCGATCTGCAGGTGAGCTACCGCATCGTCAACTACAAGGTGAAGAAGTACAACATCGACCCCCGTTCATTCGCCTGATCCGCTCTTGTTCAGTGGTTTCCGCCTGTATCATGTCTGTGGCGGCGCTGTGCCGGGGTGCGGTGTGCCCTGCGCCGCGCCGGAAGAGGCTTTTGCGCCGTTTTTCTCATGAGCCGAATGGTGGCGCGCCTTTTGCAGCCAATCCTTTTTCCCTTTTCAGCGGTCTTTTTTTCCCTTGTGCCCCTGACGAGGAGCTTTTTCGGGTAAGGAAATTCTTTTTTGCACCTGTCCCGGCATGAAGGAGCTGGTCCGGCCCGAGCAATATTTTTCCATCGGCATCGTGATGTTATGGAATGGGGCACAAAGATTTTTATCAAAGGTTCCTGCCGAATATAAAATAGAAGTCCCGGAAAAGCAGTTGCAATGGCAAAGAGCCCGTGCAATACTCGGCAAAATGATTTTTGGAGTGACTTGTTGTGCAGAGGTTTCAGGTACGAATACAGGAAGAGGCGGCCGTAGCCCCCTATGGGGATTAGAGTTGGCTTCAACAGGAATACCGGCAGGTAGGGGTGCTTTGTCGGTGCGTGTTTTCCCTTTCCGGGAGAGACGTTGGATTCCTGTTCCTGCATTCCTCCGTGTTGCCTCAAGGGGTGAGGGAAGACGGAAAAGAGGGATGATCGTTCGTACGACACGAAACTCTGGGGGGAGTGAGCACAGGAAAGGTTCCTGGATTCATGGCACAACCTTTTGAGCAACTTCGTTCCGAGGAGGCATCCCAAATGGATGATTTTTTGAAAGAAGCACTGGACATTGTCAAAGCGCAAGCCAGCGTTCGCATTATGGCCGAAGACGAAATCATTTCGATGGTGCGTCGGCTTTCGACCGATATCAAGAACGTGGCCGAGGGAGAAGGCAGTCCTGAAGAGCCGAGCGCCGATGTGCAGAGCGACCCCCGCAAGTCCATCAAGGAAAAATCGATCACCTGCCTTGAATGCGGCAAGACGTTCAAGATTCTTACCCGGAAGCATCTTGCCGGACACAGCCTCGACGCTGCCGAGTACCGCGAGAAATGGGGCCTCAAGAAGGATACCCCTCTCGTCTGCAAGGGCCTCCAGCGCGAGCGCCGCAAAAAGATGAAAGACATGAAGCTCTGGGAAAAGCGTCGTAAGGTCGAAGAATAAGGCTGTGTCATATAAATGGTTGATGGTTTTTAGCGAAAACATATAACATATTGATTTAGCACAGTATTAACGACGATGTCCGTTTCACCGTAGTGATTCGGGCATCGTCATTTTTTCTCTGAGGGTGTGAGAGTTCCAAAGTGTGCTGTCAGCCGCTAGCCGTTAGCCGCCACGTGAATCACGTAGGCTACGTGTGACTCATGCCTAGGTAAGACGTGGGTCAACGTGAACACGTTTCGTTTACGTTCCCTTATTCTCCCCGTCTAACTTCCTGAGTTCCTCCTCTATCAGCTTGACCAAATCGGACGGCAGCAGGCCGAAAGCGTCGCTGAGGTAAAACAACACGTTCAACGTCGGCCTCTTTTCGCCACGCTCCAGCGAAGTGATGTAAGCGCGTTCGATCTTAGCCAGTTCAGATAGTCTTTTCTTGCTCAGGTCGTGTTCCTCTCGTTGTGTCCTCAAAACACTAGCCACTGCCTCGTTTAAAAAGGGATATTCTTCCATCCCATAGGCATACAGGAAAAACTTTGACAACCTAATGGTACTATAGTACCATTAGACGCATCATTCACACTACGAGGAGGATTCTATGAAAGTCACAATGAAAAATCCAAAAACTGGCGAATTAAAAGAGGTAAAAATCGGTTGGAGCTGGACTCTCTTTTTATTTTCTGGATTTTTTGGGCTACCTCTATTTCTTCGCAAACTCCACGCGTGGGGAGGAGTATTTCTCGCACTTTGGGTTCTTAACTTTGCTCTCCTCAGGAGTGATGTCGTGTCAGAAAACCTTATACTATCACTCGCTTTTCTTGGACTTGAAATTTTTGTTGGCATCAAAGGAAATGAACTTACAGCCAAAAATTACCTTGAACTCGGTTGGGAGTTCATTGATCCAGACAGTGACGTAGTTAAAATGGCTAAAGGTAAATGGGGTCTTAAATGAGAACCCATATGCAAATAAGAAAATATCTCTTTACCCTTACATTTATTATTGGCATGTTTCAATCTGGAGAAGTCTTTGATGGTGTGTAAAATGAGTGAGTCTAATATAATGGAATTATGACCATTTATGCTGACATAAAATATTTAAGACAGTCTGCACTTCCAGAATTTGAAAATATATATCTTGTGGAGCAACAGTCAAAAAATCAGGAATTTATAGATGCATAATATGCGGTAGTGAAGCATCCTGGAATGCAGGTAATCCCTTTCCACCTCAAAATGAATATCGACATGAAAGCCTTCACCCTCCAAAGTGGAGATTGATTGTATTACAAAAAGGAACCCACCGGCATAGCCGGTGGTTCTTCATATGCGCCTGTAAGGCTCTGTTACCAGCAGCGCCCTAAC
>CALVEZ010000072.1 GCA_944326695.1 Candidatus Bilophila faecipullorum | reverse complement strand
AGGGAGGGGAAACCTTTCTTCAGAAAGGTTTCCCCTCCCTTCCCCCGCAAACAAAAAACTACTCCTCCCTGTCCAGCACCCGACAGCCGATGGCTTCAGCCAGATGGGGAACGCCGATGTTCTCCTCGCCCGCAAGATCAGCGATGGTCCGGCTGATACGCAGGATGCGGGTGTAGGCGCGCGCCGACAACGCCAGTCGTTCTACGGCCTCGCGCAGGAAGCCGCGCTCGCCGGACCCGAGACGGCAATGTTCCTCGAGCAGACTCCCGGCAAGGTCCGCGTTGGTCCGGCACTGCGGGATTTCAGCATAACGCCGCCGCTGGACCTCCCGGGCCGCCAGCACACGCCCGCGCATACGCTCGGACGTCAGGGGCGAGGCCCCGGCCTGCAAATCCTCATAGGGCACGGCAGGCACGTTGACATGCAGATCGATACGGTCCAGCAGCGGCCCGGACAGGCGGGACCTGTAACGCCGCACCTGCGAGGGCGAACACGTGCAGGTGTGCCGGGGATCGGTGGCGTAGCCGCACGGACAGGGATTCATGGCCGCCACCAACATGCAGTCGGCGGGAAACGTCACCGAATGGGCGGAACGGGACACCGTCACCGTGCCCCCTTCCAGCGGCTGGCGCAGCACGTCAAGGGTATTTTTGCCGTATTCCGGCAGCTCATCCAGAAAAAGCACGCCGCGATGGGCCAACGACACTTCACCGGGACGGGGATAGGTGCCGCCGCCCACCAACGCGGCTTCCGTCGCCGTATGATGAGGCTCCCGGAAGGGACGCTGCGCGATGAGCCCCCTGCCGCCAAGCATCCCGGCCACGCTGTAGATTTTGGTCACCTCAAGGGCCTCGTCCGGATCAAGGGGCGGCAGGACCGAAGGAATGCGCTTGGCGAGCATGGTCTTGCCGCTGCCCGGAGGCCCGATGAAGAGGAGATTATGCGCGCCCGCCGCCGCGATCTCAATCGCACGCTTGGCATGTTCCTGCCCTTTCACGTCGGCAAAATCCAGAAAGGCCCACGCGGGGTCGAGGCCGGGGGGCGGCGGGGCGGCGGGCTCCAGCGGATATTCTCCCTTCAGGAAGCGCACGGCTTCGTCCAACGTGGAAGGCCCATAGGCGGGGAGGCCCTCGACCAGTGCGGCTTCAGGAGCGTTTTCCGGGGCCGTCACGATCCCCCGCGCGCCCTCGACCCGCGCCAGAATGCCCAGAGGCAGGACGCCAGGCACCGGCTTGATCGTACCCTGCAACGACAATTCCCCGGCCAGAATCCAGCCTCGCACGCACTCTTCAGGAAGGAGCCCCGCCGCGGCCAGCAGCGCCACGGCCAGCGGCAAATCGTAGGCGCTTCCGGCCTTGCGGCGATCCGCCGGGGCAAGGTTGACCGTGATCCGCGCCGGAGGCAGGGAAAAGCCGCAGGAACGCAAAGCCGCGAAAACCCTTTCCTTCGCCTCGCGCACGGCACCTTCGGCCAGCCCCACCATGACGAAGGCGGGCATCCCCTTACGCAGGAAATCCACTTCCAGATCGACCCGAAAGGCGTCAACGCCCTGCAACGCGCCGCATGAGAGCCTCACGACCATGTATGCCCCTTCCCTTCCGCGTTCAGGATTCCACCCCGGCCGCCTTCGGCAAAAAGGAGCCCGTACCCGGATAAACGATGTTTTGTCCCGCCATACCACACGAACACCGGACAAGACAAATGGCCCGCTCCCGCCTCCCCGTTGCCCGTCTTCCAAATAGTTGCGGCTATTTTACGGAGAAAGCGCCCTCCTCCGACAGCCCCTTTCCTTTGGCCCCTCCGATCTGGAGGAAAAGCGCCTTTGCACCACCCTCGTAAACAACTTGCGGAGGAACCCCGCGTTTGCCTCAAGGCAAAAGTGCGCGCGCGCGCGAGAGAGAGAGAGAGAGAGAGAGAGAGAGAGAGAGAGAGAGAGAGAGAGAGAGAATGCCCCGCCGGGGAACGCCGAAGGCCGCCCCTTTCTTGCCGGGCATGAAGGATGGGAGCGCCAACGGGCCGGGGCCGCACGCAAAAACGCCGCACCTTACGATGCGGCGTTTGGCTATCTTTTCCACTCATGGAGAAAAAGACGCGGAAGAGGCGAGGGGGACAACGCACGCGCCGTGCGGGTCTCCTCCCCTTGGGAGGGCGGCTATTCGCCGAGCCACTTGACGCGGATGGCCTTTTCCTTGCCGTTTTCGCGGATGGCCTTGAGGCCCTTGTTGACCTGAGCGGCCAGTTCGGCGTTGTCCTTGCTGAAGACGAAACCGATGTATTCCACATCCTCGGTGAGGAAGGCGACCTTCATAAGGTCCTTGTAGCCTTCCTTGCGGCTGGCGTAGTAGCGGGCGACCGGATCGTCGCAGACCACGGCGTCAAGGCGGCCGTTGCGCATGTCCTCAAAGACGAGGCCCACTTCGTCATAGGTACGCAGATCGATGTCCACGTTCATCTTGCGCAGGGCTTCGATGGCGGTGGTGCCGATCTGGACGCCGATCTTCTTGCCCTTGAGGTCTTCAGGCTTGGAGATGGCAGCGTCCTTGGCGACCACGACGGCCTGATGCACTTCGTAGTAGGGCTCGGAGAAAACATAGGCCTTCTTGCGCTTCTCGGTGATGGTCACGCAAGAGGCGATGACGTTGGCCTGACCGGATTCGAGCGAGGCAAAAATGCCGTCCCACGCGATGTTGCGGAACTCGCTCTTCATGCCGAGTTCCTCAGCAATGGCGGCGATGATGTCGCGGTCATAACCCACGATATTCTTGTTTTCATCCAGAAATTCCATCGGCGGCCACGTGGGGTTGGAGGCGGCGATGAGCGTTTTTTCCGCGGCGAAAGCGGACCCGCAGAGCACCAGAACGGCCAGAAGGCTGGTCACAAGCGTACGAAACATGATTTCTCCTCCATGCAAAAATAAGGTGAAAGCATAGGCCCCACGGGAAAAACCGTCAATCGAAAAAGCGCCCGCGCCGCGCAGGAAACACGTTTCTCACCCCCAAAAAGAAGAGCCAAGTTACGAATTCGGTGAGATGCCCTTGATTTTTGCGCGCCGATGCGTGATTCTGAGGTCTGGTATACTGCGGAAAGGCAGAGGCCCACACCGGATTTCCGAAGAATTCCCGTAGCGTGGGGCTTTTTCCCGCCAGCCAAGACGGAGCGCGCCGGGGCCTTCCCCGCTGCGCCGGCTTCCGGAAGCGGCGCTCACGCACCGTCCCGCAGGTCGCTCTCCCTAACCATGAAGAGGTTCATCATGAAACGTTTCGCCGCCCTGCTCATGGGCCTCGTCCTCGTGGCCGCGTTGGTGATGCCCGCTTCCGCCAAAGATTTGGTGGTGGCGCACGACACCAACTTCATGCCCTTTGAATTCAAGGGGCCCGACGGAAAGTTCACCGGATTCGACATCGAGCTGTGGGAAGCCCTCGCCAAGAAGGTGGGCATCACCTACACCTTCCAGCCGATGGACTTCAACGGCATCATCCCCGGCCTCCAGACCGGCAACGTGGACGTGGGCATCGCCGGGATGACCATCACGCCGGAACGCGCCAAGGTCGTGCTGTTCTCGGACGGCTATTATACCTCCGGCCTCAAGATTCTCGTCCGCGAGGACGAAAAGGCCATCTCCAAACTCGAAGACCTCGCCGGAAAGGTCGTGGCCGTCAAGACCGGCACCTCCTCCGTGCCCTTCATGAAGGATTTCGGCAAGGCCAAGGAACTGAAGCAGTTCCCCAACAACGACGGCATGTTCTTCGAGCTTCTCAGCCGGGGCGTGGACGCCGTGGTCTTCGACATGCCCGTGGTCACGGCCTTCGCTACGACCGCCGGGAAGGGCAAGGCCAAAGTGGTCGGCCCCCTTTACGAAGGTCAGAAGTACGGCATCGGCTTCGCGCAGGGCAACGAAACGCTGGTGAAGCAGGTCAACGAGGCCCTTGCCCAGATGCGCAAGGATGGTTCCTACGCCAAACTGTACGAAAAGTGGTTCGGTTTTGCGCCGAAGGAATCCGATATGTAGGGTGACGCGGGGAGGCTCGGCCTCCCCGCCCCTTTTTCCCCTCTAACCCATCGAGTGCCGCATGGCTTTTGACTTCGACCCTTCCGTCATTGTACAGACCGCGCCCCAGTTGCTGAGCGGGGTCAAGCTCACGCTGCTCCTCACCGTGGGCGGGCTGGCGATGGGCCTCATTCTCGGGGTGATCGCCGGGCTTGCCAACACCTCGCGCAACCGGCTTCTGCGCGGCGCCACGCTGCTCTACATCGAGTCCATTCGCGGGACGCCGCTCATCGTGCAGGTGATGTTCCTCTATTTCGGCCTGCCGCTGGCCCTCGGGATGCGTATCCCCCCGGACGTGGCGGGCATCGTCGCCATTGGCGTCAACTCGGGGGCCTACATTGCCGAGATCGTGCGCGGGGCCATTGAGTCTATCGACAGGGGGCAGATGGAAGCGGGGCGCTCCACGGGCCTGACCAAGGCGCAGACCATGCTCTACATCATCTGGCCGCAGGCCTTTCGGCGCATGATCCCCCCGCTGACCAACCAGTGCATCATCTCGCTCAAGGATACCTCGCTGCTCGTGGTCATCGGCGTGGGCGAACTGACCCGGCAGGGGCAGGAGATCATCGCCGTCAACTTCCGGGCCTTTGAGGTCTGGCTGACCGTGGCCCTGTTCTACCTTGCCATGACCTTGAGCATTTCCGCCGTGCTGCGCTACTTCGAGCGCCGCCTCACCCTCGGCAGACGTTCCGTTCCCGTGGCCCCTGCGGCTCCTTCCGATCCGCAGGCCTGATTCTTTCCTTCAACCGCTCTCCGCGCCGTTTTCCAAGGAGAAGCCATGTCCCGCACCGCGCAGTCCGAAGCGCACAGAACACCCCTTGTCCCCAGTCTTTTTAAAACGCTGCGCAACGGCTACACCCTCGGCATGTTGAGCAAGGACGTCTCCGCGGGCATCACGGTAGGCGTGGTGGCCCTGCCCCTTGCCCTCGCCTTTGCCATCGCCTCCGGCCTCACCCCCGAGCGCGGCCTGTACACGTCCATCGTGGCGGGCTTTTTCATGGCGTTCTTCAGCGGCAGCCGTTTTCCCGTCAGCGGGCCCACCGGGGCCTTCGTCGTCATCATCTACGGCATCGTCTCGCGGCACGGCTACGAGGGATTGGTGCTCACCACGCTTATGGCCGGCATCCTGCTGGTGATCTTCGGCTTCCTGCGGCTCGGCGTGCTGGTGAAGTACATCCCCTATCCCGTGACCACGGGCTTCACGACCGGCATAGCCCTTCTCATCTTCTCGTCTCAGATGAAGGATTTCTTCGGCCTGCCGCTGGTGGACACGCCGCCGGAATTTTTCGATAAATGGCACGCCTACGCCCGCAACGCCTTTGACTTCAGTCCGGCGACGCTCGGAGTGGCGGCGTTCACCCTCCTCGTCATCCTCATCGTGCGGCGCAAAATCCCCAAAATCCCCGCCCCGGTGGTGGCCGTTTTCCTGTCCACGCTGCTTGTCTGGCTGTTCAGCCTGCCCACGGACACCATCGGCACGCGTTTCGGGGCGCTCCCCGTGGGGCTTCCCGACTTCACCATGCCCGAGGGTATAACCTTTGAGCGCATCCGTGAACTCTTCCCCGACGCGCTGACCATCGCGCTGCTGGCGGGCATCGAATCGCTGCTGGCCTGCGTGGTGGCGGACAGTATGACGGGCGACCGGCACAATTCCAACATGGAACTGGTTTCGCAGGGCATCGGCAACGTGGCTTCGGTCTTCTTCGGCGGTTTCGCCGCGACCGGGGCCATTGCGCGCACGGCTACCAACGTGCGGGCCGGGGCGCAGTCATCGGTGTCGGCCATCGTACATTCGATCTTCCTGATCGCGGTGGTCCTCTGGCTCCTTCCGCTGACGGAATACATCCCGCTGGCGGCGCTGGCCGCCGTACTGGTCATGGTGGCCTACGACATGAGCGACCTGCGCACGGTGCGGCACATTTTCCATGGCCCCAAATCCGACTGGTCGGTCATGCTCCTGACCTTCGCTCTGACGGTCATCTTTGACCTGACCGTTGCCGTCTACACGGGCGTCATGCTGGCCTCGCTTCTCTTCATGCGGCGCATGAGCGAACTGACGGGCATCCACGCCATCACCTCGGGCGAAGAAGAGGAAGCCATGGAACACGACATCCCCGTGCCCAACGACGAGCACGTGCCGGACGGCGTGGAAATTTTCGCCATCAACGGCCCCCTCTTCTTCGGGGTGGCCGACCGTTTCCAATCCACGCTGGACGCCATGGAGACGCCGCCCAAGGTCTTCATCATGTACCTGCACAACACGCCCGCCATCGACATGACCGGCATTCACGCGCTCGAAGCCTTCCTTGAGCGTCGGCAGGAAGGCTGTCGCATCCTCTTCGCCGCCGTGCAGGAACCCGCCCGCCGGACCCTTCAGCGCGTGGGCATCCTGCGTTCCGTGGGCGAGGAGAACGTCTTCCCCTCCCTTGACGAGGCCCTCCTCCGCGCTGAGGAAATCATCGAAGAAGAGAACGCGAAGAAGAAATAGGAGAGAAGATTGGGGAGGGGAGAGGGAAACTTTCTGAAGAAAGTTTCCCTCTCCCCTCCCCAAACCCCTCCTCTCTCCCTTCAAAGACTTTTGACCTTATTGAATCCCTCTTCGCGGTTTTCCCCTGTGCAAAAGAATTTTTATTTCGTATAAAAATGTACGTTTTTTGAATGTGTTACCCTGCAAAAGTTTTCTTTTTCTCCCAAAAGCCCGGGCAACGCGCTGTCCGGGCTTTTTATTGTGAAACTGCATCCCTACGTTTTTTGCCCGGTGCGATGGTCAAAATGTGTTGCCAGTATCTCTGAAGCTGCATCCATACGTTTTTACGGCCATACGTTTCTTACGGCTCCATCCAACACTTTTTAATACTCCGTCCTTTTTCTCTTTTCCTCCTCCCACCGTCCACTCCCCGCCGGAACGAACTCCCTGCGCGCGGCCTCCCCACCAGTTGAAAGTCTTTGGAGAGGAAGGGGGGAGGTTTGGAGGGGGGAAGGGGAACCTTTCTCCAGAAAGGTTCCCCTTCCCCCCTCCAATCTTTCATTCCCCACCCTCACCCTTGGCGTGCAGCACGTGCACGGCGCAGCCAAGTCACGGGTCGTAGGCACGGATGACGCGGCCCACGTTGACGGGGCTGTCCTCGTAGGGAACGGGCACGCCGATGAGGGATTCCTCGACCGCGCCGCGCCGCCCCTTGTCGTCACGGGAAGCGCAATTCCACATGGTAGCGGCCACCACCGCATAATCGTCGATCAGATGATTCTTGACGCGGATGTAGTGGCAGAGCGCCCCGCGGGGGGCTTCGGTAAAGGCGATGCCCTCCCCTTCCTCGGGCACCTCGGGGCGGATGAAGGTCTGTTCCCCCGGCTGGAGTTCTTGCAGCCACAAATCAATCATACCGAGCATCTGGTAGACTTCCTCGACCCGGGCCACATTGCGGCCCATGACGGAAAAGGCGCGATCTTCACCGATGCCCCGGAAGGTCTCCGCCCGCACCTTGAACGTCTCCTCGAAAAAGGCCCGGCCATGCGGCGAGAGGGGCTTGTCGTTGATCCACATACGGGCGAGCGGCCCCACTTCCACGCGATGCCCCGCGTAGGTCGGGGCCTTGACGAAACTGTAGGCGTCCTTCTTGTTCACGTCGGGGATGCTCTGCGAACGGGAAACGGGCATCCCGGAGGGCGCGGGCTCGTACCACGAATAGCGGACATCCTCCAGGATGCGGCTTCCGTCGAAAGGCTCATCACGCCCATCCACGTAAACACCCGAGGAATAGTACAGCTTTTTCGGTTCGGCCAGCGGGAAGACGCCCACGCAAAGGGCATTGCGGTAGCCGTGCGCCATGTCGAAAAGTTCGGGATATTGGCCTGCGATGGTGTAGACCAGCGGTAGATAACGGTCTTCCACGAAAGCCCGTACCTTTTTCATGCGTGCGGCGTATTCGAGGATGGTCTCCTTATCGGGAATCTGGGCCGCGCCGCCGGTGAGCACGCCCTGAAGGTGCGGCATCCGCCCGCCGAAGATGGCCACAAGCTGGTGGCAGATTTGCCGCACTTCCAACGCCTCGATGTACTCGTCCACGGCCAGCGCGTTCTGGGAAGGGGTGAGGCGGAGATCGGGGTGCGGATAGCGCGGGATGAAAGGCACGGTTTCCGGCCCCTGAAAATAATCCTGCCCGGCCAGATGATAGAAATGCAGGATATTGGATTGCAGGTAGTTCCCGGCCAGCATGAGGTTGCGGGCGATGCGGCCGTTATGGGGAACTTGCAGGCCGCAGAGGTCTTCAAGGGCCATTGATGAGGCGGTGGCGTGGGCAACCGGGCACACGCCGCAGATGCGCTCGACGATCTGCGAAGCGTCGCGGGGATCACGGCCCCGCAGGATGGTTTCAAATCCCCGGAACATCCCGCCCGTTACCCATGCGTCGGCCACCTTGCCGTCCTCTACGCGGACCTCGACTTTCAGGTGACCTTCCAGACGGGTCACGGGATCAATGGCAATGACTGTCGTGCTCATAAAGGCCTCCGGGCTCAGTTTTCATAGAAAGGCGAGACTTCGTCGGGAAAGCCGGGCGAGGTGCAGCCCACGCAGGTGGCGTTGGCGATGCACCAGTTGACCCCGCCGTTCCACTTGCGCGTGGCGGAGTCGCAGCCGCTCCACGGCCCCTTGCAGCCGAGATCGAAACGGCAGCCGTCCTTGTCGGTCATGCTGGTGGTAAAATCGCCGCTCTCGAAAGCGTCCAGATAGGGACAGGTCAGGTGCGTGTTGGGATAAAAGACCTTGAGCCGTCCCAGATCGTCGGCTTCGCGCAGGGTGGCCAGAACGCCTCCCTCCACGCCCTTGCGCTTCATGGCGTCGAGCAGCATGACCAGCGTGCCGACCATCCAGTCGGGATGCGGCGGGCAGCCGGGGACGTTGATCACGGGCGTGGGAATGTTACGCCGCTTGAGGAACGTCGCGGCGTTGAGCGCTCCCGTGCGCTGCCCTCGGGCCGCAGGTACCCCGCCGTAGGATGAGCAGGTCCCGGCCGCGACGACGGCGGCGGCGTTGCGGGCCATCATGTCGATGGTTTCGGCCATCGTGTACTCACGGTGGCCCACCTCACCGACGATGCAGTATTTCCCTTCCTCGTCCACGGGAATGGACCCTTCGACGATCAAAATGTATTGCCCCGCGTACTCATTGGCCTTGTCCAACATGGTCTGAAAGGCCAACGCCCCTTCCGCCGCCATGAGCGTGGGGTGAAAATGCAGGGCGATGATGTCCAGCAAGACCTTGGCGATGCCGGGATGGGCATTGTTCAGCAGCGACACCGAGCAGCCGGTGCAGCCCTGCCCCTGTACCCAGAAGACCGGGGGCCGCTGGCCGGTCAGCGTTTCCGCCAGCACGTCCCGCACGAACGGATGAAACATGCCCGAAACGCCGATGCCCGCCACCGTCCCCGTGCAGATGCGCACGAAATCTCGTCGGCTCAGTTTCATAGGATACCCCTTTCTTAAATGGAGAAGAGAGGGCGATGCGCAGGAAAAAGGCTCCCCCTCCGGGGACGCGCCGTCCCGTCCGCAAACGGACGACCGCAAACCCGACGAGATGAATTCTGCCGTATGCACCGTCGCCCCACCTGCACGCAGACCAACGCCGGCGAATCCAAAGCAGACCACATTTCCTATACGCCGCTTCGCCCGTGCGGATCAACGTCACAAACGCTGCGCCGTATGTCGTCCCGACGATACTGCCCCGCCTACGCGCATGGATGCCCGCGCCTTTCTCAGGAGGGGAGAGCCGCGCCCGAGAAACGCGCCCTTTCAGGCTATCGTCAGGAAGCACCGAAGCAATGATTACCTCTCGCGCATGAGAGAAAAACGGACGGCCAAAGCGTTGCCGGTTCCGGCGGCGCACCGTCGCGGGGAACCTCCCCAGACCCCTCCCCCCAAAAACACCTTCCCTAAAACACCTTCTCCCAGCATGATTTCCCCTCTCTCCCCACAAAAAAAGACAGCCATCTCCACAAGATGACCGCCTCAATGCCCGGATGTCCCGCCCACGGGGAAAACGCACAAAAGGGATTCGATAAACCGGAGGTCCCGCCCACAGGGAAACCACAAGGAATGCCTAAACCGTTACGGAGTAACAGCGCCCGGCACCCCGCCCACAGAGAAAGCACCTCCATTATCTCGTCAAACGGCTCCTCGGGCTGCCCGGCACCCCGCCCATAGAAAAAGCACTGGACCTGCCGAGGCGTTCCGCCAGATAACGGCCCCTTCACTCGGCCCACAGGGAAAACACGAAATGACGAGCATGGCCTTCTTGCCGGGCAGGGCCGGCACCCCGCCTACAGGGAAAGTACTAGCTGCTTCAAGGTCGTACGGAGCCATGTATTGTCGGCACTCCATCTACAGGGAAAGCACACGCAAGGGATTCGATAAAGTCGAAAGTCTTTGAAGAGGGAGGGGTGGGGTTTGGGGAGGGGAGGGAGGAACTTTCTCCAGAAAGTTTCCCCCTCCCCGCCCCAAGTTTCAACGAGACACCTTCCGCTCCAC
>CALVEZ010000071.1 GCA_944326695.1 Candidatus Bilophila faecipullorum | reverse complement strand
GTAAGCCCTTAAAATTTATGGCGGAGAGGGGGAGATTCGAACTCCCGGTACCTTTTGAGTACACACGATTTCCAATCGTGCTCCTTAGACCAGCTCGGACACCTCTCCGTGTCGCAGCGATGTAACTAGCGGAATTCAGTCCGGCTGGCAAGCGTTTTTTTGATTTTGGAGTCATTTTTTTGATTTCCGCGGCCGCGTTCGGGCGCATTCGGCGGGCGCAGCCTTTCAAGAGGCTTTTATCACAGGACAAGCGCCGTCATGCATCCACGGCCTTTTCCGATGTGCGGGGATGGACCGCGAATTTCCTTGACAGTGCGTCTTCTCATGAGGCAAGAGTCGAAGCACAATCTAAGGAGCGTGCGCATGTCCGTACAAAGCGTCATCCAGCTTCTCGGAGGAGTTGGGCTTTTCCTCTTCGCCATCAAGCTGATCAGTGAGGCCTTGCAGCTCATCGCCGGGGATCGTCTCCGGCAGTTGATAGGTACTCTGACCAAAACCCCGCTCATGGGGGTACTTGTTGGGGCTTGCGTTACGGTGCTCATCCAGAGCAGCAGCGCCACCACGGTCATGACGGTCAGCTTCGTGGATGCCGGGCTCATGACGCTCACCCAGGCCATCGGCGTGATCATGGGAGCCAACATCGGCACCACCGTCACCGGCCAGATTCTCGCCATCAAGATACAGGATTACGCCTACCTCTTCATTATAATAGGCGTCCTCCTTGCCTTTTTCGGGCGCTCCAAGGTGCAGAAATACGCGGGCAACGGACTGTTGGGCTTCGGCCTCCTTTTTGTCGGGATGCAGACCATGGAATCCTCCATGAGCTTCCTGCGCAACGAAAGGGAGCTTTTCCTCACCTTCAGCCACAACCCCTTCATGGGCGTGCTTGCCGGAACCCTGCTCACCCTCCTCGTCCAGTCCAGCGCCGCCACGGTAGGCCTCACCATCGCCCTCGGCATACAGGGCCTTTTGCCTCTCCATGCGGCCATCCCGATCATCCTCGGCGACAACATCGGCACCACCATCACGGCGGTGCTCGCCTCCATCGGCACGGACAGGACGGCAAAGCAGGCCTGCGCCGCCCATGTCCTCTTCAACGTCATTGGGGTGTGCATCTTCCTTACGCTGCTCCCGTGGTTCCAAAAGCTCATCGCCCTCACCGCCGACGGCATCGGCCATCAGATCGCCAACGCCCATACACTGTTTAACGTACTCAATACATTGATTTTCCTGCCCTTTGTCCGTCCTTTCGCCGCCCTTATCCGCACCATCCTCCCCGACGCCCCGCACAAGGCCGTCGAAGGGGCGCAATACCTCGATCCCAAACTCATTCAGGCCACGCCCGGCATCGCCGTCGAAGCGGTCAAGAACGAATGCGCCTACATGGGCTTTCTCGCCATCCGGCTGCTCGACGCCGTGCAGGACGTTTTCTTTCACAACAAGAAAGAGCTGATTGCCGAGATCAACGAGACGGAAGCCAAAATCGACGACCTGCACCGGGCGATCAAGGCCTACGCCGAGGACATCATGCAGGCGGGCATCTCCGACGACGCCTCCACCGCGCTGGCCCTCTACGTGGGCTGCTCGCGCAACGTGGAGCGCATCGCGGATCAGGGCAAGAAGCTCATCGAGTACTACGCCTACCGCCAGAACAGGCCGCACGACTTTTCTGAGCAGGCCCTCACCGAACTCTCGGGCATGTACGCCGAGGCGCATCATGCCATCGTCACCGCCCTCGACGGTTTCATCAACGAGGACCCGGCCAAGGCGCAGGAAGTGGCCCCCATCGCCGGGAAGCTGCGCGGTATGGAAGTGGAACTGCGCAACCGCCACATCCAGCGGCTGGACCGGCAGGAGTGCGATCCCGAAACCGGGCTCGTCTTCGTGGACATCCTCGGCGTCATCGAGCACATCGGCTACCATTCCAACAACCTCGCCAAGGCGACCATCACCACCTGCTCGGCGTTTTCGGCCAAGGCCTAGCCGCCTGGCGGCAGGCCCCCCGCTTCGCGGGCAAAGCCGCCCGCGCCGCCCCTTTCATGTGGGCCGCCTTTTTTCCGGGTGTGATGGGCAAGGGCGACCCCCGCGTCGCCCCTGCCGCCTCGCCGTCCCTTGCCGGCTTGCTGCGCGCCCCGCTCCTTGCCGCCCGGCCGCGCGCCCTGTTCCCGAGCGAGCGCTCTGTCTTCCACCCGCGTTTCGGAAGCCCGGACGGGAAGGCGCTTCTCCTCGGGCCAAACCGCGCTCCACTCGGGCCTCGGCAGGCCGCCGCTGGTTCCCGGGCAGGGTTCCGCATTCCACGCCGGACCCACCGCCGGGAAAGTACCTCTCCCCCCTTCTCCGCTTAAAAGGCGGGGCGGCCCCGTCCTTAAATGGAGAGGCCGCCCCGTCCGGCGTCATGCCCGGTGTGCCCCGGGAACGAGCTTTTCATGCCATCCTGTGTACGGGAGGCCAAGGCCATGCCCACCGTGCGCCGGATAAAGAAAGGTCAGAATGGCCGCAGTGATCAGGACAAGGCCATGCCCGCCGTGCTCCGGGAGAGAAGGGGCGCGTTGGGCTTCATGGTCCAGATGCCGCAGGGACACACGCCCGCGCAGATGCCGCAGCCGATGCAGCGCGCGTCGTCGGAAACGTAGCAAAACGTGCCGTCCGGCCCGCTTTCGCGCCGGATGGCCTGCTCGGGGCAGGACTCGTAGCACATCTTGCAGTCCCGGCAGGTGCCGCAACTGAGGCAGCGCTCGAAATCCCCTTCGGGCGCGGGCACATCGCAGGCATGGCAGCGCTCGAAATAGGCTTTGCCGAGGCGCCCGGCGGGGATAAGGCTCTTGGGCTGCGGGGCCCACGCCTCGCCGCGCAGGTAGGCGTCCGCGGCGTCGGCGGCCTTTGTCCCGGCTCCGATGGCGTCCACGAGGCGTCCGGGCCTGATCACGTCCCCGGCCGCGAAGACGCCGGGCAGGATGCTCATGTCCGGCCCGGGCGCGAGCCAGTCGCGGAAAGTGGGCACTCCTTCGGGAAGATAGGAGAGATCGGGCGTCTCCCCGATAGTGATGATCACCGTCTCGGCGGGAAAGAGCCTGCCGTCCGCGGCGAGCAGCCCTTCTTCCGTGATGGCCTTGGTCATCACCGGCCAGACGAGCCGACCGCCCTGCGCTTCGATGTGGGCGATCTCGTGGGCGAAGGCGGCGGGCTGCTGCACGTCGATGCAGGTCACGCTTTGCGCGCCCATGGCATAGGCCCCGGCTGCGGCGTCCATGCCCGCGTTGCCGCAGCCGATGACCACCACCCGCCTGCCGACTTTCGGATGAAGGCCCTTGTTGACGGCCTTGAGGAAATCCACGCCCGCGACGATGCGTTCGCGCCCCGGCCACGGGAAGACGCGGGCCACATGCCCGCCCGTAGCCACGATCACGGCGTCGCTCGCCTCGCGGATGTGCCGGAAGGCGTCGGCGTCTACAGGGAAACCGTTGACGAAACGCACGCCCATGTCCTCGATGCGCCGCAGCTCGCGCTCGAGGACCGCATGGTCGAGGCGGGCGCGGGGGATGACCTGCTCCAGCTTGCCGCCCATGCGCTCGTCGGCCTCGTAGACCGTGACCTCGTGCCCCTTGCGGGCCAGACGCCATGCAGCGTTGAGCCCGGCCACGCCGCCGCCGATCACGGCCACGTGCCTGCCGGTCCGCCGCGCCGGGCGGGGCGGGTCCACGTCGATGGAACAGCGCCCCAGCGGGCCGATCCGCACCGGCTCGTCAATGGAGCCGCGCGTACAGCCTTCCATGCAGGGGTTGGGGCAGACGCCGCCGCAGACCGAGCCCGGAAAGGGGGTGTAGTCGAGCACAAGCTCGTAGGCTTCCCGGACCCTGCCCTCGCGCAGCAGGTTGTAGCGCCGCTGCGTGGGGATGGAGGCCGGACAGTTGAATTCGCAGGGCGCGGCGTGGGCGGCGTTGTCCCACGAAGGCACGCGCTGGCGGTAGACGCCGCGGGCCACGGTGGGATTGACCGTGAAGTCGTCGTCGCAGACATCGCTGAAAATGCCGCCCTTCACCCATTCCCTGACCCGGTATTCAGCGACGGAAAACCTCTCGGGCGCGTGATGCTCCTCAAAGGCCAGCGGATGCACCTTCCGCCACTCGTCCCAACGGGCCAGCTCCCCGAAAAGCTCGGGACGCCCCACGGCGTCGAGGAAGCGGGGAAGCCCCGCCTCCAGAAAGGCCCGGTCCGCCCCGTCAAGGCCGGAAACGGCCACATCCTCCGGGAACGCCTCCGGGATGGGCCCGCGCACGTAGAGCACGCCGCCCACCATGCCCACGCAGGGGCGTTCCCCGAGCACGGAAGGCATCCCCTCGCAGCCGTAGCCGCAGACCACCGCCCGGCCGCCGCCCATGAACTCGAACGAAAAGCTGCCGACGCCGCGCAGTATCCAGAGTTCCGGCGGATCGTAGAGCGGGTCGTGCTTCATGAGGGAACCGGAGCGCGTCCCGGCCCGGCCCCCAATATAGATGGTCCCGGCGGCGGCACAGTGCCCGGCCGTGTCCCCGGCGTCGCCGCGCACGGTGATGGTCCCGCCCGCGTTCAGCCAGCCCACGTCGGCGGGCGCGGGGCCGTCCACCACGATCTCGGTCCCGTCAAGGCACATGGAGCCCACGCGCTGGCCGGGGTTGGTCACATGGAAGCGCAGCGGCCTGCCTTCGCGGTTCCACAGCGGGCCGCCGATGTCGTGCTGGCCGGAAGCCGCGATCTCGAAATCCGTCTCGCCGCGGTCCACCGCCTCTTCTATGGAAAGGAGCAGGTCCTGCGTGGACATGCGCCGCGTCTCGTGCAAGGTGTCTATCCTGAGCATGGCCCGCCTCCTAGCAGACATAATGGATGCCGAGCTTGTCCGCGACGGCCCGGTCCGTGGTGACGAGGGCGTCGGAACGGCCCACGGGCAACGAACTGTTGCCGATGGGCGCCATGAGCTTGCGCAGCTCGCTGTCCAGCGCCAGCATGTAGTCGACGATGTTCTGAGCGCCGCGATCCACGTCCAGCCGGTGCGTGAGGCGCGGGTCCTGCGTGCAGATGCCCGTGGGGCAGCGGCCCGTGGAGCAGGCGTTGCAGCGGCCCTGTTCGTTGCCCACGCAGCCGAGGAGCTGGATGAGCAGCTTGCCGAGGAAAACGCCGTTCGCGCCGAGGCAGATCATCTTGAAGGCGTCGGCCGCGGCCATGCCGGTCATGCCGATGCCGCCGCCCGCCCAGAGGGGAATCTGCCCTTGCAGGCCCTGCCGCACGGCGGCGAGGTAGCAGTCGCGCAGCTTCGAGACGACGGGATGGCCGGTGTGATCGAGCGAAATCTCGTTGGCCGCGCCCGTGCCGCCCTGGATGCCGTCGATGAAGAAGCCCCCGCAAATCTTGTAGGGATCGCGCAGGAGGTTGTTGTAGACGGAAACCGAGGTATCGGAGGCCGCGCACTTGATGGCCACGGGCACGCGGAAGCCGAAGGCCGCGTTCAGGGAAAGGTGCATCTTCTGCACGGATTCCTCAATGGAATAGAGCCCTTGATGGTTCGGCGGCGAATGCAGGGTGGCCTTGGGGACGCCGCGGATGGCCTGAATGTGCGGGGCGACCTTGGCCGCGGGCAGAAGGCCGCCGTCGCCGGGCTTCGCGCCCTGCCCGATCTTGATGAGGATGCCCGCGGGATCGACCTTCATGCGCGGCATGGCCTTGACGATGCGGTTCCAGCCGAAGTGCCCGGAGGCGATTTGCAGGATCATGTACTTCAGCTTGTCCGATTCGAGGAGCTTGACGGGCATCCCGCCCTCGCCCGAGCTCATGCGTACGGGCATCCCGCACGTTTCGTTCAGGTAGGCCGTGGCAAGGGCGACGGCCTCCCACGCCCGGGTGGACAGCGCGCCGATGGACATGTCGCTGAAGATGACCGGATAAATCCAGTGCAGGGGCGGCGTCTTTTCCGTGATCGCCAGCTCGTCCCCCTCCACGCGCAAGGGAAGCTGGCCGGGCAGGAGCACCCGCCCGAAGGGGGCGCGGATGTCGAAGGTGTGGCGCTCGGAGTCGAGGGCGGGGTCGGTCATCTGGCTGATGCGGCCCACGATGATGTGATCGAGCGTACGCTGGGCGTTCAGGTTGGTCCGGCCGCCGCGCTTGATGGGGCCGCCCGCCTGCGCGAGCAGGGTAAAGCGGCTGTCCGGGTTGCGTACGGGCCGGATAGCCTGATTGGGGCAGACCTTCTCGCACATGCCGCAGCCCACGCAGGCGGTCGCAAGGCCCGCCTTCTGACGGATGACCGGGCGGGCGAGCGTCTCGCGGGAGGGTTCGGGCCGCCCGGCGCGGGACACGGTGAGCGAACACCGCTCCACGGCCACCTCAATGGCGTTGAGCGTGCACGAGGCCACGCAGGAGCCGCACAGGGTGCAGCGCTCGGGCCGATAGTCGATCTTCCAGCGCAAATCGTTGACGCTGATGTCCTGTGTCTTTACTGATTCCATCTCTGCACCGCCAGATCATTTGCAATAACGACAACTTCGCGCTCATGGGGGTAGATGTCGCGCGACGTGTCCCGATGGGGAAGGATCGCATTGAGCCCGCAGACCTCGGAAGAAATGGCGATGGTCGTCCCGTCGCCGCCCACCACCACGGGGCGCAGCTTCTTGGAGTCGCAGCAGGTGAGCATCCGACCGTCGGGCAGCACGGCGATGATGGTGTTCGGGCCGTTGATTTCCAGATGCGCCAACGACTCGCGGATGAGGCTCAGGACCTTGCGGTCGGGGCGGCCTTCCGCCTCCGCGAAAGGCAGGGGCGTGATGACGTGCTTGAAATACTTGATGGGCCACTTCAGCTCGTGCAGCACGTAATGGAGCGTGTAGAGGAAATTCTGGGAATCGGACTCGAAGCCGACGTAGCCCCGGTGCAGCGACTTCTGATACTCGGTGTTCTTCGTATAAAAGGTGTTCTCGCCGTTGGCGCAGAGGGTATAGCCCTGCAAAAAGAAGGGATGGGCCGCGTAGCGCACGATGTCGTAGTTGGTGTTCTGGCGGCACTGGGTAACGATGCTTTTGGCCATGAGCGCGCCGTCGTCGTCCCAGAGGCGGAAGTAGGCGGCGATGTCGCGGGGATCGCCGATCTCCTTCAGGGTCAACACGTCCGGCCAGAAGGAATAGACGAAGCCCTGCCCGCTCTCTTCAAGCAGGCGGCGCAGGGCCAGCCGCGTGTCGAGGAGCAGTTCCTCAAGCTCCTCGGGCGCGCGGCCCCGGCAGGCGTCGGGATAATCGTAGTTGCGGAAGACGTAGCAGGGCATGGCCCGGATATCGAGGCCCGGCCGCCGGTCCACATCCGGCACCCACTCGGCAAGCTGCGTAAAGCCCTTCTCCTCCATATACGCGCTGACCATCTGCGCCCCGCGCGGGGTGCAGGCGAGCGAGAGCAGGGGCTTGTCCTTGTAGCGTTCAAAGACGCCGTACAAATCCTGCATGACCATGGCGTAGCCGGAATTGTCATGCCCCTCCTGCTGCGGGAGCATGAGGTAGAGGGCCTTTGAGGGATGCACCGGCTCCCTGCTTTTAATCGCTCCGATTCTGCACATACGTTCCTCCATCCGTATCAGGACGGGACGCGGCGGGGACAGACGCCCAACATGCGCAATCCCCCTGCCGCGCCGCCCTCCGCTCCGTCGTGTGTGGGCAGAGCGGCGGCGGCTTCTTTTTACAAAATTGTTATATATACTTTCCAAAAAACCGTTTCCCGCTTCATCGTGTCGGGGAAACGGACCATAACAGGCTTGTTTTCAGGGATCAATAGCTTCATTGTCCCTTTTTTCCTATTTTACAAAATTGTTATTTATCCGTGAGCGGATCAACCTGCCCCCCCAAAAACGCCCGCCTTCCCCTTCCGCCCGACGCCCCGCGTTTGCCTCCAAGTGCACCCGCGCCCTTTTCCCCTTGCGCCATGCCTTGCGGCTCCCGCCCCTTCCACCCCATGCCGCCCTCTCTTGAAACCTTCCGTACCCAGCGGCTTTGTCCCCTGCCGCCCCCCAGGAAACACGCCCTTTCCAGCAGGCTTGTCCCCTTCCCCCTCCAAGAAACCCTCCGCTTTCAGCAGGTTTGCCCATCCCACCCTCCGGGCAGCCTTCCATTTCCAACAGGTTCGCCCATACCACCCCCTCCGGCCACCCTTCCATTCCCCGCAGGCTTGCCCCCTGCCGCTCTCCGGGCAACCTTCAGCTTCCAGTGGCCTTACCCCATACCGCTCTCCGCGAAACCTTCAGCTTCCAGCGGCTTTGCCCTGGGCCGTCCTCCGGGAAACCCTCGCGTTCCGGCGGCCTTGCCCCCTGCCTTGCCTCATCACCCGGGCCTCGCCCCATCCGCTTCCCGTGCTGGGACGGCCCGCCTTCATCCTCGCCGCCCTTTTCCCCCTGTCTCCATTCCTCCTGTCTCCATTCCCCCCGTCTCCATCTTGCGCGCCCTCCGGCTTTGGCGTATTATAAAAAGATACATTTTGGCCCATTAAGGATACGCGAATCATGACATCATGCCTTTCCGCCCGCCTTTTCCGGTCCCGCGCCGCCCTCCTCATGGCGGCGTGCCTTTTCTGCCTGATCCTCGCCGCGCCCCTCCGCGCCGCCCCGGATGCGAAAAACGAGCCCTCCACGGCGGAAGCCGCCGCGCCCGCCTCTGCCGCACAGGACAAGCCGGACAAGGAGGCGCAGGCCAAGGCCGAGCAGGAAGCGAAGGCCAAACAGGAAGCCGAGGAAAAGGCCAGGCAGGAAGCGGAAGAGAAGGCCAGGCAGGATGCCGAGGCCGCCGCCGCCAAGCTGCGCGCGGAAGCGGAAGCCGCGCAGCAGAACAACGAATCTTCCGGCCTTGACGACGCCCTGTGGGAAGAAGCCTTCCAGCAGAATCAGGACGAATTGAAGGCGATGCAGATCGAAATCGGCGGCCTCGCCGGAGAGCTGAAAGCCATCGTCGCCCCCCTGCACAAGGCGCTTCCCGGCATGGAGGAATCCGCCCGCCGCCTCTTCACCCTGAGCGCCTCGCACAAAAACGATCCGGTCATGCTGGAATCCGTCGACCAGCGCGGCATGTTGCTGGCCTCAAGCCTCCGCCAGCAGATGCAGCCGCCCCTGACCGCCCGCAACGTGGTCCGGGAAAAACTGGCCGCGCTTGATGAAATGAAAAAAAGCCTGCCCCCCCTGCCGGAACGCGGCAAGGCCGCCCGCGTCAAGCTCGATGAGGATCAGGTGCGGACGTGGAAGGAGATCGGGCGCGTCGAAAACCAGCTCACGCGCATGGATCAACGCCTTGAGCTTGAACTGACGCCCGCCGACATCCTCCTCGGCAAGCTCGACAAGATGCACGCGGAAGTGGCCGCCTACCTGCCCGGCCTGTGGCAGCGTTACTACCTGTCCGTGCCCAGCCGCTTTTTCGATCCCGTCGCCTGGGACGGCATCGCGGATCGCTGGAACAAGACGCTGCAAAACATGGGCCTGCGCCTGAGCATCGACGTGCCGCGCAGCCCCGGCGCGTGGCAGGGCGTGGGCCTGCGCTTCCTCAACGTGCTGCTGCTCGGCGGCGTGATCATCTTCTTCGTCAACCGGCGCATGATCCGGGCGGAAAAGGAAGGCACCCTCCCCGCCGACTCGCGCCCCGGCATCCTGCGCAGCCTCCTGTGGCAGTTCTCCGGCCTCGCCCTCTTCTGCGCCTCCTTCGGCGGCGACGGCGAACAGTTCCGGGGCCTGCTCGTGATCGGCGGCATTCTGGTCATCGGCGGCGAGATGACCCTCGCATGGGCGATGCGCTGCCTCATGCTCGGCCAGAAGATGGGGCTCACCCCCCTCTGGCCCATGTATCTGGCCTCAAGCCTCGGCATCCTGCTCAGCTACCCCAACCTCCCCGGCGCGGCCCTCTCCCTCGGCTGGATCACGGTCGGCCTGCTTTCCCTCTTCATCCTCAAGAAGGTGCATCTCCCCGATCTGCCCGCCATCGAGAGCAACCTGCTGCACATCCACCGCCTGACCATCTGGGCGAGCCTCGCCATCGCCGCCATCGGCTGGCCGCGCATGGCCATCCTCCTGCTCATCCTTGTGGACTGCCTCGCCATCAGCAGCCAGTTCGTCATCGGCCTTATGCAAATCCTCAACCGCTCCTCGGACGCGCAGGACGGCGAAGAGCACACCCACCGCAGCGTGCTGGCCGGGATTCTCGCCGCCTTCATCGCCCCCATCGTGCTCCTGCTCGTCCTCGGCGGTATGATCCTCTGGGTGGTGGCCATGCCCGGCGGCGCGCCGCTGCTGTGGCACTATCTGGGCACCGGCGTACAGGTGGGCTCGGCCTCCTTCAACATGGTCCACCTCTTCTTCATCGTCAGCGTCTTCTACATCACCCGCGCCGCCGTCACCGCGTCCCGGGCCTTCCTCAACCGCGTCGCCAGCCGCTCCTACCGCATCGACAAGACGCTCATCCCGCCCATGCAGACGGGCATCACCTACGGACTGTGGACGCTTTTCGCGCTCTTCACCCTCAAGGCGCTGGGATTTGGATTGGAAAACCTCGCGGTCATCGCTGGCGGCCTTTCCGTGGGTATCGGTTTCGGTATGCAGACCATCGTCAACAACTTCCTTTCCGGCCTCATCCTCATCTTCAGCCGGACCCTGCACGAGGGCGATGTCATCGACGTGGGCACCCTGCAAGGCGTAGTCCGCAAGATCAGCGTCCGCGCGACCACGGTGGAGACCTTCGACAACGCGGTCATCTTCGTGCCGAACTCGGAATTCGTCTCCAACCGCCTGATCAACTGGACGCGCAATGGCCGCATCGTGCGCCGCGAGGTAGCGGTAGGCGTGGCCTACGGGACCGATCCCAAGCTGGTGGAACGCCTGCTTCTCGAAATAGCGCAGGGCATCCCGCAGGTAGTCCGTTACCCGGAGCCGGTGGTCCTTTTCATGGACTTCTCGGACAGCACGCTCAATTTCGTGCTCCGCTACTGGTCGGACATCGGCACGGCTATGGACGCGGCTTCCTCCATCCGCCACAAGGTTACGGAGGTCTTCGGCGAGCACGGCGTGGAGATCGCCTTCCCGCAGCTTGACGTACACATGATCCCGCCCGTCGTCCCCGCCGCGCCGCAGGCGCAGGAGCAGGGGCAGGCGTAACGGCGGAGGAAAACGCGGGGAGGGGAGGGAGAACCTTTCTGAAGAAAGGCTTCTCCCTCCCCTCC
>CALVEZ010000070.1 GCA_944326695.1 Candidatus Bilophila faecipullorum | reverse complement strand
AACGTCAAAAGTCTTAGGAGGATGAGGGGAGGGGGTCCGGGGGAGGGGAGAAGGAAGCCCTTCTTCAGAAGGGTTCCTTCTCCCCTCCCCCGGCGGCCTGCCTTGCGGCGCGGCCTTATTGCTGTTGCTGCTGCGGGGCGGGTTCCGTCTCGTAACGACGATTCCAGCCCGTGACGGCGGAGAAGATCAGGACGACAAGCAGCGTCCACGAGTAGGGATTGTACAGGGCCGCGCTGATGGGCGGGGCCTGAATGCCGTAGGTTTCAGCCGCGCTGTAGAGCGCACCATACCACGCGGCTACGGCGATGTGCCACGGCAGGATGAAGAAGATCGTACACACCGCGCAGTCCATGAGGTTGGCCCGACGCGCCGCCGCAAGACGGAAACGCTCACCGATGGGCCGGACGATGCCGGGGCCTACCAGCAGTTCCGCAGGGGCGTTGGCCGAAATGGGGATGGATGCCAGAATGGTCACGCCTACGATGAAAAGCTCGGCCTGACGCACGGTGGATACCAACGTGCTCTGGGCGAAATCGAGGATGCGGCGCATGATGCCGCTCTCGATGAGAATTTGCGTCACGGCCAGAATCAGGATGGCAAAGATGATCGCCCCCACCACGTTGTCGATACCAGCCTGTATGAGGCCGGTGGAGCCGCCCTTTTCCGCCGGGATGCGGAAGATGTCGCTCACCTTGATGGTGCCGACGAGCACGCCGAGGATGGCGGCGGCTACGTTGCCGTAAATGAGCGATTCCATGATGTGGCGGCCACGCAGCGCGGAAACGACCACTACGGCCAGCGCTACGAGCATGACAAGGCCCTCGGGACGCAGCGACGCCCGGATTTCGGGAAGCGCGCGCACTTCGCCGCCGCCTCCGAAGATCAGGAAGACCACACCCGCTACGCAGGCCGCCGCCATCGCCAGCGGGAAGCGGCTGCGGACCACGTCGCGCATTTCCGCGCCCTGCGTGTAGGCCGAAACGATGGTGGTATCCGAAATGGGCGCGAGGTTGTCGCCAAAGGCCGCGCCAGAAAGGATGGCCAGTCCGAGCATGGCCGGATCGCAGCCGAGGAAGTAGCCCGCCGGATAGAGGACCGGGGCCAGCGCAATGCAGGTTCCGGTGCTCGTCCCGGTGCCGAGCGCAAAGAGCATGGCCGCTACAAAGACCAGCAGCACGAAGACGCTGCCCTGCGCGCCGGTCGTCATGCCCATCCACAAGAGCCCGTCAACGAGCCCCCCGGCGGCCATGAGCTTGCCGAAAACACCCGCCAGAAGCCATGCCGTCACGATGACGATGCCGGTCTTGTCCCCGATGCCGCGCATGGCCGCCCGGCAGTACTCGGCCTTGTCCCTCGCAAAGAACAGCCCAACGCAGAGGGCAATCCACGCGCAGGCCCAGAAGGGCTTGGTGCCGCCCCGTTCTTCCACCGAAAGCCAGATCAGCCCGCCTACCAGCACCACGAGGGGGATGAGCCCACCCCACAGGCCGCCGTACATTTCAAGCCGCTTTTCTTCCATACAACACCTCTTGAGTCCGTCAGTGTGAAGCCGCTTGCGCGGCGGGAATGGAACGGGTTGTTCCCCGTAGCCGGGCCATCCTGGGCGACGGCGCTGCGCGGCTGGAATGGGCTCCCTTGCGGGCGGCGGCAAGGCTCTTGCGGGGCCTCGCCGGACGCCGCCGTGCCAGCCTTTTCCGGGCGGCGTTCCTGTCCATTGTCGACATTCGAACAGGGGATGACCATAGCTAATCGTGAAAAAATAATCAATCATTCTCTCACATCTTCTTTTCCCGGCCCGCTCTCCGCCGCCATGCCTACGAGGAACGCAAGAGCGCAGCCGGAAACAGGAGGCTGGAAAAACGCTGTTTCTTCTCAGGTCATTATTTCTGTTACATTTTTATCACGTATTTTCCACACCGCAGAGGGCGGCTTTCCCGGGCCTTTGTCGTTCCGGCCCGCGCCCGTGTGCCCGGCTTGTGCGCCTTTCCGTCACCCGCTTGCGCCGCGGGAAGGGGTGAGGAGGAACCTCGAAACTCGCGTTTCGTCTTATACATTCATCTTATATTACAACATATTACCTTTTTTTATCCTCAAAATGTCGCCGCCCGCTTGACAGAAAGGGTTCCGTATGTGAAAAACGTAATGAACGATTGTCGACATTTTTTCTCTCGACAGAAAGCTGCAACCCACAACAAGGAGCTGCCCGACAAGGCGACACAATAGACTGGCAGGGAGGGATATCGGCGCAGGACGCCGACCGTAAGGATGGTTTTTCACCGCAGGGGCCGCATCGCCCCGCCGTTGGAGGAATGTATGAAGGGTGCACGGATGAGTTTGCCGACTCAGATGGCAATCGGCATGGTTCTTGGCATCATCGTGGGCGCAGCAACCCCGATGATTGGTTTCAATCCCTCCTATTACCAACCCATCGGGCAATTATTCATCAATCTTGTGCGCATGGTCGTGGTGCCGCTGGTGCTCACCACGCTCGTGGCGGGCGCGGCCAGCGTGGGCGACGTCAGCCGCCTCGGACGCGTGGCCGGCAAGACGCTGACCTATTATCTGGCGACCACGGCGATTGCGGTGGTCATCGGCCTCATCCTCGCCAACATCGTGCAGCCCGGAAGCGGCCTTTCCATCTCCACCGAAGGGCTGAAGGCCAAGGACGTCACCCCGCCCTCGCTGGTCAGCGTGCTGCTCAACATCGTGCCCATCAACCCGATGGACGCCCTTTCCAAGGGCAACATGCTCCAAATCATCTTCTTCGCGCTGCTCTTCGGCTTCGGCCTGAGCACGGTCGGTGAAAAGGGCAAGCCCGTCCTCAACTTCTTCGACGGCGCGGCGGACGTCATGATCAAGGTCACGGGCTTCGTGATGCTCTATGCGCCCATCGGCGTGTTCGGCCTCATGGCCTACACCGTGGCCATGCACGGCCTTTCCGTGCTCCTGCCGCTGATCAAGCTGGTGGGGGTCATGTACGTGGCCTGTCTGCTCCAGATTCTCATCGTCTATCTGCCCTGCGTGAAGTTCACGGGGCTCTCGGCCTCGCAGTTCCTGAAGGGGCTTTCGCCTTCCATGATGATCGCCTTTACCACCTGTTCGAGCGCGGCGGCCCTGTCCACCACCCTGCTCGGCGTGCAGCGCCTCGGCGCCTCCCGCCCGGTGGCGAGCTTCTCCATCCCGCTCGGCAATACCATTAATATGGACGGCGCGGCCATCTACATGGGCATCGCCGCCATCTTCGCCGCGGAAGTCTACGGCATCCCCATGCCGCTTGACCGTCAGCTTACGGTCATCCTGCTCGCGGTGCTGGCCTCCATCGGTTCCATGGGCGTGCCCGGCGCGGCCCTGATCATGATCACGATGGTCTTTACGCAGGTGGGCATCCCGCTGGAAGCCATCGCGCTTGTGGCCGGTGTCGACCGCATCATGGATATGGCCCGGACCACCATCAACGTGCTTGGCGACGCCACCGGCGCGGTCTTCGTCTCCAAGCTTGAAAACGACTTCGACCCGGCACGCGGCGCACGCATGGCCGAGGCGGAATAACGCAGTATAGTGCGTAGCCCGGGGCGCGGCGGTCCTCGCCCCGGGCACGGCGGCCCACGACGCAGTTCAGTGCGTAAGGCCCCTCTGAGAACGGACGGATACGAAGTTTAGTGCGTTATGCCCACGCGGGAACAGACGGAAGCGCAGCAGGCTGCATACAGTCCGCATCAGAACCAGCGGAAGGTATCCTGCACAAGGCGCACAGCGGGACAGGCAAGGACGCAGTATTCTGCGTAAGGCGCAAACCCGCCACGGGCCCCCCTTCAGGGGCATCCATTAACGCAGTTTAGTGCGTAATGCCCCCCGGGGCCTCCGACGAGGAACGGCGCACGGGTACGAAAAAGCCTACGGCCCGGAACACCCTGTTACGAAGTACAGTGCGTAATGCCCCGCCGGGGGCACCCCACTACGCAGTATTCTGCGTAAGACAACCTGAACGCGCCGCCCCGCACGGACGGCGGAACGCTTGAGGAGACAGGCGATGGCACAGACGCAACGCATCGGCGTGGTCGGCGGCGTAGGGCCCTACGCGGGGCTCGATCTGGTACGCAAACTCTTCGATCACACCCGGGCGGACTGCGATCAGGGGCATCTGCCCGTGATGCTCCTCTCCTTCCCGGATCGCATCGCGGACCGTCCGGCCTTCCTGTTGCGCGGCGCGGCGGTCAATCCGGGCGAGGCCATCGGGGAGATCATGGCGGAACTCGCGCTGACCGGGGCAACGGTCATCGGCCTGCCCTGCAACACGGCGCACAGCCCGCGCATCCTCGATACGGCGCTGGCCCGGCTCGCAGCCACGGGGCGGCCCGTGCGCTTCGTGCACATGATCAAGGCCGTGACCGACCGCGCCCGGACCTTCGGGGAAGGCGCGCGCATCGGCATCCTCGGCACCGAAGCGACGCTGGAAACCCGGCTCTATCAGGACAGCCTCGAAGAGGCCGGGCTGGTCCCGCTCACGCCCGACGCCGCAGGCCGCAGGCGCGTGCAGGAGGCCATCAGCAACCGCGAGTACGGCATCAAGGCGCAATCTCCGGTGAGCGAGCGCGCCCGCGCCGATCTGCTGGCCGAGGCGTACAACCTTGTAGAAGCCGGGGCCCGGGCGATCATCCTCGGCTGTACGGAAATCCCGCTGGCCCTGCCGGAAAAAACCCTCGGCGGCGCGGCCCTCATCGACGCCACGGACGTACTCGCCGTGGAACTGGTGCGCGCCTTCGCCCCGGACCGGCTGAAGGACTAGCCGCGCGCTTCCCCGCCAGCGGAGACGGACGGAAACGGATGACAAAAGCGGCTCGCCTTCGCGCAGGCCGCACGGAAGATGCTTGTCCCCGGGCGCACGCGGAAAATGCTTGTCCCCCGGCGCACGCGGAAGATGCTTGTCCCCGGCGCACGCGGAAGATGCTTGTCCCCGGCGCACGCGGACGCGGACAGGGGGACGATGGACAAAGACCGTCCTCCATGTGGACGCGCGGACGCCGGGAAGCCGCCTCTCTGCGCGGGCCGTCCTGAGCGTCGCGCACGGGATCAAGGATGCCGGAGAAGGCCGCTGCCGCCCGGACAAGCGGGAGGACAGGCGGCTTCCGCAAGAGATGCAGGACTTGCGGCCTTCGGCGCGCAGCTTTTCGAGGCCGCCCGGCCCGAAGACGGCATCGGAGGGGCAGGGGACGCCGGATTTGCGCAAGGGCGCGCATCGCGTTACACCCGTCCCGGCGCTCGGAAAAAGACTGCGCGGAACGCCACCGTTCCACGCGGACGCAAGAGCGCGGGAAAGCCCTTCCCGCCGGGCGCAAGGCGCGTGCAGGGGCGCTTTTCAAAAACGGATCGCCGGCCAGAACTCCCGCCCTGCCGGAAGCAAAGGGTTCTTGACAAGCGGTCCGGCTGGTGGCAGATGACACATGTCGATTGTCGACATTTTATGAACAACGGAACGCCGCTCCCGCGGCGCAGCCATACTTACAGGAGAAAGCCATGAATCTCGCCAAATTTCCCCGTCGCGGCTATGTGACCGAACCCACGCCTCTGGAAGCGCTCCCCCGCTTCTCCAAAGCACTCGGCGCGGACATCAACGTCTACATCAAGCGCGACGACCTGCTCCCCGGCACCGCCGGAGGCAACAAGACCCGCAAGCTCGACTTCAGCATGGCCGACGCCCTCAATCAGGGCGCTGACACCATCATCACCTGCGGCGCCGTGCAGTCCAACCACTGCCGCCTGACCCTCGCGTGGTCGGTCAAGGAAGGGCTCGACTGCCACCTCGTCCTCGAAGAACGCGTCAAGGACAGCTACAACCCCGAAGCTTCCGGCAACAACTTCCTGTTCCAGCTTCTCGGCGTCAAGTCCGTGACCGTGGTGCCCGGCGGCTCCCCGATGATGGCCGAAATGGAAAAGCTCGCTGAAAAGCTGCGCGCCGAAGGCCGCAAGCCCTACATCATCCCCGGCGGCGCTTCCAACAAGATCGGCGCTCTCGGCTATGTGGGCTGCGCCGAAGAAACCCTGCGCCAGCTCTTCAACCTCGGCCTGTCCATCGACCACATGGTCGTCCCGAGCGGCAGCGCCGGCACCCACGCGGGCATCATCGCGGGCATGATCGGCAATAACGCGGGCATCCCCGTGACCGGCATCGGCGTCAACCGCAAGAAGCCCGTGCAGGAAGCCGCCGTGCTCAACCTGGCCAACGAAACGCTGGAATACATCGGCACCGACGCCCGCGTCCCCGCCGAAGCCGTGGTCGCCTTCGACGACTACGTGGGCCCCGGCTACTCCCTGCCCACCGACGCCATGGTCGAAGCCGTCAAGATGCTCGCCAGCACGGAAGGCATCCTCCTCGACCCCGTCTATTCCGGCAAGGCCATGTCCGGCCTCATTGATCTGGCGCGCAAGGGTTACTTCCCCAAGGGCTCCAACGTGCTCTTCCTGCACACCGGCGGCTCCCCGGCGCTCTATGCCTATCTGCCCACCTTCCGGGCCTAAACATCCCCCCCGGGCCCTCCCACATCCCCGGGAGGGCCCCGTCCCGCCGCCGCATCCCCCCGAGCGGCGGGACACCTTCCATCACGCGGGCCTTCGCGGGACTCCCCTCATGGAGCGGGACACCGCTACCGGGGGGCAAGCCCATGACGGGACGCCGTGCTTCTTGCGGGGCGTATCCCCGTAAGGGCCACTCGCGCAGCGGGACGCCCCGGGGAAAACCGGGCACGTGTTTACGGGAGGCCGCATTCCCCCCATACGGCGGCCCCCCTCGGCAAGGCCCGGGCGATTGGCGCAGGACGTGTTCCTCTGCGGGACAGCCGGGCGGAAAGAACCGCCCCACCTTCCCGCCGCATGGAAACGCCGCCGACGCCTTCGGGATGCCTTGCCTTATGAAAAGGCCCTCCTTCGCCGTCCTCCCCTCTTCCCACGGCGAAGAAGGCGCGGGCCCTTCCCACCGGGGGCGGCCCAGTCGCCGGGCCAGCCGCCGCATGTGGACGCCATGCCCGCTTCCGGGCGCGCCACAGGCGGGCGGCATCCCCCGGCAAGGCCCGCCCCGGCGCGAGGCCAAAGCTTCCTCTTTTGCAATATATTGAAAGAAAAGGCTATTATACTTTCTTGCACAGAAGGGCGAAAACACGTAAATTGCTTGTTCCATTCGCACTTTCAAGGACGGGAGAAAGCCTTTGCTAGGAGCGGCACCAACCTTCACCAAACAGACCTACTCCAATCAGGTCGCAAGCTATATCCGTACCCTTATCCGCAAGGGCACGCTTGAGATCGGCGCGCAGATCAAGGAAGCCTTCCTCGCGGAACGCCTCGGCATCAGCCGCGCCCCCATCCGTGAGGCGCTGCAAGCCCTCGCACAAGAGGGCCTCATCACGTCCGAGCCGCAAAAAGGCAAACACGTCAGGCAGATGACCGGAAAGGAAATCTACGACAGCTATATTGTCGCGGGTATTCTGGAAGGAGCGGGCGTCGCGGGGTCGCTGCCCTCATGGACGGAAGACAATATGGAGACGTTCCGGGGCGTCGTGCGCGAGCTCGAACGCGCCACCGCCTCCCTGGACCATCCCGACGAGCTGGCCGACATCGACGAGCGGTTCCACACCACCCTGCTCATGGCCTGCGACAACACGCGGCTGGTGGAAATGGCGCGCACGTCCTGCGCGACCATCTCCAAGTACCTCTATTATCAGCACTGGATCACCATGTTCTCGCCAGCCGAGTACGCGGCGCGCCACCTCGCCATCGCCGAGGCCGTGGCCTCCCGCGACGGCGCGCATGTGGAAAGCGTCCTGCGCGACCACTACCGCGAAACCGGGCAGCGCATGGCCGAGTTCGGCGTGCCGCCCTACGAGACGCGCTGACCGGGCGCGCCTACGCCCGCAGCGCCGCCGCACGGCCCGCCCCGGAAACGCCCGGCGCAAGGACGGCGCGCAGGCCCGGTGGCAAAGGGCGAGAAGGATTCCCGTTCCCGGGCCTGCTGGCAGTCCACGCACAGCCGCACGGCGGGTGAGGCCAGCAGCCGCGGAAAGGGGATACGCTCCCCGCAGGCTTCGCACAGCCCATAATCAAGCCTTTCGATCCGCCGCAGGGCATATTCAAGGTCCCGGATGCGCTCCACGCACCGGGCATGGAGCCGCTCGTCCACGGCGCACTCGCTCAGACGCGAGGCCAGTTCGTTGTCGTCCGGGCACTTCAGAGGCACGGACGGAGGCGTCAGGGCGCGCCGCAGGGCCGCGAGTTCGCGTTCCATCATGCCTTGCAGTTCAATCAATTGGGAGAAATACATGGGGAACCTCCCTCGGCAGGGTTTGCCTGCCGCAAGGATATACCCCCCACGCGCGGCGGGGCCGTGCCGGGCCGGTGACATTTGCGCGGCACCGCAAGGTACACGCCTCCTGCGCGGAAAAACGCTCACTCCGTAAGGGCCGCGCCCCCGCGCAGCGGAACGCCCGAGTCCTATCCACTCGTCGCTGCCGCACTCGGGGCCGCGCCCCCGCGCAGCGGAACACCCCTAGGAAAACCGGGCACGTGTTCACGGGAGGCCGCATCCCTCCTACGGATATTTCTTCCCCTTGAGCGCGAAAAAAAGAAAAAACAGAAAAAACAGGAAAAGCCCCTGAGGGGTTCTCCCCTTCCTTATAACACGGCTCATTGCGAAAAGAAGGCCCGGGGGCGGTCGCCTTCATGCAGGCTCGGCCCGGACGAGCAGGGCTTCAAGCTCGGCGACGCTGGCGGCCAGACGCGACGCGCCCGCTTCCATAAGCTCCTCGCGGGTGCCGTAGCCGTAGAGCACGCCTACGTCGGCAAGCCCGACCTCTTTTGCGCCCAAAATATCATATTTCCTGTCCCCCACCATGACCGCCGCCCCGGGATCGATGCCCCCAGCCTCCAGCGCGTAGCGGATGACGTCGGTTTTCGCCGAGCGCCCGCCCGCCAAATCCGCCCCGCACACCGCATCAAGCGACGCCGAAAGCCCGAAATGATCCGCGATGCGCCGGGCGAAGGTCTCGGGCTTGGAGGTGGCGACCACAAGCGTCTTCCCGGCATCCTTCAAACGCCGCAACATCTCGGGCACGCCCGCATAGGGGGCGTTCTCGTAGAGGCCCCTGTCCTGAAAATACTCCCGGTAGACTTCCACGGCCCGGCGCGCGTCCGCGTCGCTCATGCCCATGACGCCCCGGAAGGAATCGTACAGCGGCGGCCCGATGAAAACCCGCAGCGACTCGCGGGACGCGTCCATCCCGAAGCGCCGCAGCGCGTACAGGACCGAATTGACGATCCCCGGTTCGGAATCCGTAAGCGTCCCGTCCAAATCAAAAAGAATGGTTGTGTGGTTCATGCCGCCTGTGTACGTCGCCTTGCCCTTTTTCGCAACGGGAAAGCCCGCGCGGAGAGGCACCTCGGTACGCGGACGAAAACCCGCCCCAGCCCACGCGGAAAGCCGCCGCCTCGCAAACGGCTGGAGAAGCCGGGAAAACCCGCGTGCGGAAGGGCCGGGCACAAAGGATAGGAACACGCCCGGGCCGAAGCGCCGCGATATAGGATGGGGACGCTTCTGTCCAAAGCCGGAAAGAGGCCCCTGCCCGAAGCCGCCCGAATCAGGGAGTCGCCTGCCTGAGCCCGGATATACGTCGAAGGCCCGAGGCCGCCCTTGCCCCTGCGCCGTCTGAAGGCGGACCCCGCCGGAACGCTCCTGCAAAATGATTTTTTCACATGGCGGTTTTCTCTTTTTATCTCCTGAAAAGGCCCTTAGGAACACCTAAAGGGGCGTGCGTATTCTGAAAAAACAATGAATAACAATATGTTCTGAACATATATTATCATCGTTTAAAATATTTCTAAGACACCACCCAATGTTTCCCGCCGTATTTTCTTTTGATTCCACAAGTCCTTGATATACAATATTATCTCAATAATACAGCTTGTTGACGAGGCTTTTTCTCCGATCTTTTTCTTGCATAAAAAACGCTGGTGATATATTTTACGCCTCAAGATATATACTTCAACGAAACAGATATATGTAATATCCGGCCAATTTTTCTGTAAAAATTTTACCACTCCGCAGAGACGGCCCGAAAGGCCATTCTGCTTGTTCGTAAAATGGCATATCCACCCGCCGAAAAGGAGGTCAGCATGTATCGCCCCCCGCGAAGCCACTTATGACCCCGGCCACCTTGTCCGAGGCCATCCGTACCCCCCACCATCTGTAAGGATCAGGTCATGGAAAACGCTTCCCAGCCCAAAAAATCCGGTTTTCTCGGCAACTACGACGCTCATCTCTTCTGGCCCGTCACCATCATCTATCTCGGCATCATCGCCTTTGCCGTCATTGATCCCACCGCTGCCGGGGTCACGTTCTCGGCCATTCAGCGTTTCGTGCTCTCCAATTTCAGTTGGCTCATCCTGCTCACGGGCGCAAGCGCCATCTGCTTTGCCCTCTGGATGGCGTGCAGCAGCCGCTACGCCACCGTCAAGCTCGGGGCCAAGGACGACAAGCCCGAATTCTCCTTCTTCGCGTGGGTAGCCATGCTCTTTTGCGCGGCCCTCGGCACGGGTTTCGTCATTTTCGGGGGCGCCGAACCGCTCTACCACCTCTTCACCGCCCCCACCATCACCGACGCCGGACATATCGGAAAATCTCAGGGCGTGCCCGAAGCCATCCGCCTTGCCGTGGTCAACTGGGGCCTTTTCGGTTGGCCCATCTTCGCCGTCGGCGGCTGGGCCATCGGCTACGCATCCTACCGCCACAACAAGCCCCTGCGTACCTCCACCGGGCTCTACGGGCTGCTGGGTGAACGCTGCAACGATACCTTCTTCAGCAAGGCCGTGGACGTGCTCGCGGCCATCGGCACCATCGGCGGCGTGTCCATGATGATCGGCCTCGGCGTGGCCTCCATCAGCTATGCCTTCCTCATCCTTTTCGGCATCGAGCTCAACGCCGTCGGCAAGTTCACCGTCATGCTCTGCCTCATCCTGACCTACATCATCAGCTCCGCCACCGGCCTTGCCCGCGGCATGCGCCTGCTCAGCGAATCCAACGGCTACCTGACGCTCGGCCTGCTCGCCGCCGTGCTCTTCCTCGGCGCGACGCCCTTTACCTACGTCGCCAACATGCTCCTTCAGGTCACCAGTGAATTCCTCTTCCGCCTGCCCCAGAACCTCCTCTGGACCGACGCCGGGAACTTCGAACCCCGCGAATGGTCGGGGACGTGGTTTATTTTCTATATTCTCTGGAATGTGTCCTACCTGCCCTTCACCGGCGGCTTCATCGCCCGCATCTCCCGCGGACGGACCATGCGGGAATATATCTGCGGAACCGTGCTCGTGCCGCTCTTCATGACCCTGCTGTGGTTCTCCATCTGGGGCAGCAACGCCTGTTTCGAGCAGCTCAATGGCTACCTCCCCCTCTATGAGGCCGCCCAGAACAACCCTGAGCAGGCTCTCTACATCCTGCTCGGTTCCTTCCCCTTCGGTACGGTCCTCTGTTTCGTGGCCTTCGTCTGCTTCTGCCTCTTCGCCATCACCACCGCCGACGCGGCCTCGCACTTCATCGCCCAGCAGACCACGCAGGGCACGACCTCCTCTTCCCTGCCCATGCGCGTCTTCTGGGGCTGCCTCATCGGCTTCACCGGCATCCTCTTTCAGGTCACGGGCGGCTTCACGGCCATCAAGTCCCTCGCCATCGCCGCTGCCTCCCCCTTTGTCCTCGTCACCTTCGCCTACATCATCTCCATCGTGAAGATGATGAAGCAGGATGAGCATAGGGAATAGCAGGTAGAAAAGTGTTGGGGGGGGGGGGGGCGGGGGGGCGGGGGGGGGCGGGGGCCGCGGCGCACGGGGGGGGGCGGCGGGACGGAGGAGCAGAAAGGAAGACGAGAG
>CALVEZ010000069.1 GCA_944326695.1 Candidatus Bilophila faecipullorum | reverse complement strand
AGAGGCTTTCTCCCCGGCGCAGAAGCGGGAATCTAACCGCGCTCCCTTCCGTTGTCAACATCTTTTTTTCAAAAAACTTTCAGCTTCTCTCCGTTTGCCCGTACAAGGCGAAACGAAGTCAACTGCGTGACGTTTCCGTGACGCAGCCGAAGCATTTGGACAACCTGCCTCAGAACCGCTTCGGAGTCAACCCCTATGAGAAATTTTTTCTCACCTTTTGCGTTTTCAGCGTTTAACAATATGCCTTTATTGAAAAATAATTTTTGGCTCCCGGCTGCTTCCACTCACAAAAAAGCCCGGGAAAAAGGTTTTCCCGGGCTTTTTATCCGAAGGGCGCGCTACGCGTGGTCGGGATTGTGCAGTTCGAAGGCGTCGTGCAGGGTCCGCACGGCGAGTTCGGTGTAGCGTTCGTCGATGAGGCAGGAAATCTTGATTTCCGAGGTGCTGATCATCTGGATGTTGATGTTTTCCCTTTGCAGGGCGGCGAACGCCTTGGTCGCCACGCCGGTGTGGTTGCGCATCCCCACGCCGATGACGGAAACCTTCGCCACCTGCGGGTCATGCTCCACGCCCGTGCCGCCGATATGGGCCACGGTTTCGCGCATGAGCTTCAGCGCCTTGTCCACGTCCTTGCGGGACACGGTGAAGGTCATGTCGGTCACCCCTTCGCGGCTGGCCGTCTGGATGATCATGTCCACCATGATGCCGTTTTCGGAAAGCGGCTGGAACAGAGCGGCGGAGACGCCGGGGCGATCAGGAACCCCGCACACGGTAACACGGGCCTGATCCTTGTCGTATGCAATGCCGGAGACGAGCACGGCTTCCATCATGGCGTCCTCCTGGGCGACCAACGTTCCCGGATCATCAGAAAACGTGGATCGCACATGCACGGGAACATTGTATTTTTTCGCGAACTCCACGGAACGGATTTGCAGTACTTTCGCGCCCATCGAGGCCATTTCAAGCATTTCCTCGTAGGTGACGCGGTCCAGTTTTCGGGCTGTGGAACACAGGTTGGGGTCGGTCGTATACACCCCGTCCACGTCCGTATAAATTTCACATTCGCACGAATCCAGCGCCGCGGCGAGGGCCACCGCGGAGGTGTCGGAACCGCCGCGACCGAGCGTCGTGATCCGGCCGCTTTCCGACATGCCCTGGAATCCGGCGACGGCCAGCACGTCGTAGGTTTCAAGCTCCTTGCGGATGCGGGCGGCATCAATGGAGAGAATGCGGGCGCGACCGAATTCGTCATTCGTGGTGATGGGAATCTGCCAACCCAGCATCGAGCGGGCCTTGATGCCAGAGTCGTTGAGCAACATGCTGAACAGCGCAATCGATGCCTGTTCGCCAGTGGAAAGCAGGCTGTCCACTTCCGCCAGATCGGGTTCCGCGGCCCAGCGGGTCGACAGTTCCAGCAGTTTGTTGGTCTTCCCGGACTTGGCGGAAAGCACCACGACTACCTTGTATCCCTGATCCAGAGCGGCTTTCACCTTCCCGCGCACCATTTTCAGGCGGTCGATGTCGGCGACGGACGTCCCTCCGAATTTTTGTACCAGAATACGCATAGCTGAGTCCTTCATCATGACCTGTGTGGCAGAAACGCCTTGTCCCCCGCCTCGCCCTCAACGCGAAGCCGGGACAGTTTCTGCAAGACGCAGCACGCCGCCTCCCCGTGGGGAAGCAACGTTACCAACCTGTTATTTTTGCAGACTTGAAAACGGATGTCCAGACGTTTCAAGGGCAAATCTTCCGGCGGGATACGCTCGGCCCACTCCACGAGAACAAGGCCGGATTCCGCGTCGAGCGCTTCCTCCACTTCGTCGGGGAGCGCCCCTTCGGAACGGTACAGATCACAATGGATCACCGGGGGCGTCGTCGGGTAGCTGTTGCAGAGCGTAAAGCTGGGGCTTGAGACCTCCGCGTCCTCCCCGCCGGGCAACGCTTCGATCAAGCCCCGCGTAAACGTCGTTTTGCCCGCGCCGAGTTCTCCGAAAAAGAGAATGATGGCGAGATGTTCGCCGCCTTCAGCCCGCCTTGCGTCCAGCGCCCGGCCAAGGCTGCGGCCAAGCTCCACCGTCGCTTCGGCGTCGGAAAGAGGTATGTCCATGAGCTGTCCTTTTGAAAAAACGGAAGAAAACGTCGCCGGCAGCGGCCCCGCCGGGATTGGCCAGGCCGCCTCACGCCGACGCCTCCGATTACCGGAAAGCCGCGTGGAAGACAACCGGACCTCTTTTCGTGAAATCGCCCCTTCCAAACCACTGGACGAACGCCGACAAAGCGTATAGGGTATCTGCCTCTATGGAACAACAGCATGGTCTTCTTGTGGTCGACAAGCCGCGTGGGCTTTCTTCCGCTCAGTGCACCAACCGTTTCAAACGTTTGGGCCAAAAAAAGATAGGACACGCCGGCACGCTTGACCCGATGGCGCAAGGCGTGCTGCTGGTGCTTCTCGGACACGCGACCAAGATTTCCGGCTATCTCATGGCCGGGGGCGTCAAGGTCTACCAAGGCACCGTCCGCCTCGGCCGGACCACGGACACGTGGGACGCCGACGGGACTGTCGTGTCCGAAGCGCCCTGGGACCATGTAACCGCCGAAGCCGTGGCCGACGTCGTCGCCGCGTGGGAAGGACGGAGCGAACAGCCCGTTCCCCCCTATTCCGCGGCCAAGCATCAGGGACAGCCCCTCTACAAGCTGTCCCGAGAGGGGAAGGAAACCCCGCTCAAAGTCAAGACCATCGAAATTTCCCGTGCGGAAGTCCTCAGGGTTGATCTTCCGCATGTCACCTTCCGAGTCGTTTGCAGTTCCGGCACCTACATACGATCCCTGGCCCACAGCTTGGGGACGCGTCTGGGGTGCGGAGCCGTGCTCACGGAACTGATTCGGGAGTACAGCCATCCCTTTGGCCTCGACCGGGCCTGTCCGCTGGACACGCTGCTCGCCGAGCCCGAACGCTTGCCCGAACGGGTCATCCCCGTGACCGCCGCCCTCCCCGGCTGGCCCACGATCGCCGTGAGCCCCGAAGAAGAGGCGGACACGAAAAACGGCAGGGTCCTCGTATGGACCGAAGCGCGCCGCGCGCGCTCCAGAGCACAGGGCGGAACGGACATTCCGTGCGCCCCCGGCGGCAATGCCGTCCTGCTCTCGCCCGACGGACAGCCTCTCGCGCTCGTCGAAGCCGCGGCCGACGGACCGCGCCCCGCCTGGAAGGTTCTCAGGGGGCTTTGGAATTAACGCAACCCATTCGGAGGATATCGCTGTGGTTATGGACGCCGCTCAGAAAAAGGCCGTTATCGAAGCTCACGCCAAACACGAAGGCGACACCGGCTCCCCGGAAGTTCAGGTGGCCCTTCTCACCGCCCGCATTGAAGGACTGACCGGTCACTTCAAGGAGCACAAGAAGGACTTCCACTCCCGCCGTGGCCTGCTCAAGCTCGTCGGCCAGCGTCGCAACCTGCTCAACTACTTGAAGAGCAAGGACATCCAGCGTTACCGCGCGCTCATCGAAAAACTGGGCCTGCGCAAGTAAGCGCGTTTTCAGGGGGGGCTTCGCTCCCCCTTTCCGCATCAACCTTCAACCCGTCATGAGAAGGAGTTTCCGCGAACAGGATCGAAGTGCGCTTTTCGATATTGTTCCCGGAGTCTCCTTCCCGCAGTGAAAGGATTCACATCTATGAGTTTCAGAAAAGAGCCCACCCGCGTTACCGCCACCATCGGCGGTAAGGAAATCACCCTCGAAACCGGCCGCGTCGCTACGCAGGCGCACGGTTCCGTCACCATCCAGTGCGGCGGCACCGTGGTCCTCGTTACCGTGTGTTCACAGCCCCTCGACTTCGACCGCGGCTTCTTCCCGCTGACCGTCGAATATTCCGAGCGCATGTACGCCGCGGGCCGCATCCCCGGCAGCTTCTTCCGCCGCGAAATCGGCCGTCCCTCCGAGCGCGAGACCCTCGTTTCGCGTCTCATCGACCGCCCCATCCGCCCGCTCTTCCCCAAGGGCCTGCCCGAAGACGTGCAGGTGCTCGCCAGCGTCATTTCCTCCGATCAGGAAAACGAATCCGACGTGCTCTCCATCACGGCCGCTTCCGCCGCCGTCATGCTCTCGCCCCTGCCCTTCGCCGAACCCGTGGCCGGTGGCCGCATCGGCCGCATCAACGGCCAGTTTGTCCTGAACCCCACCGTCAAGGAAATGGCCGAGAGCGATCTGAACATCGTTTTCGCTGCCTCCGCCGACGCGCTGGTCATGGTGGAAGGCGAAGCCCGCTTCGTGCCCGAAGACGTGATCATCGAAGCCCTCGAATGGGGCCGCAAGGAAATCCAGCCCCTCGTCGAAGCGCAGGTGAAGTTGCGCGAACTGGCGGGCAAGGCCAAAATCGACTTTACCCCCGCCGAGGATGACCCGGCCCTGCTCGCCCGCATCGAAGAGCTGGCCGCCGAAGCCGGCCTCGAAGCCTCCATGCGCGTGCCCGAAAAGCTGGCCCGCAAGGAAGCCCGCAAGGCGGTCAAGGACAAGATCGTCGAAGCCCTCAAGGCCGATCCCACCTACGGCGAGGACGAAAAGGCCCTCGCCTCCGTGGGCGACATCATCGGGCATATCGAAAAGAAGGTCGTGCGCAAGCGCATCATCGAAGAAGGGACACGCATCGACGGCCGCGACACGCAGACCGTGCGCCCCATCGCCATCGAGCCCGGCTTCCTGCCCCGCGCCCACGGTTCCGCCCTCTTCACGCGCGGCGAAACCCAGTCCATGTGCGTGACCACGCTGGGCAGCTCCACGGACAACCAGCGCATGGACTCGCTCACCGGCGACGTGACCAAGACCTTCATGCTCCATTACAACTTCCCGCCCTTCTCCGTGGGCGAAGTGAAGCCCGTGCGCGTGTCCCGCCGCGAAATCGGCCACGGCGCGCTGGCCGAAAAAGCCCTGAAGCCCATCATCCCCTCGGGCGACGGCTTCCCCTTCACCGTGCGCGTGGTGGCCGAGACGCTGGAATCCAACGGCTCCTCGTCCATGGCCGCGGTCTGCGGCGGCTGTCTCTCCCTCATGGACGCGGGCGTGCCGATTGCCGCCCCGGTCGCGGGTGTGGCCATGGGCCTCATCAAGGAAGGCGAAAACTTCATCGTTCTGACCGACATCCTCGGGGATGAGGACGCCCTCGGCGACATGGACTTCAAGATCGCCGGGACCGCCGAAGGCGTGACCGCCGTGCAGATGGACATCAAGATCACCGGCCTGACCACGGAAATCATGCGCAAGGCCATGCGTCAGGCGCATGAGGCCCGCGTGCACATCCTCGGGGAAATGAAGAAGGCCATCGACGGCCCCCGCGCCGAGCTGTCCCGCTTCGCCCCGCAGCACGCCGAAGTCTTCGTCAACCCCGAAGTCATCCGCATGATCATCGGCCCCGGCGGCAAGAACATCAAGGCGATCACCTCGGCCACGGGCGCTTCCGTGGACATCGACGACAGCGGCCGCATCTCCATTTTCGCGCCCACCGCCGAATCAATGGAGCAGGCCAAGGAACTGGTGCAGTACTACGACCAGCGCCCCGACCTCGGCAAGAACTACATGGGCAAGGTCCGCAAAGTGCTGGAAATCGGCGCCATCGTGGAAATCATGCCCAACGTCGAAGCCCTCGTGCACATCTCCCAGCTTGACACCGCCCGCGTGGCGCAGGCGTCCGACGTGGCCCACCTCGGCGAAGACATGCTGGTAAAGGTCATCGAAATCAACGGCGACCGCATCCGTGCCAGCCGCAAGGCCGTCCTGCTTGAAGAACAGGGCATCGAATGGAAGCCCGAAGACACCGCCCGTCCGCCCCGCGCCCCGCGCGGCGACGGCGACCGCGAGCACCGCGGCGAACGCCGCGAACGCCGCCCGCGCCGCGACTAAAAAACCTCGGGCCGCAAGCCCGTTTCGCCCGGAGGCCCGTCCTCCGGGCATGAAGAGGCCTTCGGGCCTCTTTTTTGTAGCCGGGCTCGGACATCGCCCGGCCTTCCGGCCACTCGTGAAGGCATGGCGGAGGGGCAAGGAAGCCGCCCTTTCCCCTGCCCGGCTCCATCTTCGTAGTTCCGCGTACAACCCGGCCCCGTGCCACACAAAAGCGCCTCTTCCCTCATCCGGGGCGACAGGCCCGCTCCCTCCCGTCCGCGTTGGCGGGAAGCGGGGCTGGTATTTTTGTTAAAACGTGCTTGCCCTCACGGGCATTGACCGCTATCCTGTCCGTGTAACAGCACTATCCGGCGCCTTCCGGCGCTCTGTCGACGGGGAGAACACGTGTCTTCAGACTTCACCCAGACCTTGGCCACGCAAAAGCTGCTGGATCATATCCGCAAGCCGTCCTCCCCCGAGACTCCCCCTGCCGCGTTCCCCTCCACTCCGCGGAGGTCTTCCCGCCGTTCCCTCTTCGGCAAGGAAAGGAACGCCGTCGGAGTGGATGTCGGTGATGGCCGCATCCTGCTGGCGCAAAGCGCCCCCGGCAGCCCGCCTGAACTCCAGGCCGTGGAAATCATCCCCCTTCCCCAAGGCATGACGTGGGACACGCCGGGCTGCGCGCTCAAGGTACGCGAGGCGCTCGGGCGTTTTCTTCCCGGCGGGCTTGCCGATGTGGACATCTGGGTCCGCCTTGAGGACGCGGACAACGAACTGCGGCACTACCGCATCCCCAAAGTCAGCCCCAAAGACCGCGATGCCGTGGCCCGCATGACGGCGAGCCGCGAAAAGCCCTTTGACGAAAACGCCAGCATCTTCGACTACCGCGCCGGGGAGGAAGTGCTCGACAAGGGCGTCCCCCGTCAGCCTATCACGGCCATGATCGCCGACAAGAGCGCGGTGGAGCGCCTGAAAAGGACGCTGGCCGAGGCCGGGATCACCCCGGCTGGCATCACTTCCTCCGGCATCGCCACGCAAAACCTCTTCGCTTCCGGCTGGCTGGTACGGCCGTGGGATCATTTCGCCCTCGCGGTCGTCGGTGAAGACTCCACGCGTATCGAAATCTTTTCCAGCTCGTCCATCGCCCTCAGCCGGACCATCCGCACGGGCCTGCGCAGCCTCGTTTCCGCCTTGCAGGAATCCGCTCCCGCTCCGCAGACGGTCGGCCTCGCGCCGGACACGACGGGCCTTGCCGCTGATGCGCCCAGTACAGGCGACGCCTTCCCGCTTATCCGACAGCCCGCCTCGCCCCTGCGGGAATTGTCCCTCCTTCCTCCGCAGCCGGAGGCGGCGCAGGCCGTTGCCGCCCCGGAGAAGGGGCTTTCCTCTGAGGAAGCCCTGCGCCGCCTGTGCGCGAACCGCCGCAGCCCGGAAGAGGAGGAAGTCCTCCTGCGCCGCCTTTCGCAACCCCTCGGGCGCATGGCCCGCCAAATCGAACGCACGGCGGATCACTTCCGCAACGCCATGAACATGCCGGCCATCGAGGGCGTCGTCGTCTTCGCGCCCGGCGGCTGCCTCAGCCTCGCCCGCACGACCTTCGAGCGGCTTATCGGCCTGCCCTGCCTCCCCCTGCGCCTCGACGGGAAAGCCGCACCTGGCGCGGCTGTCGATCTGGAAAAGGCCCTGCGCGAGGAGGCCGATTCCGGCCTGCTGCAAGCCGTGGGCCTCAGCCTTTCCGCCGCTTCCTACACGCCCAACGCGCTCATGACCTACCGCGACCGGCAGCTTCAGGAGCGCCACAAACGCATCAGCCTGCTCTCCTTCGGCGTAACGACGCTGGCGCTCATGCTCCTGCTGGCCTGCTGCGGCCGCCTCTACCTCACCTACCGCGAGGAAAAGGAGCTGCGGGCGAAGCTGGAGGAGCGTGTCGCGGCATGGCAGACGGCCTATGCGCCGGACCAGTTGCGCGCCAACCTCGCGGCCACCCAAAAGCTGCAGACGCAGGCCCGCCAGCTCGCCCGGCGGCGCATCGCCGCGGCCCTGATCACGGAACTGTCCACCGTTACCCCGGACGCCATCCGCCTGACCGGGATGCGCGTCACCTTCAACGCCGTGAAGCCGTCCAAGCCGGAGAGCGCCCGTACGCAGCGCGGCGGAACTCCCGCCCGCCCCGAACCGGAGGAAAGCGCAGTGGCCGTCATCACAGGCACCGTGAGCGGCGACATGCTCCAGCGCGAATCGCGGCTGGCGGAATTTTTGAGCCATCTGGAGCACTCGCCGATGGTCCTCTCCCTGCTGGTGGAAAAACAGCAGACGGATACGGAAATCCTCTCCTTCGTGGCAACGCTGAGGTTGGTCTGACATGCGCCCCCTTGCCCTTCCCCCGTGGTTTCCGCTCAAGACGCTGGCCGTGCAGGGCGCGCTGGCTCTCGGCGTGACGCTCTTCGTGCTTGCCCCCCTCTGGTACCAGTCCCATCAGGTGGCCGCCGACATAGCCGATCTGCGCACCCGCATTCAGGTGCAGGAGACGCTTGCCCCGCTCATGGCCGGGCTGGACGAAAAACGGCGGGAAACCCGGCTGCTCATCGGCGCGTCCACCGTGCTGCCCACGCCCGCCTCCCTGCCCGACATCGTTACCTCGATCCAGCGGCTGGTCAGCCTCGCGGACATTCAGAGCGCCCGCTTCGTGCCCGCCGCCGAGACGGTCGTGGAAAAGAACAGCATCCGGCTGGACGGTACGCTTTCCGCGGAACCGGATCAGTTCCGCCGCCTTGTCCTGCTTTTGAGCGAGCAGCCGTGGCTTTCCGGCATGGAATTTCTGAACGTCACGCCTGCCGGGGGCGCGCCTTCCTACTCCCTCGGCATCTGGGCCACATTCACCCAACCCTTGCACACGACCTCAGGACATTGACGGACGGCCATGACGACACGGGAAAAAATCCTTCTGGCCCTGATGGGGGTCGCGGTGACGGCCGGGGCGGTGCAGTTCGGGCTCTCCCTGCTCAGCCCCGTAGCGCCTGCCGGACAGGCCGACGTCCTGCAGGAAGCCAGAACAGTGGCCGGCGAAGTCACGGCGCGCCTACAGACCCTTCCCCTCTCGGAAGGCCAGCGTTACGTGCTGGCCGTGTCCCTGCGGTCCGCCCCGCGCAATCCCTTCCAGCTCCCGGAACGGGGCCCGGCCGCCCCTCCGGGGGAAGCGGCGGCCGCGGGCGGACTGGTCTATTCCGGCTATGTGCAGGTGGGCAAGGCCAGGCTCGCCATCGTCGGCGGGCTCGAGTACGGCGTGGGCGACACGCTCCCCAATACGGGCGATGTGATCCGTGCCATCCGGTCTGACGGCCTCGTTCTCTACTCGCCGTCCCGCAACGCCGAGTGGGAACTCCCCTATACCGGGGACGACATGTAAACCCCTTTACGGGGCGGCTTATCCAAGGCAATGCGCCCTTCCCACGGGGAGGCGGCGACGGGAGAACAACATGCGACAGCGGACCCTTTTCCTCCTTCTGGCCTGCGCCTGCGTCCTTCTGCTGGCGGGATGCTCGGCCAAGAAGGAACAAAAGCAGGACCCCTTCATGGATCACTGGAAGCAGCTCGCGCAGGACGCGCAGGGCTTTTCGCCCGCCCCCTCCGATCTGCGCCCCGATCCGCGGGTGATCATGAAGCACGCCGAAAAAAGGCCGCAGGCCGTCTCTCGTCCCCTGCCCGCCATCCCCGTCACCCTCAAGCTGCACAACGTGGACGTGGGCGTCGCCCTGCGCAGCCTCGCGGCCGCCGCCGGGGTCAACGTCATGCTCAGCCCGGGCGTGACCGGCTCGGTCAGCCTCAACGTCCAGAAATCGCCGTGGCGGGACGTCTTTCAGGGCCTGCTCAAGGCCAACGGCCTGCAATACCGCTGGCAGGGCAACATTCTCCAGGTCCTTACCGCCGTGGAAAAGCAGAAGGAAATCAACCTCCAGACGCTGGACAACCAGCTCGCTCAGCAGGAGCTCATCTCCCGCCAGAACGCGCCCCTCACCGTAAGCGTCATCAGCGTGCGCTACGCCGAGGCCGCGGCCCTGCAACAGAGCCTGACCAAATTCCTCACCGCCGCCAACGGCCAGAGCGGGCAGTCCGCCGTCATCGAGGTGGACGAGCACAGCAACGCGCTCATCGTGCAGGCCACGGAACAGGACCAGCAGCGCATCATCCAGCTTGTGGACAATCTGGACCGGCCCCGGCCTCAAGTCCATCTCAAGGCCTACATTGTGGAAGCGACCAAGGAAAGCGCCCGCGAGCTCGGCACGCAATGGGGCGGCATCTGGCGTTCGGCGGGGCTTGGCGGCCACAACAACCACCTGTGGGCGGGTTCCGGCGCGTCCGGCACGCAGGGGCAGGACCCCGTCACCGGCGAACTCACCGGCGACAACTCGGGGGGCCTCGGCGGTACGCCCTTCGGCCTCAACTATTCCGGCATCGCCTCCAACCAGATGGGTTCGCTCGGCTTCATGTTCGGCAAGATCGGCAGCGGCGTCCTCGAAGTGCAATTGAATCTCATGGAAAAGGACGGCAAGATCAATATCCTGTCCTCACCCTCCATCACCACGCTCGACAACAAGATGGCCTACACGGAAAACGGCGAGAAGGTGCCCTACGTCTCCACGAGCAACATGGGCGACCGCGAAGTCAAGTTCGAGGACGCCGTGCTCCGGCTGGAAATGACGCCCAACGTCATCGACGGCGACAACCTGAAACTCAAGGTGCTGGTCAAGAAAGACGAGGTGGACACCTCGCGTACCGTGGAGGGCAACCCCTTCATCATCAAAAAGCAGACGGAGACCACGCTCATCATGCGCAACGGCGAAACCGTGGTCATTTCCGGCCTGACCAAGGAAAAGGGGACCGACATCAACGCGGGAGTGCCGGGCCTCAAGGACATCCCCGGCGGCAAGTATGTCTTCGGCCACGACAGCAAGGGCAAGACGATGGAGGAAGTGCTCATCTTCATCACGCCAGAAATCCTGCCCACGCGGGAGGTACAGGGCGCGCTTGACGATTTGGCGGCGAAGGTGAGGCCGTCCACGGAAACGGGGAGATAAACCATGCACAAACGGATGCGACTCGGGGAACTGCTGCTGGCCTCGGGCCTGCTCACGGCGGCTCAGCTTGAAACCGCCTTGCAGGGCCAGCGCACCAGCGGCATGAAGCTGGGCGAATATCTCATCAAGCAGGGCATTTGCCGCGAAAGCGACGTGGTCGACGCGGTGTGCCGGCAGACGGGCATCGAACGCTATTCACCCACCCGCTTTCCCCTGAACATGGCTCTGGCCGAACGCCTGCCCGCGGACGTGGCGCAGCGCGTCAGCGCCGTGCCCCTGCTCGTCCGGGGCGACGTGCTGGTGGTGGCGATGATCGACCCGCTGGACATCGACGCGCTGGACCGCATCGAAATCGTCACCGACCGCGAGGTCGAGCCGGTCATGTGCCTGCGGCAGGAGTTTTCCCAACTCTACACGGCGCTCTACGGGCACTTCAACACGATGGGCGGCGTCCTCGAAAGCTTCGCCGCCATGCCGGACAAGCCCGCCGCCGAAGACGAACTGCTCATCGCCAGCGACACCCCCAAAGACGAACTCGGCCAGCCCGACGAGGCCCCTGTCGTGCGCCTCGTCAACTCCATCCTCACGCAGGCCGTGCGCGAGTCCGCGAGCGACATCCACATCAGCCCCGAGCGCGACGCCATCCAGATACGCTTCCGCATCGACGGGAAACTCCGCAAGACGCCCTCCCCGCCCAAGAGCGTGGGCGCGTCCATCGTCTCGCGCATCAAGATTCTGGCGAACATGGACATTTCCATTACCCGCGTGCCGCAGGACGGGCGCTTTACCATGATGGTGGACCGCCGGGAAATCAACGTCCGCGTGTCCACCCTGCCGACCATCTACGGCGAGAACGTGGTCATGCGTCTGCTCGACATGAGCACCAACCACGTGTACACGCTGGACAAGCTCGGCATGAACGCCCGCGACTCCGACGCCATCGTGCAGTCCATCCAGAAACCCTACGGGATGATCCTCTCCACCGGCCCTACAGGAAGCGGGAAAAGCACGAGCCTTTATTCCATCCTCCAGCTCCTCAACAAGCCGGACGTGAACGCCATCACCCTTGAGGACCCTGTCGAATACCGCATCGACGGCATCCGGCAGGTCCAGCTCAACGTCCGGGCGGGCATGACCTTCGCCTCGGGCCTGCGCTCCATCCTGCGTCAGGACCCCGACGTGATCATGGTCGGTGAAATCCGCGACAGCGAGACGGCGCAAATCGCGGTGCAGGCCGCGCTCACCGGGCACCTCGTGCTCTCCACCCTGCACACCAACGACGCGCCCGGCGCGGTTTCGCGGCTCATGGAAATGCACATCGAGCCCTACCTCGTGGCTTCCGTGCTGCTCTGCTCCTTTGCCCAGCGCCTCGTCCGCAAGGTCTGTCCGCACTGTGCCCAGCCCTATGATCCGCCCCGCGCCCTGCTTGAGCTTTTCGGCATCGGGGAAAACGATCAGGCGACATTCCGGCGCGGCAAGGGCTGCTACCATTGTGGCAACACGGGCTATCTCGGACGCGTCGGCATTTTCGAGGTCATGCCCGTCAACACGGATGTGCAGGAAGCCATTGTCCGCAGCGCCCACGCGCAGGAAATCGGGGCTATCGCCCGGCACACCGGGTCCATGCGCACCCTCGCGCAGGACGCCGCCGACAAGGTGCGCGCCGGAATCACCACCGTGGAAGAGGCTCTGCGCGCCGCTATGGTCTAAGGACTCTTGTGAAAGCGCCGTCCGCGAAAACGCGATTGTTGCAAAAGGCCAGAGAAAGAGGACGGCACAAGCGCCGTGGCGTACCCTGTCGATGTCCTTTTCCCGTGTCCCGCGGCCATCAGGAAAAGAAACGCTGACGCAGGCAACTTCATGAGGGGTTCAGCCGGGGAAACGGCGGTGTTCCTCGGTCCGGCGTAGGCGGCACCTCCTTCTGAAAAACCGCCGGATGCCCGGCCCCTACGCCCCAGACCCTGCGGGAAAGCTCCGCATCGGTTGTCAAAACGGGCGGGCGTCCCGCGATGGAAAGGAACATCATGGCTGATCCCAAGCATACGTACGTCTACCGGGCCATCAACGACGAAGGCGTATCCCTGAGCGGCGACATCGAGGCCGACAGCCCGGAACAGGCCCGCCAGATACTGCTCGGCCGGGGGCTCATGCCCACGGAAATGACGCGGCAAAGCGGCGGCCTGTCCAACGCGCGCTTCAAAAAGTTTTTTCAAAAGCCCGTCACCTACAAGCAGATCATCCTTTTCAGCAAGCAGTTCCGTACGCTGTTCAACGCCGGGGTGCCCATCACGCAGCTTCTCGGCATCCTGCAAACCCAGACCGAGAACCCCACCTTGCGGGCGGCCACGGCGGACATCGCCCAGCAGGTGAGCACGGGCGGCACGCTCTACAACGCCTTCCGCGCGCATCCCGACATTTTCTCGCCGCTCTACTGCGCCATGATCCGCGCGGGCGAATTCAGCGGCTCGATGGGCGACGTGCTGGATCGCCTCACCTATCTTCTCGAACATGAGAACAAAATCCGGAGCGACGTCAAGTCGGCCCTGCGCTATCCGAAGATCGTCCTCATCACGCTGGCGGGGGCTTTCGTCTTTCTGCTCAACTGGGTCGTACCGAGTTTCGCCAAGCTCTTTGCGAACACCAAAATCGAATTGCCGTGGCCCACGCGCATGGCGCTGGCCATGAACACGGCCCTGTCCGATTACTGGTATCTCGTTTTCGGGGTTGCGGCGGGAGCCTTTTTCGCCTTCCGCTGGTGGATACGCACCCCGGCCGGACGCTATGTCTGGGCCAAGGCGCTCCTCACCGTCCCCCTTGTGGGCAAGGTCATCCAGATGTCGATCATGGCCCGCTTCGCCGCCATTTTCTCCATCCTCCAGCGCAGCGGCGTGAGCATCCTCGACTCGCTGGACATCCTCTCGGAAACCATCAACAACGCCGCGCTGGAACGGGAATTTTCCACCATCAAGGAAAAACTGCGCGCGGGCGCGGGCATCGCGGAGCCCCTGAGCCGGGCGCGCTACTTCACGCCGCTTACCATCAACATGGTAGCCGTGGGCGAACGCGCCGGTAATCTTGAAACCATGCTCGAAGACCTCGCCGCTCACTACGACGAGGAAGTCGAGTACGCGGTGGGCGAAATGACCGAGGCCATCGGCCCGATACTCATCGTTGTTCTGGCGGCCGTGGTCGGCTTTTTCGCCCTCGCCATCTTCATGCCCATGTGGGACATGACCAAGCTCGCGGGCGGGGGGATGTGAGGCAGGGCGGGGAGGGGAGACTGTCCTCTTGTGCCCATAAAAAGATAACTAAAAAAAAAAAAAAAAGAAAGAAAAAAAAAAAAAAATAAGAAAAAAAAA
>CALVEZ010000068.1 GCA_944326695.1 Candidatus Bilophila faecipullorum | reverse complement strand
GAGCGCGAGGAGAGAGAGAGAGAGAGAGAGAGAGAGAGAGAGAGAGAGAGAGAGAGAGAGAGAGAGAGAGAGAGAGATTAATTGAATTGGCTACCTTGGCTGTTCCGCCGTGGTTTTCCGCCTTGTGGAAAAGCCAAGGGCCTCACAGGCCGCCTGCGTTCAAGGGTATGACGCAGGCGACGCCAGCGCGTCCTATGGCGGCAGGGGCGGAAGCCTTCTGCGCGCCATGCCTTTCCGCAACGGCCACCTTCCGGGGAAAGCATGCTCAAAACGAACGCTCTGCCGTCCCTTGCCCTGTGCCGCCTCGCTCACGGCGGATGGCGCCGTCCTGTCTGTGTGGAGGGAAGTCTACCGTATGTCCTGTGCGGACGGAAAGCCAGCAAGTACAAAAGGCGAAGCGGCAGTTATGCGTCATGCGAGGATGGGCCTCAACAGGGAAGGCCACCCTTGCGCCGGATACGGAACATCACCTGTTCCAGCCACAAGGCCGATGTGAAACCTTTTCAGTCAGCAAGGTGTATGGCAAGGGCCTTTATCACGTTCGGCTGTCTGCATACCATATAGAGTAGCGTGGGCGTATCCAGCAAGAACAACAATGGGCACCGGGGCCATTGTACGGCCATCCTGAAAGGCAATCCACACCATGATGGGCGAGGTGCCGCTTCCACAAAAGGATTTGTCGCCATACCGCCGCAGATCACAGGCTTTTTTCTGGCGGCGACCCTGATGCCCTCGCTCCACCAAAACTCGCGGGGAAGGGACGCCCTCAGCGACAAGCCGGAAAACACGGCCTGGGGACTATTGACACTATTCTCTATATCCTCGTTTTTTCAGGCAGGTTAGAAACAATCCTTTTCCTTGGCGGAGTACAAGGCAACACACTGAAAAAACGGGGCGTTATTTGTTTAGTGTCAACACGCGCTAGCTCACCGGAAAGGCGCAAGGCATCCTTGCCGACCGCGTGGGCGCTCCCTGCCGCAGGCCCTGCGCCGTTTCCGAGCTCAACCGTCACGCAACAGGAAGAAGGCCGAAGGAACTTCCCCCGAGAGCGATTCCGCGAGCCAATACGTCAAAACCGGAAAGCCCCGGTGGGCGGGGACAAGGTGGGTGAGGAGAAAACCCACCTGTCCCCTCAAGACGCCGCGGCTTCACTTTTCAGGAAGCCCGGCCAAGTTCTTCAGCCTCCGGGATGACCCTCCAGCCTCTCCGTCCGGCCGCCAGCCAGACACGGCAAAAGCTGCCGCGCGCATGGAGCAAACGGGCCGCAATCACGCCTGCCCGCAGTCACGGCATCCGCCCTGGGCCGGTTGTTCTTTCCCGGCTCCAGCGAGATTTTCTTGTGCGGCGGATCGGCCCGGGACGCCCCATCAAGCTCCCGTCACACGCACTTTTCCGAGAATGAGGATCGGTCCGGGGCCTCGTCAGCGTCCTGCGGGACGTGGCCCCGGTACAGCCCGTCGAACCCTTAGCGGGCAGGCCGCCAGCCGCCCTCGGCAAGCATGGCCCACGCCCGGGTCGGGGTGAAGCCCCGCCCTTCCTCGGTGCGGCTGCGCACGTCGCGGGGGTTGGCCCCGGCTTCGGCGTAAAGCTGGTTGACGCCCGCCAGCAGGGGCATCTGAATGGGCTCGTGCACGTTCATGCTGCGGGCGGGATTGACCACGATGTTGGTCACGGCCACGACGCGGGTCAGTTCCAGCGCCGAAATCTGCCCCTTGTCCGCCAGCGGCGTACCCGGCACCGGAATGCGGCGCATGGCGGCCATCATGTCGACGCCAAGCTCGCGGGCGCGCAGGATTTCCACGGCCAGCTCGTCAGGCCCGTGCTCGGGGCCCACGGGCTCGATGCAGTAATACAGTTCCAGACCCGCCTCCCTGATGGCCCGCAGGGTGGCTTCGCGCTCGGCGGGAGCGACGCCGGTATCCCGACCTTCCCGCAGGCGGCAGATGTGATAGGCCCCGGTAAAGCCCGCCTCGCGCAGGCCGCGCGCGGTTTCGGGCGAAAAATCTCCAATATTGGCCACAAGGCGCATCCCCGCCGGAAGCTCGGCCCGCACGGCGCGACCCATCTCCATAAAACGGTCCTGCGGATAATCCGCCGTGGTCATCAGGAAAATATCGTCGACGCCTTCCCGTACAAGGCCGCGCACTTCCTCAAGCAGATCGGCCTCATCCTTGCGCCATGTCGATTCCATGACGTAATGGCCCTGCCCCATCGAGCAGAAGGCGCAATTTTTGGTGCACGGTTCGGCGTTCACCCCGATCTGGGCGAAGACGTAGCCCCGATCCCCGAATTTGCCCCGGCTGAGGCGGCCCGAAAGCGAAAGGAGGCGGTAAAAATCCTCGCCATCAAGAGGGAGCCGCAAGAGAGCTTCCACGTCCTCCGCAGAAAGAGGCACATCCCGGCCACAGCCGCCGCGTTCCAGACGATCCAGCACTTCCATAAGGCTCCTCCTTCCGATCCGTGTCCGCCCTCCGACCACCGCAAAGAGGCCGGGAGAACTGTTTCATTGGTAACGCCAACGTGTATCAAGAAAAAAATATGTTGCCCACAGAAGAGCCCCAAAGGTCACGGGAACGGCCCTCAGGGGCAAGCGCCGTCCGCCCCCTCCGCGTTCCCGGGGGACGCCCGCCGCTCTTGGGAAAGCGAGGAGGCATCCGGGACAAGGAGACTGCGGGGGAAAGCCCTTGCCGGGCGGAACGCCCCCAAAAAGGGAGGCATCCGCAAACGTTCCGCCCGTAGTGCAGGAAAGGGAGCCGCGCGGGAAGCGTCGGCAGCTTGTCGCCCGGCGGCTCCCCCGTTCCTATTTCTCGCTTTCAGGAACCCCGTAGTCACGCTCGGCGGCGTTGACCACGGCCCGGACACGGGCGCGGGCCTCGTCGGAAAGCGGCTCGGGCTTCCATGTGGCCAGCAGTTCCTTGGCCGCTGCAAGGGCGCGGGCTTCCATATCAAGCCCTCCGGCCTCGTTCCAGCGGTCACGGGTGAGACGGTCGATGAGTTTCGGCTTGGACTGGATGTGCATGTTCTCATACGTGTTCATATGAGACAGGAAGTCGCTGCGCGGGCCGACCTCCCGGATCACTTCCACGGAGAGCGTCTCGTCGTTGACGACGATGCCGTCCATGCTGAAAAGCATCATTTCCGCCATTTCGGCGTCCATCAAGAGCTGGCTGTAGCTGATGGTCATTCCCATCTCCAGCATACCGAGACCGTAAATGATGTTGGCACCTGCCAGCATCGGCAACAGTCCGGTCAGCGTCTTTTCATGGCCGCTCTGGGCATCACCGCATTTGCTGTCCCCCTATCCACCCGCTGCCCAGGAGGGCAGCTTGTAGTAGCGGGCCATCGCCGCGACCCCGGCGTTGAGCATGGCGAGTTCCGGCGTGCCGACCACGGCCGCGCCATAGCGCAGGTCCATGGCGGTGGAGGAACTGCCGTAGATGAACTTGGCCCCTCTGCGGGCGGTCTGGGCCAGCACAAGACCGGCCAGCGCCTCGCAGTTGTGCACCACGAGCGCGCCCGCGAGATTCACAGGCGTGGAGCCGCCCGCCATGCCCATAGAGAGGACGTTGACGGTCGCGCCGTTGCGCGCGGCGGTCATGATGACCTCGCAGACGTCGGCGGTCAGCTTCAGGGGGCTGATGGGGCAGGTGTTGAAGGTCACGGGGCAGCGTTCCGCAAAATCCTCTTCCCCGACCGCGGCCCTGGCCATGTCGATCATGTACTGCGTCAGCTTGCCGTTGCCGCCGCCCGTGAACACGTGCTTGGTGGTGTTCATGAGCAGGGCTTCGTAGTTGTGCAGCTCGGCCACGGCCTCGGGGTAATCCTGCGAGCCCGCCATGCGCTCGCAGACGGGGATCACGTCGAGGGCGTCGACCACGCGGGTGAGCTCCTCCACGTCCTTTTTGGTGGTGTTGCGGACTTCTCCGGTTTCGGGATCGATGAGGTAGACCGCCTCCCCGAAGTTGGTGAACATGACGCGCGTGCCGTCAAGGACCACGTCGCGGTCCGGAGTGCGCCCGGCGAGCACGATGGTCTCGGGCGCGCAGGCCACGGCGTCCGCCACCATCCATTGCGGAAAGCGGACGATGTCCTCATCGACCACGGACGCGCCCGCCTGCGTGAGCAGCGCACGGGCCTCGGGCGAACCGATGAGCACGCCCGTGTGTTCGAGCACCTCAAGGGTAGCCCGATGGATGGCGTCCATCTCGTCCTGCGTGAAGACGTTGAGACTGAGGCCGCCCCCGGCGAGGCTGCCGGCCTTTTTCCAACGTTGTGCCATAGCATGATCTCCTTATGGACTGTCGTGTCCGGTCAGGGATGCCGCGGCGGTGCGGCCCGGAGGGGGCCGATCCGCGGGGAAACAGGAAAATGCCCCGAAAAAGAACCGGAGCCCGGAAACGCCGCCCGCCGCCGAGCGGAGGACGCTTCCTGTAGAAAGCTATTTCAAGGTCTTACAAGATATATGTAAAGAGCTTGTTCATATTTCAGTTTCCTGTTCAAAGGCACTATAGCCGAATGAGAAAGAGAGCGCAAGCACTTTGCCATCTTTTTATAGTCCAATATTTTAGTATGTTATCAAAATACACACAAAAAGAGGGCTGAAAAATGATCCTGCCTTCATACATCAGACAGGCGGTTTGCCCTGCAAACGGCGTCTCATAGATATATGAATGAACCCCCTGCCACTCATAGGAAAAAGAAGGCACAGCGCCGCCCGGCCCCCCTCAATCAGACAAGAAACCGGAGGAGAACCACATCCACCGCCGGACGGCATACGCCCCAAAACGCACGTCGGCGTCAGGCGGAGGAAAAGCGAAAACACCGGGGCGGGGAAAGAAGAAGAAGAAGAAGAAGAAGATGATGATGATGATGATGAAGATGATGATGATGAAGGAATGAAAAGGCCCGGCGGCCCCAGAAGCCGGGCCTTTTTTCGTGGAGCCTCTCTTGAAGGGAAGCGGCACACACAAAGGCCCCCCGCCGTGGGTGTACGGCGGGGGGCCTTCCTCCGGCGGGGGGAGCCGGAGCCTTGCCGGATGCGCTATGCTTCAACGGGGTTCACGGAACCGACAAAAGGATGGGGGCCGGAAAAGCTCGGCACAGAGGGAATCTGGCAGACGTGGGTATTCCACAAGCCGCCTTCCCAGTGATGGAGGAGGTAGCCGGGCGTTTCCATGCGGAAGCAGTCACCGCCTTCGGGGGAAAGATCAAGCTCGATCTGCATGGACACGGCGGGCGCGGTCATGGCGAGGCAGCCCGCCCACTGCGTAACGATGGGCCGGTGCATATGGCCGCAGCACAGGCGCACCCACGGCGCGGCGCGCAGGATGGCCTCAAACCGCTCCACGTTCTCGAATGGCTCGTCCATCGCGCCCATGCCGGTGACGAAGGGCGGATGGTGCATGAACAGCAGCGTGGGCGCGCCGGGCCGCGCGGCGAGGACGCGCTCCAGCCAGACGGCCACGGCCTCGGGGAAATGCCCGGAGTGTGAGCCCGGCTGCATGGTGTCGAGCATGACGAGCCGGACCGGCCCCTCTTCGACGACGTAGCAGAGGCAGGGAGCCACGGCGGGATCGCCGGGGCACCACGGGCCGAGGATGTCGCGCATCCGGTCGCGGCGGTCGTGGTTGCCAGGCACCGCGTAGACGGGAAGGTGCAAAGGCTCAAGCGCCTCGCGCAGCATGCCGTACGCCTTGGCGTCCCCGCTGTCGGCCAGATCGCCGGTCAGGACCACGGCGTCGGGCCGCTGCTCAAGCGAACGCAAATGCTTCGCAGCCGTTTCAAGACATTCCCGGGTGTCCACCACCCGGAACGAAAGCCCGCCGTCGCCGCGCAGGTGAAAATCGGAAAGATGCAGGATACGCATAGAATCGCCTCTTCAGGAAAAGTCTTCCGGCCCGCCGGAAACCCGCTTCAGGAGGAAAGGGGTCTGTTCCGGGGCTCTGCCACAAAGGGGGCCGTTTCCGCCGGGGGAACCTTGCCCGGCCTCCGATCCATCCCGCCCTTGCGGGGCCGTGGGCCCATGCTGGTGTCCGGGGCCCGGTTCCCGGGCAGGCCGGGCCTGTCCGCATTGAGCAAAAGCCGCGGCATGGGTTCCCCGGCACAGGCCGGACCGGGAAATCCCGGCGGGGCGGGGACACCGGGAGCCCCCGCCCCTTTTCTTTTAAACGTGTTCGATCTCGCCGTCCACGCTGCGGCGCACGGCGGCGTTGTGCTTGCGCTGGATGATGTAGGCCGACAGCGCGCTGGTGGCCGCGGCCAGCAGGGTAAACAGGCAGACGTAGAGCGGATCGCCGTCATTCCACTTCAAAAGCGCCGTGCACAGGCCGGGCACGATGCCCGCCACGAGGAAGCCCGGGAACTGGTAGACGATGGAAATGCCCGTATAGCGCACGTCCGGCGGAAAGAGGTCGGAGAAGAGCGCCGCCTCCGGCCCGAAAACGCCCGCGTAGAAGACGCTCAGGGGAATGACGATGGCAAGGCCGATGAGGAAGATATTGCCGCCGCTGCCTTCCATGAGCCAGAAGGACGGGAAGATGGACAGGCCGCAAAGGATGCTGGCCGTGCCGTAGACCATCCCGCGCCCGTAGCGGTCGGCCAGACGCCCCGCAATGAGGATGAAGGGGCACATGATGAGCGCGGCGACCATGACCACGGTCAGGGCCTGCGTGCGGGGCACGTCCACGTACTGCACCAGATAGCTGATGACGAAGACCGCAAGCACGTTGAAGAACACGCCGTCGATCCAGCGCGCGCCCACGCCCAGCGCGATGTTGCCGGGGTGCTCCTTGCAGACCTTGACGATGGGCAGGGTCTTGTGTTCGGTCTTGCCGCTCTTCTGCGCCTTCTGGAAGTCCGGGGTTTCGAGGATATGCATCCGGATGTAGAGGGCGATGCCGACCAGCACCACGCTGAGAAGGAAGGCGCAGCGCCAGCCCCAGGCCATGAACTGCTCGTTGCTGAGCCCCCACGAGAGCAGGGCCACCACGCCGGAAGACAGGCACAGCCCGGTGGCGAGGCCCATTTGCGGGATGCTGGCGTAGAAGGCGCGCTCGCGCTTGCTGGCGTATTCGTAGGTCATGAGCACGGCTCCGCCCCATTCGCCGCCGAGCCCGAGGCCCTGACAGAGGCGCAGGGTCTGGAGGATGATCGGCGCGGCGATGCCGATGCTCTCATAGGAGGGCACAAGGCCGATGCCGATGGTGGCGAGGCCCATGATGAGCATGGTCAGGACGAGCATGCTCTTGCGGCCCAGCTTGTCCCCGAAATGGCCGAAGACGAAGCCGCCGAGGGGCCGCGCCAGATAGCCGATGGCAAAGGTGCTGTAGGCCAGAATGGTGCCGATGAAGGGGTCAGTGGTCGGGAAGAAGAGCTTGTTGAAAACAATGCCCGCCACGACGCCGTAGAGGAAAAAGTCATACCATTCGATGGTGGCTCCGAGCAGACTGGCGAAGACGACCTTGCGGATTTCCTGCTTGCTTGGTGCGCTCATGCGATGCTCCTTGGGGATGACGACGCGGTCGTCCGGCTTGCCCCGCCGCCGCCTATGGGCGAAACGTCGGGAGTGTTTTCCGGGGAACGTCATTTGCATGGTTAAAATTTTACTAAAAAAGGGACGGCCTTTTTGATTCAGACCTTCCCGGCATCGGACCTTTCGGCAATCTATGCCGACCGAACAATGCCATTTAGCGTGAGATATGGCAAGAGTCTTTTGAGAATACGGCGGGGTGAAATGATAAATTTTTTAGTCAATCATTATAAAAGTGGCGATGGAAAGGAACATTGATTAAAATTTTAATTTACGCCCACGCGGTTTGACAGGCCGAAGCCCTTGCGTCTATATCTCTCACACCATACAAAAAAGGGGACAATGTGAGCGCCAGAAACAAAGTGACCTTGGCGGACGTCAGCAAAGAATCCGGCTTTTCTCCCGCCACGGTTTCGATGATCCTCGGCGGACGCGCCGACGTTTCCTTCGCGCCGGAAACCGTGCGCCGGGTACGCGAGGCCGCCGAACGCCTCGGCTACGCGCCCGCGTCCAAAAAGCGGGCCGCGCTCTTCCAGCGGCGCAACGCCCTCATCGTCTGCCCCAACGTGCTCAACCCCTATTATTCCACGCTGGTGCAGTCCATCCAGCAGGCGGCGGACGCGCGCGGCTACGACACGCTCGTGCACACCACCTACCGGGACCGGGAAAGCGAGGTCCGCATCCTCAACGCGGCGGCGGGTTCCGATCTGGCGGGGATCGTCTTCGCCATGATGCCGCAGTGCACGGAACTCGTGGAGCGGGTCAACCGCCGCCTGCCCGTGGTGGTCATCGGGGACCGCAACAGCAGCCTCAACGTGGACACGGTGGAACTCAACAACTACAGCGCCGGGGCGATCATCGCCCGCTACATGATCGAACTCGGCCACCGCCACATCGCCTACATCTCCACCACCCTGAACGAGGCCAACTCCGCCCGCGTCCGGCGGCTGGAGGGCCTGCGCGACACCTACCGCGAACTGTGCCCGGAAGGGTCCGTACTGGTGCGCTCGCGCGACGTTTCGCCCGGGGATGAACTCGGCTCGGTGACCATCGAGCACGACGTGGGCCGTGAGCTGGCCCACAAATGCCTCTCGGACAAACGCCTCACCGCCTTCGTCGCCGTCAACGACATGGTGGCCTACGGCGTGCTCGACGCCGTGCGCGCCGCGGGCTTCCGCGTGCCCGAGGACTACAGCGTCTGCGGCTTCGACAATATCTTCCCCTCCCACTTCCTCCCGGTGGGGCTGACCACCGTGGAACACTACATTGTGGACAAGGGCCGCAACGCCTTTGAAATGCTCCACGCCAAGCTCAGCGGCGAAACCTCGGATCACAACATCACCCGCGTGGAGTTCCGGCACCACCTCATCGTGCGCGGCTCCACCGCCCCGCCCCGCTCCACGCCCGAAGCGGCCCGCTCCGACAAGACTCAGCCTCCCCAAACGCCCCCGCAGGAAAAGACCCCGCCCGCAGCGGCAGCCTCCGAAGAGACGGCACCGCAGCCCGTAGAAGCGGGGCAGACAGGAACGCCCACCGAGTAGCAACAGGGCCGGGACACCCACGGAGGCGAACAAGGCAGGACCGAAAGAGGCCGGACAGAAAAACCGGGCCTCCCTCCCGGCACAGGCGCCGTCTTGCCCCGGCGACGCAGCCCCCACGCCGCCTGAGCGCGTGCTCTCTCCGCGACGATGCCCCTGCCCGCCGAGCGTTGCCCCGTACCCGCCTGCCTGTTCTCAGCGACCCCCTTGCCGCGCCGTCCTGTACGGGAGCCCTGCCTCCATCGAAAGGAAGCGAGGCCGCTTTGCGTTTCCGCGTCGCCTTGCGCCCGGCCCGCTCAACGGCCCCGGCCCGTCCGCTGTTACGGGGCATGACAGCATCATCCGGCCTTTTTTCGAACAAAAAAAGAAGATGCCCTTTGAAGGCCCAAGGCCCTGAAAGGACATCCCCCTATCCACCGTCTGCCGGACCGTGGAAAAAGGAAAGCGGCCCCGCCGCGGGGGATTCCGCCGAAAACGTTTTTTGGCTACCCGGAAAGCCGGGATCGGACAGGCCGGGCTCAGCGCCACATGCCGTCGATGATCTCGCAGCCCTTGCGGGAAAGCTCGCCGTCCACCCAATTGCGGTCGAAAAGGCCGTGCCGGGCCTGTTCGGTCTTTTCCCTGTCCCGCTCGACGGCCAGACGCGCTTCTTCATAGAGGGCCTGCGCCTCGCCGGAAGGGATGACGATGACGCCGTCCGCGTCCCCGAGGAGGATGTCCCCGGGCTCCACGCACTGGCCGCAGCAGACCACGGGCACGTTGATCTCGCCGGGCCCCTCGCGGTAGGGACCGCCGGGGGTCGAGCCCGCCGCGTAGATCGGCAGGGTCAGTTCGGGCAGACAGTCCACGTCGCGGATGGGGCCGTCGACCACAATCCCGGCCAGCCCCTTGGACATGGCGTAACGGAACATCAGCTCGCCCATGAGCGCGCGGCCCGGTTCGCCGCCGGACACCACCAGCACATCGCCCTTGCCCGCCATGTTGAGCGCCTTATGAATCATGAGGCTGTCTCCGGGACGGGCCCGCACGGTCAGGGCAGCGCCCGCCATGATCCCGTAAGGACGGGAAAGCAGGCGCGCCGACGGGTTCATGGCGCACATGCGGCGCATGGCGTCGGCGACCGGAGCCGTGGAACAGCGGCTATAGGCGCGGATCAATTCGGGGTCGGGCAAGGGACGTTGCGTAAAAATACGGAAACCCACAGACATGGCGACCTCGCAAAGGCGGAAGGTTCGCTTCCGGTTGAGGAACGGGCCGCACCGTCGGGGGGATGACGGCGCGGCCCGCGGGTATGGGGAGGAACGCCGTCGTTCCGCCCCAAATAGCTGCCTCCGAAAGACCCTCTCACATATAAGAAGGGCCGCCCGGTGAGGCGAAAAAGTTTACGCGCGGCGGGGACAACGGCCCGCCCGTAGGGAGAAGCCGTGCCGCCACGGGGGGCCGTCGGCTTCGGCCCGCGCCCACCGCCCGCGATGAAAAAACTCGCTTCCTCCGCCAATGCCCCGCCCCGGACGCCTACGGGGAAGAAGCCCCTTCCAGCGCCGTTCCCGTCCCGTGGATACAAGGGGCGCCCTGTCGTCGACCGTGCCTTCGGCCACGGCATAGAGCCCGTCCCGTGGAGGCAAGGGGCGCACCCTTTCCGCACGGTTGGGTGCTTCCTCTTCCGTATCCCGTCCTGCGGATACAAGAGGCGGCACTCTTCTTTTCCGTGCGGGAGGCAAGCCCCGTCCCGCAGGCGCAAGAAGCGCAGGGAGCGGAAGGCCCGGCGCGGGAGGGTGCCCGCGCCGGAGGCCCCTCCCCGACGCTGCGGGGAAGGGCGCGTTACGCAAGCTTCGCCCGCTTGCGCAAGTCCGCATAGAGGGCGTCCGGGAGGTTGACGCCCGCCTGCCGGTTCCGCTCGCGGAGGGCGAAACGCCGTTCTCCGGGAAGGCGCACGCCCTCCTGCGCGAGCATCTGGCCGCACAAGGCCTCAAGGCGCGGCGCGAAGCCGGGATTGAGGGGCGCGGGATCAATAAGGATGAAGGTCTGTCCGATGCCGGGCGCGGGGCCTTCGGCCTCGAAGAAGGACGACGCCTCAAAAGCGTAGTTGGCCCCGGTGAGCGCGGCGGCGAGGATTTCCACCATAAGGGCCAGCGCCGACCCCTTGGCGTCGCCTACAGGGATCATGGTGCCGCCGAGCGCCGCCGCCGGATCGGTGGCCGGGCGGCCCTGCGCGTCCAGCGCCCAGCCCTCGGGGATGGACTCGCCGCGCTGCCTGGCGGCCATGATCTTGCCCCGGGCCACCTTGCTCAGAGACAGATCGATCACCAGCGGATGCCGTCCCTCGCGCGGACAGCCGAAGGCCAGCGGGTTGGTGCCGAAGGAAGCCCGCGAGCCGCCCCACGGGGCCATCGCCGCCGGGGTGTTGGAGAAGATGAGCGAAAGGAGCCCCTCCCCGGCCAGCCGTTCGGCATAGAGGCCGACCACGCCGCAGTGGTGCGAGCGGGTCACGCCGAGCACGGCCACGCCGTAGCGCTTGGCCAGCGGCACGGCGCGCTCAAGCCCGGCCTGGATGGCGGGGAAGGCAAAACCGTTTCCGGCGTCAACCAAAACGGACGCGGGCGCGGGCGTGGAGACCTGCGGGACGGCGGCGGCGTTGACCTTGCCGGAAAGGGCCTGATCCGTATAGAAAGGGATGCGGGAAAAACCGTGCGAGGGCAGGCCGTCGAGTTCGGCCAGCACCAGCGCGTCGACCACGCTTGCGGCCGCCGCCTCGGGCACGCCCGCCGCGGCAAAGACCGCCATGCCCAGATCGCGCAGTTGTACGGCGTCGAGGATCATGCGTCACCCCGCAGGGCTTCGGCCACCTTGCGGGCCACAAGGGAACTCACGCGGACATTGGATTCCTGCGTGACGCCCGCGATGTGCGGGGTCAGGATGCAGTTAGGGGCCTGCGCCAGCGGCGACGCGGCCTTGAGCGGCTCCTTCTCGAAAACGTCCACAAGCGCCCCGGCCAGCCTGCCGGACACGAGCGCCTCGGCAAGGGCCTCCTCGTCGGCCACGCCGCCGCGCGCGGCGTTGACGAACACCGCGCCGGGCTTCATCATGCCCAGCCGGGCGGCATCGATGAGGTGGCGGGTCTCGGGCGTGAGCGGCACGTGCAGGCTCACGGCGTCGGCCTCGGCCAGCAGCCCGTCAAGCCCCACGGCGCGCACGCCGTAGCGTTCCCATTCCGGGGCGTCGGCGGGCAGGAAGGGATCATGGGCGATGACCCGCATCCCGCAGGCGCGGGCACGCGCGGCAACTTCCCGGGCAATGCCCCCAAACCCCACGAGGCCGAGGGTTTTGCCGGCGATTTCGCGGCCTACCAGACGTTCGCGGGGCCATTCCCCGGCGGCGACGGAGGCGCTCGCGCCGTAACAGCCGCGCAGGAGCATGAGCAGCCCGGCGAGGACGTATTCGGCTACGGCCACGTTGTTGGCGCCCGTGGCCGGAATGACGGCAATGCCGCGCTCGCGGCAGGCGGCGCAGTCGATGTTGTCGAGGCCCACCCCGAGACGCCCGACCACGCGCAGATTCGCGCCGTCCAGAAGCGCGCCGCGCACCTGCGTACGGTTGCGCACGATGAGCGCCCGGCACCCGGCGGCGGCTTCGGCCAGCGCCTCGGGGCGGTCCACGAGGGTCTTGTCGTAGAGGACATCAAACGAAGCGCCCAGTTCGGCGACGGCGGCCTCGTCCATGAATTCGGAAATGACGATTTCTGCCATAACGTATTCCCCACAGGCACGCCCCAAAGGAAAGCGGGGGCACCGAAGAGTTTGATCTTCTATATTATATAAGATAAGAACATGCCAAAGAGTCCCCGGAGGAACCATGACCCCATCACCGAAACTGACGTTCGCCCCCCTCTACGAGCAAGTGAAGAAAGCCATCCTTGACCGCATCATCGCCGGAGAATGGGGGCCGGGAAGCTTCCTTCCCAGTGAAATCGCGCTGGCCAAGGAATACGGAGTCAGCCAGGGCACCCTGCGCAAGGCCCTCAACGCGCTCACCCGCGAAAAGCGGCTGGTGCGCTATCAGGGCAAAGGCACCGCCGTCGCCGTCCTTGACGAGGACAGCGCCCTCTTTCCCTTCTTCCTGCTCAGCGACAAGCACGGCAAACGCGTCTATCCGCTGTCGCAAATCTACGGCCTGCGCCTCGGCCAGCCTTCCGAGGCCGAACGCGCCGCCCTCAACCTCGCCCCGGGCGTGAAGGTCATCCACATCGACCGCGTGCGTATGCTCGACGACTGCCCGGTCATCAACGAGCGGGTCACGCTCTCGACCGCGCGCTTCCCGGACTTCAGCTTTGAAGCCGACAAGGTGCCCAACACCCTGTATGAGCATTACCAGCTCCATTTCGGCGTCACCGTGGCCCGCGCCACGGAACAGATCGAGGTCACGCTGCCCGATCCCGCGGACATCAAGCGCCTGAACATCGAACGCAGCCACCCGCTCCTGCTGGTGACCCGGACCTCCTTCGATCTTCAGGAACAGCCCGTCGAATTCCGCATCAGCCGCATCAACACGTCGCATCACGTCTACCGGGCCGAACTGCGCTGAGGCCGTCCGCCCCGCGTCCCCAAGTGGGACGTTGCGGGGCCCGCCATCAGGAAGGTTTCCCCGGCCCTGCCGGGGGCCTGCCGTTCCTTGCCGCCGAAGTTGTGCCTTCCGGCCCTTCGGCGCGCGCCGCTTCTTTCCGCCGAACGCCGCCGACAGGGGGGCCTTCCCCCATCCGACGCCGCCCTTCCGCCGGGGCATACGGGGCTATCCCCGCAAGCCCGGCCTGAGGCCGTCTTGTTCCGCGCCCGCTTCCCGGGCGGCCTTCCCGACGCAGAGGACGCCTTTTTCTGTTCCGGGCCTCCGCGCCTGCGTCCCGGGCGGCCTTCCCGCTCCTGCGCCGCCGCAAGACCGCACCGCACAGGCGATGCCGATCCGGACGCCGTGGCGATGCGCCCGTGCGCGTGCAGGCCCCATCGTGTGACCAAAGTCTACAAGGCCGTGACGAGGATGCGCCCGTGCCCGTGCAGGCCGCATCCATCGTCAAAGACGGTCCGCGCTTCTTCAAAGCGGCGCACCCTGCGCGTGCAGGCCGAGTCCGGAGGCTGTCCGGGCTGAACGCCGTGGCCTGCGCGTCCCTGCGCCCTTGCCGGGCCGCCGTCCCTGCCGAGGAAAGGGCGTTTCCGCTCTTTCCCCCGCACCGAAGGCGGACGCTTCACTCGGGCGGCTCCGTGCCGCAGCGGGCGAAGGACGGAGGCCGGGGCCTCATGCGCCGCTTCCCCGTCTCTTTCAGAGCCGGGCCGCTGCGCCCGGAGCCGCGCTCCATTACGCAGTATTCTGCGTAATCGCCCCATTTTGAAGGTTGCAGAGCAAGACCCGCCCCCGCGGCAAACTCCGCGGGGCACGCATCCACAACAACGAACATGTTTCCGTAACCGTGCGACGCCGGAAGCAAAAAGGCGGGAGGTCGCCCCCCCGCCTCCTTTTTCAATCCGTGCGCACGCGGAGCTTAGGCGCTTTCGTACAGACGGGTCATAACAAACTGGTTCTGCTTCAGAGCTTCAGCGGCGGTCAGACGGCCGGCGATGGTCTGGAACATCATGTCGAGCAGCTTGTCGCCGGCCTGATCGAGATTCATTTCGCGACGCAGGATACCGGACACGTCCACGTCCATGTGTTCAGACATGGTACGGAT
>CALVEZ010000067.1 GCA_944326695.1 Candidatus Bilophila faecipullorum | reverse complement strand
GAGTTTTTATAACATAGGCAAAGCTTTAAGCTTTTAAGAACCTCCCGCCTAGCGGGAGGTTTTCTTCCATACAAAAAAGGCCCGTCTGCCAAAGACGGGCCTTTGAACATGCGGGCCGAAGGGCCTATTTGCCGAACCACTTCTCGTTGATCTGCCGTTCGATGCCCTTCTCGCGGACGGCCTTGATGCCCGCATTGAGCTTTTCGGCCAGTTCCTTGTCGCCCTTGCGCAGGGCGAAACCGTAGAATTCCGCTTCCCCGGTGACGAGGCCGATGTGGAACTTGTCGCGGTATTCTTCCTTGGTGTTGGCGTAATACTTGGCGACGGGATCATCGCACATCACGGCGTCAAGGTTGCCTTTGGCAAGGTCCTCGAAGGCCAGCCCGACCTCGTCGTAGGTCTTGACGACCATCTTTACGCCCGACTTGGGAATGGTCTGCACGATGGCGGACGTGCCGATCTGCCCGCCGACCTTCTTTCCGGCCAGTTCATCGAGGCTCTTGATCTCCTTGCCGAGCGGCAGGACCACGGCCTGATGCAGTTCATAATAAGGATCGGTGAAGAGCATGGCCTTCTTGCGCTTGTCCGTGATGCTCACGGAAGCGGCGATGACGTCCACCTGATTCGAGGCGAGGGCGGCGAAAATGCCGTCCCAGGCGATATTCTTGACCTGCACGTCAAAACCGGCTTCCTGTCCCACGGCCTTGATGTAGTCGATGGAAAAGCCGACGATTTCCTTGTCCTTGTTCAGCATTTCATTGGGCGGGAAGGTCGGGTCGGAAGCCACGACAAGCGGTTTTCCAGCCAGCGCGACCGACGCGCACAAAAGCAGGGACAGCAGGGATACGCACACAATACGGAACATGTTTCCTCCAAAAGAGTCGAAGGGACCGGGCCGCACGCCTTGCGGGGCGGCTGCATTCTCAGCCAAAGAAAGCTGATGCTATCCTTTTTTTACGGAAAATGTAACCCATGGGCGCGTCTTTCCGGCAAAAGGCTCCTCTTCCCGTTTTTCATTCCGCCCGCGTTCCTGAGGCCGAAACATGACGCTTACGGCAATGGCCGCCCTCAGCTCCGCCAGAGAAAAGCCTCATCCCCGGCAAGCGGCCTGCCGGGGATGAGGTTTCTCTCTGTCAGGCCACGGCTTGCCGGGCTTGCCAGCCGCCTCCCCTTCCTCTAAGCTGGCTCCCCTCCAAGACCCGGGAAGGCGGCAGCCCGCCTTCATCCATAGGGGCTTCGGCGCGGCTTCCCTGCAAGGCTCCGATACGCCGGGAAGGACGCCGGGCCTTTTCTATCCAAGGACGGAATCATGCAACAGACCATCTATCTGGTCGGACCGCGCGCCGCCGGAAAAACGACGTTCGGCAGAGCCCTTGCCCGACGGCTTGGCCGCGCCTACGTGGATACGGACGTCCATCTCAACGAAACGACGGGCGAAAGCGTGGCGGACATCGTAGCTCGCGAAGGCTGGGAAGGCTTCCGACGCCGCGAAAGCGCAGCCCTGCGCGAAACCACGGCACCAGATACCGTCGTCGCCACAGGGGGGGGCATGGTCCTCGATCCCGAAAACCGCCGCTTCATGCGCGACCACGGCATCGTCCTCTACCTGCGCGCTCCCGCCTCCGTGCTCGCGGCCCGGCTTTCCGCCAGCCCCAACGCGGCCCAGCGGCCCTCGCTCACGGGAAAATCCATCATCGAAGAAATCAGCGAGGTGCTGGCCGTTCGCGAAGTCCTGTATCAGGACGCGGCCACCCACGTGCTCGACGCCGCGGCCACACAGGAAGCCCTGCTGGCCGAGGCCCTGTCCCTTCTCACGGAAGACGGGCGGGAATCGCTGTCCCCCTGTGGGCATTCCTCATCCACAACCGTTCAGTCATAAAACGTCCCTTCTCCTCTCCGCTTGAGGCCATCCAAAAAGGATGATGGGAATGACGGCGTTACATCCTGACCGTTTCACAACATGCCCCATTATGAGAGGGTAGAAACGTCTCCTGCCGTATGCTTCTTTTCTTCGTTGAGTATGCGGTGAAAAGGGAAATGGGTTAAGCAGAACGGGAATGCCAGCGTTTCGATGGTTTCCGGACAGGGAGCACCAGCATCTCCTCGATGCGAAACGCCCGGCTGGGGCTGGTGGGTCGAGACGGAAACACGGCTTGGAGCGGAAAAGTTCCCGTTATAAAAGTGAGAGAACCAGACGAGCGGAAACACAACCTCAGGCGATGAAAAGCTCCACACCGGCCTCGTGGAGCAGGTTTTCCCAGTGCGGGGCAAGAGGGCCGTTGGTGAACAGGGCGTTGATGTCGGAAAGGTGGGCCACCCGCACCATCGCGGGGCGGCCGAATTTGGAGCTGTCCGTGACCAGAAAAACGCGGCGGGAGCACTCGATGATGGTCCGGGCCACGGCCACTTCACGATAATCGTAGTCCAGCAGGTTCCCTTCCTCATCAATCCCCGAAATGCCGATGATCCCGTAATCCACGCGGAACTCCCGGATGAAACGCTCCGCGCTGGCCCCCACGATGCCGTTGTCGCGGTGGCGCACCGTGCCGCAGGCTACGATGACGTCAAAGGTGGCGTTGCGCGCGCAAATGGATGCCACGTTGAGGCTGTTGGTCACGACGCGCAGGTTGGCGTGCTCAAGAAGGGAACGCGCGGCTTCTTCCGTTGTGGTCCCGATGTTGATGCACACGGAGACGCCGTCCGGGATGTGCGCGGCAAGAAGCGAGCCGATACGCCGCTTTTCGTCAAGGCGTATGCCCTTGCGCTCGTCGTAGACGATATTCTCCGAGCCGGAAACCATGCCCGCGCCGCCGTGGAACCGCTGTACCTTGCCTTCAACGGCCAGCGCGTTGATGTCCTTGCGCACGGTCTGCGGCGTCACTTCAAAGGTACGGGCCAGTTCCTCGATGGTGGCGTAGCCGCGGGCGGACAGGAATTCCTGCAGGGCTTGATGGCGCGCGGAAGTTTTGCTCATGGTTCCCCCTTTCTTCACCGCCGCTTGTATCCTGTTTCGCCATTTGATTCAACGGGGTGCCGCAAAAGGCCTTTTGCCGAGCGCGGAAGCCCGCCTGCAACGGTGACGCCGCCTCCCTGCGGCTGCCTTCATCGTCATGACCGGGGCGGCCTCTCGCGGTCGGGCCCCATAAACAGGCTCAGTTCCGGCGTCGCGTCGTCTGCTATCCCGCGTAAACGTCCCCCGCGAGGCGTCTGGACAGCCGGGCCGTCTCGCCGTATGTTCATCGGCCATCCACGATTGAAGGAAGATGCCATGCTCGACAAAAAATGCTTTGTTCTCGACCTCGACGGCACGGTCTATCTCGGCGACATCCCCATCCCCGGGACGGTGGACTTCATCCTCCGACACCGCGACGCCATTGATTTCTATTTCCTCAGCAACAACACGTCCAAGGCCCCGGCCACCTATATACGCAAGCTGGAACGGATGGGCATTCCGGCCACGCTCGATCACATCCTCTCGCCCGTCACGCCGCTCGTCGCCCACCTGCGGGAGGCGGGCATCCGCACGGTCTATCCCGTCGGCAACCGTGATTTTGTGGCCTGCCTGCGCGAGCGGATGCCGGAACTGAACGTGCTCCCCTACGATACGTCCGAAGGGGCGGAAGCCGTGGTGCTGGCCTACGACACCGAACTGACCTACGAAAAGCTGAGCCACGCCGCACTGTTGCTACAAAGGCCCGAGGTCGCCTATCTCGCCACTCACCCCGATCTCGTCTGCCCTTCCCCGCAAGGCCCCCTGCCCGATGCGGGCAGCTTCATGTCTCTTTTTGAAACGGCTACGGGCCGCCGCCCCGAACACATTTTCGGCAAGCCCGATCCCGCCGTCCTCGGCGCGCTCCTGCAAACCTATGACCGCAAGGACATGGTCATGATCGGCGACCGCCTGAGCACAGACAAGAAACTCGCTGAAAACGCGGGCATCGACTTTATCCTCGTCCTCAGCGGCGAGGCCAAGGCCAGCGATCTCCCCGGCCTTGAGCGCCAGCCCACACTGGTGGTCGAGCATCTGGGGCAATTGGAGACGCTCTAGGGTTTCTTTACACCCGTCAGGGAAAAATCGCTTTTTCAGTGGAATGCTTCGCCTCCCGCGAGGAGGCGGCTTTCTGCGAAGCCCCTATGCGGAGTGAGGATACAGAGGACAATCTGAACAGGTCCTCGGCGCAGAGCCGTCCTCCTCTCCCTGAGGCGTCCGCCGTCTTCATCTCCCTTGGCGGAGAGGTGCTCTTACCGTCGTAGAGACGTGCTCTTGCCGTCAGGGAAACCACCTCGCACCAAGAAAGAAGAAGTAGCGCGGCCCGTTCCTTCGGCCTCAATGCCCCGCAACTCTGCACTTGGCCTTTACCCCGGACCCCATACGCACGAAACGGGCCGCTTTCCTCTTTTGGAAAGTGGCCCGCCGCTGCCTTTTCTGGAGTTTTTCCGACCTAGTGAGTCATTTGACCCATATGGCCGTCCATCGAGTCATCCTTCGCATTATCCACGGCGCGCACGGCGCCGAGGCCCTGCGAGTCGCCGGGTTCGGCGGGACCGCCGGTAGCCTGCGTTTCATGGACATGGGCCTGCTCTTCGCGGGCGTTGGCAAGGGCGGCCTGCAACTTGGCCTCATCCTCATGGGAGAGGGAAGACTGGAGGACGGTGCCGCCCGTGCCGCGCAGGGCGTCGAGGACCTTGTCGGTGAGGTCGGAATCGACCAGCACGAACAGGGCGGACGTGCCCGGCGTCAGGTTTTCGGCCAGCTGCTTCATAAAATCGTCATTGATGCCCACGTCGCTCAAAGCCCCGGCCACCGCACCGGCCCCGGCACCGACCACGAGGCCCAGCAGCGGGTTGAGGAAGATGAGCCCGATGAGCACGCCCCAGAAACCGCCGCCCACCGCTCCGCTGGCGGTAAGATTGTACATCTGGTGCAGCTTGATTTTGCCGTTCTGCTTCTTCTCGACGACGACCGCGTCCTCAAGGGAAACAAGGTACGTCTTCTGCATCTTCAGAAAGGCAAGGCGGACTTCTTCGGCCTTGTATTCGTTGTCATACGTCACGGCAATCAGTTTACGCATGGAAAACCTCCTGGTTCGTAATGTGCCTTGGCCCCAAGGTGCCGTGAACCACTGGAAAGCTCCATTATATGTTTCCTGAGTTTTCTTAGAGCCTTGTGCGTCTGAGGACCGCTTTTCCGCCGTGCGCCGTCAGCACGGGAATATACCCTCCGCGCCTGCATTTGCGCCGCTCTCCGACGCCGGGGCCACGTTCCCGCAGGGGGGCGGCGCCTTTTACCCCCTTTCAACAGCGTCCCGGTCACGAAAAAACGGAGATAAACACCAAGGCAGGGCGGCCACAGCTTCACGGCGCGCAGGCCCCCGGGTCTGTTCGGGCGTTCTTGAAAAAGGCGGGCCTGAGCGCAGCCCTCTGCCTTTCTTCTTGGTCGAGCCCCGGGCGCGGATGGCCACTCGTCGCCCTGCGGGGCTTTTTTATGGTCGCACTGGCAGGATTGACGCGATTAAAGGGCGCATCCGCCCCGCCTTCCCGTCCCGGCATCTTGATTATCACCTCGTTTTCTTGCATGCTGAACTCGCTGCGCACAGCCCTTCCGCCCGGGCAAAGCCGCCGCAAGGCGGAATGGGAAGGCGGGGCCGCGCCCAGACGATCAGCATTTGAACCGAGGAGAAGCCATGTCCGCTTACGCTGAAATCTGTTCCCTGTTCGAAGCCCGGCAAAAAATGGAAGAGGAATACTCCACCGCCGCCTACACCCAGCTCCTGACCTTCGTCGAGCTGTTCGAGTTCTATATCGGCTGCGAAACCAAGGAGCGTGTCGTTCCGCTGCGTATCGACGAGGACGGCCTTCCTCTCCCTGACCAGACCGCACCCTTCCGCTTCGTGGATCACAAGCTGATCGCCGCCGCCTGCGTGTACACGGAAGACAAAAGCGCCTTCGTCCACATCCCCCTCAGCGTCAAGCCGCTGTCGCTGGTGGAATGTTTCCTTGAAATCGGCTATGGAACGGACGGCGTAAAGCAGTTCCACGTCAATTTTTCCTATGGCGCCATCGGCATGAAGCAGTCCGGGAGCGATAACGCCCTCTCCTATCTCGAAGCCATGTTCCGGGAAAAGGTCGCCTCCGATGCCTTCCGCCTTGAGGATACCCCTCCAACCGAAAGCGAATAAGGCGAAGCGGGTTTTCCCCGCCCACGCCGCGAGGAAAACCCGCCATGCCTCAAGAATCCGAGAAAAAAATATTGCATCCCGAACAGGCGGTGCAGGCCGCCTGCCTTCTCTTCGAGCTGAACACCCGCGAGCAGGACATCCTTGAAATGGCCGACCGCGCGGGCATTCCCCATGCCGACGCCCCGGCGCGCGAGGCCCTTGTGCGCGAGTGGTACGGTTTCGTCCACGCCGCCGTAGTCTACGGCCTCATGGCGCAGGCCCCCAACCTTGTCATGGCCGAATACCTGCGCAGCACCCGCACTCTGCTGAAACAGACGGCGGGCTATTCCCCGGAAGCCATCGAATCCTTCATCGACGAAACCTTCTCCGGCTATATCCGCCTCATGGCCCAGAACAAGCAGAAGCTCTGCCCCGCCCTCTTCTATCAGCGCCTGCTTGGGACGGAATCGCTCGAATCCCTGCCCGCCGAGCGGGTCGCTTTCCTTTCAGGCATGATGGCCATTACCATGTGCGCCGTGCTGGACAAGTTCGCGCAGTACGACTTTGCCGCGGAATAACAAGGAAAAAGCCGCCCGATAAGGGCGACGTGAGCGGGGTGCGCGACAGCGGCAAGGTATTCTCCGGGCGAACAGTGCCGCCGTTTGCAACGGGGATCGCGCGCGACATCCGCAAGACTCAGCCCCGGAGGGGAGGCGCTCCCCGTCTCGGAGGAAACTCCCCACAGGCGGCAGCGTCTCTCTATGGAAGCTGCTTGATTGTATGAATAAAAAGGCTGTTGCGGACTTTTGTATTCAGCAGACCCACGATGGCGAAAGCTCCCCAAGTAGCCTTGTGGGATAAGGGCCGCCTCGGAAGCCCCCTTTTCGTCCGGTGGCATGAAGGAAGGAACAGCGGGATGCCTTTCCTGAATAAAGATCGGCAGGACGCGAGGAAGGACGGCACGGCCTAAGGATTCGCGCCTCTGCCCTCGTCCTCACCTGCTTCGTCCACTTCACCCAGTTCCACTAGCGCGACGCGGGCGGCTTCCTGCTCGGCGCGCTTGAGCCCGGGGCCGCTGGCGCGGAAACGCCGCCCGTCCGGGAGGTCCACCCGCACGGCGAAAATCTTGGCGTGCTCCGGCCCCCGGCTGTCCTCAAGCGTGTACACGGGAAGGCCCTTGCTCAGGCGCTGCGTGGCTTCCTGCAGCTTGGTCTTGAAGTCCTTGCGCCGCACCTTGGCCGCGCTCTTGGGCCACAGTTCGGCATAGAGGCGTTCGACAACGGCCCGGGCACTGTCGATGCCGCCGTCGATGAAGACGCCGCCGAAAACGGCCTCCATCGCGTCCGAGAGCAGGGAATCGCGCTGGCGGCCTCCCTGATTTTCCTCGCCCTTGGCCAGACGCAGGCAGGCGTCGAGATGCAGGCCGCGCGCGATGACCGCCAACGTCGCCTCGTTGACAAGGCTTGAGCGCAGCCGGGTCAGCTCGCCCTCGCGCGCCTCCGGGAAACGGCGGAAAAGCTGGGCGGAAACGGCGATCTCAAGCACCGCGTCGCCCAGAAACTCAAGGCGCTCGTTATGCGCGTTGCCCGCCGCGTGCTCGTTGGCCCACGAGCTGTGCGTCACGGCCAAAAGCAGCAACGACTCATCCTTAAACCGATAGCCTATCTTGTCCTGCAACACGTCCAGCGTCATGGCATGGCCCTATTTCGATACGGGAATTCAAATGTCTCCGGCGTCCCTATCATGCCTCGGTGGGCAAGGCAACCGCGCTAAAGCCGCGCGCCTCAAGGGGCTCCCCGGCAATCAAACCTTGACAGCGTATGCGAGAGCCCCTACCTTCACCGGACATTCGACAGCAAGGAGCGTATAATGTCCAAACCCATCCGCTTGTTCAAACTCGTCACCGGCGAGCTGGTCCTCGGCAAGTTCGACGAAGAGGCCAATGTGCTCGAAGACGTGGCGATCATTCAGGTCGTTCCCACCCAGCAGGGTGTTCAGATGATGATGCTTCCCTACGGCTACCCCTTCGAGCAGGAATTCAAGGGTACCATTTCCGGCAAGCACTTCATGTACGAATACAAGCGCCTTCCCGACGATCTGGAAACCAAGTATCTGGAAGCCTGCACCAACCTCACCCTGTCCAGCGGCGGCCTCGGCGCGCCCGCGTCCCCGCTCATCAAGTAAGGCCATCCCCTTTCCGCCTCAAAGCGCCCCCATTCCGTCCCGGCCCGCGCCGGAACCGATGGGGGCGCGGCGTTCCTCTCAACCTCCCCCGCCCCTCATGAAAGAACTCCTCTCCCTGCTGCCCCGGCCCAGCCACTACATCGGCACCGAGGAAGGCTCGGTCCACAAGGACCCGGCCTCCGTGCGCCTGCATTGCGCGCTGGCCTTCCCGGACCTCTACGAGGTGGGCATGTCCTACCTCGGCCACAAGATACTGTATACCATCCTTAATGATCGGGACGACGTTTTCGCCGAGCGCGTCTTTGCGCCCTGCGCCGAAAGCGGCAAGCTGCTGCGCGAGCACGGCGTGCCGCTGGCCACGCTCGAAAGCGATACCGACATTGCGGCTACGCATATGTTCGCCTTTGCCGTCACCCACGAGCTGTGCTTCACCAACGTCCTGTACATGCTCGATCTGGCGGGCATCCCGCTGCGGGCGGCGGACCGGGGGGATGATCTTTTCCGCTGGCCGCTCATCGTGGCGGGCGGCGGCTGCGCCATTGCCGCCGAACCGCTCGCGCCGTTCATGGACCTCCTGCTGCTCGGCGAGGGCGAGGAAATGGTGCCCGAGCTTTGCGACCTGATCATCCTGGCCCGCGCCGAAGGCTGGAGCCGCTCACGCCTTATCCGCGAAGCCGTCGCCATTCCGGGCATCTATGCGCCTTCCCTCTACGCGCACGATGCCACGGGCGCGCTCAAGCCGTTGTGCGAAGGCCTGCCCACGCCGGGACGCCGGATCGTCGCGGATTTCGACACGGCGGCCTACCCCGAGCGGCAGGTCGTGCCCTTCGGCGCGGTGCACAACCGCCTGAGTCTCGAAATCGCGCGCGGCTGCACGCGCGGCTGCCGCTTCTGTCAGGCGGGCGTACTCTACCGCCCTTCCCGCGAGCGCAGCCTGCCCAATCTGGAAAAAATCCTCGAAAATTGCCTCAACGATACGGGTTTTGACGACGTCTCCTTCCTCGCCCTCAGCGCCGGGGACTTTTCGGCCCTGAAGACGCTTTTTCTGGGCACCATGGACCGTTGCGAGGCGGAACAAATCTCCGTCTCCCTGCCTTCCCTGCGCGTGGGCTCCATCGACGACGACATCATGCGCCGTCTGGCGGGTATCCGCCGCACCGGAGCCACCCTCGCGCCCGAGGCGGGCAGCCAGCGCCTGCGGGACATCATCAACAAGGGCGTGACCGAGGAAGGGCTCATGCTGCACGTGCGCAAGCTCTTCGAGCATGGCTGGCAGCAGGTGAAGCTTTATTTCATGATTGGTTTGCCCGGCGAAACGCAAGAGGACATCGAGGCCATTGTGGACCTCTGCCGCAAGGTGCGCGACGCGGCGGGCCGGGGGATGCCCCGCCTGCAAGTGACCGCGGCCATTTCGCCTTTCGTGCCCAAATCGCACACTCCTTTCCAGTGGGAGCCGCAAATCACGCTGGAGCAGGTGCGGGAACGCATCTTCTATCTGCGCGACGCCTTCAAGCAGGAGAAATGCCTGAAACTGCGCTGGCACGAGCCGGAAATGAGCTTCCTTGAGGGCATCCTCTCGCGCGCGGACCGCCGTATCGCGGACGTAGTCGAGAAAGCCTACCGTAAGGGGGCCGTCTTTTCGAGCTGGGTGGAGCATTTCAGCCTTGAGCCGTGGCTTGAGGCCCTCTCCGAATGCGGGCTGACCGCCGAGGAATACACCGGGGCCCGCTCTCTTGACGCCCCGCTGCCGTGGGATCATCTGAACGCCGGGGTTTCGCGCGACTTCCTCCTCCGCGAGCGCCGCCGGGCCTTTGAAGGGAAGGTAAGCGAGGATTGCCGCTACGCCGCCTGCCGCCACTGTGGGGCCTGCGACACCGCCGCCGGGCCTTCCCTCCTGCCGCGCACGCCCGGCCTCGACGAAGGGACGCACCATAACAGCCTGAATTTCCCCCAGCGCGATCAGCAGGAGCATCAACCCACTCTGGATGAGAATGGCCGCCTCCTTATGCCTCCCAAGCCGCCCAAGGCCACCGAGCCCCCGGCCATCAACGCCGCGCTGGCCGTCAAGGCCGTGCGTTATCGCGTCTGGCACACCAAGGAGGCCGAAGCTGCCTATATCAGCCAGCTTGAATTGCAATCGCTCCTTGAGCGCGCCATGCGCCGCGCCCGTCTGCCCATGGCCTTTTCGCAGGGCTTCCACCCCCTGCCGCTCATCTCCTTCGGGCGGGCCCTGCCCGTGGGTGTGGAGAGTCAGGCGGAGTGGTTCTCCATTGTCCTGCGCGAGCCTCTCGGGACCACGGAGGTGATGAAGCGCCTTGCCCCCCGGATGCTCAAGGGGATGCGCCTCGACCGACTGGAAGCCATCCCTGTCAACGACAAGTCCGTGGGTGCGGTGCAGGAAACCTTTTCCGTCCGCTTCACGGGGCCGGACAAGGCGCGCTTTATGGAGGCGTGGAACGGCTTCGCGGCGTCGGAATCCTTCCTCTTCACCCGCGAAACCAAGAAAGGGCCGCGCACAGCGGACATCCGTCCCCTTTTCGAGGTCATCGAGTGGGACGAGCACGGTACGCTCTACCTTGTGACCGACTGGTCCCAGACCTACATCTCCCCCATGACGCTCGCCCGGGCAATCACCCCGTGGGCTGAGACCCACCAGTTGAAGATCATGAAGCTTTCGCAGATGTTCGCGTAAAAGATTGAGATGATGATTGGGGAGGGGAAGGAGAAACTTTCTGAAGAAGGGGGGAGCACCCCCACGTTTCCCCTTCCCCTCCCCAAACCTGCCAGCGCGGCTCGCGCCCTCCCCATCCCCTTCAAAGACTTTTGACCTTATCGAATCCCTCTTGGCCGCTTTCCCTGCGGGTGGAAGGCGGTTTCTTCCTTTTTGGGCGAAAGAACGTTCCTTTAGAGGCGTCTTTTCAGATAGACCATATCAACGAGCTGCTTTCCATCTTCATATATGGCATGGTCGTAATTATCAGTAAAGAAGTTTTTAACGATATGCGATCTCTCAAAGCCGCACGTTTCATAAAAATAAAGTGTGCCGGGGACATCACCTGTCCCTACATATAAATCCTTCCCTTTGTCCTTATAGGAATCGACAATACAAGATATGAGCTTGCTGCCATATCCTTGCCGTTGATATTGAGGAACGGTAACCATATTCTTGATTTCATAAACGCCGGGTTCTTCTTCCGTAACAACGCATAGGGCTTTAAGGTCATCATCACACAAGGCAAACATATCACCGCGATACAGATATTTTTCTATCATGTTTATCTGTTCATCAGCAATAATCAGCAAATCCATGTACTTCGTTTTATCGTTATCCGCTATTTTTACAATTTTCATATATTTTTTCCATTTTATTGCTAACAGTAAAAATAGGATAGTCTATTTTTCCTTTCAACTCACGGCATAGAAAGGCTAAAAGTAAATGAAAAAGGTTGTACTTTATATAACAATGGGTTTTATTCTGCCCTTAGCCGCTGCATTCGGAGCTTACACCTATATTGATGGATTAGCCTCTGGATGGGGGTCCGGTCGACAGGCGTATACTTGGAATTTGATCGTTCATTCATACGATGAACTTATGTCGGATAAAGGCAATACGGCACATTTGGAGTATGTTTTTCAAACAAGATTACAAGCTAGCTATAAAATGAAAGCTACAGTACATTTTAATACTGTAACGGAAAAAGATACGTACATTACTGTAACTATAAGGGATGTGAAGGTGCCGCAGGAGGCGACGCCAGAAACGTTTGACCCCGAGTGGCATATAAAGAATGCTGAAAATCGTATTGATGATACGTTTTTACCTCTAAAAAATCAATCTTGGAGTATAACATTACAACAAAAAGAGGGGATTATGAATCTTATTAGAGAACAGGTTCCTTTTATTGAAAAGTCAGATATAACCATAATTGATAATAGAGGGAAATCTGAATAAAAAATCGCGCGTCCAACAGTGCGGACCGCGCGATTTTTTGTGACACGGGAATGTTACCAATGTGTCACCCAATCCCGGATCAGGGCCTGTCCCGCTTCCCGGGCGCTTATGCCCACACGCTTGCTTTCCTGCCGCAAGCGCCGTGGGTCGATGGCCGCGTGCGAGAGCTCGCAGGCATGGCCGATGAGCCAGCTTTCCAGCCGATCCACGTCGGCTTCGGGGTGGAATTGCAGGGCAAGGACACGGTTGCCGATACGGAAGGCCTGATGGGGCGTCATGGGTGTGGAGGCCAGCAGTTCGGCCCCTTCGGGCAAGTCGAAAACGTCGCCGTGCCAGTGCAGAACGGGCAGATAGCCATCAAAAAAACGCAGAGGCGAAGCCTTGCCCGCCTCGGTCAGCTCAAGGGCGCCCCAGCCGATTTCCTTTTCCTTGCCCGGATAGACGCGGGCGTTGAGCACGGCGGCGATAAGCTGCGCGCCGAGGCAGATGCCGAGCAACGGCTTGCCGGAAACGAGCCGTAGCCGGACAAGTTCCTTTTCCCGCTCCAGTATGGGATAGAGCACCTGATCGTACACGCCGATGGGCCCCCCCAGGACCACGGCGAGATCAGCATCCAGCCATTCCTCTTCCGTAGGCGCGGCCCCTACCGGACAGTAACGTATGGAAAAACCCTCCGCCTCCAGCACGGGCGCGAAGGCTCCCAAGTCCTCAAAGGCGACGTGCTGCATCGCAAGACAGTGCTTCATCGGCCTCCTCCTGCGCCGTCCCATCTGAACCGGCGGCACGGCTTTCTTTTGAACTTTATTGAATTCCGTACGTTTGGCAAGAGGCAAAAAAGGACCCCGCCCCCTCTCCTCCGGCGCTGGTTTTCCGTCTCCGTTTTGCCTATGCTGCGCCTGCGGGAACAGGGGCGGCACCTTTGTTTCTTGAGCGTCTGAGCCGGAAAGAAGAGAATCCGAAGAGGGATGTGCTGGCTGGCGCTTACCGTCTACGGGGGCGGAAACGTAGCGCAAAGGGAACCGCGCCGCAGCCACCCTTGCCGCGCACGGAGAAAACTTTTCCTCAAAAAAAAGAAGCGTACGGACCGAGGCGCGGGACGGCACGCCTCTTCACAACCCTAGGAAAGGAATACGTTTATGAAACGCATATTGGTCATGCACGGGGTCAACCTCAACATGTTCGGCAAGCGCGATCCCAAACATTACGGCACGGAAACGCTTGAGGACATCAACAAAAAAATCAGCATGTTGGCCGAAACGCTCGGGGTGGAGGTTACCTTTTTCCAGTCGAATCATGAAGGCGACTTCGTGGAAAAAATACAGGAGGTGCACGGCGACGGAACCGACGGCATCATCATCAACGCCGGGGCGTGGACGCACTACAGCTACGCCATCATGGACGCGCTGGCCATCCTGCACATTCCCGCCGTCGAGGTGCACATGTCCAATGTGCACGCGCGCGAACCTTTCCGTCACTTCTCCGTGCTGTCGGGCGTGACCCGGGGTTCCATCGCCGGTTTCGGGGCGGACAGCTACCTGCTCGGCCTGCGCGCCGTGGTGGATTTGCTGGAAGGGGAATAGGATAGGAAAACTACACCACAAAAAAGCGCCCTGCGTTGTGAAGCGTCCCGGGGCACGCCGACGCCTTGAAAAAAACGGGGGAAACGCCCTTGCGAACGTTTCCCCCGTCTTGGATCATAGTTTCCGGTCCAGTTGCCGTTTCCACCAGTGCAGGCCAAGGCAGAGCACCGCGGCAGTTTCCCAGCGCAAAACACGCTCCCCGAGCGTAGCGGGCAGGAACCCGGCCTCGGCAAGGCGGGAGACTTCCCGCTCGGTAAAACCGCCTTCCGGTCCGACCACGCAAAGCGTGCGCCCGGGCTGGCCGAGCGTCTCCGGGGTAAGGGCCATCACCGACTTGTGGCCGCTTTCCACCAGCACATGCCGATGCTCGCACCCGCTTTCCTCGGCCAGCGCAATCAGCTCCTCCACCCCACCGGGCAAGGTGCGCAGTTCAGGCAGCCACGGATTGCGGCACTGTTTGGCTCCGGCCACAAGCTGGCCGTGCCACGATTCCTTGATGTCGGAAGGGACGGGGAACTGGCTGCGCTCGGCCTGCCACAGCCAGATGCCGCTGGCCTCGAATTCGACGGCCTTCTCAAGAATCCAGCCCCGCCGCGCGGCCTTGGTCCAGCCCGCCGCCAAAATGACCTTGGACTCGGGTTCGGGATAGGACCACTCGTCAACAAACTCCAGAAGGACGGTCTTCGCGTTCTTTTTGTACGGGGCCACGCGAAAACGCCCTTCGCGGCCTTTGCCGTCGAGCACCCGCACTTCCTCGCCTTCCCGGATGCGCAGCACGCGGGTCAGGTGATGGCTCTCGGCGACGTCCAGTTCATAGGGCTCGCGCCACTGTTCAGGCTCCAAAAAAAAGGTGCGCGCGTCGGACCAGTCCGGCGGCGCGGGAATGTCCTTCAAATCCATACAATTTCCTTTGTACAAATGAACCGCCATACGGTTCCGATTGGCTTACCCTTTCACTCTGCGGAAGACCAGCCCGAAGCGCGAGGAAACGCCTGCCGTTCCCGCCTCCCCGCCGGTCGAAAGTCTTTGAAGAGGATGGGGAGGGGTTTGGGGAGGGGAAGGAGGGACTTTCTCCAGAAAGTCCCTCCTCCCCCTCCCCA
>CALVEZ010000066.1 GCA_944326695.1 Candidatus Bilophila faecipullorum | reverse complement strand
GGGTGTGGGGGAGGGGAGGAGGAAACTTTCTTAGAAAGTTTCCTCCTCCCCTCCCCCACATCATCCTCTATCCCCCAATCGCCATGCAAAACAACGTAGCGGATTACATACGGGCGCTGCTGGCCTCGGAGCGCTTCGCGCGGCAGGTGACGCACCACCGCGTGCTCCCCGCGCGTGAGGCGCGCTACGGCGAGACGCGCCGCCCGTGGCCCCGCGCTCTGGCGGAAGTCCTGCGGGAAAGGGGGATTGCCTCCCTTTACAGCCATCAGGCGTTGACGGCGGACACCATCCGCGCCGGGCGCGACGTGGTGGTCGCTACGCCCACGGCCAGCGGCAAGACGCTTTGCTACAGCCTGCCGATCTTGGAGAAATGCTTGCAGGACCCGGACAGCCGGGCGCTGATGCTTTTTCCGCTCAAGGCGCTGGCGCAGGATCAGCTTGCCGCCTTCGCCTCGCTTACGGCGCACTGGCCCGAGGCGGCGCGGCCCTCCATCGCCATCTACGACGGCGACACCACGGATCACTTCCGCCGCAAAATCCGCAAGAACCCGCCCAACGTCCTCATCACCAACCCGGAAATGCTGCATCTGGCGATCTTGCCCTACCACCAGCAATGGACCACCTTTCTCGCGTCCCTCTCTCTGGTGGTCGTGGATGAGGCGCACACCTACCGGGGGGTGCTCGGTTCGCATATCAGCCAGCTTTTCCGCCGCCTGAACCGGGTTTGCGGACGGTATGCCGCCCGGCCTACGTTCGTTTTCTGCACGGCCACCGTGGGCAACCCCGAGGAACTGGCGGGCAGTCTGCTGGGGAGAAGCCCGGGAGAAGCCGCCGGGAGCGGGGAAAAGGCGGATGCTTCAAGGGTGGACCCTGCGGGCGAAGAGCGGGAGAAGACGCAAAGGGTTCTGAAAGACGGGACGGGTGCGTCAACGGCGGGGGAAGGCGCTTCAGGGAAAGGCGTTTCTGCTCCCGCCGACATCCCTGTTGTCCGAGAATCGGGCGCGCCCGCCGGGAAACGGCATATGGTCTTCATCGATCCCGAGGACAGCCCGTCCACGATGGCCATAGCCCTGCTCAAGGCGGCGCTGGCGCGGGGCCTGCGGACCATCGTCTATTGCCGTTCCCGGCGCATGACCGAACTCATCGCGCTGTGGGCGGCGGACAAGGCCGGAAGTTGGGCTGGACGCATCAGCGCGTACCGGGCGGGCTTTCTGCCCGAGGAGCGGCGCGAGATCGAGGCGCGCATGAGCGACGGCCAACTGCTTGCCGTGGTGACGACCAGCGCGCTGGAACTGGGGATCGACATCGGCAGCCTCGACGTGTGCATTCTGGTGGGCTATCCGGGGACGGTCATTTCCACCTTGCAGCGCGGGGGCCGCGTGGGGCGGGCGGGGCAGGAATCCGCCGTACTGCTCGTGGCGGGCGAGGATGCGCTGGATCAGTATTTCATCCATAAGCCCGAAGCCTTTTTCGAGCGGGAGGCCGAGCGGGCCGTGGTGAACCCGGACAATGAGGTCATCCTGAAACGTCATCTGGAATGCGCAGCGGCTGAACTGCCCCTCGGCGTGGGCGACGATTGGCTGAAGGGGCCGGGCGCGCAGGCGGCCTTGCGAGAACTGGAGGCGGAAGGGCTGCTGTTGAAGTCGGCGGATGGCCGCGAGTGGGTGGCGGCCCGCAAGCGCCCGCAACGCCATGTGGACCTGCGCGGCTGCGGCGCCTCATGCACCATCGTGGATGAAGAGGGAAAGCCCATCGGCAGCGTGGACGGGCATCAGGCCTACAAGGAGACGCACCCCGGCGCGGTCTATTTGCACCGGGGCAAGACCTATGTGGTCAAGAGCCTTGATATGGCCGAGCGCGTGGTGCGCTGCGAGGTGCCGCGGGAGCGCGTGAACTGGCACACGCGGGTGAGGAGCCATAAGGAAACCGCCATCATCGGCGTGAAGCGCACGGGGACGGCTTTCGGCGCGCCCGTGGCCTTCGGGCGGCTGCGGGTTACGGAAACCATCACGGGCTATGAGCGGCGCAGCGTTTCGGACAACCGCCTTTTGTGCGTGGTCCCTCTGGAAATCCCGCCGCTGGTCTTCGAGACCGAGGGGCTGTGGTTCTGCGTTCCGGACGGCCCGCGCCGGGAGACGGAAGACAACCTCATGCACTTTATGGGCTCCATCCACGCGCTGGAACACGCCAGCATCGGACTCATGCCTCTGATGGTCATGGCCGACCGCAACGACTTCGGCGGCATCTCCACGCCCATGCACGCCCAGCTCGGAACGCCCGCCGTCTTCATCTATGACGGCCTGCCCGGAGGCGCGGGGCTGTGTCGCTCGGCCTTTCCGCGCCTTGCCGAGCTTTTCGTGGCCGTGCGCGATCTGTTGCGGAACTGCCCCTGTGAATTGGGCTGCCCTTCCTGCGTGCACTCCCCCAAATGCGGGGCGGGAAACCGGCCCATCGACAAGGCCGGGGCGCTCTTTCTTCTGGAACGGCTCATCGCCGCGCCGCCTCCCGAGGGCGAGATGCTCGTGAGCGGGCTGGAAGCGCGCGAGGATGCGGAAAAGGCCGTCATGGTCGTGGAAGCTGGGGAGGCCGGGGCGGGCGTTCCCGTCCGCGAGCGGACGCCTTCCCCGCTTCCGGCGCGTTTTATGGTGCTGGACGTGGAAACCCGGCGCTCGGCGGCGGAGGTGGGAGGCTGGAACCGCGCCGACCGCATGGGCGTGAGCGTGGCCGTGCTCTACGATTCGCAAGGCGATGCCTTCGTCGAATACGGGCAGGACGAGCTTGCGGCTCTTTTCGAGCGCCTGAAGGAAGCCGATCTCGTCATCGGCTTCAACAACGCGCGTTTCGACTACGCGGTCTTGCAGCCGTTCGCGCCCTATGACCTGCGCTCGCTGCCCACGCTGGACATGCTGACGGAAGTGAAGCGGCGGCTTTCCTACCGTGTTTCGCTCGACAATCTGGCCCGCGCCACCCTCGACGCGCCCAAAAGCGCGGACGGCCTGCAGGCCCTGCAATGGTGGAAAGAGGGCAATATCGCCGCCATCGCCGCCTATTGCCGTAAGGATGTGGAAATCACCCGCGACATCTACCTCTTCGGCCACAGGGAAGGCTATCTGCTCTTCACCAACAAGGCGGGGCAGGCCGTGCGCGTGGCCGTGGAATGGTAGGGCGTCGCGTGCGGGGAGGCCCGTCGAGCATCAAGACGCATGGAATCGCCTGCCGCCATGCCGCCTGTTCTCCAAGGTGATGCGCGGCGCGAAAACTCGTCTCCGGTCGGCGTGATGACTCTTTCAGAAAGACCGTCACCTATCGTCAACAAAATTACAAAATTTCTGAAAACCGCAATATCTAAATCCCAAGTTATTACGTTTTTTCCGTAAAATTATCACGATGTTATTCACCAAGGGCGGCTTGGCAAGGAAAAAAGGACAGCCCGGCGGTGCGCCGCGCCGCCTGCGCCGTCCTTTTCCCTCTTATGTCTTATCCTTAGAAAAGACGTTTTTTTGCGGGAGAGGCTTTCATGAGGTCAGAGTCTGGCGGAAAAGCGCCACGATTTCCCGCGGCGTGATGTCCGGCCGGATGTCCAGAAGCGAGAGATTGATGAAGTCGTCGGCGGTGTCCATGTCCAGCTTGAGCTCGGGATGGTGCAGGGCCGGATCGAGCGGATCGAAAGTGCGTATCTTGAAGAGATCGGGATTGTCGACGATGTAGGACAGGCAGTGTTCGCGGTGCGCGGGGAGGGTGGCCTCGCGCAACGCCCGCGTGAACAGCCCGAAGGAGACGATTTCCGCCCCCAGCCCGTCAGGATAGAGGTTGTTGCGGGGGATGTGGTTGTAGGCGTAGTCGCAGTTTCCCGCCGCGTTTTCGCGCAGGTAGAAGCGGATGAGGTTGTCGATTTCGCCGCCCCAGATGAGTGGGTTGTCGGCGCAGACCCGCACGACCAGATCGGCCCCGTGCGCGGCGGCCGCGCCGTGCATCCGCGAGAGCACGTCCTGCTCGGAACCCCGGAAGATGTTTACGCCCCGCGCCTGCAAGTGGCGGGCGAGCACTTCGTCGCGGCGGGTGTCCGGCAGGGCGACCACGAGGTCGTCGGCCAGTTCGGAACGGCCGCAGCGCTCCACCACCCAGTCGATGACTGGCAGGCCGCGCAGGTTCAGGAGCGTTTTGCAGGGCAGGCGGCTTGAGCCGAGGCGGGCCTGAATGACGATGACGGTTTTCATGGCGATGTCCTTTTTACATGAAGGCGAAAAAGAGGCTCTTTGGGGGAAAGGCGGCGCTGCTCCGGCAGGCCGCCGAACCGTGGCCGCCTGCGGCATTGTTACGCCCTGTTTCAAGACTTCAGCCGCCGGACGCTGACGGGCCGGGCGTCTCTCCCGTCCCGCGCCATACCCCAAATAGGGAGACAGGTGGGAGGCCACGGGAAGGGCGGCGCGCTTCCCCTTGCTTCGGGAATGCCTTTCCGCCGTTTCCCGATGCCTCAGCGTTCTCTTTTCAAAAGTTTCAAAATGCCGCTGACGACCTTGGCCTTGTTCTGTTCGAAATGAATGCGGGTTTGCCGTTCGTACAGGCGCTGGCGGCGTTGGGGCTCGTCAATGAGCTGCGTGAAGACCTTGTGCAGGCGTTCGGCGTTGAAGCGGCGCATGACGCCCATGTAGGCGAAGCCGTGGTCGGCGCGGGCGAAGGTGTGGCGCGCCTCGCGTTCGTGCTGCGCCAGCACGATGCTCGGGATGCGCATGTGGGCCAGTTCGTAGACCGTGCGCCCGGCGGAACAGACGGCGAGATCGACCCCTTCCATCATGCGGGACATGACGTTGGTGGCGTACTCGAAGCGGATGAGAGGATTGCCGAGTTCTTCGATGTGCCGGACCAGTTCGTCCCGGTGGGCATAGCCCGGCCCGGTCACGACGCGCACGGCGATGCCGCGTTCCCGGCAGAGGGGCTCGACCACGTTGAGCGTCTGGCGGGTATAGTCGGGCATGTCCGTACCGCCGAAGGTGACGAGCACGCATTTCGGTTCCGGGCGGAAGGCGTTCTGTTCGGCCTGAATGAATTCGTCGCGCAGACAGAAATAACGGTGCCCGTAGAAGAAGCGGGGGTTCTCCCTGGCGCCGTCTCCCTTGCCCTCTTCATAGAGGGCGTTGACCACCTGATCCGCCAGCGCCGCGCCCGGCCCCTCGTCCTCGAAGTTGACTACGGGGATGCCCGCGGCCTTGAGGCGTTCCATGTAGTCGCGGGAGGTGTCCAGCATGTCGTTGATCACGAGGTCAGGGCCGAGGGCGAGCACGTCTTCCCAGAGTTCTCCCCTTTGGATGACGGTTTTGTAGTCGCGCGCGGCGATGTTGGAGGCGGCCAGCTCGCTTTCCTTGGTGCATACGAAGAAAACCTTGTGATTAGCTATTTCGTGCGCGAGCATGAGGGAGCGGAAGACGTGCCCCATGCCGATGGCCGGGTAGCCCGCCACCACGAAGACCACGCGGCGCTGGGTGAGCAGCCGCTCGCAGAGCCACCAGTCCTGATAGCTGTTGATTTCCATCGCCCGGTCGTTGAGGAAATAGGGCACGGTGCGGCGGATGTTTCCGCCTTCGAGCGCGTCGCTTTTGATGATGATGAGCGCCTTGCTTTCGACCACAAGCTCGGTTTCGTCCTCGGACAGGAAGGCTTCAAGCCGCCCCTGCCGCACTTCCCAGATGCGGTGGCGCACGCTTTTGACGGTGACGAGGCAGTCGGCTTCGTCCTCCAGAAAGCGGCGGTAGGCGTCGTCGATGTCCACCCACGTCAAGAGAGGGCAGCTTGCCCGGTACACGATGATGTGCCCGTAGTCGTTGCCCAGTTCGCGGAGGATGGATTTCATTTCGGAAATGATGTCCAGCGAGGTGAAGCGCAGGCCGGCGTTGTAATGGGCGCGCACGCCGTTGCGCTCGCAAATCAGGCTGATTTCCTGGCTGTCCGTGACCACGATGACGTCGCGGGCAGGGACCACGCCCCGCGCTGTGTCGATGGCCCGCTGGATGAGCGTGACCCCGGCCAGCCGTTTGACGAGCTGGTCGGGGATGACCGCGTTTTTCTTGATGGCCGGGATGACGATGCAGCGTCGCGTTTCTGTCATGGGATGGTGCCTCCGGCGGCAAGGGGCTGCCGCCCCTTGACCCTGCCCGGGGGGAATCGCTCTGCGTGCGATGCCCGTAAGACGAGCAAGCTCGCCTAACGGTCACGGCTTCGTCCCCTTCGGGTCGAATTCCCCCCGGACTCCCTCGGGGCCGCCTTGCAGCCAAAACGTTGTTTCGCCTGCGCGGTTTCAAGGCGGCCCTGTGGACGTCAGGTGTTCCCCTTTTAAGGCTGGGAGAAAAGGACAGCCGGGGAACGTGCGTTGAAAAACAGGCTGATGCGGCTCCGCGTCCTTGGCCTCAACCCGTTTATGAAAGTCTTGGGAGGGAGGGGATGGGGTTTGGGGAAGGGGAGGGAAGCCCTTCTTCAGAAGGGTTCCCTCCCCTTCCCCAATCTCGCAATCCCTTTCCCATCCACTACTTCCTCAGGCTCTCCAGCACGTCGCGGGTGGACGCGAGCATGTAGCTGAAATCCTCCTCGCTCAGCCAGTGCTGGAAGGGGAAGGAAATCTGGCCGTCGAAGAAGGCGTCGGCGTTGGGGCAGTCGGCGTGGCCGAGGCCGAGCTTCTTGTAGAAGTCGTAGCGGTCCAGCGGGATGTACTGCACCACGCACTTGATGCCCTTCTCCTCGGAAATGGCGTGCATGAAGGCGTCGCGCTTGCCGTTTTTCAGGCAGGCGACGAGCAGGTGGTAGTTGTGGCGCGGCGTGTCCTCGCGCAGGAACTCAAGCTCGGGGAAATCGCGCAGGCCGTCGATGAAGCGCATGGCCCGGGCGCGTTTTTCGGCGTTGATCGTATCAATGCGTTCCAGCAGCTTGATGCCGAGGGCGCATTCCACTTCCCCGAGAGAATAGTTGTTCGGCCAGAGCATGTCACCGTCGAGCATCGGCATGTCCACGTTGCCCATGGCCGGGGTCCAGTAGTTGGGCCGGGGCTCGGGATAGGCGCAATGCCCGTTGTGGCGCAGCATGGGCACCAGCGCGGCGAGCTTCGGGTCCTTGACCACCAGCATGCCGCCCTCGCCGAGGGTGGTGAGGTTCTTGTGGGAGTGGAAGGAGAAGATGGCCATGTCGCCCCACGCGCCGGATTTCACGCCGTCCACTTCCGCGCCGATGGACTGGGCCGCGTCCTCAATGACGAGCAGGTTATGCCGTTTCGCCAGCGCCATGATCGCGGGCATGTCCGCTACGTAGCCGTAGAGGTGCACGACCACGATGGCCTTTGTTTTCGGGGTGATGCGCTTTTCGATGGTTTCGGCGCTGACCACGTGCGTGATGGGGTCCACGTCCGCCCAGACGAGTTTAGCGCCCTTCTTGGCGTAGGGATAGGCCGAGGCGGTGAAGGTGTGGGAGGGGATGATCACCTCGTCGCCCGGCTTGAAGTTGCAAAGCTGCGCGGAGAGTTCGAGGGCGGAAACGCCGTTCATGACCGCGAAGCAGTGCTTGGCCCCGATGTATTCCCCGAACGCCTTTTCAAAGCCCTGAAGGTATTTGCCCTGCGTCAACGGCTCGGCGCTGCGCATGGCTTCCACGACCACCGCGATCTCCTCTTCCGTGTACCGGATCGCGCGTCCGCTGAAATTCACTTTGATGTCCATAGCTTGTCCTGTCTTATCCCTGCCGGGTACGCAACTCGAAACGGCGTGTCCGCTCCGGGTTCCATGCGTTGCGCGGGATACGTTGGCGTTGGGGAAACGGCAGAGGGCCGGGGAGGTGGCTCACCCGCAAGGGCAGGGGACCACGATTTCAGATCATCATCGCCCGGTCATCAGGGGGCCGCCCCGGGCGCGGGGCGGCGTACCGATACCAATCCGTGTACGGACCTTTCCGCAGCCTTTGCGGGGCGGGCGGCCCCGCAAGGGGCTTGCGCTAGATGCTCTTGTAGCGTTCGATGAGGTTTTCTTTGGTGAGGATTTTTTTGAAATCCGGGCCGAGGGCATTGGTAAGGGGCTTCTCGTGCACGATGCAGCCCTGATAGAGCCCTTCGTATTGTTCTTCCGTGAGCCCTTGGCAGATGCCCGTGGGCAGATGGACGCCCTGCCGTTCGATCATGGTGCGGAACTGCTTGTATTCTTTGGGGTAGATGTCCTCGAGCACGTTGAGGGCAAGGCAGTTGCCGAGGCCGTGCGCCACGTGCAGGACCACGCCCAGCCCGGCGGAGAAGGGATGGATGACGCCCACGTTGCCCGCGGCCATGCCGCCGATGTAGGAGGCGATCATCATCTTTTCCCGGTTGGGCTCGCTCATCATGTCGTCGGACAGGAAGATTTCCTCGCAAAGCTGCACGGCGCGCACGGAGAAGGCGTCGATGATGGCGTTGCGGTAGCTGCCATTCAGCGATTCGACGCAGTGCATGAACGTGTCGATGCCGGTGTAGAAATACTGGTCGCGGGGCACGGTGGCGAGCAGGTCGGGATCAAGCAGAAGCTGATCGAAAACCGTGTAGTCGCTATTCATGCCCAGTTTGAGTTTTTTGGGGATGTTGGTAAGGACACAGGTGCGGGAACATTCCGAGCCCGTGCCGGAAAGGGTGGGGATGCCGATCTTGTAGACGGCGGGATGTTTGACGAGTTCCCAGCCCTGATAGTCCTCGGCCTTGCCGGGGTTGGTCAGGAGGTTCGCCACGGCCTTGGCCGTGTCGAGGGTCGCGCCGCCGCCCACGCCCACCACGCAGCAGGGCAGCCGGTCGTCGGCCTCCACGATGGCGGCCTTGAATGCGTCGATATGCTCGACTTCCGGTTCGGAACTGGAGTCGACGAAATGAAGCTGGTCGTCCTTTTCCATGCCCAGACGCCCGATGAGCTCGTGATCGCGGAAGAAATGATCGACGAAGAACACCACCGGGCCGTCAACGGCTTCGCGGCGGGGTTTCAGCAAATCGCCAAGCTGCGCGAGAGAACCCTGCCCAAAGACGTAGTAAGGGACATTTTTGGTATTGCGGTACATAAAAGCCTCATGAAGTGATATAGAGGAACAATGGCGGGTATTGTAGGAGGAATCCGTGCGGGCCGCAAGCCGCGCGGCCCCGGGCCCGCCGAATATTTCGGAGGAGAACGATGGGCAACCCGATAGCCGTCCTGGGTGGCGGAAGCTGGGGCACGGCGCTGGCGCACCTGCTGGCCCATGCCGGGCATGACGTGACGCTGCTTTTGCGCGATGCGGCGCAGGCCGCGCATATCAACGCGCACCACGAGAACCCCCGCTATCTGCGCGGCGTGCCCCTGCATCCGGGCATCCGGGCCGTGGCGGGAAGCATGGGCGGCCCGGAACAGGCGGCGGCGCTGGAGGGAGTCGGGATACTCGTGCTCTCCGTCCCCTGTCAGGCTCTGCGCGCCGCCCTGCGTGGACTGGCGGGTGCGGTGCCGCCCGATTGCGTGCTCGTCAATACGGCCAAGGGGATCGAAGTTTCCGAGCTGGTCACGGCGGAAAGCATGGTGCGCGACGAGCTGCCCGGCCATCTGTCGCGCTATGCTGTGCTTTCGGGGCCGTCGTTCGCGCTGGAGGTGGCGTCCTGCAAGCCCACGGCGGTGGTGCTCGGCTGCCGGGACGAGCGCCTCGGCGCGCGGCTGCGGGAAGTCTTTTCCGCGCCGTGGTTCCGCGCCTATTCCAGCTCGGACGTGCCCGGCGTGGAGCTGGGCGGCGCGATCAAAAACGTCATCGCCATCGCCGCCGGTCTCAGCGACGGCCTCGGCTTTGGTCTCAACGCGCGCGCCGCACTGGTCACCCGGGGCCTTGCCGAGACAAGCCGCCTCGGGGTGGCTCTCGGGGCTCGCGCCTCCACTTTCATGGGGCTCTCCGGCCTCGGGGACCTGATGCTGACCTGCTCGGGTGATCTGTCGCGCAACCGTCAGGTGGGCTTGCGGCTCGGGGCCGGGGAAACGCTCAATGCCATCGCCGCCTCCATGAACATGGTCGCGGAAGGCGTCAAGACCACGCAGGCGGTGTATCGGCTGGCGCAGCAGCTCGGCGTGGACATGCCCGTCACCACCGCCATGTACGGCGTGCTGTACGGGAATGTGCCGCCCCGCGAGGCGGTGCAGGCGCTCATGAGCCGTCAATTGAAAGAAGAGTAAGGGAGGCCCTCCGGCGGGCGCGGGGCTGGGCCTTGATGCCGTGGCCTTCATGAGTGGCGAGCCGGGGCTCGGAACGCATGAAAGCCTCTACTGTAAACCGTCTCTTTTTCTCAACGGCGTGATCCCCAAAGGCCTTTTTGAGGGAGGGTTGCTGGCCTCCGCCGCTTTTTTCCTCGCGTCCGGCTCATTGGAAAAAAGCGGCCTTCGCTGACGGCCTTTGTATGGGCTGAGCCTAGAACCGTTTTGTGCCGAGCGGGGTTTTGTCGCGGGCTTCAATCGTGCGTTTGACACGCTTGGGAAGCGCGGAAAGCAGCGCAGAGCGTTCTTCCGCCGTCATAAGGCGCGAATCGGCGCGGGCCTGACGCCGTTTTTCGTGGAAGGCGTGCAGACGGTCGAGGATGCGGTCGTCGCGGCGTCCTTTCAGGAATATCTGGGTGGCGTTGACGATGTTCTGAAAGACGGAATAGGAGGCCAGACAGACCGAGGCGATGGGATCGAGATACTGGAAGGTCAGCCACATCGGAAGGATGATGTTTTTCTGGGCCAGCCCTTGCCCGGCGGCGATGCGCCGGTGGAAACGCGACCCGATGCCTTTGCCGAGTATGAAGTTGGCCGTGCAGACGGCTACGCCAGTAAGCGCCAGAAAGATTTCAAGCCGGTAATCCTTTTCGCCGGGCTTGAGGAGTTCGTCAAAGGTGCCCGCCATAAGGATGATCAGCATCATCGCCCAGATGTAGTAGGACAGGATGCCCCATCGCAGCAGGACCGCGTTGACCTTGGGGGCGGTATACTGGATGAACCACGCCAGCAGCAGGGGTACGAGCATGGTCGGGCCTACGCGCATGAAGACGTTGGCCATGGTGTCGAGGAAGGAGGCGTCCACCTGCACGGTGGCGATCATCGGCAGAACGATGGGAGCTACCACGACGATGGCAAGGCTGCTGATGAACGTGTAGGCGGCCAGAAAGCCGACGCTGCCGCCGAGCATCCCGGTGATGATGGCCGCCGCCGTAGCTGTGGGCGTCAGGGCGCACATGCAGGCCCCCTGCGCAATGGCCGGATGCCAGCCCACAAGCAGGGCGTAGAGGCCGAGCCCCATCGTCACCTGAAGGCTCAGGAGCAGCATGTGCAGCGGATGAAAGCGCAGATCGCGCGGGGAGATGTTGCAGAAGGTCAAAAGAAGCATGGCGGCCAGAAGCCACGGCGTCAGGGGCGTAAAGCGCGAAAAGAAGCTGTGCCCCACGGCGCCTGTCACAAGGGCGATAAGAAGCGTCCATTGTTTGAGCAAGCGCAGCACTTTTTTCATTCCGCCCCTCTCTTTATACGCTTCGCCTTCCATGAGAAAGAACGCGGCGGTTGGCTGGGACCGTATCATTATCCAGTAGACAACATATTGGGATCATTGTAAAAATAAGCCTTTTACAGCTTGTCCTTTTAGACAGTGATACCAGTGCGTTGCAAGCCCATGACGAGCGCCCCTGTCGAAGGATATGGGCTTTACCCGAAAAGAAATCAAGGGAAAAACAGACACGTTCCGCGGCTGGAGGGCGTCTCCATACTCTATGGCCGGGAGAGCGTATAAAGGGAGGCGACGCGAGACGACGCCGGGGCTGGGGGCGGATGTACCTAGGACGGCATGGTGTGGACCCGCTTGGATCGGGCTCCCCAACGTCCGGGTATGGGCCGCAGCCTTTGGCCGGAGAAGGCGCGCCGCCTTGGATACGGCGAAGGGCATGAGAAAGAATGCTCCGCTCTTGGGCCGAGGAGACGGAGGCGTAAAAAAAGCCCTTACAGATTGTCATCCGTAAGGGCTTGATTTCACTGGTGCGCCCGGCGCGATTCGAACGCACGGCCTTTAGCTCCGGAGGCTAACGCTCTATCCGACTGAGCTACGGGCGCGTAATCTCCCCGAAGGGACACCACAGGAGAGGAAAGCTAGCTCTTGTGCCGCGTCCTGTCAAGCTGTATGGTCGTGGACAGGACATTCTTTTGACGGCGCCTTTAACGGACCGCCGGAAGCATACCCTCCGTTTTCCCTTTTTACGAAAGGAGTTATATCATGAACGTTTCCGTCACATGGTACGGTCATTCCAATTTTCAGATTTCTTGCGACGGCGTTTCCGTGCTGATCGATCCTTTTTTTACGCACAACCCCTCCGCCCCGGTGACATGGAATGCGGCGGCCAAACCTGATCTGGTACTGGTCACGCATGATCACGGCGATCACGTGGGCGATGCCGTGGACATCTGCAAGGCCACCGGCGCTCTGTGCGGCTGCGTGGTGGGCACGGGCGAGCGCCTCGTCAAGGCCGGGCTGCCCGAATCCTGCCTGCCCGCCGGGATGGGCTTCAACATCGGGGGAAGCATTGAAGTACAAGGTATCCGCGTGACCATGACGCAGGCCTTCCATTCTTCCGAGTCCGGGGTGCCCACGGGTTTCGTCGTCACCATGCCGGGAGGCTTCACCGTGTATCACGCGGGCGACACCGGGCTTTTTTCGAGCATGGAGCTTATCGGCTCGCTTTATCCGCTGGACCTCGCCCTTTTGCCTGTCGGCGGCTTCTTCACGATGGACGGCCTGCAGGCCGCTCATGCGGCGCGCCTTCTGCGTCCGAAGGCGGTCATCCCGATGCATTGGGGGACGTTCCCGGTCATCGCCTCCGATCCGTCCTCGTTCGAGGAACATCTGGCGTCCGTCGCACCCGGCGTGCGCTGCGTTTCCATGAAGCCCGGCGATACCGTCACGTTCTAACGCCGGAGGAGCCCATGCCGCTTGTCGAACACGGCGAACTCGTGCGCCGTGCCGTGGAATATGTGGAAGAGGAACGGAAAAGCCGCCCTGACGTCCCGCTTGCCCGGCTGCTCGACGAGGCGGGGATGCGTTTCAATCTGTCGCCGCTCGACGGCCAGCGGCTCTCCCGCGTGTTCGAGGAACCGCGGGAGCAGGCCGTCCCCTCACCCCGCTAACGCCGTACCCCACAGGACGCCGCCCGATGCCTTCTCTTCTCCAGAGACAGATATTCAAGGAAATCGTCAACCTCTTCCTTCTGGGCGTGGGCGTGTTGCTCACGCTCATCCTCATCAGCCGCGCCGTGCAGATGCGCGATCTTTTCCTTGGGCTGGACCTCGGCCTTTTGGATACGGTGCTGCTCTTCGCCTACATGACGCCCCTGTTCCTGATGCTCGTCATTCCCATCGCCTGTATGCTGAGCGTCTTCCTCACCTTTTTACGCATGAGCACGGACCGGGAGCTGGTGGCGCTGCGTGCTGGTGGCATCAATATTTATCAGATGCTGCCCGCGCCTTTGCTGTTCAGCGTCCTTTGCATGTTGCTGACCCTGTGGGTTTCGTTGCACTGGTTGGCGTGGGGCATGGGGCACTTTCGGGAAACCGTCCTCGACATCGCCAATACCCGGGCGCGCATCGTGGTCCAGCCGGGGGTGTTCAACAACGATTTTCCCAATCTGGTGCTCTTCGCCCGGCAGGTCAGCCCGCGCGACGGCGAGATGGCGCAGGTGCTGGTGGACGACCGTTCGCATCCCGAGCGGCATATGACCATCCTGGCCCCCATGGGCCGCATCGACACTGATGCGGAGCGCGGGGAACTCGTTTTCCGGCTGCATGACGGCAAGATATACACCACGGACAACAAGGGCTCATCCGTACTGGCCTTTGACGGCTACACGGTGCGGCTGCCTCTGGATTCCCTTTTCAAGAATCTTGATCTGGGAGAGGTACGGCCCCGCGAGATGTCGTGGAGCGAGCTTTCGAGCATTACGCGCGAAGAGGCTCTGCAACGCGACGTCAACTACGCCAACAAGCTTGATGTGGAGCGGCAGAAACGCTGGGCCTATCCTATGGCCTGCATCGCGCTGACGCTCTTTGTCCTCCCCTTGGCCGCAGCCTTTGAGGGGTTGCACCGGCAGACCGGCCTCGTGCTGGCCCTCGGCATGTTCTTCGTCTACTACAGCCTCATGTCGCTCGGCTTCAGTACGGGCGAGGCGGGCACCATCCCGCCGGTCATCGGGCTCTGGGCGCCGAATGTGCTCTTCCTCTGCCTCGGCATCTACGGCCTGCACCTGACTGCGCAGGAGCGCACGCCGCATCTTCTTTCCTTCCTCCGCAACCTGCGGGCCCGGAGGGTGTCATGAGCCTTCTTTTCCGTTATCTGACCCGGAACAACGCCTTTATCCTTCTCCCCACCCTTGGCGTGGGCATCGGCCTCTATGTGCTGACCGACCTCTTCGAGCGTCTGGACAACTTTATCGAGGCGGGGCTTTCGGCGGGCATGGTTCTCACCTATTTCGTGGTGAAGACGCCCTTGGTCATTTCCCAGATTCTGCCGGTCATCTTCCTGCTGTCAACGGTTATTCAGCTTTGCCTCATGGCCCGCAACCGGGAACTCACGGCTTTGCAGGCCGGGGGGATTTCGCTCGGCGTGGTGGCGAATTCAATGATTCTCTGCGGCGTATTCTGGAGTTGCGTCCAGCTTGGCTTTTCGGAGTATCTCGGTGTAGCGGGCGAGCGCGAGTCCGCACGCATCTGGCAGGAGGAAGTGCGCAAGAAGAACCTTGCGGCCACGGTCCTCCATGACGTGTGGTTCGCGGACGGGGACTGGATCGTGTCCCTGAAGACCCTTGATCCGAAGGCGCAGGGGACGGGTTTTTCCGGCTATGAGCTGTCCGAGGACGGCCTTGGCATCGAGCGCATCGTGCAGGCTTCCTCTTTTTCCGCCGCGCCGGATCACTGGGTATTGCGGGATGTGCGCGTCTACACGCCCGCCGCCTTCAGTCAGGTGGTGCAGCCTGAACTCATCCTGCCCCTCGCACAGGACCCGGAAACCTTCCGGCTCGTGAGCACGACCACCAAGCCGCAGCAGCTCCCCCTCTGGCAGCTTGGAGAGGCCATTGAGCAGTTGCGCTCCTCCGGCTCAAACGTCGAGAGCCTGCGCACAGCGTGGCACGCCAAGATCGCCTACGCCGCCTCGATTCTGGTCATGGCCTTCGTCGCGACGGCCATCGTGTCGTGGAAGGACAACATCTATATCGCCGTGACCCTTGCCCTTGTAGTCACCTTTCTCTATTACGCGGTCTACACTCTCGGGACGACCCTCGGGCAACGTGGTCTCATCCCGCCTTTCGCCGGGGCGTGGAGCGCGAACATCATCGCGGCGGCCATCGCCCTGTGGCGGCTTTTGCCGTTGTTGTTGCGGCGGGTGTAGCGTTCTCGGGGAGGGAAGGGGGACCTTTCTGAAGAAAGGTCCCCCTTCCCTCCCCGAACCCCTCCCATCCCCTCCCAAGACTTTCGACTGGTGGGGAGGCCGCGCGGCGGGAGTTCGTTCCGGCGGGGAGGATGCGCTGGAAGGCCGTTGACCGGATTTTGTTCTTGGAGTGGAATCACATCTCTTTCTCTTGAATGAATAATTCAGTACGCCTCAAAGCCATGCTTTGAGGCGTACTCGGTTTGATGGGAAAGATGACAAGAGGGATTCGATAAAGTCGAAAGTCTTTGAAGAGGAGGGGGTGGGGTTTGGGGAGGGGGAGGGGAAACTTTCTTTAG
>CALVEZ010000065.1 GCA_944326695.1 Candidatus Bilophila faecipullorum | reverse complement strand
GCATCTGCCGTTACGCGGACGATGCAGCGAAAGATATGCGCTGGCTGCAGGCGCAGTTCCTGCCCCCGAAAGCCGATGAAGCTCTGATCTCCTTGTACGGCGAGTCGCGGGGCGTGGAGCGGACACGCTTTGACTCGGACCAGCAGTTCCGGCTGCGCGTCGAGAGGGCCTTCGCGTGGCATCGGCTCGGGCCGAAGACCTTCGGCATGCCGAAAATTTTGCAGGAGTACGGCTTTGGGTCGTGCAAGATCGTCAACAGCCGGGAACAACACCCCGAACTGTATGCCCATTTTGAGATACACCTGCTCAAACCCCCGGCGGACTTCGCCGCCGATGACGTAGATCGCGTCTTCGCGCTGGCCGATCAGTACAAGCCCGGACGGTCGGTCTTGAAGTGGGTCCAGTTCGGGGTCGAGCAGCAAGCCCCGATGGGCTTTGGCGCGTGCGCCCAGTCCACGGTCATCATGGATCATTTCATCAAGGCAAAAGAGGCGTTGCCGCCGCAACCCGCGCCAGTGGCGCTCGGAGCGGCTCTTCATCAGATCGTCACCATAGAACACAGGATAGCGTAATCATGGCGGAAACGACTTTGCAGGGCATCTGGACGCAAAAGGGTCTGGACAAGGAAACGGCCTTTCGAGCCGGAGGGGAGCGCAAAAAGCTTACCCACGTGGCGGTCGGCGACGGCAACGGCAGCCTCCCCATCGTGAGGGCGGCGCAGACGTCTTTGGTCCATGAAGTTTGGCGCGGGCTCGCCAACGCGGTCATGGTAAACCCTGATGATCCCACCGACTTGCTTGTGGATGCCGTCATCCCCAACAACGTGGGCGGGTTCTGGATTCGGGAGTGGGGCATCTTTGACGAAGATGGCGATCTCGTCGCCGTCGGGCCGCATGACGAGATGCACAAACCCCTGATCTCTACGGGGCAAGCCGCTGAATTTCTCGAACGTTTTCATCTACCGTCAGCCAATGCGACGTTCGTCGAGATCAAGATCGCTAGTCAGGCTCTGGCCACTCAGCAGTACGTTGAGCATGAAGTCGACGTACACAACAAGGACAGTGGGGCGCACGAAACACTGGCCCGCAAGAACGTCCAGATCAAGGCCGGGACGGGCCTCTCTGGAGGCGGCACGCTCGAAGCCGACCGAACCCTCGTCGTCACATACGGAAATGCCGCTGGGACCGCGTGCCAAGGCAACGACGTCCGACTTTCGGACGCCCGGACGCCCAAGGCGCACACTTCCACGGCCACGACCTACGGTGCCGCCAGCGATACGCAGTACGGCCATGCCAAGGCATCCGGCACGACGCCCAAAGCACCCGGCACGGCAGCGGTCGGCACGGAGAAGGACACCTTTGCTCGCGGCGATCACGTACACCCCGCGCAGACGACTGTTTCTGGAAAAGCCGGTTCCGCCACAAAACTTGACACGGCTCGGACCATCGACGGAGTCAGTTTCAACGGATCGGCCAACATTACACATTACGGGACCTGTTCGACCGCAGCCGCGACCGTGGAGAAGGCGGTTCCTCTCACGGGCTTCACCCTTGCCACGGGCGCAGTCGTTCGCGTGAAATTCACGGTCACGAATACGGCGGCTTCTCCGACGCTGAACGTCGCCTCGACGGGCGCAAAGCCCCTCTATTACCGAGGTGCCGCCGTCGCCGCCGGGACGTTGGCGGCGAACAGGACCTATGAATTCGTCTACAACGGCACGCAGTATGAGCTGGTGGGCGATGTCGACACCAACACAACCTACACCCCCGCCGCCGCAGCGCCGAAAGCCGCCGGGACCGCCGCCGTGGGCACGTCCTCGAAATATGCCAGGGAGGACCATGTCCACCCCGAGCAAACGACTGTTTCGGGAAATGCGGGCTCGGCCACGAAACTTGCCACCGCCCGTACCATTGATGGGGTTAGCTTCAACGGCTCGGCCAACATCACCCATTACGGCAGCTGCGCCACCGAAGCCGCGACTGCGGCCAAAGTCGTCGCCTGCACGGGCTTCGCACTCGCCACGGGTTCGCGTATCACCGTGCGCTTCACAGTCACGAATACGTCCGCGAGCCCAACCCTCAACGTAAACGGCACCGGGGCCAAAGCCCTCCGCTACCGCAACGCCGCCATCTCTGCGGGCTATCTTGCAGCCAACCGCACTTACGAATTCGTCTATGATGGCACCTACTATCAGCTTGTAGGCGACATCGATACGAACACCACCTACGCCGTGGCCACCCAAGCCAAAAACGGCCTTCTCGCCGCAGCCGACAAAAAAGCATTGGATTATTGCGAGGCTTTCCGTTTGTCGATGATCGGCGTCCCGCGCTACTGGCGCTCGACGACCCTCCCTGCGAATCACGTCTGGGCGAACGGTGATCTTGTTTTGTTCGCCGACTGGCCTGAATTGAAAAAAGTGTATGACGCTGGTGGGTTCAACGGAATGCTGCTTGCGTACAACGCCAATGCCGCGACCATCGCCGCCAACCTTGGCAAATGGCGACCGAATGCCGCTAACCCTACAGGATTATACGTTCCTAAGCTGGGCGACCAGTTTTTCCGAGCTTGTGCGGGGGCAGCCGGGGCCGGTGGATACAACGCGCCGGGTTTGCCGAATATCACAGGTACGTTCGGACATTTTGCACAACAAGACAAAGGTGTTACTGCTGCCGAATGTACCGGAGCTTTTAAATCGCTCCTTGCAGGTGGTTTTGGGGGTTACGGTACGCTTTATAAAGACGCACCGTTTGACGGTTGCATATTAGACGCATCTCTAGCGAATTCGATCTATGGCGCTTCAAATACTGTCATGCCCGCGTCGGTCAACCTTCCGATAGTCTTCTATCTAGGCACCAACGCATGACTTTTTCCTTTATCACGCGCCTTTCCGAGCTTGGGCGGGGGGAAGCAGGGCGGCAGGTTCAACACAGAGCGATGCAATCCGCAATATCATTGGCTCTGTGTGGGATTTTCCGATCACAACTCCTGAACAGGGTGCTGTTTATGGTGCTTTTGTACATCCAGCAAATAACGAAAGTCAGCTCTTTCGCGTTAATGACTCGGCCTTGATAGAAATTGGGGCTGGCGACGGTGTTACTTTTGATGCATCTCGTGTCGTACCTACATCAAATGAAAATCGCCCGATCAACACAGCTCTGCCAGTAGTCTTGTATCTCGGCCAATGTATATAGCTTTTACCAATGCACCTAGCCTTTCCGAGCTTGTACGGGGGCAGCCGGGGCTGGGACGTACACTCCGGCAGGTCTACCCAACATCGAGGGGCAGTACGCTATTCTTTTTGGACGGGATAAGGGTGGGGGGAGTGGTGCTTTTTACAAAATAGGAATGACTGAGGATAATCTTGCGTCAGACTCCTATTCCATAATGGATTATCAGATTACTATAGGTTTTGATGCTTCTCGTTCTAACTCCGTTTATGGAAAATCTTCAAAAGTGTCACCAGAATCGGTCAACATTCCTATGATTTTCTATCTGGGCGTGTCGGCCTAAACATGTATACCCAGATAATTCTAGTTCCAACCGGAAAGGCTACCATAAGGTTAAAAGTTATGATTATACGCCAAGATATATACACACGGGAAGTGCGACATTGACCGGACGGTTTTCATCGGCGGTCGGGACAGCACGGGAAACCCTAAAATATAAACCCTCCGAGCCAAAATTGTCTCCCCCGACTGTTACTGACAAATTAGCATATGGATGATTTTCGAATGGACCTTGATCTACACTTGGTACGGTACGCACGAGATTAGCCACTAAGCCCGTAATTTCTCGTATCGTATCACCCTGCCGACTCCCGGCTTCCCGGTTCACCCCCAGCGTCCACCCTCGGAAAGACTTTTCCTTAACCCATAACCCCAACAAAAGGAGATAGATATGACCATACCTCAAATGTACATGTACGACCTGACCACAGGCGAACACACGGGAAACCGCGACGCGACCCAACGACCCAACGGGGAGTATATCCTCGAAGCTACGGGCGCGACGCCGACGCCCCCGCCCGCAGACATCCCTGCCGGGCATACCGCCCGCTGGACCGGGGAAGGGTGGGTGCTGATCGAAGATCACCGCCAGAAGACGGATGAGCGTGGCCGGAAGGAAGGCGGGACGCAATACTGGCTTCCCGGGGACACATGGCGCTCCGAGCCCCGCTATACCGAAGACCTGGGCCCGCTTCCCGCCGGGGCATTGCTTGAACGTCCCGAGCGCCCATTCAGCGAGCTTCGGGCGGAGAAGGTGCGCGAAATCGATTCGGGGTACAGCACGGTCTTTCAGGCGCTTGTCGTCGAATCGAGCACGGCTCCGTCCGCCGCTGTCGTCGCTGCGGACACCCTGTCTCTGAGCGCCGACGATCCGGTGGGCTTCAAGTACATCCAGACGTTGCTTGCCGAAAGACGCGCCGAGATGCTGGGGCAGGTCGAGGCCGCGTCGTCGGCGGAGGATCGCAAGGCGCTGGCGGCCATCGTCGTGTCTTACCCATCCTGACTTGCGAAGACTCCCCTCTTCGTGTTTCTGTGCCGGAAAATGCGAAGGAGGGAGTTATGAGCTTGAAATATATCCCGTACAAGGATTGCTGGAAGCTCACGTATCGTGATCCATGGGCCGGGCGGCAGCGAGTACGGAGCTGGAGGGGGGAAGGCGCTGAAGCTGAAGCCCGGGCCTTTGAAAGGGCTATCTCTGAGCAGTATGAGCGGGAGAGAGTCCTGCTTAAGCGGGCTAAACGCCGTGCTTTGGCAAGCTCCTCCCGCTCGCTTACAGTCGCCGAGCTGCTTGAGCGGTATCTTCAGTCGCTTGAAAATCCGGCTACAAGGAAGACAACTACTTATCATATCACGTCAATTCTAGATATTTTCGGTAAAAGACGGGTCCTGCGCATGACGCTTGACGATGTAGATGGATGGATAGCTGTGCAGCAGTCCAGAGGCGTGGGCGCATCCACGATCAACCGTCGGGCTTCCATCTTGCGGGCTGCATATAATTGGGGCATCCGCGCCCGGCATATTCCGAGCAATCCTCTCGCGGGGCTTCGGCTCAAGAAAGTGGAGCCGCAACGCATCACGCCGCCTTCGGCACATGAAGCCCGTCTGATCTACCGCGTCGCCGCGCCGCATATCAAGCGGGTAGTCCTGCTCGGCATGGCGCTTGGCCCGCGCATCGGGCCGAGCGAGCTTTTTCGGCTGGAATGGTCTCGCGTGGATCTGCAGGAGCGCATCGTCTACATGCCGAACGCCAAAAAGGGTGCGCGGGCTGCGGACAGGGCCATCCCCATCCCGAAGGACGCTCTGGAAGCGCTCCGGGCATGGGCGAAAGAGGATGCCAAGGCGGGATGCCCATATGTCATCCATCATCATGGCCGGAAAATTCGCAGCATTTCCACGGGATGGCACAATGCCCTCCGCAGGGCCGGTATTTTCCGCCGTATCCGTCCTTATGATCTCCGTCATGCCTTCGCCACACGTCTGCTGTCGCACTCTCCAGCGCTGAAGGCCGTGTCCACGGCGATGGGACATGTCGATGAGCGGATGATACTCCGGCACTATCAGCACGTCAGCCTGCGGGAACTGAGAAAGGCGGTGGACGCCGCGCCGCGCCTGAAGCTCTACGAGGCGTCGGGAGGCCCGATGCAAAAAGCTGTTGACTCGTGCGGACACAGAGCTAGTGTCCGGTCACGAGGAGGCGATTATGAATCTAATCACCCGATATACTGCAACAAACAAGGGATGGTGCCCGTATAATACCGGACGGCGTTGTCTAGCAGACAAGTGTTTGGGGTGGCTCTGGGCCACTTCCGAAGAGGCTGCCGAAAACCTTTCCTTGTGCAAGGATGCCGCAGGTGCCGCATGCAGTGAAGACTGTATCGGATGCGCGTACCGTCTGGGGCGCTGCGCTCTGATCACTGCCGGGCAGTCGTCTGGGGAGATACCTGTCTATCGAGGAAACTTCATCATGGCCGTAGAGTAGCTCTGGAGGGTCCACAATGCAGTGCCGCATGAAGGCCGGGAGAAATCCCGGCTTTTTTTGTGTAAAAACATCTGCTTATCGCAAGAAATGGCTTGCATCTCTTCGCAGCAAGAGCGAACACACGGTCACGGAAAGGAAAAACAAACCATAACGATACCTTACAAGGAGAAAGATGTATGAGGATATTTCTGATCGAGACGGAACGCAGTCATTTCGCCAACGAGCTGTTCTCAGCTTGGCTGAAAAGCGAACTGCCGGACTGCGAGCTGGTGCGGGTGGACGACGGAACAGAAAATGTCATGGAAATCCTGCCCATAGCCATTACCGAAGGGATTGATATGGGCATACATTTGGGAGAGCCGACGCTCGGCGCGGCCATACAGATGGGAATTCTGAGTGCGATGGGCGTCCGCGTGCATGCCTTCGGTTTGCCTGCGGAAGGGCTTGACCCCACGCTTTACCAGATCGTTGACTGCTGGAGCCATGGGTACGGCGACTTTGACGATATCCGTGAGGTACTGGCTTCGGCGGCGTAAGTGGACAGGGCGGGGATGGAAATTCCCGCCCTTAAAATATCCTGCAAAATCAAGCAGAAATGACTTGCATCTATTCGCAGCAAGAGCGAACACACAGCAACAGGAAAACACATAAAACAAACAAAAACGAGGTGTTAAGATGAGAACTGCAGCGGAAATTATTGAAGGCTTCTGCGATGGGTATGCTAGCGGCATTTATTTTTTGCCCGCCTATTCGGGGAGAGGCATGCACGGAAGGACGTGCCCCGGCCTGCATGTGGATACCGATACGCCGCCTTTCGAGCTGGCTCTGGCCCTTGCCGACTTTGCGGGGGGCATTGAAGACCTCACCCCCTACGAGCTAGGCGTGATACTCGGGACAAGCAGCATGGACTCGATGGGGCTCGGATACATCGTCTACTTCCCCAACGCAGCCTGACGGATGCGGCCCCTTCCGGATGAATTCGGAAGGGGCCGCATCGATCCTAAAAAATCCTTTAAAATCGATAAGAAATGACTTGCATCCATCTGCAACAAGAGCGAACACATGACCACGCCACGGAGCGGAAACGAAATACAAACCAAGGGGTTAGCAATATGGATCGCAAGTTTGGGATTGAGCTGGAGATGGTCGGGATTACGCGGGAACAGGCGGCGACGGCACTCACCGGGGTGGGGATCGAGGTGCGCGAGGAGGGCTACAACCACGAAACCCGTAGCCATTGGAAAATAGTTAGCGACGCCAGCGTCCGGGGCGGATTCGAGCTTGTCAGCCCGGTCCTGCGGGGAGACGCTGGAATTGAAGAGGTCCGCAAGGCCGCAACCGCGCTGGATGATATGGGGGCCACAGCGAACCGAAGCTGCGGATACCATGTGCATCTTGACGCTGCCGACTTGACGGCGAGCGACATCCGCGCCATCGTCACCCGCTACGCTGACCATGAAAGCGAGATAGACGCTTTCATGCCGCCGAGCCGCCGGGGGAACACGAACACCTACTGCGGCAGCGTGATAGGCTTGGCGCGGAGCGAACGTTTCCGGAGCGCCGGGACGATACGCGACCTTGCCAACGCGCAGGGCGGGCGTTACTTCAAAGTCAACCTACAAAGCTACTATGTCCACAAAACAATTGAATTCCGCCAGCATAGCGGGACAATCAACGCGGCGAAGATCACCAACTGGGTGCTTTTCCTGCAGCAATTCATCGAGGCTTGCCGCAGGCCCACCAGCACGGAAATCGCGGTGCGCGGCGGAGTGCAGGGACGGCTCGCTGCGATGCTTGCCGAAGGTCCGGTGACGCTTGAGGCCCTGCAGGAGCACTTCGGATGGCTCCCGCATACGGCTCGCGCCACGGTTGCCCGCCTCCGCCGCACAGGGCTTCGGGTGGCCGCGATAAAGCTTGACGGCAAGCCGGGATACAAGCTCGTCGGCAGCGAACCGACGAGGCTTACCATAGAGCTTTTTGACGGGATAGACGCCAACATAGCGGAATTTTACAGAAACCGCAGCGCCGTATTTGCGGCGAGGGAGGAAAGATGAAGTACAGGATGCTGAACGGGAAGATCGCCGAGGCGGACAGCCTCCGCCAATTGGCGGAAATCATGAATGAAATGGTAATGACGCCCGCGGATACGCTGGAGGAGTGGATGAAGGACTCTGCTGAACGGGCGCAGGTCTATAGCGGCAGCATAATACGCTGCACAACGGTGGAGGGGCATATCGAAGATCTCATCAAGGAGGGGTTTGTCACTCCCCTTGAATGAGCCTGCAATATCCCCAAATCTTCAATGGATTATACGGGATAACTAAGTAAAACACAAGCATATTGCACGGCTGAAAAATAGTTTGCACAGCTTGCGAGGATTACGGAAAACGCCTCTGGTTTGCGTCATGGTACGCACCAGAGGCTTTCCTTTTTTGGGGAGCTTCCGACGGCAAAGGAGGGGGCATGCGACTGCCCCCTCGGAGAGGCGTCCATACAGCAAACAGGACGCAGCTCCCCACGGCACCACGGGCTTTACGAGGATGCCCGCAGTGATTCCGCCCTTGGCGTGGATGCCCTTGAGTCAGGGCGCAGTCACGCTATCAGAGGCCGGAGTCCGGTGCAAGCAGTGAGGTGTATCAAATGGCTGATCTGAAGGACATCCGGTGTCACAAGTGTGGAAAACTGCTGGCGAAAGGCGAGGCTTTTGTCCTTGAACTCAAATGTCCGCGCTGCAAAGCGTACAACTTCCTGCGGGCCGTGAGCGCCAGCCCGGAGCCTCGAGAGGGCCGAAACGAGACTGTGAGTGACCCAAGATAACGAAGCCTTCAAGCCCATCCGCTCGCCGCTGGCGGGCTGGATGGGCGGCAAGTACCAGCTTTCCAAGCGCATTGTGGCCCAAATTCCCGAGCACCTCTGCTATGTCGAGCCCTTTGCGGGCGCGGCATGGGTGCTCTTCAGAAAGCCCGAGTCCGAGGTCGAGGTCATCAACGACATCAACAAGGAGCTGGTGACGTTTTATCGGTGTATTCAGCATCATCTGGAAGAGTTTGTGCGCTACTTCAAATGGGTGCTGGTGGCCCGCGACGAGTTTGAGCGCCTGAAACGTGTCGAACCCGACACGCTGACGGACATCCAGCGGGCGGCGAGATTCTACTACCTGCAGCAGCAATGCTTCGGCGGGCGGATCACCAACCCGTCATTCGGCTACGCCGCTGTACGGGGCCCGAAGCTCAACCTGCTCCGCATCGAAGAAACGCTCTCCGCCGCGCATCTGCGTCTGGCGAGGGCGTATGTGGAATGCCTGCCATACCATGAGGTCATCAGGCGGTACGACAAGCCCACCACCTTCTTCTATATCGATCCGCCGTACTGGGACTGTGAGGAATATTATGGGAAGGGCTTCTTCAGCCGCGAAGACTTCGGGAAGCTGGCGGAGCTGCTGGCGGGCGTAAAGGGGAAATTCATCCTATCCCTGAACGATACGCCGGGCGTCCGGGAGATCTTCAAGAGCTTCCGATTTGAGGAGGCAGAGGTCAACTACACCTGCTCCAATGGCAAGAACCTGAAGAGCGGAGAAGTCCTGATCCGGAACTTCTGATGAACAAAAAAAGGCTCCAAAAACAGGAGCCTTTTTTTGCCATATCCAAACATCGTGCCAATCGAATTTTTCACAAGTTCACATTCTCAAGTTGGCTGCAACAAATTCTCATCTTGAGTGACAGCTCACAGCGACGGGCGCTATTTCGCGGACGTGCAGCCGTTATCCGCCGTGTAGGCGGTTTAGAAGTAGCCGGCCATCGGAACGGAGTAGCCCCCACAGTTATCCGCCGCGTAGGCGGTTTAGAAGCGTTATCAGAACGCCGAGATTTTTCGGCGGAACATGTTCAGGGTGAGGTAGACGCCGGTTCTCGTCTATCCTCCCCCTATGGCATACCTCCTTCCTCTCACATCGGACGGTGAGCGCACGTTTTCCGTGGTGCTCGGCTCCAACACCTATTTTTTCCGTTCCTACTATGTGGTCGGGCAGGAATCCGCGTGGCTGCTCGACATTTCCGACGCTGACGGCAACGCGCTGGCGTCCGGGGTGAAGCTGGTTCCGGGGAGCCCGAACTGCCTTGCGGGCTATGGCGATGCCTTCAATGGCGAGAACATTGTGGTGACCCTCTCGCGGGGCAGGCCCGGCGACGAGGAGGCCCCCGGCGATACGCTCAACGTCCTGTGGTTCCCGGAAGGGGAGGAATCCCCGTTCACGCTCGGCGACCCGATGGAAACGCTCGGTGAAGCGATCCGGCTTGCGGGGGAATGATGGCCGCGGAAAAGAAAAGCTCCACGCCGAACCGTCCGTTCCTGCGGCGCATCGTCGTCACGCTCGGTCCGCTCGAAGAATGGCGGGGCAAGAGTCGGGGCGAGATCGTGCAGTTCAAGAGCGACGGGACGCCTGAGGGCCTGCGGGTGACGGGCACCTTCCAGAAGACGCTCATGGGCATGCCGCAGCCGTCGCAGGTTTCCATCTACAACCTGTCCCGCGACACCCGGAACGCCATCAAGGGAAGCCTCACCAAGATCACGGTCGAGGCGGGGTGGAACAACACCGACCTGCGGAAAGTCTTTCAGGGCTCGGTCATGTCCTCAAGTTCGGAGCGGAACGGGCCGGACATCGTGACCAGGCTGGTGGCCCTGCCGGGGTACGGTTCCCTTGTGCGCGGTGTCAGTTCCGTAACCTTTGGCGCGGGTACACCCGTGAGCGTCGCGGCGCAGAAGCTGGCGTCCGATCTGCCGGGAATGACGGTGCAGGGCGGGAATTTTCAGGGCGTCACCGGGAACATCGGTCCACGCGGCTGGAGCTACGCGGGCGCGACGAAAGACGGCCTGACCCGGCTCGGCGAAGAACACGGCTTTTCGTGGAGCGTACAGGACGGCGAGGTGACGGCCATCGGGGACCGTTTCATGCTCGGCAGCTACGTTGAGCTGAACGGTGAGAACGGCGGCCTGATCAACATCGTCCCGACGCTGACCGGACCGCTGCAGATTCAGTCCGGGGTGAAGATCAAGGCGCTCTACGTTCCCGGCATCAGCGCGGGGCACTCCATCAAGGTCAACAGCACGCTCAATCCCCGCCTGAGCGGAACGTATCGCATCCACACCATGAGTATCAACATCGACGCCTGTAGCGAGGCGTGGACGATGGACATTGAGTCCTTCCGGTTCCCGCCGGGGAAAAAGTGATGGCAGACTACTCCGTTACGTCCGAATCCGAGAACCTGCGCCTTCAGATGCGGCGCATGATGGACGGCCTGCACGTCGCCATGCCCGCCAAGGTGCTCGCCTTCCAGCCGGGGCCGCCCGTTCGCGTCACCGTGCAGCCCACTACCCAGATGAAGATCACGCTGGGCGAGGAAGTCAGCTACCGGAGCCTGCCGCAGCTTTCCGGGGTGCCCGTTGTGCTGCCGTTCGCGCAGACGGCGGGCTTTCTGCTGACCGTACCTGTCCAGCCTGGGGACACCGGGCTGCTCGTCATCCCTGATCGCGGGCTCGACAACTTTTTGCAGACCGGGGACGTGGCCGCGCCGCCCTTTTATGGCGACCCGACGCTGATACAGCCGCGCGGCCACAGCCTCACGGACGCCATCTTCATTCCCGGTCTGTCGTCCGACGCCGTGGAGATCGCGGACTACAGCACGGAAGCCATCGAGCTGCGGGACAGGGAGCGCAGGAGCTACATCAGCCTCGGCCCGGACGGTATCACGATGACGGACGGAACCGCGGTCATGAAGATGAGCGGCGGTAAGCTCGAAACCTCGGCTCCGTCCGGCATCGCCATGCGAACTGACGCGCAGTGTACTGTCCAGAGCCAGAACATGGACCTGAGCGGACAGGGGAACACCTTTTCTGGAGACTGCCGCTCCACGAACGGGACGTTCACCGACAAGGACGGTGTGGTGCTCGGCACCCATACGCACGAAGGCGTACAGACGGGCGACGGGACGACGGGTGGCCCCGTGAAGTGAAAAAGTCCCGGGCGGGGCCATAAGAGACACACATTGTCCGCCTACCACAGCCCGGCGTCTTGGCAAGGCCGCTTCACGAAGAGGTTCTCGTTCCCCTGCAAGGCCTCGACGCGCTGGGCCCGTGTGCATTCCCATTGCTCCACCGGATACATCCTGTCCCATGCGTCCATGAGTTGAGCCTGCTGGCGGCTCATGCGGTAACGCGGGGCGTAGGCGTCGGCCATATATTTGTAGGTCCGGGCGATCTGCCCCCGCGCCCGGACGGGCGGCTCGGCCCTGCGGTCGGCAATCTTCATTTCGCAGCTTCCGAAATCCGGCTCCTCGCCGGGCAGCATCTGGAAGTTGTAGTTCTGGCGCAGGGCGTTGACCGCACCGATGGCCGGGTAGAGGTTGTATAGGTCGGCCTGCATGAGTCGGTATTCCCGGTTCACCTTTTCCGCGCACTTGCGGCCCTTGAACGCCTTCCCCTTCGTGTCCACACACTGCGCATCGCCCTCGCGCCACTCCGGGAAAGCCTGCCCGAAGTTCTCGGCGGGGACGACATGTTCCCACTCGACCTTTCCGGCCCGTTTCTCGTGTTTCGGGGCCCTGAAGCCTTCCGGCAGGGCGACGTTTTTCTTTTCGTCGAACGCGGCCCCGCAGTAGAGGGTGACCCGATGGTCATGATAGACCTGTCGTTCCAGCGTTTTCTTGGCCTTGGGGAACGAGTCGTTCCATTCGTTGCCCCCGGCCTGCGCTCCGTTTGCCATGACCAGTACCGCCAGCACAACGGCGAGGATATGTTGGCCCATACGGATACCTCCAAAGGGTATCCGTATGGTATATAGATTACTTTATATAAATCAACAAATGAGATGCTCGCGTTTGCCGGAACTTGTTCAGGGTGAACGCGCCGGGCGTTTTCCCATACGTTCATGGGGAACAGGGGAAACCGAATGGCTTGGGACTTGGAATTCAAAAACGGCGACCTGACGGGCGGCATTGCAACGGGTGACGATGAAGTCATTCAGCGCATCCGCACGCGCCTGTTCCGGGAGCGTGCGGAATGGTTCCTGAATACCGCTTCGGGCTTGCCGTGGTATCAGGACGGAAAGGGCATCCTCGGCGCAGCGCTGCGTGAGAAGAGTACCGTGGACCTGCTGATCCGCAAGCGGATTCTGGAGACCGAAGGCGTCGCTCGCGTGGTCAAGCTCAACACCCTTTTTTCCATCGGGAGCCGGACCTGTTCAGTTTACATGCAGGTGCTGATGAATTCAGGAAGTGTTGTTGAAGACACCCTGACCATCGGCGGGGAGGATGAAGATGGCGTCTGAGCAGTATGGAATGACGGACGCCGGATTTGTTCCGAAGCGTCTGGCGGATATTCAGTCCGATCTCAATCTTGAGCTGGCGAACATCGTTGATCCGGCTACCGGTGAATATCCCTTTCAGAATGCGGCTGACGACGCCATCCTGCAACAGGTTGTCGGCGTGTTCGCCTCCGCGCTTGAGGAGGCATGGGAAGCGGCCTATGAGGCCAGCGTCCAGTTTGACCCGCAGAAGAACACGGGGGCGGGGCAGAGCGGAACGGTGCAACTCAACGCCATCACGCGCAAGGCGGGCACCAGAACCATCCTGACCTTCGACTTGACGGGAATACCGGGCGTACTGGTTCCCGCGGGCGCGCTCATCGCCGCCGCTTCTGGGGAAACGGCCTATGCCGTCCGGGAGAACGTCATTTTTCCGGTCGCGTCCGCAGGGCAAAGGACATCCCACGTCGAGGCGAAGGGGATTTGTACGGAATTCGGCGCCTTCGATCCCGCACCGGGCACGGTCAACACCATCCAGACGCCTGTTGCGGGCTGGTTCAATGCTTCCAACACAGCAACGGAATCCGTCGGTACGGCGCAGGAAACGGACGATGAGCTGCGCAGGCGTCAGCAACGTTCGACGCAGCTTACCAGTTACCGCCAGATTGACGCCATTTATGCGTCCGTTCTGGCCATCGAGGGCGTGACCTACTGCCGGGCCTACCAGAATGCCACGACGTACCCGGTCGATGATCGTGGCATACCGTTTAAGGAGGTGGCCGTCGTTGCTGAGGGCGGCGACCCAGCGGCGATCACCGACGCCCTGTTCCTGCGGTTCCCCGTCGGCGTTATCGGGCACGGGAGCATATCGATCACGAAGTACGATCAGCAGGGCGTAGGCTACCCGATCTCGTTCAGCCGTCCCACACCCATTCCTGTGTACGTCAACGTCATCGTCGAGATCACCAACAGATCGGAGTTCCCGGACAACGGCATCCAGCTCATCAAGGAAGCCATCGTCGCCTATGCCCAATACGGAGACACGAGCAACACGGAAGGGTTCCCGCCGGGCGAGGATGTCATCAGGACTCGGCTCTATACGCCGATCAATTCGATAGCCGGCCACGAGATTATCCTTTGCGAGATCGGCACGGAGCAAGGCTCTCTCGCCGAAGAGAACATCCCCATCGCATGGAATCAGGTGGCGACCTTTGATGTTGGTGACATCACCGTCGCGGTACGGGGGCAATAGGCATGCCGGTTCCTTCTCGCCTTGAAGTCTCCTTTGGGCAATATGCCAAGTCCCTGATCGACGAGGCGCTTGCCAAGCTGCCGAGCCAGTTTCTGACATCGTGCATGCTGCGGCAGCTCGTCGCCGTGTTCGTTGGCGAGGTTCAGGAACTTTACGACGCTGTGCTGGACATGCAGCGCGGGCGTACCCTCTACGCGGCCGAAGCCGCAAACCTTGACGCGCTTGGGCGCATCGTCGGAGAAGAGCGCGCTCCCTACCAGTACAGCGACTCGCACTGGTTCGCTTTTGACCGTATGGGACAGGCATGGGACGCGACGCCGTGGTGGTGCCGGGACGCTCCGCTCGTCGAGTACATCCCTGAGAAGGACCCGGTCTATAGAACAAACATACTGGCCCGTGTTATTGCCAATCATACGCTTGTGGCCTCTGTACCCGAGCTTGAGGGACTGATCCGGCTTGTCTCCGGGAATTTGGTCAGCTTTGAAAAGACGGGTCCCATGCAAGTCGATCTGATTGTTCCCTCGACAATCAGCACGACGAACCTTCTCCGACTTACGACGGCGATAAACACGCGCCGGGTGGATGACGAATACGCCGTACCCTATCCCGCAACCCTGAACATCTCGGGATATATCGTTTTCATCCCTACAAATTTTTTTTCGTTCGACAAGAGCAACGCTCAACGCTGGGATTCCGGGCGTTGGGCGTGCAAAGGAATCATCTAGGAGAAGACTATGGCCCTTTCAGGCATACAGAGAACTTTTGCCGATACTCTCAATTCGATATGGGGAAAGGATGCCCAGACGAGCATTCCTACGCAGCCGGTTTCCGGCATTGCCTACCGCGACACCGAAGCGGAATTCGAGTCCGGGCAGAAATACGACTCGCTCGGCGAGAGTTCACGCTGGAATCAGCTGCTCTACCTGCTCACGGGCCTCATGTCGGAACTGACCGCTTTCGGCATTCTCCCGTGGTCTGCGGCGCAGCCCTACAGCAAGGGCGCGCTTTGTATCGGTTCCAATGGAGCATTGTGGCAGGCGCAGATCGATATTGTACCCAATCCTGCGAATCCCGTGGTGCCCGGTACGGACGTGTCAGTCTGGGCAAGCCCGGAAATTCCCGGAACTGTTCGTGAGTCGCGCAGGGTCATCGCCGGAAGTGGTCTGACAGGTGGCGGTACGCTCTCCGAGGATGTAACTCTGGCGGTCCTTACAGACAAAGTTACGGCAGCCGTAGAAAA
>CALVEZ010000064.1 GCA_944326695.1 Candidatus Bilophila faecipullorum | reverse complement strand
GGGAGGGGAGAGGGGACCTTTCTTCAGAAAGGTCCCCCCTCCCTTCCCCAATCTTTTACCCCTTCACGGGGCGGGGACCGAAAATGTCGGTGCCGACGCGGACGAAGGTCGCGCCTTCCTCGACGGCCTGCACGCAGTCGCCGGACATGCCCATGGAGAGCTCGGGCAGCCTGACGCCGAGGCGCGTTTCGAGATCGTCACGCAGCTCGCGCAGACGGGCGAAATAGGGCCGGGCGGCCTCGCCGTCGTCAAAGAAGGGCGGCAGGCACATGAGCCCGCACACTTTAATGCGGGGCAGAGCCATGACAGCTTCGGCAAGGGCGGGGAGCTCGTGCTCGTCCACGCCTGCCTTTTGCGGTTCGTTGCCGATGTTGACCTGAATGAGTACCCGTTGGGCGTCCTTGCCTTCGGGCAGACGGCGGTCGAGCGTCTCGGCAAACTTCAGGTTGTCGACGGTATGGATAAGGGCGAAACGGCCCGTCACGTCCTTGGCCTTGTTGGTCTGGACGTGCCCGATGCAGTGCCATTCGATGTCGAGATCGGTGATGGCGTCCTGCTTGGAAAGGGCTTCCTGCACGTAATTCTCGCCAAAAACCCTTTGCCCGAACCCGAAGGCGGCGCGGATGGCCTCCACGGGATGGAGCTTCGATACGGCGATGAGGCGCACTTCTTCCGGCTTGCGTCCGGCGATGCGGGCGGCCTTGGCGATGCGTTCGCGCACGGCTTCCAGACGTTCCCCAAGCGCTGCTGTTTCTGACGGATTCATGAGCTAGTACTCCGTTTCCGCTCCAAAGCCGAGGCTGTGCAGGAACTGGGGGTCATCGACCCAGTCCTCACGGACCTTGACCCAGAGTTCAAGGTGGACCTTCTTTTCGACCATGTCCCGGATTTCCTTGCGGGCCGCCGTGCCGATGGCCTTGATGCCTTCCCCGCCACGGCCGATGACCATGGCCTTGTGCGAGGGTTTCGCCACGTAGATGGCCGCGTGGATGAGCACGTGCTCCTCGTCCTCGTCCCAGACCTCCACGTCTACCGCGACGGAATAGGGAACTTCCTGATAAAGGCGGTCGAAGAGTTTTTCACGGATGATTTCGGCGGCCATAAACTTCATGGGCGCGGTGGAAAGCTGATCTTCGGGGAACTGTGCCTCGCCCTCGGGGAGATGGCTGCGGATGAGCTCCAGAAGCTGCTCCATCCCGTTGCGGCGCAGGGCCGAGGCCGGGAAGATTTCCGCCTTGGGGAACATCTGGGCTACGGATTCCAGCAGGGGCAGCATCCGCGACTTGTCATGGAAGAGATCGACCTTGTTTACGACCACGACGACCGGGCGCTCCTCGTCGGCCAGCGGCTGGATGAGCGGGGCGAGATCGCGTTCCATGAAGTCGGGCTTGCGCAGGTAGAGATCGCCGTCGATGACGAGCACGATGCAGTTGGCCACGGCGAAGCTCTGCCACGCCGACTGGACCATGATCTTGCCGAGCTGCCCGCGCGTCTGGCCGCGCAGGGCGTGCACGCCCGGGGTATCCATAAAAATGATCTGGGCGTCCTTTTGCGTCAGGATGCCGACGATGCGGTTGCGGGTCGTCTGGGGCTTGGCGGTGACGATAGCCACCTTCTGGCCCACCAGAGCGTTGGTAAGGGTCGATTTGCCCGCGTTGGGCGGCCCCATCAGCGCTACCCATCCACAGCGGTGTGCTGTAGCCATACAAACTCCTCAAAACAAAACGTTGGTTGCATCTTCCCGGAAAACCGGGATTTTCATCAAATCTCAAGAACGCGCAAGAGGAATGAGCCGTGCCGGGCGGCGCATCCGCCAGTGTCCCGGGGCCACTTCCACCACGTCTTCTTCCCAGACGCCGTCGAGCCGATAGACCCGCCACAGGCCGGGGACAAGTTCGCGGTCGAGCTCAAGACGCCGTTCGTACAGCCGGGCCATCTCCTCGGTGCAATACACCGGGAGGTCTTCCCAGCGGCCCTCCGAAGCCAGCAGCGCCGCTTCGTCGTCGTGAATATACTCCATATAGGACGCGGGCGCGAGAACAAAAATGCCCGCGCATTCGGAACGCTGCACGGGCAGCGGTTCTTCGCCGATGATTTTCTTCTCGCCGCAGCCGCTGACGCCGAGGCACGCGGCCAGCGCCAGACCTGCCGAAAGGGGCCCATAATGCATCGTGTGTACTCCCGGAGCACAGAAAAAGCCATGATTCGCAAGAGATGAGAGGCAACGCCCGCCCGCTTGCCCTTACGCCGGAGGCGGCCCTCGCCCGAGCGGATGCGCTCGAAACTATTCCGAAGGGGGATACCTCGCTACCGGAATACAAGGCGTCCGTCAAGCCGGCGGGGATGAGAGAATGAAAAGATTGGAGGGGGAAGGGAGAACTTTCTGAAGAAAGTTCTCCCTTCCCCCTCCAAACCTCCCCCTTCCCTTTCAAAGACTTTCGACTGATGGGGAGGCGGCGCGGAAGGAGTTCGTTTTTTAGGGGAAGTCGAAATGGGGATCGTTCTGTTTTTAGCCGAGATTGAAAGGCCATTCATAGTAAAAAAGAGTTTTTTCAAAAAAATGAGGGAGAATTTTGCGCTGAAAAGGACAAAAGAAAAGGCCCTTTCCCCACGCGCTGGAAAGAAGGCTTTTTGCGCACAGCGCAAAAAGCCTTCTTTTCGAGGGGGTCCGGGGGGAATCATTCCCCCCGGCGGGTGCAGGGCGGCGCCCTGCCCGCCGGAGGCATTCCCCTTTTGGCCTATCGGACTCCCGCCATTTCGCGCAGACGGGCGATGCGGTCGTTGATGTCGGGGTGGGTGCTGAAGAGCTTGGAGAGATTGCCTCCGAAGAGAGGCGTGACGATGAAGAGTTCCGCTGTAGTCGGGTTGCCGTTGCGCATGGGTATTTGCTGGTTCCACGACTGGAGCTTGCCGAGCGCGGAGGCGAGAGCCAGAGGCTGGCCGCAGAAGCGCGCGCCGCTGGCGTCGGCCAGATACTCGCGAGAACGGGAGATGGCGAACTGGATGAGCGTGGCCGCGATGGGGGCCACAAGCGCCAGCACGAGGGCCATGAGCGGATTGGTGCCGCCTTCGCCGTTCTCGTCGCTGCGCCCCATGCCGAAAATGGCCGCGAACTGCATAAAATTCGCAATGGAAACGATGGTAGAGGCCATCACGCCCGCTACCGTCTGGATGAGCACGTCGCGGTTGGCGATGTGCGCGAGTTCGTGGGCCAGCACGCCCTTGAGTTCCTCGGGGGAGAGCAGGCGCAGGATGCCTTCCGTAACGGCAACCACGCTGTTTTCGGGATTGCGGCCCGTGGCGAAGGCGTTGGGGGCCTGTTCGGGCACCACGGCAATGCGGGGCATGGGAATGTTGGCCCGGGCGGAAAGCTCGCGCACCATCTGATAGATCAGGGGCGCTTCGTCTTCGCCCAGCTCTCGGGCTTGATACATCCGCAGCACGATCTTGTCGGAATACCAGTAGCTTCCTACGTTCATGATCAGGGCGAGGCCGAAAGCGATGACGATGCCCGTCCTGCCGCCCAGTGCGCCGCCGAGTACGATGATAATCCCGGAAAGCAGGGCAAGCAGCATGAAGGTTTTCACTTGGCTGGTCACGTACATTTTCTCCTTTGTGTTGCGACCGAAGGCGGATCGTAAGGCGATCCGTTTCTTTTCCTTGTAGTAATGCCTAATATAGGTTTGAGCGTTTCCTTTGGCAAGGGCGGATTTCCCTGTTGCGGGCTTTTGCGATACCTTGCCGGGGAAGGCGGAAGGGCGGCGCTGGTGCCGCCGGACGCGCAAGTCGAGGAGGCCGCAAGTGTCGCAAGAAGGGAAGAGCCCGGTCGTGCTCGGGCTGGATATGGGCGGGACGCACACCGACGCCGTGCTCCTGCGGGGCGGGGTGTTGATCGCCTCCGTCAAGGTGCCCACCAATCATGAAGACCTGCTCGCTTCGGCGCGGCTGGCTCTGCGCTCGCTGTTCGAGCAAAGCCCCGTTGCGCCCTCCGAGGTCGCACGGGCCACCTTCGGCACCACGCTTGGCGTCAACGCCGTGGTTCAGGATGCCTGCGCGCCCGTGGGCCTGCTCATCGCCGCCGGACCGGGCATGGACCCGGCATGGTCCACGCTCGGGGAACGGGCGGCAATCATCCCGGGCGGGGTGGACCACCGGGGAACGGAGATTGCGCCGCTGGATACTGAGGCGGCGCGGCGCGCGGTCCGGGGGTGGCGTGAGGAGGGGCTGCGGGCCTTCGCGTGCGTGACCAAATTTTCCACCCGCAACCCGAGCCATGAGGACGCGCTGGAAGCCGTGGTACACGATGTTTTCGCGGACGGCCCCGAGCCGGTGATCGCGTTGGGGCATCGGCTTTCCGGGCGGCTCAATTTCCCCCGCCGCATCGCCACGGCGTACTGGAACGCGGCCATCTGGGAACTGCACAACCGTTTTGCGGACGCGGTGGAGGCCAGCCTCCGGGACATGGGGCTTACCGCGCCCGCCTATCTGCTCAAGGCCGACGGCGGGGCCATGCCCCTTTCCGTCTCTCGTGAGCGCCCGGTGGAGGCCCTGCTTTCCGGCCCCGCCGCCAGCGTCATGGGGATGCTCGCCCTTTCATCCGTGGGGGAGGAGGATGTCCTTGTGCTCGACATGGGCGGCACGACTACGGATATGGCGCTTTTGGCCGCCGGGCAGCCCGTGCTTTCCCCACAGGACTTGGTGGTGAAGGGACGGTCCACGCTGGTGCGCTCGCTCAAGTCCGTGTCCATCGGGCTCGGCGGGGATTCCGAAGTCCGCATGACGCCGGAAGGCGCACAGGTCGGTCCCCTGCGCCGAGGGCCCGCGCTGGCCTTCGGCGGGACGGCGGGCCCCACCTTCCTCGATTGCCTCAACGTGCTCGGCCACGCACAGGCCGGGGATACGGCAGCGTCGCAAAGCGGGGTGAATGCGATGGCCGCCCTGTACGGGTTGAGTGCGGAAGCCCTGGCGGAGCAGGCTCTTGATTGCGCCCGGTCGCGTATCGCCGCGGCGGTGCGTGCCTTGCTCGACGAGGTCAACGGCCAGCCGGTCTACACGCTGGCCGCGCTGCTGGAAGGCCGTGCCGTCCGGCCCGCGCGGGCGGTGCTCGTCGGCGGCCCCGCCGAGGCCGTAGCCCCTCTGCTCGGCGGCGTCTTGGGAATGCCCGTTGAAACGTTGGCCGATCCCGTGCTCGGCCCGGTCGCCAATGCCATCGGCGCGGCCCTGACCCGCCCCACGGCCAGCCTTGATCTTTTTGCGGATACGGCGGCGGGGATCATGCTGGTGCCGAGCCTCGACATCCGCCGCAGCATTTCCCGGCGCTACACGCTGGAGGAGGCCAAGGCGGACGCCTGCCGCCTCCTGCAGGAGCGTGTTGCGGCGGCCTTCCCCGCCACGATCTCCGAAATCGACGTCACCGAAGCGCAGGTTTTCGCCACCTTGGACGACTACGGGCACGGAGGACGGGATATCCGCGTGCGTTGCCAGTTGCGGCCCGGCGTGGAACGCTAACGGGGAAGGCGTGGCGCAGGAGCCGCCCGGTCGGCCTTTTGATTGTGGCTTCCTTTTGTGCGAGGGGCTTTGGTCCGGTCCTGTTGCAGGGCCGGGGTTTCGTGTCCTTCGTTTATGCGGGGGAGGGAGCGCCTGCTTGCCCGCCTCCGTCATCATGGCCACGTTCCCTTCGTTTGGGCGGGGGAGGGAGTGCAGGGAAAGGGCGGTCTGGGCCGGAGGCGCCCCTTCCTCCAGCAAACGCCTTTTCAAGCGGAGATGTGGAGGCCGGAGGCGTCTCCTTTCTCCGGCACGTCGCCCGTACCGATAGGAGCGGGAAGCCCATCCTTTTTCATGCGCGCCTTTCTTAATGAATGGCGGTCCCTTCTTTTATTGGAATCCCGGCGGCTACAGCCCGTACTTGAAGTAGGCCGAGCAGCTCCCTTCCGTGGAGACCATGCAGGGGCCCACGGGATTGGCGGGCGTGCAGGCTTTGCCGAAGAGGGGGCACTCGTTGGGTGTGAGCTTGCCCTTGAGCACCTCCCCACAGCGGCAGCCGGGCAGGGGGCGGCTTTCGGGCAGTTCGAGTCCGAGGCGCGTCAGGGCGTCGAAGCGCTCGTAGGCTGGATTGAGCGCCAGCCCGCTTTGTGGGATGGCTCCGAGGCCCCGCCACAGGGCGTCGCTGGTGCGGAAGACCTGCGCGAGGACGGCCCGCGCCCTCGGGTTGCCGCCGTCGCTGACGGCGCGGGGATAGGCGTTTTCCACCTTGAAGCTGCCTTCCCGGTACTGTCTGGCCATGCGGCAGAGGGCGTCAAGGATGTCGGCGGGCTCGAAGCCCGCGACCACGGCGGGCCGCCGCCAGTCTTCGGCCACGAAGCGGAAGGGTTCGAGGCCGAGTACCGTGGAGACGTGGCCCGGCAGAAGAAAGGCGTCGATGGCGTTGTCGGCGTCGGCAAGCAGGGCGGCGAGTGCCGGAGGCACCAGCTTGTGGCAGGAGAAGAGCGCGAAATTATCGAGGCCGCGCGCTTCCGCCGCAAGAACCGTGGCGGCCACGGCTGGGGCCGTGGTTTCGAAGCCCACGCCGAGGAAGACGACCGTGGCGTCGGGGTGTTCGGCGGCGAGGGTCAGGGCGTCGAGCGGGGAATAGACCACCGAGACCCGCGCGCCCTCGGCCTGTGCGTGTTTGAGTGAGCGGCCGTCTGGCCCGGGGACGCGCATGAGGTCCCCGAAGGTGGCAATAATCACGCCGGGCTCTTCAGCCAGACGGAGGAAGGCGGCCACTTCGCGGTCGTGGGTGACGCAGACGGGGCAGCCGGGCCCGGTGAGATGGGTGACGGTGGCGGGAAGCAGGCTGCGCAGGCCCCCCCGGAAGATGGAAACGGTATGCGTCCCGCACACTTCCATGAATCGCATGGGGCGGTCGAGGAGGTCTTCGAGGCGGCGCAGCAGGGCTTGGCACAGGGCGGGATCGTGAAGCGTGGGGGTGGGCATGGCGTTCTCCGGGCAAGGCGTTGCAGGCGGGGCCAAAGGCCGCCGCCCGGTGCAGTCTAGCGCCTTTCCCGCTGTTCATAAAGCCTTGATTCCTCCGCCGGGAAGCAGGTTTGGTTCAGCCTCTATGCCAGCACCGCCCGGGGAAAGCCGTTGTTTCCCACGACGCGGCGCAAGGGGGCAAAGAGGAGAAGAGCGCGTTGCGGTACCGTCCCAAATGTTGTTTTTTCGTGGCAAAGCAGCCTGTTGGAGAAAGGGCGCGTTGCGGGGGGGGGCTGTGACGGGGAGCCGAACCTAGCGCGCTTGATCTTGTTCCGGGGCTTGGCTATGGTCAGGCGAATCCTTGAGAGTCATGAATGTCCCTAGTGCGCCGTCGTCCCACCGCCTCCCTTCTCGCCGAAGCCGTCAAAATCATCGGCCGGAAACGCTTTGAAATCCGCCAGCAGGTCTCGTGCCCGCGGGAGGACAGGCAACTGCATTATCTTGTGGAAACATGGTTCTTTTTTCCGCAGAGCCTGCAAATCAACCGCTGGAGCTACACTCCTTCCCATTTTCAGCAGAGCCTCAAGAGCTACATCCGCCTCGGGGTGCCCGTGCGGACGCTGGAATCCCTGCTCGGGGAGGCCGTGCCGGACGAGCTGCGCGGCGAGGCGGAAGCCGGGGAAATGGCCCCGGACCTGCTCGGGGAGTGCCGTGACCGGCTCAATGAGCTGCTGCGCGACAATACGGCGGAGGCCCGTGAGCGGTACGAGGACAGCGTCAAACTTTTCTGCATCGCCTTCCGTGTGGCGCTCCTGGCGCGCAAGAAGGCCGTGCTCGCCATTGAGGATGGCCGGGAACGTACCCTCGCCGCCTACGATCTCACCCGGGTGGTGACGGCCTGCCTCAAGCGCTACCGCAAGACCCTCGGAACGCGGGCCAAGGAAGCGCGCCGCTTCTTGCGCGCCCCGGCCTATCTGTATTGCGACGAGTACCTTTCCATCATCACCACCCGGACGCTCGGGGAGATCGTGCGCGGGCTCTCTCCCGTGGAAAAACGCTCGACCTATATACTGGCCTCCTTCGGGGCCCAGCGGGCGTACCGCCGCATCCGTTATCCCGACAGTATGCCGTCGAAGGACGGCGACAACGAACTGCCCGTCTTCCGTTGGAGCGTGCTCAAGAAGTACGTGGATATGCCCCTGTTTTTGCTGGTGCAGCGGCATTCGGGCAACTCGCTTCTGGTCCATATCCTCTACAGCCTCATCGCTGCCGTGGCCATGAGTCTTGCACTGACCGTGACCTTTGTGTGGGAGGATGCGGACTTCTTCAGTGCGCCCATTTTCGTCATCGCGGTCTTCGCCTACATCTGCCGCGAGCGGATCAAGGACGTGCTCAAGGGCAAGATGTTCAGCCTTTTCGGGAAGTGGATACCGGATCGCGTCCTGCGGGTGAGCGACAGCTACGGGCGGCGGCTCGGCATCTGTGCCGAGCAGTTCCGTTTCGCCGCATGGGACAAGCTCCCCAAGGCCGTGCGCGTCCTGCGTAACCGCACGCATTTCGTGGATATCCTCAATGCCTTCCATAATGAGGATATTTTGTACTATTCCAAAACGATAGATATTAAAGAACTCCCGGACCCCTTCCACGAAGGCAAAAACCTCCTCCTCGACATCTCGCGCTTTGACATTTCGGATTTTCTGCGTCATGCGGATGATGTCCTTGACGAAGCGCCGCTCATCGGCGACGAGCGCCTTTTGCCGGGGGACAAGGTGTATCATGTGGACATGGTGCGCCGGATCACCCACCGTTGCGGCTGCGATCTGGAGCGCTTCCGCCTCGTGCTCACGCACGCAGGCCTGCGGCGCATCGACGAGATCAAGCCTCTGTTCGACACTACGCAAACCGCGTCCCCGTCCGACGAGGGGCGGCAAGGAACAGCATGACAGCCTTTACCGACTTTACCGATACCGAGCGCGCCATTTTGCGCATTGTCCAGTCCCAGCTTCCCGACACCCTCACCCCCTATGCCGACATTGCCCGCGAGGTGGGCACGGACGAGCAAACCGTGCTCGATCTGCTGCGCCGCCTCAAGGAAAGCGGCGCCATCCGCCGTTTCGGGGCCAGCATCAAGCACCAGCGCACGGGCTGGGCCTACAACGCGATGGTGGCGTGGATCGTCGGCGAGAAGGACTGCGATACCGTCGGGGAGGCGGCGGCCCGCCATCCGAACATTTCGCACGTCTATTACCGGCCCACTTCCGCCCCTGATTGGCCCTACACCTTCTACACAATGGTGCATGGCCGCAGCGCGGAGGAGTGCCGCGAGGTGATCGAAACCCTGCGCCGGGAGACCTCCCTTGACGAATACGCCGTGCTTGACAGCCTGGAAGAATTGAAAAAAACGTCGATGACCTATTTCGAGTAGGGAATCCTCGCTCCCGCGCGCGGCGCGCCCCCGGAACCCGGGCGGCGTCCCTGTGCCTTTCCGCGGCCTTGCCGCTCAACCGAAGCTTTTCCGAGGAGACTATGAAGACCACCCGTTCCGATGCCCTGTTCAAGGAAGCCTGCGAACTTATTCCCGGCGGGGTCAACAGCCCCGTGCGCGCCTGCCTCGGCGTGGGGGCGGACCCGCTGTTCATCGCCTCCGCCAAGGGGAGCCATGTGACCACGGTGGACGGTCAGGAGATGATCGACTTTGTGGAATCGTGGGGCCCCATGCTGCTGGGCCACGCGCACCCGGTAGTGACGCAAGCCGTGGCCGAGGCCGCCGCCCGAGGGACGAGCTACGGCGCGCCCTGTCCCGCCGAAGTGGAGCTGGCCCGGATGATTGTGGACGCCTTCCCGGCGATGGACATGGTGCGGATGGTCAACTCGGGGACCGAGGCCACCATGTCCGCCCTGCGTCTGGCCCGGGGCGTGACGGGCCGTAATAAGGTTCTGAAATTCATCGGCTGCTACCACGGCCATGCCGATCCCTTCCTCGCCAGCGCGGGATCGGGCGTGGCGACGCTGTCCATCCCCGGCACGCCGGGCGTCCCGGAAAGCACGGTACGCGACACGCTCCTCGCCCCCTACAACGACGTGGCCGCGGTGCAGGATATTTTCCACCTTTACGGCAAGGACATCGCCGCCGTCATCGTGGAGCCCATCGCGGGCAATATGGGCCTGATCCTTCCGGAAGAGGGCTTTTTGAAGAGCCTGCGTTCCCTCTGCGACGCCAACGGCGCGCTGCTCATCTTCGACGAGGTCATTACCGGCTTCCGCGCGGCCTACGGCGGGGCGCAAACCCGCTTCGGCATCGCCCCGGACCTGACTACCCTCGGGAAGATCATCGGCGGTGGGCTGCCCGTGGGCGCGTTCGGCGGCAAGCGTGAGTACATGTGCCGCGTGGCCCCGGCGGGCGAGGTCTATCAGGCCGGGACGCTTTCCGGCAACCCGTTGGCTATGGCCGCGGGCATCGCCACCCTCTCCGTGCTCAAGCAAAGCGATTACGCCGCGCTTGAGGCCCGCGTGGAAGCCTTCTGCGCCGAGCTGGAAGCCATCCTCAAGGGCAAGGGCGTGCCGGTAACGGTGAAGCGTCTGGCCTCCATGTACACGATCTTTTTCTCGGAAGGCCCCCTGCGCAACTTCGAGGACGTCAAGAATTCGGATACCGCCCTCTATGCCCGTTTCTTCCGGGCCATGCGCGAGCGGAACATCTTCATCGCTCCCTCGGCCTTTGAAGTGGCGATGGTGTCCTTTGCCCACACCGAAGAGGACTTTGCCGCGGCGCTCGACGCCGTGCGCGCCGTTTCCCTCTGATTTTCTCTCTTTTGAACGAGCCTCAGAAGGCAAGGCCCGGACCGGAAACGGTCCGGGCCTTGTCGTGTGGGGAAGCGTTGCTGACTCCCAGCTCTCGAAGTCTGTGCACTGGCGGCGCGCCTCTTGTCGGCAAGGGCTCTTTCACGCGCCTTCCCGCCGTATCCTTGAGGCCACCTTGAAGCTGTGCTCCGGGGCGGAAAAGCCCCTTACAGGAGGGAAACCTCCGGCCCCGGCAGGCCGCGTAACCGCCCTTGATGGGCAACGGTCAACAGCATCCATTTCGGCCATGGAGCTTTACGGGAGAAAGGGCCTCTTTTCCTTTGAGCGGGGGCCGTCTCCTCCTTACGCCGTACATCGAACGCCACCGTGAGGCCGTACAGACCCACCCGGCTCACAAGGGAGGTCATCTCCCGTGCCTCAGGGTAAAAGGGCAGGCCGTAGAAGGACAGGGCGGTGATGGCTTTTTTTGTCCTTCCGTGAGGCGAGCCCCGGGACGTGAGGCCTTTTAGCTTTTTTGAAGAGGGAGGGCCTCAAGCACTCGCGCTCGGGCTTCCTCGGGGAGCTCATCGTACTCCACGGCCTGAAAGCGATCCGTGACGGTCCCATCCGGAAGACGCACGGAGCCGAAAAACAGTTCCTTTGGTCGGGAAAAAAGGGAGTAGGCCGAGGGGTACAGGGTCCGATAGATGACGACGATGGAGTCGTCTTGCGTATCAAGAGCCTCACCCACCACCTGATAATAACCGCCTTTATAATGGCGATAGAATAGTGACACGTGCATTCTCCTCATGTCTTTGTGCCGAGGGGGAGTACATGAGACGTACTCCCCCGGAAAGCGCGTAGTCCGGGATGACTCATGGAGCGGCTTAATGAGTCCCGTTAGGCTCATTCCGGGAAAAAGGGGATGATTGTAACAGGTTGAGCAAGGAGGAAGGAAAAGTATCCTCGGGGCGTACGGAGAGCCGAAAAAGGGGGGAGTACCTCAAGGAGGTACGTTTTTTCGGGGGAGAGTACGCCGCTTTGAGGGGCATTATGAATATAAGTACTCCTATAATACTCCTTACAAAGGTTCCAACTTTTTGTCACAAGGGGCTTGCCGGAAACATCCGGCGGTGAAGGCTACCCATGCGGCCATGCACTTTTGAGGCAAAGTCAAAATAACGCTCTAACCTCTGGCTTTATGCAGGAGCTTTTTTATGGCGAACGATCTTATCACTACAGTTCATGATCTCGTGCTCGAAAGTCCTATTGGCGCAAAAGCCATCGCTCAGGCCGTAGGAAAGCCGTATTCGACTCTTCTGCGTGAAGTGAATCCCTATGATACCGGTGCAAAATTGGGTGCTGAAACGCTCATGCACATCATGAAGACCACGGGCAACGTTACCCCGCTTGAAAAGATGGCTACGGAAATGGGCTATCGCCTCGAGCCGGTGGAAGGCGCCGCTTCCTCCTCCGTCCGTGCCTAAACCGGATTTGTGGGAAGCCGCTTCGGTTATGGAAGCAGGCGGCCGCTCCTGTAGGGGGAGGGGCCGCCCTTCTTTTAAAGCCGGGAAAGCGCCTGCTCCACGGCGTCGATGATGCTGCGCGGCGTTGAAGCCCCGGCGGTCAGCCCCACCGTGGCGCAGCCCCGCAGGGCGTCGGCGGAGAGTTCGTCCGGCGTTTCGATGTGCTGGACCGGGATGCCGCAGCTTCGGGCTACGTCCGCCAGCCGTCGCGTATTGCCGCTGCTTTTGCCTCCCACCACGATCATGGCCTCGGCTTGCGCCGAAAGCGCCCGCGCCTCTTCCTGACGCCTGCGGGTCGCGTCGCAGATGGTGTCGAGAACGGTCAGGCCGTAGCTTCCCGCCAGCCATATCTTGATGGCTTCAAATTCCTCTCGTTCCTGCGTGGTCTGCGCGGCGAGGATTACCGTATCCTCGTGGGCGAAGGGTTGTTCCTCCTTCAGTTCCCGCAGGCTGCCGAAGACATGGCACGGCCCGTTGGCGTAGGAGACGAGCCCCCGTACTTCCGGATGCTCGGCCTCACCGAAGAGGTAAAGTGAGCCTCCCGTCCGCGTGGCATTGTCGATGGCGAGCTGCGCTTCCTTGACGCGCGGGCACGTGGCGTCGAGGATGGTGGCCCCGAGGTTTCGCAATGAGGCTTCCACTTCGCGGGGGATGCCGTGTGCCCGGATGAGCACGGTATCGCCGGGCCGGATGTCGGCCGGGGACTCGGCGCAGATCACGCCCTGCCGGGTGTAGCTGTCGAGGACCTGCGGATTGTGGATGATCGGACCGAGCATGACCAGCCTCCCCTCGCCTTTTTTCTGGAGGGCGAGGGCCTCGTCGAGCTTGCGCAGGGCCAGCCCGACGCCCATGCAGAAACCCGCTGTGCGGGCGCGAAGAATATTCATGGCCTTTCTCCTTATACCGTTTCCCGTGAAAGCCGCCGTGGGACGGGGAAGAGGTGCCTTCCCGCGTGGCCTCAGCGTAACCGCGTCCGCAGGAGCCGGATGGTGTAGGGAACGATGAGCACCTTGCCCGGCGCATGCAGGGCCGGGTCCGTGATGATGTTTTCCCGCTCGATGTGATGGAGCGAGCCGGGCTCGATGCTGGAATCGAAGAAAAGAAGCGTATGCCCGGCCACGGCGTTGCCGCAGGTCCAGTGCCGGATGACCGCATCTGTGGGGTAGAGGACCCGCACGAACTGGAAGAGGACCGCGCGGCGTCCGTCCTTGTGCAGCCAGTCGGCCATGCAGTCCCATAGCTCGTCGGGAGGCGGCGCGTCGGGGCCGGGGAAATGGGCCGGGAAAGGCCGGGCGGCGAGAAGCGAACCTTCCTTTTCCAGACGGGCGAGCATGGCGTCCACCCAATCGACGTAGTCCGTCCGCTGCTCCAGAAGGGCACGGAAAAAGCTCTCGTCCCGGGCGGCGTCAAGCAGCGCCTCGTGCAGGATGTTCCGGCACGCGAGCAGCCGCGTGGCGTGCATATGACGCATGGCGTTGATCACCGCGTAGGCGGCGCAAAAAACATCGACTTGTCCTTGATAGGCCGGATTCATGGCGAGTTCCTCACGAGGGGAAAGTGTGCCCAGAGAGCCCGGCGAGGTCAACATGATATTGCCTCTCTTGTCTCCCCCTTTCTCGGGAAGGCACGGAGCACGCCGCAGACAACATGCTCCCCGCGAAAGGGCTTCCCGTCGGGGAGCATGAGCCCCGCTTCTCTTAGAGCTTCAAGCGCCTTTTTGGGGTGAAGGGGATGGCGGCCACTGGACAAAGCGGGCCGCTCGTGGTACAAACGGCACTGTATTTCTATATCTGGATACCTTGATATATGGATTTCTCGCCGCATATCAAGCCCGACCTTTCCCCTTACAGACGTATCCCGTCTTCAGGAGCTTTCCATGCAACCCGAAAAAGGCAGATATTTCTTTACGTCCGAATCCGTGACTGAAGGCCATCCCGACAAGGTGGCCGACCAGATTTCCGATGCCATCCTCGACACCCTTCTTGAGCAGGACCCCCACTCCCGCGTGGCCTGCGAAACGCTGGTGACCACCGGCATGGCCGTCATCGCCGGAGAGATCAGCACCAAGGGCTACGCCGATCTGCCCAAGGTCGTACGCGAGACCATCAAGGAAATCGGCTACAGCAGTTCTGAGATGGGCTTTGACTGGCAGACCTGCGCCGTCATTTCCTCCATCGACCATCAGTCCGGCGACATCGCGCAGGGTGTGGATCGGGAAGACCCGGAAAATCAGGGCGCGGGCGATCAGGGCATGATGTTCGGCTTCGCCTGCAACGAAACCCCCACCGCCATGCCCGCACCCATCTACTGGGCGCATCAGCTTTCGCAGCGTCTCACCAAGGTCCGCAAGGATGGTCTGGTGGACTTCTTCCGTCCCGACGGCAAGACGCAGGTCTCGTTTGAATACGTCGACGGCAAGCCCGTGCGCATCAACAACGTGGTGGTTTCCACGCAGCACGCCGCCTCTGCCTCGCAGGGCGACATCATTGAGGCCGTCAAAAACCATGTCATCCGTCCCGTGCTGGAGCCTTCCGGCTTCTTCGACGAGAAGGATTGCGAGATTTTCATCAATACCACGGGCCGTTTCGTCATCGGCGGACCTATGGGTGACTGCGGCTTGACGGGCCGCAAGATCATTCAGGATACCTACGGCGGCTCCGGTCACCACGGCGGCGGCGCGTTCTCCGGTAAGGACCCCTCCAAGGTCGACCGTTCCGCCGCCTACATGGGCCGCTACGTGGCCAAGAACGTGGTGGCGGCCGGGCTTGCCCCGCGCTGCGAAGTGCAGATCGCCTATTGCATCGGTGTGGCCGAACCCGTGTCCGTGCTGGTGTCCTCGCTCGGGACCAGCGACATTCCGGACGAAGTGCTGACCAGGGCCGTGCGCGAAGTCTTTGATCTGCGCCCCTATCATATCACCAAGCGCCTCGATCTCCTCCGGCCCATTTACAAGAAGACCTCCTGCTACGGCCACTTCGGGCGCGAGCTTCCCGAATTCACGTGGGAGACCACCGACGCCGCCGCTGATCTCCGCACCGCCGCGAAAGTGTGACGGAAGACGGGACGAAAAGAGAAGCATTGGAGGGGGAGGGGGAAACTTTCTGAAGAAAGTTTCCCTCTCCCCCTCCAAACCTCCCCCTCTCCCTTCAAAGATTTTCGACTGGTGGGGAGGCGGCCCGGCGGAAGTACCGCCGCTCACGCGGATGGAAGGCAATGGCTGCTGTGGTCATCCGCCCGGTGCTTGAGTACCGCCGCTCACGCGGGTGGAGGAAGCTGGCGGAAATCGGCGCGGCGCTCCCGGAGAATTTCGCTGCTGGTGCGGGTCAAAGGGGAGGGAAAGCGGAAAGGGGTTCTCCGGTGAAAGGAGAAAGAGGCCGTTTTCCCTTTATTTTTTGGGGAAGGGATGCCTTGCGGAAAGTTGGGGCGTGTCCGTTCGGGAAGGGGCGGAGGGAGCGAACGATTGCCGGAATCGCTTGTGCGCGTCCCGTTCTCTCGTCCCGGCTTGCAATGGAAGGCTTCGCCGTTCCCGTAACCGGCATCAATGGCTTATCATAACAGACTATTGGGGAAGTACGGCGTTCGGTACTTGACATCCGGCTCGTTTCACTGAAAGGGTATTTCTTGCGCGGCTTGCGCGGCTTGCGCGGCTTGCGCGGCTTGCGCGGCTTGCGCGGCTTGCGCGGCTTGCGCGGCTTGC
>CALVEZ010000063.1 GCA_944326695.1 Candidatus Bilophila faecipullorum | reverse complement strand
CCAGTTCCCCTCCTTCCCGAGCGCGACCCCCGCACCCCCCACCCCCATCGCCCCCCTCCCCAAGACATATTCCCTACCGCAAATCGCGGATTTTCCGCTGCTCTTCCTCGTCGCGGTAAAGCTTGTAGATAACGGAATCGACCAGCGCCTGCCAGCTTGCCTCAATGACGTCGTGGGATACGCCCACCGTCACCCACGTGCTGTCGGCGTCGCCCGACTCGATGAGCACGCGTACGACCGAGGCCGTGCCGCCCGAGCCGTCATCGGCGGCAAGGACGCGGACCTTGAAGTCCAGAAGCCGCATTTCCTTGAGGCGCGGATAAAAGGGCAGGAGGGCCTTGCGCAGGGCTGTGTCGAGCGCGTTGACGGGGCCGTTGCCGGTGGCGGCAGTGTGCTCCACCGTCCCTTCCACCTCAAGCATGACCGTGGCCTCGACCTTGGGCGTCTCGTATTCGGCCTCGCGCAGGGCGGTGATGTGATAGTTCACCAGCTTGAAGAACTCGCGCGCACCGCGCCGGGCCAGCTTGCGCATGATGAGCAGCTCCACGCTGGCTTCGGCGGAGGCGTAATCGTAGCCGAGGCTGGCCTTCTTCTTGAGCTCGTTGAAGAGCCCCTTGACCACGGGCTCGTCCTTATCGAGATGGAAGCCGAAACGCCGGGCCAACGAAACGATGTTGCTGCGGCCGCCCAGTTCCGTGATCAGGATGCGCTGGCCGTTGCCCACAAGCTCGGGCTCCATATGCTCGTAGAGCGAGGAACAGCGGTTGATGGCGCTCACATGCACGCCGCCCTTGTGCGCGAAGGCGGAATTCCCCACGAAAGGCTGACGGCTGAACGGCTTCATATTGGCCACTTCCGCAAAGTAGGCGGAAAGTTTGGTCAACTGACGCAGGCGCTCGTCCGCGGGCTCGGGCAGGCAGGAAAGGCCGCACTTCGTTTGCAGGACCGGAATGACCGAGCAGAGATTGGCATTGCCGCAGCGCTCGCCCACGCCGTTGATCGAGCCCTGCACCATGACCGCGCCCGCCTCCACAGCGGCGAGGGAATTCGCCACGGCCATTTCACAGTCGTTATGCGTATGGATGCCGAAGCGCACCTCCGGCAACGCCGCGTGCAGGTCCGACACGATACGGTGGATTTCACTCGGCAGGCTGCCGCCGTTGGTGTCGCAAAGCACGACCATCAGGGCCCCCGCCTCGTGCGCCGCCCGGATGACGGCCAGCGAATACTCGGCGTTGCGCTTGTAGCCGTCGAAGAAATGCTCGGCGTCGAAATAGACTTCGGGCATGGAGCGTTTCAGATAGGCGACGGAATCGCGGATGATTTCCAGATTCCGCGCCGGGTCCAGCCGCAGGGCCTCCCGTGCGTGGAGCTCGCAGGACTTGCCGAAAATCGTCCCCGCAGTCGCACCCGACTTGATGAGCGCGTTCAGATTGGGATCGGCCTCCGCCGTATTGCCGGGGTGGTGCGTGCTGCCGAAAGCGGCGATACGGGCGTATTTCAGATGGTAGTTGGCGATTTCCTTAAAAAAGGCCACATCCACCGGATTGGAGCCCGGCCAGCCGCCCTCCACGTAGTCGATGCCGAAGTCATCGAGGCGCAGGGCTATCTTGAGCTTGTCGGGCGTCGAAAGGTTGACGTCTTCCGCCTGTGTGCCGTCGCGGAGGGTGGTATCGTAGAGGACAATTTTCTGGGTCATGGGCGTCTTTCCGTTGGTCACTCTGCGGAACCGCAGCAGGCGCACTGCCCTTCGCAAGCGACCGGGTATTCACCATTGAAACAGGCCAGACAGTACTGATCCGGCTGAGAAACCGACCTCAGGAGGCCCTCGATGGTGAGATAGTGGAGCGAGTCAAGATTGAGCAGGCCGGGCAGTTCCTCCAGCGGATGATTGGCCGCCACCAGCTCGCCGCGGGACGAGAAATTGATGCCGTAGAAGCAGGGATGCTTCAAGGGCGGGCAGCTCACGCGGAAATGCACCTCCCGCGCGCCGAGCTCGCGCAGCTTGACCACGCGGGTGCGCACCGTGGTACCGCGCACGATGGAGTCGTCCACGATGCAGATGCGGCGGTTGGCGATCATGGAACGCACGGGATTGAGCTTGACCCGGACCCCGAAGTTGCGCATGGACTGGGAAGGCTGGATGAAGGTGCGGCCCACATAGTGGTTGCGGATGTACGCCTGCTCGTAGGGCACCCCCGCAGCCTGCGCGAAGCCGATGGCCGCATAGACGCCGGAGTCGGGGAAAGGCATGACCAGTTCGGCATTGGTGGGGCCTTCCTTGGCCATTTCAAAGCCCATGCGCTTGCGGCACTGGTAGACGTCCTCCCCGAACACGATGGAATCGGGGCGGGCGAAATAGACCAGCTCGAAGATGCACTGACGCACGGGCACCCTGCCCGAGTCGTTGAGCGAACGGCTGCGCATGGTGTCGCCGTCCACGATGACCATCTCGCCGGGGGCCACTTCGCGGATGTATTCCGCTTCAAGCAGATCAAAGGCGCAGGTTTCGGAGGCGAAGACATACGCCCCTTCCACCTTGCCCATCGCCAGAGGATGGAAGCCGTGCGAATCGCGCAGGGCGATGATGCGGCCTTCAGAAAGGATGATCAGGGAATACGCGCCCCGCACCCTGTCGCAAGCCGCGACCACGGCGTCTTCGAGAGTCTTGTGCTCCGCCAGACTGTGGGCGATGAGGTGGACGAAAATCTCGCTGTCGCTGCTGGTCTGGAAAATCGCGCCCTGATCCTCCAGTTCCCCGCGCAGTTGGGCCGCGTTGGTCAGGTTGCCGTTGTGGGCCAGCGCGATTTCAATGCCGCGCACGCGGACGACAAGCGGCTGCGCGTTCTTGCGCACGGATACGCCCGTGGTGGAATAGCGCACATGCCCGATGGCCACCTGGCCCTGCAATTCCTGCCCCAACGTGGGCTCGTCGTAGACGTCCGGCACCAGCCCCATTCCGGCGTGCAGGCGGATATGCTGGCCATCGAACGTGGCGATGCCCGTACTTTCCTGCCCGCGATGCTGAAGGGCATAAAGGCCGAAATAGGCCATCCTCGCGGCCTCAGGATGCCGAGAAATACCGAAAATTCCGCACATACGATACCTTTTCGTCGCGAAGAGGGCGGAAAAAGCCCTTTGAAGAAAGGCTTTTTCCGCCCTCTTCAGGCTTCTCCTTCCGCTCCGCCGACCTTTAGTTTGGTCAGTGGACAGCGCCCGCGGAGGCAGGCCGATAATGCGCTTTTCCCAACCGCACAGGGCGGCGGTACCGCGCTTCCCGTTCGGCCCGGCATCCGCCGGAGGGTCCGGCCCCGTCAAACAAGAATGCGGGCCGCCCCGAAACAGGCGGGCCTCCCGCCCCGGCGGACGCCGCCTCATGCGCCGCCACCCCGGAAGGCCAAGAACAGTTTCTCAAAAGAAACAACAACGATAAGAAAAACTTCCGTTTTTGGCAAGATGGGGAATCCCCTTCCCTCTCCCTCAGTGGAAAAAAGGAAGGGGGCGCACCCTCCGGACGGAAGGAGCGCCCTCTTCTTCCCTTACTCGCCCTTGTAATACTCCTGAAGGCTCTTCACGCGCACGCCTGCGTCGCGCGAAGCCCCGATGGCCCGTGCGATGGCCCGCGCCCCGGAAAGCGTCGTGCTGTAGGGCACGCCGTAGTGCAGGGTCGCCTGCCGGATGGCCTTGGAATCGTGCGCGGTGCGCTTGCCCGACGCCGTATTGATGACCAGCGCCACTTCGCCGTTCTTGATCAGGTCGACGATGTTGGGGCGGCCCTCATAGACCTTGAGCACGCGGGTGGAGGGGATGCCCTGCCCGGCCAGAAGCCCGGCGGTACCGGAGGTGGCCAGAATCTCGAAGCCCAGTTCCACGTACTGGCGAGCGACATCGGCCACAAAGCGCTTGTCGCGGTCATTCACGGACAGGAAGACCTTGCCGCCCTCGGGCAGCTTCTGGCCCGCGCCCCATTGCCCTTTGAGGAAGGCTTCCTCAAAGGTGGGGGCGATGCCCATGACTTCGCCGGTGGAGCGCATTTCGGGTCCGAGCAGGATGTCCACGCCCGGGAAACGCCGGAAAGGAAAGACCGATTCCTTCACCGAGACGTAACCGGAACGGCGCAGGGACCACGGGTCCAGTTCCTTGAGGGTCTTGCCAAGCATCACCTGCGTGGCGAGACGCGGCAGGGGCACCCCGGTGGCCTTGGAAACGAAAGGCGCGGTACGCGACGCACGGGGGTTCACTTCCAGAATGAAGACCACGCCGTCCTTGACCGCAAACTGGATGTTCATGAGGCCGACGACACGCAGTTCCCGGGCGAGGGCCACGGTCTGGCGCTCGATTTCGGCCACGGTTTCGGCGGGAAGCGAATAGGGAGGCAGGACGCAGGAGGAGTCACCAGAGTGGATGCCCGCTTCCTCGATGTGTTCCATGACGCCCGCGACATAGACGTCTTCGCCGTCGGAAAGGGCGTCCACGTCAACCTCAATGGCGTTTTCAAGGAACTTGTCGATGAGCACGGGATGCTCAAGCTTCTGCTTGCCCACGTGCTGCGCGAAATAGTCGGCCATTTCCTCGTCATCATAGACGATCATCATGGCCCGGCCGCCGAGCACGTAGCTGGGACGGATCACGATGGGATAGCCGATGCGGTGGGCGATCTCGCGGGATTCCTCAAGCGTGGTCGCGGTGCCGTTAGCGGGCTGGAGAAGCGAAAGCTTCTGAAGCAGGGCCTGAAAACGCTCGCGGTCCTCGGCGCGGTCGATGGCGTCCGGGCTGGTACCCAGGATGGGCACGCCCGCGCGCAGCAGCGGCACGGCGAGATTCAGGGGCGTCTGACCGCCGAATTGCACGATGACGCCGTCGGGCTGCTCTTTCTCAACAATGTGCATGACGTCTTCAAACGTCAGGGGCTCGAAATAGAGGCGGTCGGACGTGTCGTAGTCGGTCGACACGGTTTCCGGGTTGGAGTTGACCATAATGGCCTGTACCCCGGCGTCCTTCAACGCGAAGGAGGCATGGCAGCAACAGTAGTCGAACTCGATGCCCTGCCCGATACGGTTGGGGCCGCCGCCAAGGATGATCACCTTCTTGCGGTCGGCGGGCACCACTTCCTGCCCGTTTTCGTAGGTGGAATAGAAATAGGGGGTATAGGCTTCAAATTCCGCGGCGCAGGTATCCACCAGATAATAGGTGGGCACGATGCCCGTCTCGCGGCGCAGGGCGCGGATGTCGCCTTCCGGCTTCTTCCACATTTCCGCAAGCTGACGGTCGGAGAAGCCGAATTCCTTGGCCTTGCGCAGCACGCCCACCATTTCCGGGTTGTCCGGGGTCATGGAGTTGGCAAGCGCGAAATCGCGGATTTCGGCTTCCATGTCCACGATTTCCTTGAACTGACGCAGGAACCACGGATCAATGAAGGTGATTTCGTACAGTTCCTCCACCGTGAACCCGGAAAGCATGGCCTGACGGATGGCGAAAAGCCGGCGGGAATTGGGGGTGCGCAGCTTGCCAATAAGCTCTTCACGGGGGGGAAGCGCGGCGCGGAAGTTACCGCCAAGGCCGATGGCGCCGATTTCCAGCGAACGCAGGCCCTTTTGCAGCGCCTCCTTGAAGGTGCGGCCAATGGCCATGGTTTCGCCCACGCTCTTCATGGAGGTGGTCAGCTCGTCCTTGGAGCCCGGGAACTTCTCAAAGGTGAAGCGGGGAATCTTGACCACGCAGTAGTCGATGGTGGGCTCGAAAGAGGCCGAGGTTTCACGGGTGATGTCGTTGCGCAGCTCATCCAGCGTGTAGCCCACGGCGAGCTTGGCCGCGATTTTGGCGATGGGGAAGCCGGTGGCTTTGGACGCGAGCGCGGAGGAGCGGGACACGCGGGGGTTCATTTCGATGACCACCAGATCGCCGTTGGCCGGGTTCACCCCGAACTGCACGTTCGATCCCCCGGTTTCCACGCCGATTTCCCGCATGATGGCGAGGGAGGCGTCACGCATCTTTTGATATTCGCGGTCGGTGAGCGTCTGGGCCGGGGCCACGGTCACGGAGTCGCCGGTGTGCACGCCCATAGCGTCCACGTTTTCGATGGAGCAGACGATCACGCAGTTGTCGGCCGTGTCGCGCATGACTTCCATCTCGAATTCTTTCCAGCCGATGACCGACTGCTCGATCATGACCTCGCTCACGGGGCTCGCCGTGAGCCCGTCGCCCGCGATCTCCTCGAGGTCTTCCATATTATAGGCGATGCCGCCGCCCGTGCCACCGAGGGTAAAGGCCGGGCGGATGATCATCGGAAAAGGCATGGAGGAACCGATGCGGCGCACGTCGTCCATAGTGTGAGCGATGGCGCTCTGGGGCACCTTGAGGCCGATGTTTTCCATGGCCTGCCGGAAGAGCTCGCGGCTTTCGGCCTTTTCGATGACTTCGGCCCTTGCGCCGATGAGTTCCGTGCCGCATTCGGCCAGCACGCCCGACTTGGCCAGCGCCAGCGCGGTGTTGAGGCCCGTCTGCCCGCCCAGCGTGGGCAGGATGGCGCAGGGGCGTTCCTTGCGCACGATGGCGGCCACCGTATCCGGCTCAATGGGTTCGATGTAGGTACGATCGGCCAGCCCGGGATCGGTCATGATCGTGGCCGGGTTGGAGTTGACCAGCACGACCTCGTAGCCCTCTTCCTTGAGGGCCTTGATGCCCTGGGTTCCCGAATAGTCGAATTCACACGCCTGGCCGATGACGATGGGGCCAGAGCCGATTACCATGATTTTTTTGAGGTCTGTACGCTTGGGCATGTCGCTCCCCGCTGGGCAAGGGTGGGTTTGAGTCAATCCGCAGCCGGCCCCTCCGCCGACCCGCTCCTCAGCCGCGCCCAAAGGGGCGGCGTTCCCGGAAGATATGAAAATAATGAATCCCTCAGTTCCTACACGCCATCGTGCCCGCTGGCAAGAGGAAGAAAAGGGGGATCGGACAAAGGCCGCCGTTTTGAAGCGTTCCGCCACAGGTCGCGCCCTCCGGTCCTGCGCAGCCTGCGGCCCCGGCGGGAAAAGCGTGATTCTCCCCTTGCGCTTTTTCCCCGAAGGGTATAGAAGACGAGTCTTTGGTGCGGACAGTCCGCACTCTGAAGAAAGATTGTTTCGGGCGACCGTCCGAATATATGGAGGATGCCATGTCCAAGCAGTGTGCGTTTTGCGGCAAGAAGCCCCAGACCGGCAACTATGTCAGCCATTCCAACATCAAAACCAAGCGCGTGTTCAACCCCAACCTTCAGAACGTGCGCCATCAGTTCGCCAACGGCGAAGTCCGCACCGTTTCCGTGTGCACCCGCTGCCTGCGCTCCGGGCTGGTCACCAAGCCCGTCGTCCGCAAGGCCGACTAGTTTTCGGCACCGTATGCGCGGTCCGTTTGGTCGAAAGTCCCCGGTTGTCCGCAGCCGGGGATTTTTTTGCCTTTCTGCCAAAAGGCCTTACCTCTAGGCCATGACGCCGCCACGCCCATCTCGTCCCCTTTCCGCACGCCCGGTTTCCGTGCGTTCCGCCGCATCCCGGCGGCCCCCTTCCCGCCGCATCCGTAGCCGCCTCCGCCCCCGGCCGGCGGGCGCGCCTCTTTTTTGGCGCATGGTGGACGACGGCGCGGCATCTCTTCCGCCGCCGCACCTTTTCGATCTCTGGATTACGGCCCTCGCCTCACGGGGCATTCCCTACCGCACGGCGGGCAGGGGCAACAAACTGCGCCTCTACGTCCCTGCCCTGCTTGAGCGCCTCGCCCGCGCCGAACTGGAAGCCATGCGCGCGGAAAGCCGCAAACCGCGGCCCATCCCCGCGCCGCTCCCCACCCACGAGAACGCCCACTGGGTCTTGACCTTTCTCCTGCTCCTTGCCCTCTGGCATGGCGTGCGCGTCCACTGGGGCTTTCTGCCTGATCTGCCCGGCCTGCCCTCCCTCGACGCCGAGGTTTGGGTCCAGAAAGGAGCGCTGGACGTTTTCCGGACGCGCGCGCTCGGTGAATGGTACCGAACCGTGACGGCCCTCACCCTGCACGCCGACAGCCAGCACCTCTTCGGCAACATGCTTTTCGGCGCGCCCTTCCTCATCCTCGTGTGCCGCCGGGCGGGGTTCGGCCTCGGCCTCTTCCTGACGCTGCTGGCCGGGACGCTCGGCAACGTCTGCAACGCACTCTACCGGCCCTACGGCCACGTCAGCCTCGGCTTTTCTACCGCGCTTTTCGGGACCGTCGGCATCCTGTCCGGCCTTATGGCCTTGCAGGGATGGGATAAAACACGGGATGAAACGAGCGCCCTCTCATGGCGACGGGGAATCCTCCTGCTGGCCGCCGGAACGGGCGTCCTCGCCATGCTCGGCACGGACGGCGAAAGGACGGACTACGCCGCCCACCTCTTCGGCCTGATCTCAGGCTTCAGCGTGGGCGGCGTCGCGGGATGGCTCCTGCGCCGCACGGGAGAACCCTCCCGGCGCGCTCAAATCGGCTTCGGACTGCTGTCAGGGGCTATTCTGTGGCTGTGCTGGCGAGCGGCGTTGTAGCGTTTCCATAATATATCGGCCATAAATAAACCCCAAAGGAAAAAACAGAAGCAGAATGCCGTCCTTACGGTTCAAAGGGTAATCGAAGAGGCCATATACCGAATAGAAAAGAAAAAACGCCGGGAAAAAATAATCTTTGGCGGAAAAGGACAGCCACAACGCCGGGGCCACAGCAAGAAGGAAAAGGACAGCTCCAATCACGCCGTAAGCAAACAAGAAACCTATATAGCTATTGTGCGGGTTGGCGATTTTCTTTTCAATCAAGGGGTATTTCGCCGCCAGGCTTTGGGCGTTCTCCGTAATAAACCGCTGATGGTAGCCGAGGAAGGAACGCAAACCGTTTCCCCACCAAGGAGAGGCTTCAAATCCAGCCGTCGCCGCGTCCCAAATGGGCTGGCGCGAAACAAAGGTACGATCTTGGAAAGGATGCTCTACAGCCGCGAGCAAACGCTCTTGGCTCTGGTGGGGCAAAGCGGCGAAAAGAAGAGCCATCCCCACGATGAAGGCTCCAAAAACAGGCAGCGCGTAGCGCCGGAACGCAACAAACGTCAGAAAGCCGCCGCTCACGAGCAAAGCCAAATAGGTTCCGCGTGAAGCGCAGAAAGCCACAATGCCCAAGCAGAACCCGCTCCCCCCCAGTAAAAGAGCTTTTTCTCTCGGACGATGTCCAGCCGCGCTCTCCATAAGGTAAAGGAAAACGAATCCCGCAATAAAGGCAAGTACGGCGGGATGATCAAAAAAAAGCGCCAGCCTCCCGTTCCATAACATCTCGGGAGGAAAGCCCCGTACAAGAAAGAGAAGTACGGCGGCCACGAGCCCCACCAGCAGGCTTCCCACCGCGTATGTAAACCGCCGCCCGCAAAAAAACGCGCCGGAGAAACCCAAGACATAGGAAAGGAACATGGTTTCACCCAGAGGCATATCCTTAAAAAACGCCCCTGGCGTTACCGCCACATAGAGACAAAACAGGAGCGGCAAGCATGCCGTCTTCAAGGCAAACATCCAGTCAATTTCCCTTCTATGCGCGTATAAAAGGAAAATTCCCCAAAAGGAGGCGGCGTACAGCGTCAGATACACCCCTCGGTTGAGCATGAGCACGAGGAAAAGAAGGCTTATCAAGCCAACAAGGAGCGTACTTCCCCTTTCTCTGCTGAAAAAAAAGAAAGCCGTCTTCTCTATACGACCGCAGTAGTCTTTAAACACCATAGACCATCATCCTCGCCAGACAAACCATTGATGACGGCGATTGAAGGCCACAACGCCAGTTATAAAACGGGGAAAAAGCCGATGCGCCACGGCAAAGGAAGTGAACCCCAAACGTTTGTTGAGTTGCCTTCCTGCGTTTTTGAAATGAAAGATTTTTCCCGTCCGGCAGGTAACATCATTGAAGACATTTCCGTCGAGTATTCGAATTTCATATTCGCCGTAAGACTGGACGGAATCAATACGGTCCAGTGCGACATGACGTTCAAGCAAAGCACTAAGGGCTGATTGATCGGTATGCTCCCCATCAGCGCACATCTCTTTCCACTCATCGAAAAAAACGTCTGAAACCCCCGCGCCGAATGCCATTACCCCGGCATTGATTTTTCCGTTGATCAGGATATGGGGCTTTCTCTCTCTATTGCAACGATACGTAACGACAATTTCCCGATCGTGGGGGAAAATATCCGCCACCACGTTTTCCACAAGAAGAGCGTCCGCATCCAAAACAAGAACGCCACAGGAGTAGGTGCGCAAAAAATGTCGAATACAATCTATTTTATGCGTCGTCCGTATGTTTCCCTTACTGTTCAGCTTAAAGGTGCCCTCGTCGAAGGCTGTTTTTTCAATGGTGACCCCATTCGCCTGAAGCTCGGCCCGTTCCACGTCCTTGAGCCCTAAATCATAAAGAAAAAGCCGACAATCCCCGTAAAGGCGTACATTCTTGGCCAAGGCCAACGCCATAGGGAAATAATTCGTATCTGCACAAGTCAACAACGAAAACATGCTTTTTCTCCTTGAACGACGGATTGCAACCAGCCTTCCAACCGTTCCGCCTGGCGATCGATGTCGAAATCCTCGCGGCAGGCTTGGCGGGCGCGTTCACGCAAGGCGAGAAGGTCGGCATCGGGGAGGGTCAGGGCGCGGCGCAAGGCTTCGGCAAAGGCCGCTTCGTCGGCCTCGTAAGGCAGCAGCCATGCCCACAAATCCTCGGGGATGACTTCCCGCACGCCGCCCACGTCGCGGCAGACGGGCAAGAGGCCCGCCGCCATCGCCTCAAGCAAGGTATTGGGGAGCCCTTCACTCAGCGAGGCAAGAAGAAAAATATCCCCCTGCCGTAACGCTTCCATTATATTTAATGAAAAGCCGTGCCAGAAGACGCGCTGCCCGAGGCCCAGCTCGTCCGCCAACGTTTTGAGCGACACCTCGGCGCGACCCTTTCCCCATATGTGCAATTCGAAAGGGTCGGAGAGGCCGGCCAAAGCCTGCAAGAGCACGTCGTGCCCCTTGTCGGGATTGAGCTGCTGCGTACATATCAAGCGGCGGGGGTGATGGCCTTCCAGAGGCTCTGAGACGGCCTTCTTGCCGTTCAGGATCACATGCACGTCCTCGGGCCGGACATAAGGAAGTTCCTTGACGAAGCCCTCAGCGATGAAACGGCAGGGGCACAGAAAGGCGGGGCGTATCCACGCATGAAGCAGGCGCGTTTTGAGGCGCGGGGAAATATCGCCCGGCAAACCGATACGCTGTACGACGGGCAAACCCAGCAGCCGGGCGGCCACGCCCGCGGTGGCAAGGTCCTTCCCGATGTTGACGATGACCGCCTCAACGTTGCGGCGGCGGAACTCGCGCAGGAAAAACGTTATGGCCACCGGATTCAAATCGGCTCCGAAGCGCACTTGCTCGGCATGGCCCACGCGCTCCCGGGCGGCCTCGACGAACTCCGGCTGCCGGCCATAGACGTAAACCCGGTTACCGCGGCGGGCCAGCCGTTCGGCAAATTGGAGGTACCACGTCTTGACCCCGCCCCAGCCCTTGGTTGCGTTGACGAAAGCGATGTTCACGGCGGCCTCTAGAGAATCCGGCAGCCGTCTTCAGTCACCAGCGCCATGTGCTCCCAGCGGATACCGCCCCATTGGGGATAGTACAGGCCGGGTTCCACAGTGACGATCATGCCGGGCAACAGCTCGGTCTTGTTGCGACCGTTGAGACTCGGTCCCTCGTGCGTTTCCAGCCCCACGCCGTGTCCGAGCCCGTGCGTGAAAGCCTCCGCCACGCCCAAAGACTCGAAATAGTCGCGCGCGACCCGATAGACGTCGCAGGCCAAGACGCCCGGATGGATGGCCCGGATAGCCCGGCGCTGGGCTTCCTGCACGGCTTCAAGGGTACGCCTGAACTCGTCCGTGGGCTTGTCCCCGATCCAGAATGTGCGCGTCTGATCGGAGCAATATTCATCCAGACGGCAACCCACATCGACGAGCACAAGGTCCTCCTCTCCAAGGCGTTCCTCGCGAGAAGGGATGTAGTGCGGCAGGGCGGCGTTGGGTCCCCGGCCAACAATGCTTGTGAAGGCCAGTTCGGAAGCACCGTGATGGCGGAAAAACATCTCCACGTCCCAGGCCACGTCAGCTTCGCTGCGGCCGGGCACGAGGACGCCGGGAAGCCATTCCATCAGCCGCTCGTTGAGGCGACAGGAAGCCTCCATCCGTCGGATTTCGTCCGCGTCCTTGATGACGCGCAGGCGTTCCGTGAGCCCGTCGGCCCGCACGAGGCGGCATCCCGAACCGGCCAGCGTCCGCGCGAACGCCTCGTAAAAATCGAGCGTGACGGATTTGGCTTCGAAACCCACATTTTTGCCCGGCGCAAGCCCGCCGATGAGCCGGGCGATATCCTCGGACACATCCGCCCCGTAAATGCAAATGCGTTCCGGCTCCCACAACCGCCGGGCGGCGTCGAGATAGCGCGAGTCCGTGGCGATCCAGTCCTTGCCGTCGGCCATGATGACCAGACGCCCGGCGCTTTCGTTCAATTGAGGATCGTGCAGTTCAAAACCGGAAAGGTAATAGCGATTGGCGGCATGACTGACCAAAAACGCGTCTATTTCCTGTTCGCGCATCAACGCCCGCAGACGTTCGCGGCGTTGCTCGTAAGGGCCTCGGGACATGGCGACATCCGTTTTCTGTACGTGACAACACGTAGTTAATGGGGAAGGGGAAAAGGCGACTTCACCATATACAGGGTGTGACGGCTTGTCCAGAAAGAGGCCTCTGGAAAAGAGAAGAGGCCGACACTGTCGAAGGAAAAGCTGTCCTCACACCAGCTCTCGCCGCACGTTCGGGAAGAGGTCTACGAACTCGCCCCCGGTTTGGCATCGAAGCCATTCTCTCCGCACGTGCCGGAAGAGGCCCCCAAGACGTTTCATCCCAGCCTCTCCTCTCCGCACGAAGACGCCCGCAAAACGCTGCGCCTTTATGTTCAGGTTGGCTTCTTCTCACGGAGACCGGAGGATTCTTGTTCCTCCTCGAAAAGCTCACCCAAGATGCTGTTGGAAACGAGCATCCCCTGCCGGGTCAGGCGGAATGTTCCGTCCTTCGCTTCGGCCAGCCCGCCCTCGCACAGGCGGCGGACGAACGCGCCATGCTCATCCAGAAAGGCGCGCCCCGTCAACGCCGCGTAGTCGTCCAGCGCCAAGCCCTTCACCGTGCGCAGGCGCAGCATCATCAATTCCAGCGCCCGCGTGGACGTATCCAGCGCTTCCCGCTCGGCGCAAGGGCGGCCTTCCCGCACCTGTTCAAACCACGCCTCCCCCTCCGGGTTGGTCCAGCGCTCCCCGTTCAGGGTGGACGCGGCGGCCGGGCCGAGCCCCAGATAGTCGCGGCCCTCCCAATAGCCCAGATTGTGACGGCAGCGGAAGCCGGGCCGGGCGAAATTGGAAATCTCGTACTGCGAAAGGCCCGCTTCCTCAAAAAGCCGGATGCCTTCCAGATACATGGCGCACTGCGTCTCTTCCGACGGCAGGTCCAGCAAACCCTTTTCGACATCCTCGGCCAGCGGCGTGCCCTCCTCCAGCGTCAAACCGTAGGCGGAAAGATGATCCGGTTCCAGCGAGAGGGCCTCCCGTACCTCCGCTTGCCAATCTTCCAGCGTCTGGCCGGGCAGGCCCCACATCAGATCAAGACTCAGATTGCCGCACCCGGCCTTGCGGATGGCCCGGAACGCCGCCCTTGCCTCCTCGACGCGGTGCACCCTGCCGAGCGTATGCAGCCTCCCATCGTCGAAAGACTGGACGCCGAGGGAAATCCGGTTGATCCCGGCGTCCAGAAAGCCCCTCGCCTTCTCTTCGGTATGCAGGGAGTCGGGATTGGCCTCCATGCTGATCTCGGCGTCGGGGCGCAGCGCGAAAGTCCGCCGCACGCGCTCCAGCACGGCGGCCAGAGCCTCCGGCTCCACAAGGCTCGGCGTGCCGCCTCCAAAGAAGACGCTTTCCACCTCCCGCCCGCCGAGGCGTTCCCCCCACTGCGAAAGCTCCTCCCCCAAGGCGGCAAGGTAGCGCGCAAGCGGACCGTCCTCCCCCTCCCCTCCTCCTTCCGGCAGCGGACGGGAAAAAAAGGCGCAATAGCGGCACTTGCGGCGACAAAACGGGATGTGGACATACAGCAACATACAATTTCTCCTTCAGAGCCTCTTTCTAGCCTCTTTTGCCCCGGTGCACAAACCGCCCACAAAAAACTTTACAAGGGGAGGCAGTCCGCCTATGGTGACGTGTGGGCGAATGCCCGAAAAACGTCAGCCTCCCAGAGCCGTTCATGTCCTTTCCACTGTTCCGCCGCCACGCCTGCGAATCCCCCGAAACGGCTCTGCCCCGCTTCCGTTTTCATTCCCCGTTGACGCAACGGGGTTTTTTTTGAGCTTTTCCGTGTGCCGCCGGCGCGCGCGTCGGCCCGCCGAGACGACAGGCTCCAACGTCAACCCCGAGAAGCCGCCATGCAACAGGAAACATTCCATTGGCCTCACAAGGACTTGCTGGATGTGGATCAGTTGACGCAGGAGGAACTTTTCCACCTGCTCGATACTGCCGCCAGCCTGCACGAGATCAACAGCCGGCCCGTCAAAAAGGTGCCCATCCTTAAAGGAAAAAGCATCGTGCTCTTCTTCGCGGAACCGAGCACGCGCACCAAGACGTCCTTCGACATGGCGGGCAAGCGCCTTTCCGCCGACACCTTCAGCCTCGCCAAATCCGGCTCAAGCCTTCAGAAGGGCGAAAGCCTGAAGGATACGGCGCTGACCCTTCAGGCCATGAACCCGGACGTCATCGTCATCCGCCATTCGAGCAGCGGCGCAGCGCGTTTTCTGGCCGACCGCCTGCACTGCGGCGTGGTCAACGCCGGGGACGGCTGGCACGCCCACCCCACGCAGGCGCTGCTCGACGCCTTTTCCCTGCGTCAGGTCTGGGGAAGCGGCCCGGACGCCTTCAAGGGAAAGAACCTGCTCATTCTGGGTGACTGCGCCCACAGCCGCGTCTGCCGCTCCAACGTCCACCTGCTCACCAAGCTCGGGGTAAACGTCAGCCTCTGCGCCCCGCGCACGCTCCTGCCCGCCGGCGTGGACTCGTGGCCCGTCACCGTTTATACCGACAGCAAAAAGGCCGTGCGCGACATGGACGCCATCATGTGTCTGCGCCTCCAGCTCGAACGTCAGCAGGCCGGGCTCCTGCCCGATCTGCGCGAATATTCCCGCCGTTTCTGCCTCACCCCGGCCCATATGGAGCTGGCCCGCCCCGGCGCGCGCATCATGCACCCCGGCCCCATCCTGCGCGGCCTCGACGTTTCCGACGCGCTGGCCGACAGCCCGCAGTCGCTGATCCTCGATCAGGTCGCCGCCGGGGTTTCCGTGCGCATGGCGGCCCTCTATCTGCTCGCCACGCGCCCCGACATCAAGGACAATTCAACAGCCGGAGATCGCTGATGCCTACGCTTCTCATCAAGAACGCCCGCTATTTGGGCGAACCTGCGGACCTGCTCGTCGTCGACGGCGCGGTGCGGGCCCTGTCCTCTTCCATCGAAGCCCCCGCCGACGCCCACATCGTGGACGCCGCCGGAAACATCCTCTTCCCGAGCTTCATTGACGTGCACACCCACCTGCGCGAACCGGGCTACGAATGGAAGGAAACCGTAGCCACCGGCCTTGCCGCCGCCGCGCACGGCGGTTTCGGGGCCATTCTCTGCATGGCGAACACCGATCCGGTCAACGACGATGCCGCCGTGACGGAACAGATTCTGGAAGCCGCCCGCCGCTCGTGGCCGCACGGTCCCCGTGTCCATCCCATCGGCGCGGCCACGGTCGGGCTCAAGGGCGAGGAGCTGGCGCGCATGGCCGAGCTCAAGGACGCGGGCTGCGTCGCCATCTCCAACGACGGCAGGCCCGTCGGGAATACGGAACTCTTCCGCCGGGCGATGGAATACGCCGCCGATCTCGGGCTCATCGTCATCGACCACTGCGAAGACCCTTACCTTGCGGCCAAGTCGCACATGAACGAAGGCGTCACCAGCGGCGTGCTCGGCATCAAGGGGCAGCCGGACGTGGCGGAGACCATACAGGCCGCGCGCAGCATCCTCCTTGCCGACTATCTCGGCGTGCCCGTGCACATCGCCCACGTGTCCGCCAAGCGTACCGTGGACGTCATCGCGTGGGGCAAGTCGCGCGGCGTCAAGGTGACGGCGGAAACCACCCCCCACTATCTGACCCTCGACGACACCGCGGTCAACAACTACAACACGCTCGCCAAAGTGAACCCGCCCCTGCGCACGCCCGCCGATGTCGCGGCCCTGCGCGAAGCGGTCAAGTCCGGCGTGATCGACATGCTGGCCACCGACCATGCCCCGCACGCCGCCCACGAAAAAGAAACGCCCTTCGACGAGGCGCCCAACGGCTTCACGGGCATGGACCTCGCCCTGACCGTCACCTACGGTCTCGTGCGCGAAGGCGTGCTGACGGAAGCCGACCTCATCCGTCTCTGGGCCACCGAGCCGGGCCGCGTCTTCAAGCTGCCGGTCAACAGCTTCGAGCCCGGCGCGCCCGCCGACTTCTTCCTGTTCGATCCCGACCTCGAATGGCAGGTTTCGCCAGAAACCCTCCACTCCAAGAGCCACAACACCCCCTGGCTCGGCCAGACCCTCAAGGGCCGCGTCGCCGCCCACTGGCTGGGTGGGGTGAAGATCGCGTAGAGAAGCATTGGGGAGGGGAAGGGGAAACTTTCTGGAGAAAGTTTCCCCTCCCCAAACCCCTCCCCTTTCCCTTCAAAGACGTTCGACCTTATCGAATCCCTGTTCGCAGTTTTGTTGGAAGAGGTGAGGTCGTCTTTGTATCGGGGAAAGAAAAAGACTGAAACATACATTGAGAAGGTCGCTTCTCCGGTGGAGAAGCGACCTTCTTGCGTAAAAACGCAAAATGCCACTATGTCCCTTTCTCTTCACTTCTTTAATAAGAAACGCCTCTCCGCCGCGCTTTTCACGGCACGGGAAAAACGCCGAGAGGGATTCAATAAAGACGAAAGTCTTTGGTAGGGGTGGGGGAGGTTTGGAGGGGGAGGGGACCCCTTTCTCCAGAAAGGGGTCCCCTCCCCCTCCAATCTTCATCTTCT
>CALVEZ010000062.1 GCA_944326695.1 Candidatus Bilophila faecipullorum | reverse complement strand
CCCCTGCCGCCCCGCGGGGGGACGGTTGCGAAGGCCCGGCCGGCGCCCCCCCCTCCCCGCCGTCTACCCTGATAAACGTCGGAGGGGGGGGGGGGGGGGGTTTTGGGGAGGGGAGAGGGGCCCCTTCTCCAGAAGGGGCCCCTCTCCCCTCCCCAATCTCCCTAGGCCGATTCCCCTTCCAGCAGCGGAACCGCCGCTTCTTCCTCTTCGACCGGAGAGGCGGGCGGGAAGCCGTTGCGGTTGAGACGGCGAATCCAGAAGGTACAGGCGGCGCTGATGAGACCGGCCGCGCAGAGATAGGCGCAGAGATACCACGGCTCCCCGCCGTCCCACGCCACAAGCATGGTGGCCACCATCGGGGTCATGCCCGCGGCGAAGATGCCGGAGAACTGGTAGACAAAGGAAATGGCCGAATAGCGGACCGAAGGATCGAAGCTGTCCGAGAAAAGGCTCGACATGGTGCCGAAAACAGCCGCGTAGATGACGCCGAAGGGCAAGGCCAGCGCGAGGCAGACCAGCAGGTAGTTTTCCGAATAGTTATGGAAAGTCCAGAAGGCCGGGAAACCGAGGATGCCGAGGAGCAGGGCGCAGGAGCCGAAGACCCGGGCCTTGCCGATGCGGTCCGCCACATAGCCCCAGAAGGGGATGAAGAAGGACATCACCACCGAGGCGATCATGACCACGACCAGAGACGCGGAGCGGTCAAGGCCGCGGTTCTGGGTAAGATAGCTCAGAGAAAAGACCGCAAAGGTGTTGAAGGCCACGCCGTCGATGAGCCGCGCGCCCATACAGGCCAGCATCATGCGGGGATAGCGCTTGAAGGCGTCGAGGAGCGGGTACTTCACTTCCGGCATCTTCGCCTTGGCCTCCGCGAAATCCTTGGTCTCATGGACCGAGGAACGGATGTAGGAGCCCACGAAGAGCAGGCCCGCGCTCATGATGAAGGCCACCCGCCAGCCCCAACTCAGGAAGGCTTCGTTGGAAAGCACCGCCGAGAAGAAGCCGATGACGCCCGAAGCCAGCAAAAGCCCGAGCGAAAGGCCGATCTGCGGCAGGCTGGCGTAAAAGGCCCGCTTGTGCGCCGGGGCCGACTCGAAGGACATGAGCACCGCGCCCCCCCATTCGCCGCCGAGCCCGAGCCCCTGCGCGACGCGGCAGAGGATGAGCAGGACCGGGGCCCACAGGCCGATGCTCTGATAGGAGGGGATGCAGCCGATGGCCACCGTCCCGGCGCCCATGATCATGAGGGTAAGCACAAGGACTTTCTTACGGCCGATCTTGTCCCCGAAGTGGCCGAAGACAAGGCCGCCCAGAGGACGGGCCACAAAGCCCACGGCGAACGTGGCAAAGGCGAGCATGGTCCCTACGCGGGCGTCGAATTCCGGGAAATAGAGATGGTTGAAAATAAGCCCGGCCACCACGCCGTAGAGGAAGAAGTCATACCATTCAATGACGGCCCCCACGAGGGAGGAGACGACGACTCGACGAAGATTCCTGTCGTGATCACGTTCTGCTGCGGTTTTCATGGGTTCTCCTTTGTATTGGGTTTGCCCCTGTCCGTTTTTTCCAAAAGCAGGATACGTGCCACGGAATCGCCGTATTCCGGCGCATTCATTTGATTTCCTCGAGATCGGCCCATTTTTTCTCCTGTCCTCAAAAGAGATTGCCGCGCGTACCGCCGGGGACGATGGCCTCTCCGCCAAGAGAGTAGGGTTGTTTTTTCGCATCATTATCACTCATCCTCAAAAGTACTCGGTCGTATTTTCGCACCAGAAATGCTCTTTTTATTCAAAAACTGCTCCTGATAGGTGTTTTTGTGCATCATCAACCGATTACGGAGAAAAGGCGGCTCCATGCGCCCTAAAAAACAAGTGCGCCAATACAAAAAAATCCCGGCCCCAAGCCCCTGCGGGACCGCCTTGAGGCCGGAAGTGATTTGACTTTTTCCTGCCGCACTGGTAGTCACCGAAATGGAAGTGAGGAGGCAAGCACAACAGGAACCACCATGGCAAAGAAATCCGGCAAGAACGTTTACCTCGTGGCGCTTCTCCTGTTTGTGGGAGGCGTCGGCTATCTTGCGTATTCCGGCTTTTCCGAAAACAGCGTCTACTTTCTCAACGTTTCCGAAGCCCTCGCCACTCCCGCCGACAAACTGAAAGCCGCCCGGCTTTTCGGCACCGTCGCCGAAAACGGCCTTGCCCGTGCCGACAGCGGACGCGACGTCCGCTTCCGGCTGGAAGATCAGGAAAACAAGGCCACCACGGTCTGGGTAGAATATACCGGGGCCATCCCGGACACGTTCAAGGCGGGAGCGGAAGTCATCGTCGAAGGCGGCATCGGGCCGGACGGCACCTTCCGGGCCAAGACGCTCATGACCAAGTGCCCCTCCAAGTATCAAAAGGAAAACAGAGGCTGAACGCCGCCCCCTCCGGGTCTTTCGTAAGGCTCTCCGCACTGCGCGGCGAGCCTCGCGGGATGCGGAGAGGCGGCTTTTTCGTATTTGCCGGAGCCGCCTACCGGATGCGGTTTCTCCCTTTTCAGGATAGGCGCTGTCCCGGCCAACCTTGGAGCTTCCATGTATCATCTCGCTTTCGGACTTCTTGCTCTTTCCATGCTCTGCGCGCTCGGCGGCGCGGCATGGGCCATCCGGTCGCTCTGGCCGACGACGGCCCCCCAGTCCGTCCGGGGCAGGCGCCTCAAACCCGCCGCGGGCCTCGCACTGGTCGAAAAGGCCAACCTCGTCCTCACGGCCTGTTACGTTCTGGCCTCGGCCATCCTTCTCTACGCGCTCGCGGCCTTCGATTTTTCTCTGGTCTACGTGGCCAGCTACACGGATCGGCTGCTTCCCCTCTTCTACCGCCTCACGGCCTTCTGGGCCGGACAGGCTGGCTCCATGCTGTTCTGGGCCTTTTCCGTGGCCATCTGCGGGGGCCTTTTCCAGCTCACCCGATCCTATAAAGACCTGACGCCCGAAACCCGCCTGTGGTACTGGGCCTTCTACCTCGGGATCATGGCCTTCTTCGGGCTCATTCTGGTGACGTGGAACAATCCCTTCCTCATGAACCACGGCACCCCGCCGGACGGCAACGGCCTCAATCCCCTGCTCCAGAACCCCGGCATGATCTTCCATCCTCCCCTGCTCTTTCTGGGCTACGGGGGCTTCGTCATCCCCGGCTGCCTTGCGCTGGCGCAGACCATGAGCCGCCGCCAGTCCGACGAGCGCGCGTGGTCCGACGTGGCCCGGCCCTTCACCCTGTCCGCGTGGGCCTTCCTCACCGCCGGGATCGTGCTCGGCGGCTGGTGGGCCTATATGGAACTCGGCTGGGGCGGCTACTGGGCGTGGGACCCGGTTGAAAACGCCTCGCTCATCCCGTGGCTCGTGGCGACCGCCGCCCTGCACACCATGATCATCGAATCCCGGCGCAACAAGCTGCACGGGGTCAACGTCTTCCTCATGGCCCTGACGACCATCTCGGCCTTCTTCGCCACCTACCTTGTCCGCAGCGGCGTGGTGCAGTCGGTGCACGCCTTCGGGGAAGGCGGCGTGGGCGTGCCCCTGCTCCTCTTTATCCTGCTCGCGACCGCCCTGTCCTTCTGGATCGCTTTTCTGGCGCGCCGTCCGGGGGCGGGCGAACTTTCCGGCATCGAAAGCCGCGAAGGGTTCCTTGTCCTGACCTCGTGGCTGCTGCTGGCCCTCTCGCTGATTATCCTCGTCGCCACCATGTGGCCGGTGTTCACGGCCTTCTGGAAGGAGACGGTCATGGGCCTCGCCCGGGAAGCCGCGCTCGACGCGGCCGGGCATGACCACGGCGGCGCGGTGGGCCTCACGGCCGACTTCTACAACCGCGTCTGTATGCCCCTCTTCGCCGTGCTCGTCGCCCTGCTGAGCCTCTGCCCGTGGCTCGGCTGGAACGGCGGCGTGCGCGACACGCGCAAGCTCCTCATCGTGGTCTGCGCCTTCATCGGTTCGGCGGCGGCCCTCTACTGGCTGGGCTACAACCTGCCCGTGGCGGTGCTCGGCGCGTCCGCCAGCATCGCCGCGCTGGTCAGCATGGCCCTGAAACTCCTTGAAAAACAGGTCTACGGCTACGGCCCCAGCTTGGCGGCCTACGGCATCCACGTGGGCGTGGCCCTCATCGGGCTCGGCATCGCCTTCTCTGGCCCCTACAAGATCGAAGCCGAGCCCACCCTCGCCATCGGCGAATCGACGCAGGTCGGCAAGTTCGAGGTCGTCTTCAAGAACCTCTACGAAGGCGAAGGCCCCGGCTACGTCTTCCTTGAGGGCGAGCTGGAAATCCGCAAGGACGGCAAGCTCGTGGGCATCGCCTCCCCGCAGCGCCGGGTCTATGCCAAGTGGGGGCAGATGCAGTTCGCGGAGGCCGCAGTCATCCCCTCTCTCGGCAACGAATTCTACGCCACCCTCATGGCCGTGGACCGCCAGAACCGGGCGGTCTTCCGCCTGAGCTCCAACCCGCTGGTCAACTGGCTGTGGATCGGCGGCACGCTGATGTGCCTGCTGCCCTTCATCGGCTTCAGACGGCGCGGGGTGCGGGAAAGCTGATGCTGCGCCTCGCCGGAATCGGAAAGCTCTTCGGCGCCCGCGCCGTGCTGCGGAACATCTCGCTTGAGGTGCGCCCGGCGACGATCACCCTGCTGATCGGTCCCAACGGCGCGGGCAAGTCCACCCTGCTGCGCATCATGGCCGGACTCATCCGCCCGAGCGCGGGCACGGTGACGCGCTCCTTCGAGGACGGCGAGCTTGGCTATCTCGGCCATGCCACCTTCATCTATCCCGGCCTGACCGCACTGGAAAACCTCGCCTTCTGGAACGGGATGCACGGCCGCCCCACGGACCGCGCCACGCTCACGGAGGCACTGGCCCGCGTGGAGCTGGAACCCTTCGCTGAGGAACGGGCGGGCACTTTCTCGCGGGGCATGGCGCAGCGGCTCAATCTGGCGCGCATCCTGCTCCAGTCGCCCCGGCTGCTCCTTTTGGACGAGCCGGGCACCGGGCTTGACGCGCGCTCCCTCGCCCTGCTCCACCGGGAAATCGCGGCGGCCCGGGAACGGGGGGCCGGGGTCGTCTGGATTTCCCACGACGTGGCCTCGGATGTGGCGCGGGCCGACCGCATCGCAGCCATCGAAAACCGGACCCTCGGCTATTGCGGCCCGGCGGACGCCTATCCCGGCCCTGGAGCCGGTGCGCCGTCGGCAAAGGAGGCGTCATGCTGAAGGCCGCATGGCTCATCGCCCGCAAGGACCTGCGCCTTGTGCTCGCGCGCGGTGCGGGGCTCGTTCAGGCGCTTCTGCTCGGGCTCCTGCTCATCTTCGTGTTCAGTTTGTCCCGCGAAACCGGGGAGGCCATGAACGGGCAAGGCGCGGCCACCATCTTCTGGCTGTCCTCGGCCTTCTGTCAGGTCCTTTCCTTTAATATGATCTACGGCCTTGAAGAGGCCAACGGCGCGCGGGCGGGGCTGCTGCTCCTGCCCATGCCCCTCCAGTCCGTCTGGCTGGGCAAGGCTCTGGCGGGCCTGTGCGTCATCCTCGCGGCGCAGGCCGTCTTCCTCCCCGCCGCCGTGGTCTTCCTCGGCCAGACCGTCGGGGAGGGCTGGCCGCTGGCGCTGCTCGCCCTTGTCCTCACCGATCTCGGCATGGCCGCGCTGGGCTCGCTCCTCGGCGCGCTCTCGCAGGGGCAGGCGGCGCGGGAATCGCTCCTGTCGGTCGTCCTCTTCCCGCTGATCATCCCCATCCTGCTCGCGGGCATCCGCGTGGGCGCGGGGGGCTTCAGTGAAGCCCTGCCCGAGGGCGCGGAGTCGTGGCTCGGCATCGTCGCGGCCTTTGACGCGGTTTTCCTTGCGGCGGGGCTCATCCTCTTTCCTTTTGTCTTTTCAGGAGACGAGTGAATGCGCTATTCTTGGACGCTCCCCTGCGCCGTGCTCGGCGGCGTGCTCATGGCGGCCTGTCAGGTCCTCATCTACCGCTATGCGCCCATTGAGCAGACGATGGGGCCGGTACAGAAAATCTTCTACACGCACCTGCCGCTGGCGTGGTGGGCCTTTGTGAGCTTTTTCCTCGTCTGCGTCGCGGGCGCGGCCTACCTGCGCACACGCAATCTCCACTGGGACGCCGTGGCCGGAGCCGCCGCCGAAGTGGGCGTAGTCATCTGTTCATTGGCCCTCGTCACCGGCTCCATCTGGGCGCGCCACTCGTGGGGCGTCTGGTGGACGTGGGACCCGCGCCTGACCACAACGCTGATCCTCTGGTTCCTCTATGCGGGCTATCTGGTACTGCGCAAACTCGACATGCCCCGCGAACGGCAGGCAAGCCTCTGCGCGGTGGTGGGCATCGTGGCCTTTATCGACGTGCCCCTCGTTTTCCTGTCCGCGCGGCTCTGGCGTTCCATTCACCCCGCCGTCTTCGCCAACAAGTCCGGCGGGCTCGAACCGGAAATGAAAATCGCGGTCGTCGCCGCCGTCCTCTGCTTCGGCCTTGTCTGGGCCGCGCTTGTGGGGCTGCGGACGATGCAGCTTCAACAAAAGGAACGCCTTGACGGTCTGGCCGTCCGGGGCGAACTGTAAGATACCGGAGAGGGGCTTCCCGAAAGGCGTTCCCCTCTCGCTGTCCCGGCCTTGCCCGAAGGCTGTTCCGGGCACGGCCCCCGCGGACGCTTCACCGCGCACGTGCGGCAAGCCCACCGCACAGCCTCCCGCCGGACGCTTTTGTCCGGGGGAAGCCCGGAGGAGAGGGTAAGACTCCTCCGCCCCACTACCTTCCAAGGAGTTTATCATGACCGATATGGACTGGCTCATGTACGCGAATATCGCGGTATGGATCGGGCTCGGCGCATACCTTGCGTTCCTGCTCCGCAACCAGATCGCCCTCAACCGCCGACTGGCCCAACTGGAGACCCTTCGCAATGACTGATCAGACCCTTGGCAAAAGCCCCCGTTCCATCCTGCTGCTGCTCGCGGCGGGGCTCGCGCTCATGCTCGTTTCGACGCTTTCCTATCTGTCGTCCAATCCGAGCCTCGTCGCCCACACCGGGGCGGGAAGCGCGGCGCCGCAGAGCGCTCCCGCAGGCCAGCAGATGCCGACCTCCGCGGGCATGGACGACGCCACCCAGCAGCGCATCATGGCCCTCATGCAGAAGCTCCAGCAGAACCCCACGGACCTTGAGGCTCTGACCGGGCTGGCCGAGCACTTCATGCACACGCAGGACTGGCAGAAGGCCGAAACCTTCGCCCTGCGCGCCGTGGTCGCCGCGCCCAACGAAACACAGCCCCTCTACATGCTCGGCATCATCCAGCACAATCAGAACCGTCACGCCGAAGCCGCCGCCAGCCTCGAAAAGGTCGTCTCCGTCCGGGACGATCCTTCCGTACGCTACAGCCTCGGCATCCTCTACGCCTACTATCTCAATCAACCGGACAAGGGGCTCGAACAGCTTCAAAAGGCGCTCGACAACCCCGCCGCTCCCGACGACCTCAAAAAGGCCGTCGCCAAGGAAATGGACCAGATCAAGGAACACAAGAACCACGCGCCGCAACAGGCGCAATAGACTCGGTTCCCGCAAGGCCGGCGCACCCTTTCAAGGGCCGCCGGCCTTTTTGTATGCGACGGAAAACCACGAAGGGAAGGGCGGCACGGGTGAAAGGCACGCCATAGAGAGGGGGTAGTAGTAATAGTAATAGTAATAGTAATAGTAATAGTAATAGTAATAGTAATAGTAGTAGTAGTAGGAGGAGGAGGAAGGGAAGCCCTCACACCTCCACCCGACCAAAGACCATAAGGACGGCGCACCCGACCGCCTTTTCATGAGGTGCGGATTTCGTGGCGTGCGGCATCCTCTGCCCCACCTCAGCAGGAGACGCTTCCCCTCCGCCACAACAGGGCGCAAGCCGCGCGGATACCCCTTTGCCATACCCCGGACGCAAGAAACCCTCCCCAAACAGGGAGGGTTTCTTGTGCACTCAGCGAGCTTCGGCACGACCGAAGCGGATACGCAACGGGGCTCAGGCTCCGCAGGACTTCTGACGCTGGCAGGAACGCAACTGCAATTCCAGCACGATAAGCCGTTCATAGTCCTGTACGGGTACGACGGGCTGATGATATTCGGCGCGCAAGGAACTTTCGATCTGCTGGGTTTCCGCCCAGAAATCAAGCAGTTCCTCATCCGCCAGGTTTTTGATCTGAATATTGAACGGCGATTCATCGGCGGGAGTGAGACGAGTGGCCATACATGCTCCTTGTCGGAAGCGGAAGCGCGAAAACGGCCCGTTCCGACGACAATATGTGCTTTGTCTGTGTTGACAGACTATAAGGACAAATGGGGCGAGTGGCAAGCAAGTCTCAGAAAATCCCCGGCACCTCTAGGGCGGCGTACGGAAATGCAGGCTCAGGACGGCCCGCTCTTTTGTTAAAAAATCCGGTGAGTAGGCGAGAGAGCACAAGGGCGCGGCGTTAACTGACGGGCGGAAAAAAACAGGTGAAATGATTGGAAATGCGCCAGCCCGTTGCCCTCAAGCCCCGCAGAGGACGGAAAAAGGGGAGGCGTTTTCCCCGGGCGGAGGCCGACAACATACTTGACAGCGACGGCAAGGCGTTAGAAGAACGTCGAACGCCTTGCGAAAATCACACGCTCCAAGGTTTTTTCTTCTGTGAGGATGACCATGTCTGAAAAAAAACTCGTTGTCGCTGTTGTGGGAGCTACCGGCGCCGTCGGTCGTGAAATGCTCAAGACCCTTGAATCCCGGAATTTCCCCGCTACGGAGGTCATTCCTTTCGCCTCGGCCCGTTCCGCCGGAACCAAGGTTCCCTTCGGCGGTTCCGAACTGGTGGTGCGCGAACTGAAGGAAGACGTCTTCGACGGCATCGACATCGCCATATTCTCTGCGGGCGGCTCCACCTCCGAAAAATACGCGCCCCACGCCGCCGCTGCGGGCTGCATCGTTGTGGACAACTCCAGCGCGTGGCGCATGGACGACCGCTGCCCGCTCGTCGTGCCCGAGGTGAACCCTGAGGCCCTCGAAGCCCACAACGGCATCATCGCCAACCCGAACTGTTCCACGATCCAGATGGTCGTGGTCCTCAAACCCCTGCACGACGTGGCGGGCATCCGCCGCGTGATCGTCTCCACCTATCAGGCCGTGTCCGGTTCCGGTCAGAAGGGCATCAACGAACTGGAGTCACAGGTCCGCCAGATGTTCAACCTGAAGGACCCCGAGGTGAACGTCTATCCGCACCGCATCGCCTTCAACTGCATCCCGCACATCGATGTCTTCCTTGACAACGAATACACCAAGGAAGAGATGAAGATGGTCAACGAAACCGTGAAGATCATGAATGATCCCAACGTCAAGGTGACCGCCACCTGCGTGCGCGTGCCCGTCTTCTACGGCCATTCCGAAGCCGTGAACATCGAGACGGAACGCAAGCTCACCGCCAAGGAAGCCCGTGCTATCCTCGCGCAGGCCCCCGGCGTGCAGGTGTACGACAATCCCTCCGAAAAGATGTATCCCCTCGCCATCGACGCCGCGGGCGAAGATGACACCTACGTGGGCCGCATCCGCGAGGACGAAACCATCCCCAACGGCCTCAACATGTGGGTCGTGGCCGACAATATCCGCAAGGGCGCGGCGCTCAACGCCGTCCAGATTGCGGAGGAACTGGTCCGCCGCGATCTGCTCGGCGTGAAGGACCGTACCGTCTTCATCACGAAGTAGCCCGTTTTCCCCTCTTTCCCGAGGATTGGGGCGTCCCGCCGCGCGGTGGGGCGCCCCAATCTGGTCTTTTCATCCTGAAAGAGGTATAAGGACTTCATCCCACCCCGAAAACCTGTCAGGGAGGTTCGCCATGATTCCCGTACTGGATGCAGGCGCATGGATTGACCGCCTCAGGACGCAGGAGCGTCCCGGCGCGGACAATATCCTCGCTTTCTACGAACACCGTTTCGGCGCGATCTGCCGCGACGCCCGCCTGATGCTGGCACCGCTCGACGATCACCTCGTCCACCGCGGCGACGGCGTCTTTGAAACCATCCGCTTCACCGAGCGCAAGGTCATCCACCTTGACGCCCACCTGCGCCGCCTCGCCAACTCCGCGGCGGGCCTGTCCCTCTCGCTGCCCTGTTCCATTGAGGAAATCCGCGACATCGTCCTCGCCGTGGCCAAGGCGGGCGACGAGCCGGAAGGCAACATCCGCATCCTCTCGGGCCGCGGCCCCGGCGGTTTCGGCATCAGCCTCAAGGAGTGTCCCGAGTCGAGCCTCTACATCGCGGCCTACCGCGTGCCCCCGCGCACGGATGCGTGGTACGACAAGGGCCTTACCGCCTTCCGCAGCGACGTTCCGGTCAAGCCCGCCATGTTTGCCCGCCTGAAGACCACGAATTACCTCTCCGCCGTCTTCATGACCCTTGAGGCCATGCAAAAGCACATGGACGTGGCCCTGACCTTCGACGCCGACAACTGCCTCACCGAAGCGGCCATCGCCAACGTTGCGGTTGTGGACGCCAAGGGCGCGCTGGTCCTTCCCGAATTCAAGAACGCGCTGGCCGGGACCGTGGCGACCAAGGCCATGGAGCTTGCCAAGGCGTTCATGCCCGTCGAAGTACGCCCCATCCCGCAGGCCGAGCTTGCCTCCGTCCGCGAGATGATGATCCTCGGCACGGCCCACGAGTGCGTGGGCATCACCCATTTCGAGGGCCAGCCCATTGGCGACGGCAAGACCGGCCCCGTGGCCCACAAGCTCCGTAAGCTCATCCGCGAAGACCTTCTCGCCGGCGGCGAAGCGTTCTAGGCGTTTCAACGCCATGTGGAGGGGGAGGGAGGGCCTTTCTGAAGAAAGCCCCTCCCTCCCCCTCCACACCTCCCCCACCCTCCCCAAAGACTTTCGACCTTATCGAATCCCTCTTCAGGAGTTTTGCCTGATCCGTTGGGCATTGCTCCCATGAAGGCGTTATCTGTGGAAAGCGCAAGAGGGGAAAAGCTCAGTGAAAACGACGCTATGCCAAAATACCATGTTTCCCTTGTAACGCAGCTCATTGGGAAAGGCGCTCTGGAAGCGGGCGATTGAGGGAAGGCAGAAGACCGGAAGGGACAGTGAAATGGGGGCAAGGAGGGAGATTCTTTGTGGCGTGGCGCACCCGGGCTGGAGCCACAGTGCCCTAAGATTCCTTATGGAAAAGGCAAAGAGACGCGGATGTGGAAACCAGCCGGAAAATGTGACCGTCCGTACGGCCTCCTTTTCTGGGGGCGGGTTCGCCGCCTGCACGCGGGTTTTCTCCGACACAGCTTCTCCCCGGCCTCAGGAGCCTTGGCGCTCTCCCCTCGCCCTTGCGCCGCCTCCTGACAGGGCCTGTTTTGTCCCGCCCCCCAAATGATACTAGTGGCAATCAGGGCATCTTTCTCTATAGTGAAAGAAAAAGGAGGGTTACACATGCTCAAACGCACACTCTGTGCCCTTGTCGCGGCGATTGCTCTGGTTTCCTTCTCGGCTCCGGCTATGGCCGACTATCATCATAAGATGCGCGTGCGCGGCACGGTGGAAAGCGTCGACGCTTCCCAGAAAACCTTCTCCGTGAAGGAGCGCGACGGCAAGGTTATCACCTTCCGGGTGGACGACCGCAGCGAATTTGAAGTGGAAAACCGGGATCGCGACGACCGCGACGTCCCCTTCAGTGAACTCAAGGCTGGCGACCGCGTGAAGGTCAAGGCTTACCGTGGCGAACAGCCGCACCTCGTGGACGACGTGGACATCTACCGCTGATTGGCAAACGACATCCCCGGCGCATGACGCGCCTGCGCGAAAGAGGAAGGCTTGCCTTCCTCTTTTCGTCAGCGGAGAAGAATGCGGCTGGAAAAACGGAAGCCTAGGCTCCCATAAGCTTTCGGTAAAGGGCGATATACTGATCGGCCATACGCTGATCCGTGAACTCGGGAAGGGTCCGGTCCCCGCCTTCCACCAGACGGCGGCGGAGTTCCTCATCCCGGAGGCAACGCTCAAGGGCGTCGGCCAGCGACACGGGATCGCCCGCAACGGCAAGCAGGCCGTTTTCCCCGTCGCGCACCAGTTCGCGGTTGGAGGTCAGGTCCGAGCACACCACGGGTACGCCCGTCGCCCAGCCTTCCTTGATGGCCCCGCTGCTCCCTTCGCCGTCCACGGACGGCACCACCACGGCGTCGCAGGAAGGCAGCATCTCCACGCTGTCCCGGCGTCCCGGCAGATCAAGCAAGCTCTCCACGCCAAGTCGCCCGGCTTCGTCCCGGACGGACGGGAGCAAAGGGCCGTCGCCCACGATGCGCACCTTCCACGGCGGCAGAGGGCGTCCCCGCAGTTCGGCCATCGCCCGCACGAACACGGAATAGCCTTTTTGCGCCGTGAACGCGCCGATGCTCTGAAAAAGAAACGGGCCGTCCGCCCGCGCCTCCCGTCGGCGGTAACGGGAAGGATCGATCCCCGAGTGAATTGCGCTGACGCGGGAGGCGGGAATCCCGGCCCGGATAAGGCCCTCGGCGATCTCGCGGCTGACCCCGACCACAGCGTCGGCCATGCGGTATTTCCACGAGCGCAACCCGGGCCGCAGGGGATAAGAGACGCGACGGCTGTGCACGAGCTTCGCCCCGCCGTGCAGCACTTTCCAGATCGCGCCCATCGTGGCGGCGTTGGCGTCGTGGGTATGCACGATGTCCACGGGAAAGTCGCGGAGTCTGCTCCCCAACCATGCGTAGAGCCGGGGATTGGCCGGAGAGCGGCCCGGCAGCGCCGCGACGGGCAAACCCGCGCTACGCAGCGCGTCCGCCAACTTCCCCTCGGCAGGGCAGGCCGTCACAGCCTCGATGCCCGGCGTACGGTCCAGCGCGCGGGCCAGATAATGGACCTGCCGCTGGCCGCCGCGCAGTTCAAGGCCGAGGTCGAGTAAAAGAACGCGCATCTTGCTCCCTTCAAAACGTTTCGCGCCTCTGCCCGCGCCGGACGCGGCGCAAAGGCAAGGCTCAGCCCCCGTTCAGGCGATGGCCGCAAAAAGCCTCTTGCCACGGGAAAATGGGGAAAAGATCGGCGCAAACACGGCAAGGCTGCGCCGGGATGCCCTTTTCCCCGCAACGCGGTCCTTTGGGCAAAGGCCACGCTGCGGCAGGCGCTTTCATGAGGGCTGAGCCGGGAAGAAACCCTCCCTACAGTTGCGGGCGCTCGTAACCGGGAAGCACCACCGAAGCCGCCTCCATCTGGCCCTGCCCCTTGGGACAGTTGCTTTGCAGGACGCAGATTTCGCAGCCACCCTTGAAGGGATAGTGCGTCACCACGGCGTAGCGGCGGGAGAGGATGGGGTCCTTGTCGTTGGTGTAGGGGATGCCTTCCGCTTCCAGCGCCTCGCGCAGAGCGGCGGTAGGCTTGGGGGCCGGCGCGCAGCCCGCGTCCTCGATTTCGGGGATCACGCCGTGCACGGCGGCCATGCACATGGTCTGGGCCAGCGCGTTGTACAAAAAGGCATTGGAGGGCGAGGTATCCCATGCCTTGTCCACATCCTGCTCAACGCTCTCGTCGAGAGCCACGAGCAGGTATTTGATCTTGCCGGTATCAATCCCCTTCACGGTCAGATGGGGCAACCACTTCTTCCACTGTTCCATGAAGCGTTCCATCACATCCCCGCCGAGACGGGTCTCCTGACTGACGCCAAGGAACAATTCCATATCGAACCACGGTTCTATGTCGATCTTTTCGGACGTAAATGCAGCCATGTTTTCCTCTTTGGCAAGGTTGGGAAATGCCGCCGCGCGAAGCCGGGCGGCGGTCCGGGAAAGCGGCAGGGCAACTTTACTTCATGCCGCCTCTTCCCTACAATACAAAAAATCGCATCACGCGGCCGTTTCAGCCGGATCAAAGGAGCCGTCAATGAGTCAACAGTATCCCAGCCGGATACGCTATGAGTACGAACAGGACCCGGAAACCCGTCTCCAGTATACCCACGGCGTATGGGGCGGCATCAATCCACAGGGCGAAATCGAAATCAGCTTTTACCTTGAAAGCGACAAGATGCCTCCCTATTCGGAACGCCTCGTAGCCCCCGACGGCAGCTTCGGTCACGAAATCGCGCCCTACAACGAGGAAGAACGCACCATCATCCGCCACATCCACTCGCGCGTGGTCATGAACTACCACACCGCCCGCGCCATGCTGGAGTGGCTTGAAGACAAGGTGGCCGCTCTCGAAGCCGAAGAAGACGGCGGCGCGCCGCTGGCCTTCGACGACAGCGGTTTCCAGCATCAATAAAACCGCAAGGCGGACAAGCCTTCCGGCGGCCTGTACCACGGAATGCCGGATCGTCCGCGAGGCTTTCCCGGAAAGCGCCCTCCCCCGCGTTTCTTTCTTCTAGAGCAGATGAACTTTGACTTTTTACAAAAGTCAAAGTTGGCATTCTGCCAAAAAACGTCGTTTTTGGCAGAATCCACGCCACGTTGTGGCTGGCCACACCTGCGTGTGGCCAGAGCAGTTTCAAAATGAAGCCGCTCTAGCGCACTACACGGCGCACGCGGATAAGGCGCTTTTTCCAATATTCCTGTTCAAGCTGATCCTCGCGGACCCGCTTGCCGCTGGTCGGGCTGTGCACGAAACGCCCGCCGCCCGTGTAAAGGCCGGTATGTAGCCCCGTACGGCCCCGCTTGGTGTCGAATACGAGGATGTCGCCGGGACGCAGGGGCGCGCCCCGACCCACGGCCCGGCCTGCGCGGGCCTGCGCGTCGGTCACGCGGGGCACGTTGATCCCGTGCTGGCGGTAGGCCCACCAGATGAGGCCCGAGCAATCGAAGCCGCGCGGCGTGGTGCCGCCCAGACGGTAATGGACGCCCACCTGAGAACGGGCTGTCTGGGCCACCCGCGCGCCGAGCGAGGCGTCCTGAACCGTGCCGCTTCCAAGGGAGGGAGCGCTGATGTGCTTCCGCCCGCAGCCGGAAAGCAGGACGGCCAGACAAAACAAAGCGGCAAGCACCGCCAAACGGCACGCCGCCCCAGTCCTGAATCCGAATGTCACCGCTCCGCCTTTCATATTTTTATGGTATATCATGAGGGGGCAGGATGCCAAGCGGCACCCACCAGCCCTCGGCGGCGCTGCCTACGGCCCATTCGAGCCTTCCCGCCAGCGGACCAGCCTCCCGGCACGCTTGGCGGGCCGCTTCCGCCGCGCCCGGCAGATCGCCCTTGTTGGCGAAAACCAGCCTGCGGCACGAATCCGGACAGGTACGAAACAGTCCTTCCTCATCAACGACCAAACGGGCGAGCGTGTGCGGCGTCACCATCGTACCTACCGCCTGCCCGGTCAGCAAGCAGGCAAGCGCCGCCCGGTGAACGTACGCATCATCAAGAGGCCGCCCCACGCCGTCCAGCCCAAGCACGGCGACACAGCAATCAAGGCGGAGGGGAAGCGCGGGCTCATGGGCGGCGGGAGCCTTGAGGGGCTTGCGCGCCGCGCCGTCCGCCTCGACGATCCAGCGCACGCCGGGCAGGGCTTCGACCAAACGCGCAAGGATTTCAGGGGACAGACCTTCCAGCTTGCCCGACTCGGGCAAACGGCGGGCCGCCAGCACAAGGCAAGGCCCCCCTGTAAGGGCCTCTCCAATGCGGGCCGCTGTCCGATCCCTTTCCACATCTTCCCCGTCAGCGAGGCAAGCCCGGCCCACCTGTGCCGCTTCTCCGTCTCCGGCGTCTTCCTCCTCCATGAGCAATAAAGGCAAGCTCTCGGGAGGAACTATTTTGGTGGTGGTCGTGCAGATCACCCTTTCGCCGGCGGCAACCATGCGCGCGGCCAGTGCATACATGAGCGTTGTCTTGCCGCCCGCCCCCACCAGCGCCGTCACCCGGGGAAACGCGCCGTCCGTCCCGGCGAGAAGCTCTTCCAGCGGCCTGCGGTTCATGAGCGTTGCAAAAGGTCTTGCTTCTTCAGGTGGATTTCCAGACAGGTCAAGGCGGCAGGGGTTACCCCGGAAATGCGCCCGGCCTGCCCGAGCGTGCGGGGACGCACGGCGCAAAGCTTTTCCACGATTTCGGCGGACAGCCCCGCAACCGAGGTATAGTCCAGATCAACGGGCAAGAGGACTTCCTCCAGCCGCTCGGAACGCCGCACCAACTCTTCCTGACGCACCAGATAGCCCGCGTACTTGACCGAGGTTTCTGCCTCCAGCCGGACTTCCTCGGGAAAATCCATGACGCCCGGATGCAGGCGCTCCAATCTTTCCAGCGTCATGGAAGGACGGCGGAGCACTTCCTCCAGCGTCAAAGACTTGTTGGGCACGGCTTCGCCCAGCTCGCGGAAGCGGTCGGAAGTCGCCGCGTCCGGGGCCACGCGCACTTCACGCAGCCGTTCCAGAAGCCGCCCCAAGTCTTCCTGTTTGCGCCGGAACGCCGCCCATTGCGCATCACCCACCAGCCCGAGTTCCCGTCCGAGCGGGGTGAGGCGGGCGTCGGCGTTGGCCTCCCGCAGCAAAAGGCGGTACTCGGCCCGCGAGGTGAACATGCGGTAGGGCTCTTTGGTACCCCGGGTTACGAGGTCGTCGGCAAGGACGGCCATATACGCCCGGTCGCGGCCCGGCAGGAAGGGCGGCAGGCCCATAAGACGGCAACCCACGTTGACGGCGGCCCACATCCCCTGCGCCGCGGCCTCCTCATAGCCGGAGGTGCCGTTGATCTGCCCGGCCAGCCACAGGCCCGGCAGAGCCTTCGTCTCAAAGGTGGGCTCAAGCTGGACGGGGTCCACGTAATCGTATTCGATAGCGTAGCCGGGCCGCACCATCTTCGCCTTCTCAAGGCCGGGGATGGTGGCGATCATGGCGAGCTGCACATCCAGCGGGAGGCTCGTCGAAATGCCGTTGGCATAGCATTCCTGCCCGTTCAGGCCCTCGGGCTCGATGAAGACGTGATGGCGGTCCCGTTCGGGGAAGCGGGCCACCTTGTCCTCGACGGAAGGGCAGTAGCGCGCGCCCGTGCCCTCAATGACGCCCGTGAACAGGGGCGAGCGGTCCATGCCCGAGCGGATGGCGTCGTGCGTACGCTCGTTGGTCCACGTCACGTAACAGCACACCTGCGGCTGGCCCGGCTTGGGGCCGCGAAAGCTGAAGCCCGGGGCGGGCTCGTCACCGGGCTGTTCCTCCATTTGGGAAAAATCGATGGACGAGCGCAAAAGGCGGGGCGTGGTGCCCGTCTTGAGGCGTCCGAGCGCGAGGCCGTGCCGCCGCAACGAATCCGAAAGCCGCATGGCCGCCGCGTCTCCAAGCCGCCCGCCCGGAAAATGCGTCAGCCCAACATGGATGAGGCCGCGCAGAAAGGTTCCCGTGGTCAAAATGACGTGCGGCGCTTCAAAGGTCTGGCCAAGCTCGGTACGCACCCCGGCGGCCCGCCCTCCCTTTTCCAGCACCTCTTCGACGGTGTCCTGCCAGATGGTGACGTGCTGTTCGGCAAAGAGGCTTTCCTTGACCGCGGCCATATAGCTGTCACGGTCGATCTGCGCGCGCGTGGCCCGCACCGCCGGGCCCTTGCTGGCGTTCAGCGTGCGGAACTGGATACCCGCACGGTCGGCCCACACGCCCATCATCCCGCCGAGCGCGTCTATCTCGCGCACCATATGCCCCTTGGCGAGCCCCCCGATGGCCGGGTTGCACGAAAGGTGGCCGATGCGGTCCACATTGCCCGTGATCAGCAGCACGCGACGCCCGAGACGCGCCAGCGTCATCGCCGCTTCGCACCCCGCGTGGCCCGCGCCTACGACTATGCAATCGAACATGGTTTTTCCTTGGAACAGGGCGGGGGGAAGGGAGCCCTTTCTGGAGAAAGGGCTCCCTTCCCCCCGCACCCCCCTACCCTCCCAAAGACTTTCGACTGGTGGGGAGGAGACTCGAAGGGAGCATTCTTTATCAAAAAAAGAAGATTGAAAGGCGGGCCTGTGGTCCCAAAACGACGCCGACGCCTTCTCCAGCACGACCGGGGCCTGTTTCCCTACGGGCGGCATCCCGACATCATACAATAACGCTCGCCGCCGCATACGGGGACGTTTGAACGGCCACGCCTTCAAGCCCCAACCGCAACACGTTCCCCCTGAGTGAGGGACACAGCTCCCCGGCGCTTCCATTCCAGAACGCAGCCATCCTTCCCGGCATAACCGGGGGACGTCCTGCCAAGGCCTGGCTCTTTGCGCGCCCCGTCCCGCCGCCGACCCATACGAACGTCTTTGGTGGGAAGGGGGTGGGGTTTGGGGAGGGGGAAGGGCC
>CALVEZ010000061.1 GCA_944326695.1 Candidatus Bilophila faecipullorum | reverse complement strand
GGGAGGGGGAGGGGAAACTTTCTTTAGAAAGTTTCCCCTCCCCCTCCCCAATAGTATTACCCTCTTCCTCTAAACTGCCGCTTGTCGCCCACGCGGATGGTGACGCGCTCGCGGTCGAAGTGTTCGAGCAGCGGGATAACGTACTTGCGCGAAAGCCCACCGGAAAGCTCCTTGAATCCGGCGGGATCGAGATCGTCGTGCGAGGCGAACCACGCCTGCATCCGGGTTTTGAGTTCCTGAATGACTGGGCCGTGGAAGTAGAGACCATCCTTGACCTTCACCAGATTCCCTTCCTCGCAGAGCAGCTTGAGCACCGGGGCGGCGGCTTTGGCGTCCACGCCAAGCTCTTCAAGCACGTCCTTGAGATTGGGAGGCGTGAAGCCCGCCTCCGCGTGCGCCTTGAGCAGCGCGTCGCGCAACCCGGCCTGATCGGATTTCAGAGAGACGGTGTGGGAGGCCGTGCGGATTACGTCGCCTTCGGATACGAGGGCGCCCGAGCGCAGGAGCCGATCCACGATGAAGAAAGCGAGCTTCGGCGGGAGGCCGCGATTCCAGGCGTCGCGGGCCGTGCCGCCGGAAAGGAGCGTCCCCCGGGCCATGCCCTGCTTGAGCGGTTCCTTTTTATGGAAGGCTTCGGCCACGGCGAGGCAGCGGGCGGAAAGCGCGGCGGCGGTTTCCGAGGCGACATAGGCCTTGTCTTCCCGGTCGAAACAGAAAATGCTCCCTTTGCCCGAAAGGGATTGCAAAACCTTGTCGAGACGCTTTGAGTCAAGGTTGGTGAGCACGGAGAGCTGCGCCAGCGTCGCGCCCCGCCCTTCGGACATGGCGATCTGGGCGCGGACGCGGTCCTCGTCCGAAGCATCGGGCAGGCTGAGGAGCAGGGAAACGCGCTCGGGCGTGGCTTCCTTGCGGCGCAGGCCCGCGCTCAGGGGATCGAGCACGGTCCCGCCCGCCACGGTACGCAGGGGCGAGAAGGCGCGCACGACGCAGTGATCCCCGAACACGCCCACCAGCGGCTCTTCCAACCGGACTTCACAGAGGGCGGTTTCGCCGGGAGCCAGACGGTCGCGGTCGAGGAAATAGAGCCGGGCCGGAGTCTCGCGGGCCTCATGATGGAAGTGCACTTCCGTGCGGTGGCGCAGGGCGCGGGGCGAGGAGGCAAGGCAGGTCAGCTTCACCAGCCAGCGGTCGGAAGGGAAAAGGGTTCCCGGCAGGGCCAGCACGTCGCCGCGCTGCACGTCGGCAACCTCCAGCCCCTGCACGTTGACGGCGGTACGGTGCCCGGATTCCGCGACTTCTACCGTTTCACCGTGGCTTTGCAGGCTGCGCGCACGGGTGGGGAGTTTTTTGGGCAGCAATTCCAGCGCGTCTCCAACCTTGACGGAACCCGAGATCATGGTCCCGGTGACGATGGTGCCGTGGCCCTTCAGCGTGAACACGCGGTCCACGGGCAGGCGGAAAAGGTCTGTGCGGCGGCGCGGCGCGAGTTCCTTTTCCTGCCGGATGACGTAGTCGCGCAGCTTGTCGATGCCTTCGCCCGTCTGCGACGAAACCGGGAAGAGCGGTGCGCCTTCAAGAAAGGTGCCCTTCAGAAAGTCGGAAATGTCCTCGACGGCCAGTTCCAGCAATTCCGGGTCCACCATGTCGATTTTGGTGACGGCCACAAGGCCGTGCCTGATCCCGAGCAGGGAACAGATTTCGAGATGCTCCCGCGTCTGCGGCATGACCCCTTCGTCGGCGGCCACCACCAGCATGACGAAATCGATCCCCGCTGCTCCGGCCACCATGTTCTTGACGAATTTTTCATGGCCGGGCACGTCGACGATGCCCAGACGCCCGCCGCCGGGCAGGTCGCAGTAGGCGAAGCCCAGTTCGATGGTGATCCCGCGCCGTTTTTCCTCTTCGAGGCGGTCGCAGTCGATGCCGGTCAGACGGCGGACGAGGGAGGTCTTGCCGTGATCGATATGTCCCGCCGTTCCCATTACGATTGCCATAAGAAATGCCTCCGGCGGCAAGGGGCGCCGCCCCTTGACCCCGCCGGGGGGAATGATTCCCCCCGGACCCCTTCGGATCGGGGGCCGCGGTGAAACGTCGTTTCGCCGCCGATCCCGATGTCGTTTCCGGGGCTGTCGGGTTTTGCCGTATGTAGGGGTGAAAAGAACAGGCCGCGCCGGGAAACCGTCGCTGGAAAAATGCTGCGCCGCCCCGCCCCGTAGCTCGCCGTGTTTGCGAATGTCTTGGGAGAGGAGGGGGTGGGGTTTGAGGAGGGGGAGGGGAAACGTGGGGCTCCCTTCTTCAGAAAGGTTCTCCTCCCCCTCCCTAACGTTTTACCGGCTCAACACGTTGCCGATGTCAAGGAGGGTGGCCTCGTCGAAGTCCCTGCCGATGATCTGCATCCCGACGGGGAGGCCCTCGGCCTCGCCCACCGGGAAGGACAGACCGGGCAGACCCGCAAGATTCAGGGATACGGTATAGATGTCCATGAGGTACATCTTGAGCGGATCGTCGATGATGGAGCCGAGTTTCCACGCCGTGACCGGGGAGACGGGCCCGAAGAGGGCGTCGCAGGAGCCGAGGGCGGCGAGGTAGTCCTCCCGGATGAGGCGGCGGACCTGCGCGGCCTTCTTGTAGTAGGCGTCGTAGTAGCCGGCGGAGAGGACGTAGGTGCCGAGCAGGATACGGCGTTGCACCTCCTGCCCGAAACCTTCGCTGCGCGAGCGGCAGTAGAGATCGTCGAGGTTTGCGGCATCGGCGGCGCGGTAGCCGTAGCGCACGCCGTCGAAACGGGAAAGGTTGGAGCTGGCTTCGGCCATCGCCACAATATAATAGGCGGCGATGGCGTGGCGGGTGGCGTGGGGCAGGGAAACGTCGACGAGTTCGGCCCCGAGGTCGCGGGCGCGGTCAAGGGCGTCGCGGCAGGCCGCGGCCACCGGACCGTCGAGCCCTTCGGCCATGAACTCGCGCGGCACGCCGAGGCGCACGCCCTTGAGGTCGCTCCGGGAAAGGGCGTAGGCGTCCACCGGACGCGGGGAAGAGGTGGAATCGCGCTTGTCATGCCCGGCGATGACCGAAAGCATGATCGCGGCGTCCTCCACGGTGCGGGTCAGCGGGCCGACCTGATCGAGAGAGGAGCCGTAGGCAATGACCCCATAGCGGGAAACGCGCCCATAGGTGGGCTTGAGTCCCACGCAGCCGCAGAGGGCGGCGGGCTGACGGATGGAGCCGCCCGTATCCGTGCCGAGCGAGGCGTAGCACTGGCAGGCCGCGACGCTGGCCGCCGAGCCGCCGCTGGAGCCGCCCGGGATACGCTCGGGATCGCGCGGGTTGCGGGTGGGGCCGAAGGCGGAGTTTTCCGTGGACGAGCCCATGGCGAATTCGTCCATGTTGTTCTTGCCCACGATGACGGCCCCGGCCGCCTTGAGCTTTTCGACCACGAAGGCGTCGTAGAAGGGCGTGAAATCTCCAAGGATTTTTGATCCGGCGGTGGTGCGCAGGCCCTTGGTGGCGATGGCGTCCTTGACCGTGACCGGCACGCCCCAGAGGGGTTTTGAGGGATCGGGGCCTTGCGCGTCGAGGGCGCGGGCCCCTTCGAGCGCCTGCCCGTGCACGGTGATCAGGGCGTGAATAGTGGGTTCGCTAGCCGCGATGCGCTCAAGGCTGGCCTTGACGACCGCTTCGGCGGAGACTTCGCGGCGGGCGAGTTTGCCGCGCACCTCAGAGAGGGAGGCTTGGAGAAGATCGGTCATGGCTGCCTCCTAGACGATGCGGGGCACGATGAAGAACTGCCCGTCGGTTTCCGGGGCGTTGGCGAGAACGTCCGCGTGCAGGCCCTTGGCCACCGGCTCGTCGGCGCGGTAGGGCGTGGCGTGCCCTATCGGGCTGTACAGCGGCTCGACCGCTTCCGTGTCCACTTCGGCCAGAATATCCATATACGCGATGATGTCGGCGCACTGTTCTCCGAATTTGGCGAGCGTGCCTTCTTCGGGGGCGAGGCGGGCAAGTCTCGCGAGATGCGCCATGCGATCCGTGGTGAGCATGTGGAGAACCTTGTCGGCTAGAAGTTGCAAAAAGGAAAAAGTATCACCCGCTCTTGCGGATGGTCAAGACGCAGGGGGCCGCACCGCCCCTGGAAGACGTGACAATGCCTGCGATCTACGGTAGTTGGAATACGTACGAAGAAAAAGGAGAAAAGGCCATGCGTCCCGTCCGCCCTTTGAACGGCTTTACGCTGATTGAAATCATTTCGGTGCTGGTCATCCTCGGCATTCTGGCCGCCGTGGCCATCCCCAAATACTATGATCTTCAGGAACGGGCGCACATCCAGTCCGCCCTCGTCGCCGTGCAGGAGGCGCAGGCGCGCATCAATCTGCTTTTTGCCCAGCAGGTCCTGCAAGGCAACCTCCCCGACTGCTCCAAATTCACCGTGTCGACCATCAACGGTTCCTCCCATGTGGGGAGCAATTACGCCTTTTCAATCACCGACGGCGACCTCAAGGAACAGGGAACGGTCGGTAGCTGGCGCATTTACCTTGAGAATGGATTCAAGAACGACAGCAAGAGAAGGCGGGATTACGTCAACGCCCTCATCCCTCCCGAGGACACGTGGTATGTGACCAGCGGAAAGGGAAACAACCTCGTGCCCACGGGGGGAAAGACAGCCTACACCATTCCGCAGAATATGAGGGAGCTTTTTACCCTGTCCCTGCCCGCCTGCGAGTAGAGCCGGAAAAGGCCGGGCCTGTCCTCCCCAGCCGTGGCGGTCATTCGGGGCCTTTCCGTTTTTTGGGCTTTTTTCAGTATCAGCGGGGCAGGAAGCCCTCGGCGTACCTTTCGGGAACGTTTCCTCACAAGATGCGGAGGCTCGCGGATGCCCCATGCGGCGTCGAAGGGGGGCCGCAGGTGTGCAGGGTAGTCGGGGAGTGCGCTTGTGGAGGGCAGCAGATCGCGTTTCCCTGTGCAGGTATGGAAGGCGGAGCGGACCGTTATTCGGTGCGCACCTTCCGGCCCTGCCGCCACCATGCGGCAAGGGAAGCCGAACCGGCCAGCGTCAGCCCCAGGGCCGCCCAGAAGAGGAAACGCACGTTATGTCGGATAAGGAAACCCCACAGGCCCGTGTAGCGAGTGCCGTCCCAGTCGGTCAACTGGACGGGGTAGGCTACGGAAAGCGCCCAGAGGACGGCGAGACCGAGCAGGCCGGGGACGAGCAGTGCGGCGCTCGCCACGGCGAAGGGCAGGCGGGATGACGCCCGAACGGAGGGAGGCGGCGTTTCGGGTCCGGGAAGCGGTTCGGCATCCGGCGATTCCATGTCGGCGCGCAGCAGGTAATCGAGGCTCACGCCAAGCAGAACAGCCAGTTGGACAAGCCTGTCCAGATCAGGGGCGGACTGCCCCGTTTCCCATTTGGTGACGGACTGGCGGGAAACCCCGGTCCGTTGGGCCAGTTCTTCCTGCGAGAGCCCCATAGCCTTTCTGCGGCTTTGTATCTTGTTGCCTATGTTGAGATGCTTTCTGGGCATGGGGTACGGTATAGGGCAAAGGGGAACATAAGTGAACCGCGCACATCCGGCGCGGTTTTTCCGTATGAAGGCCGTAAAAGGGGGCGTGCCCGGTCATGGAGGCCGGGCGCGCCGCGTCCTATTTCAGCTTGGCGATGGCCTTGTCGTAGAAGGCGCACAGGGCGTCGATGTCCTGCTTTTGCTGCAACTGGGTCAATTCGGGCTGGAGTTCCTGCATGACCTGCGCATAGCCGTTCGGGTCCTTCTGCGCCTTGGTCTGGAGGACCTGCGAGAATTCCAGTGCCTTGGCCTGCGCCTCCTCGGGCGAGCAGGCCGCCAGCGCGAGCGAGGACATGCCGAAGGTCAGGGCCAGGGCCGTACCTGCGATCCACATTTTCATTGAAGGCTCCTTGTGGCTGAATGTGCGAAAGCGTCCCGGACGGACAACGCCTAGGGCGTTCCCGCAAGGCCGCGGCGGACGGGAAAGCCCCCGTCCGGCAGCCTCGTACCCTATCCGCGCCGCTGGTTGCATACTACCAACCAACAGTTGCAAAACAGCAACCAACGGTTGCATGTCCTCTCTTTGCCGTGCTTTAAGGGCAGATACGGAAGGGCTGAGGCAGGCGGGGGCAACGTCTCCGTGGTGTGTGCGCCGCACCCGCAGCATGGCTTTATGTGCGCTTCCCTCTTACGTGGGCCAAGGGGCTTTTCAAAGAAAACGGAAAGAGACGCGGGATGGAGCAGAGCTTCCCGAAGGGCTCCCCGGCATCTCGGGCATCGTGAACCCGCGACGCCGGAGGGGTAAAGGAGGCGCCCTTTTCACGGATGATGAGGGGACTGGAGATGACGGTACCACAAAAAAGCCGGCTCCTCTCCCCGGAAAGGCGCAGGCTGGCCTTGACGTTTTCGAGGGGAAGCCGGTTTTTCCGTGTAGGGAGAAAGCCGTGGCAAGCGAAGAGAGGCGTTACCCTTTGCGGTCTTCCTTGCGGGCGGCCTGAATGGTCGTTTTCGGCGTCTTGCGGGCGGCCTTGACTTTGGGTTTGCTCTTGGCCCGCGCCTGCTGCGCCGTTGTGACTTTTTTGGGCTTTTTCTGGGCGTACTGGACGTTTTTCTGTTTCGAGAGCGCGGAAGCGACGGAAATGCCCTTGGCCCGGGATTGGAACCCGGCCTCGACGAGGCGGCGGATTTCCCGGCTGCGGTCGGCGGGCGACTCCGCGCCGAGGATGACCGCGATGAGGCGGGTGTTGCCGCGCCGCACGGTGGAGATGATGTTGTAGCCGGAGGCCGACACCCAGCCCGTTTTCAGGCCGTCCGCGCCGGGGCAGACGCCGAGGAGCGGGTTTTTGTTGGTCGTGACCGCCCCCCGATGCTTGAGGACGCGCACGCGGTGGTATTGGAGCGCGGAGGGGTGGCGTTTCAGATAGGCGTAGCTCAAGCGCCCCATGTCGCGGGCCGTGGTGTACTGGCCCGGGGCGGGCAGGCCGTTGGGGGTCTTGAAGGTGCTTGAGCGCATCCCGACCTGCCGGGCTTTGGCGTTCATGAGCTTGACGAATTGTTTGCCGGACCCGGCCACGCGCTCGGCTACGGCCATTGACGCGTCGTTGCCGGAAGAGACGGCCATGCCCATGAGCAGGCGATTGATGCTGAGGCGCTCTCCGGCCCGCAGGCCCATGCGCGATCCGCCCTGATTGGCGGCGTGGCGGCTGACGCGCACGGTATCGGAGAGTTTGATCTTGCCCGCGCGCACGGCATCAAGCGTCACCATCATGGACAGGACTTTGGTCAGGGAGGCTGGTGGGATACGCTGATCGGGATTTTGAGCGAAAAGGACTTTTCCGGTTTTCGCATCCAGAAGTACGGCGGAGCGGACGTTGAGAGGCCCGCGTGGGGCCTGCCGCGCGGCGTTTTTAGTGGGGCGCGCCGAGCGGGCATCCGCGACCGGGGCGAGGACCAGAGCGAAAGCGACACACAGGAGACCGGCAAGAACCGAAATCCGTGTGCACATGCGGCCTATGCGGAAGATTGCTGCCATGCGCGACTCGTGAGGAATGAATGGAGAAAACAGATCGAAAGCTTATTCCAGCCGGATACGCTTGACAAGGGAAATAAGGGTGATTTTCCGCTGACCCGCGTCAGCGGAACGCGGCAAAAGACGTAATTGTAACTATTTGATATTGTATATTCTTACAGGGGGTTCCCACATTTCGGGCATGAGGGGTGTAAAAAAAATATCCTCCTGCCCACTGGACGAGCGGGAGGGATGCTTTATTTCTTTCGCATCAAACATGACATCATCACCTCTTTACAGGGTGTGAGTCCTCGAGGAGGAAAGCAGTATGGGCAAAATTATCGGAATTGACCTCGGCACGACGAATAGCTGTGTCTATGTTATGGAAGGCAAGGACCCGAAGTGCATCACCAATCCCAACGGTGGCCGCACTACGCCGTCTGTCGTCGCCTTCACCGACAAGGAACGTCTTGTTGGCGACGCGGCCAAGCGTCAGGCCGTGACCAACTCCAGCCGTACCATTTTTGCGGTCAAGCGTCTGATGGGACGCATGGCCAACTCTCCTGAAGTCGAGCATTGGAAGCAGCACGCCCCCTACAAAATCGTAGCGGGTGCCAACGGCGCGGCCGTGGTCGAGATCGACGGGCATCAGTACACCCCGCAGGAAGTTTCCGCGACGATTTTGAGCAAGCTCAAAGCCGACGCCGAAGCCTATCTCGGGGAAGCCGTCACCGAAGCGGTCATCACCGTCCCGGCCTACTTCAACGACGCCCAGCGTCAGGCGACCAAGGACGCCGGGCAGATTGCCGGTCTTGACGTCAAGCGCATCATCAACGAACCTACTGCGGCGTCGCTGGCCTACGGCTTCGACAAGAAGGCCAACGAGAAGATCGTGGTCTTCGACCTCGGCGGCGGCACCTTCGACGTGTCCATCCTCGAAGTGGGCGACAACGTTGTGGAAGTGCGCGCCACCAACGGCGATACCTTCCTCGGCGGCGAAGACTTCGACCAGCGCGTCATCAACTATCTGGTGGAAGAATTCAAAAAGGATCAGGGGATTGATCTTTCCAAGGACAGCATGGCCCTTCAGCGCCTGAAAGACGCCGCCGAAGCCGCCAAGAAGGAACTGTCCACCTCGATGGAGTCGGAAATCAACCTGCCCTTCATCACGGCGGACCAGACCGGGCCCAAGCACCTGCTCCTCAAGCTGACCCGTGCGAAGCTCGAACAGCTCGTTTCCGACCTTGTGGAAAAGACCCTCGAACCCTGCCGCAAGGCGCTGGCCGACGCCAACCTGAAGCCTTCCGACATCGACGAAGTGCTCCTCGTGGGCGGCATGACCCGTATGCCTCTGGTGCAGAAGACCGTGGCCGACTTCTTCGGCAAGGACCCCAACCGCTCCGTGAACCCCGATGAAGTCGTGGCCATGGGCGCGGCCATTCAGGGCGGCATCCTCGCTGGCGACGTGAAGGACGTGCTCCTCCTCGACGTGACCCCCCTGTCTCTGGGCATCGAAACGATGGGCGGCGTGTTCACCAAGCTTATCGACCGCAACACGACCATTCCGACCCGCAAGAGCCAGACCTTTACGACCGCCGCGGACAACCAGCCCTCCGTGTCCATCCACGTTTTGCAGGGCGAACGTCCGATGGCCGCCGACAACATGACGCTGGCCCGTTTCGACCTGACCGGGATTCCCCCGGCACCGCGCGGCGTGCCGCAGATTGAGGTGGCCTTCAACATCGACGCCAACGGCATCGTGAACGTGTCCGCCAAGGACCTCGGCACGGGTAAGGAGCAGTCCATTCAGATCACCGCTTCCTCCGGCCTTTCCGACACCGACATCGAAAAGCTGGTGAAGGAAGCCGAGGCGCACGCTGCCGAAGACAAGAAGAAGCAGGAGCTTATCAGCGCCCGCAATCAGGCCGACGGCCTCATCTACGGGACCGAAAAGTCCATCAAGGACCTCGGTGACAAGCTCGACGCCAGCCTCAAGAGCGACATCGAAGGCAAGATCGCCGCGCTCAAGAAGCTCATGGAAGGCGAAGACGTCGAAGCCATCAAGAAGTCGACGGAAGAGCTGGCGCAGGCTTCCCACAAGCTGGCCGAGCAGCTCTACTCCCAGGCTCAGGGTCAGGCCGGTGCGGAAGGCGCGGCTGGTGCCGCGGGCGCTCAGTCCAGCGCGGGAGCGGCTGGCGGCAAGAAGGCCGACGACGACGTGATCGACGCCGATTTCACGGAATCGAAGTAAGGATATAGAATGCCTCCGGCGGCAAGGGGCGCCGCCCCTTGACCCCGCCGGGGGGAATGATTCCCCCCGGACCCCCTCGGAGGCCGGGAACGCAAAGGCCCGCGGACACTGTGCGCGGGCCTTTGCGTTCCCGGCCTTGGATTATGGGGAATGTCGGTGAAGGGAGAGGCATCAAGATGGGGAGGGGGAAAGTGATGACAAAGCGGTGGGAATGCGGTAGCGGGGGAGAAAAAGCGGAGGTACGCTATGGAAATGCGCCGGAAGGATCGACAGGCGACGGCGGATGAGGCGAGGGAATGGCTGAAAGACGCAGAATATGGGGTTTTGTCCACGGTGGGGCCAGACGGGGAACCCTACGGCGTGCCCCTGACCTATGCGGTGGAGGAAGGCGGCCAGAGCCTTGTTTTTCACTGCGCGCGGGAAGGCCGCAAACTGGCCTGTTTCGCGGCTCACTCCCGGGCACATTTCGCAGCGGTCCTGTACACCCGGGTTTTGCCCGAGGAATTTTCCATCGAATACAAGAGCGTGATGGCGGCGGGACGGCTTGAGGAAGTGGAAGGACGGGAGGAGAAAATCCACTGCGCGCAGGTGGTGGCGGCCAAGTACTCGGATCGTAGCGCCGAGGACTACGCTACCCGGGCCGTGGATAAAATCCGCGTCTTCCGCCTGCGCATCGAAGAGCTTTCCGGCAAGCGCCTCATGAAGGAAGGCAAGCCCGGCATGGGCTATTCGTCCAAGAAGTAGCCTCTTCAGGCGGGATTGTATGGGGCCGCGCGAGATTTGCGGCGTGAAGCCTTGGCCTTCGGAAGAAAAGAAGGCTCATGATGGCCTCGGTCCGGATGGCGGTGCCGACAGACGGGATTCTTTCCCCAGAGTCAGGTTTCAGACGGAAAGCCGTTTTTCCAGATAGACGAACGTCAAATCGGGAGAAACGGCTTTTTCGCTGAAACGCGCGTAGCCGTTGCGCTCATAGAGGCGGATATTGGCGGCGCTGCGGTCGCTGGTGAAAAGCTCCAACCGAGGCTGAGGGCAGACTTTTTCCAGTTCCAGCAGGAGGCGCGATCCCAGCCCCTGCCGCTGGTGGTCCGGGTGCACCATCAGCTTGCCCACAAAGAGCGTGCCGTCCCGGGCGAGGCCGCGCACGGAACCTACAATATTCCTGCCTTCGTCCAGAGCCTTCAAGAAGACGCCGCAGCGGAATTCCTCGCGCATGTCCTCCAGCGTTTGCAGCAGGGGCGGGATACGGACGTTTCCGAGCAGGCGGGCTTCGCTCTGATAGGCCAGCCGTTGCAGGTCAAGAATGGCGGGGAGGTCGCCTTCCTCGGCTTTGGCAATGCGTATCATGTCTTTCTCCTTGGAGGACGTGCTCCCCCTCGCGGAAAAGCGGAAAGCACATCACGATTAGCCCCCTATCCCTCTCCAGAAAGAGAGAAGGGCACGGCGGCTATCCTCTTGAATCCGTAAAAAACATCGGTCAGACGCCGGTACCCTTCGGGAAGGCGGGCCGCTGGAAGACAGCGCTACCGTGAACGGGTTCCGGACGTTCCTTGAGCGGTCCTGTTCCTCAGGGTTTCCATTTCATCCGTTACCCTCTGAAAGAATTCGAGAGGTGGAATGTCCAGAGCCTCGCAAATCGAATAGATTGCGGTAATCGTAGGATTTCTTTTCCCTTTTATGATTCCTCGGATATAGCAATCCTGCAGGTCCGAAAAGCTGGCGAGGGCCGTTTTGGTCATTTTCCGTTCCTTTCGGATTTTTTCTACTGCAATACCAAGCGATTCGAGTAAATAGGGGTAGGTTTTCATTCTGCCAAGGTACATAAACTCTTGACAGAAAAACGGTACTATAATATCGAATTTGAGAAAAATAGATACCATAGTATCGGAACGGCTGGTTTCGTACGTAGGAAGACTCAAGAGGATGGGCAGGGCTCACGGCGCTTTTTCCGGGAGCCGACCCTCGCCGGCTCACCCGAGGCGATGCACACGCCGTTTTTGAGGGTGCGGCCTTTTGGAGGAGCTATCGTTTCTCGGCAGGAATCCCTTTGTTTGACCCAAGCGCCCGGCCAAAGGATAACCGCCTGCGGCTGCGCCCTCCATGCCCGCCTCTCCGCCCGCGAGGAAAGCCCAAACGGTATCCGACGTCGAAAGTGGCCTTGGTGCCCGTCTTTCGGCCCACGGGGAAAGCGGCGAACAGGGATTCGATAAAGTCGAAAGTCTTTGAAGGAGGAGAGGTGGGCGCGAGCCGCGCTGGCAGGTTTGGGGAGGGGAGGAGGAAACGTGGGGTGCTCCCCCCTTCTTCAGAAAGTTTCCTCCTCCCCTCCCCAATCTTCCTTACTTCGCCTCTTCAATCCACTTCTTGAGCGGGGTTTCCATCTCTTCGCGGATGGCGGCGAGGGCTTCGGCGCTGTCGGCCTCGAAGCGGGTGACGAGCACAGGCTGCGTGTTGGAAGCGCGGACGAGCCCCCAGCCGTGCGGGAAGTCCACCCGCGCGCCGTCCAGCTCAATGGTGTCGTAGAGCGGGCGGAAGTGTGCCTTGACCTTTTCGACCACGGCGAACTTTACGGCGTCGGGGCAGGGGATGTTGATTTCCGGCGTGGCGAAGGAGGGCGGCCAGCCGGGGAGATCGGTCATGGGCTTGTCCTGCGCGGAGAAAAGGGCCACGAAGCGGGCCGAGCCGTAGATGGCGTCGTCAAAGCCGTACCAGTTATCCGAGAAGAACATGTGCCCGGACATCTCGCCCGCCAGCGGCGCACCGATTTCGTGCATCTTGGCCTTGATGATCGAGTGGCCCGTGGTCCACATCATGGGTTTGCCGCCGTGCGCCGCGATGTCGTCGAAAAGGCGGCTGGAGCACTTTACATCACCGATGACCGTGGAGCCGGGCTTGCGCGAGAGAAGCTCGCGGGCGTAGAGGGAAAGCACTTCGTCGCCGAAGAGCAGGCGTCCGTTGGGATCGACGATGCCCAGACGGTCGGCGTCGCCGTCGAGCCCGATGCCGAAGTCGGCCTTTTCTTCCTTCACCTTGTCCATGAGGAAGCGCATGTTCGCGGCAACCACGGGATCGGGGTGATGGTTGGGGAAGTCGCCGTCAGGCTCGCAGAAGAGGGGCACCACTTCCGCGCCGAGGCGAGTCAGGATGTCGGTGCAGATTTCGCCTCCCGTGCCGTTGCCGCCGTCGACCACGACCTTGACCGGGCGGGCCAGCGTGAAGCGGCCGAGGATGTCTTCCTTGTAGGCCGGGATGATGTCGATGCGCGAGGCCGCCCCGCGCCCCTGCGCGAAGCTCCCTTCCTCAAAGAGGGCGCGGATTTTCTGGATTTCTTCCCCGTGGATGGTAGATTGCCCGGCCCAAACCTTGAAGCCGTTGTATTCCGGCGGGTTGTGGCTGGCGGTGATCATCACGCCGCCCTGACGGTCAAGGTGTTTGACCGCATAATAGAGGGCGGGCGTCGGCACCATGCCGATGCTGATGACGTCCACACCCGTGGAAAGGAGGCCCTCGATGAGCGCGTCGTGGTAGGCGGGGGACGAGTGGCGGCAGTCGTAACCGACGACGGCGCTCTGGATGTCCCGACGGATCAGATAGGTGCCGCACGCTTTCCCGAGGCGGGTGACCCACTCGGCGTTGAAATCCTTATCCACGACGCCGCGGATGTCATAGGCGCGAAAGACGTTGCCTGCTTTCATTGTTCCTCCGGTGGCGCGCCGTCCGCAAAAAAGGCTGCGGCGCGGCGGGCGTTTTTTCCGCTGTGCCGTGAGGGGAGGCGGCCCGCGTGGGCCGCCGTTTCCGGGCGGCTTCTGGGTTAGAAAAGAGGGATAGGTGTCCCTTTCCATTTATAGCAGAGGCTTCCTCCGTCCGCAAATGAGAATCATGGCCGCACGCGGCGCGGAAGCCCGGAAAAGGGGGCGGCCCCCATCCGTTGAAATATGGGGCATACGATGCCATTACAAGAAAAAAACTAAGTGAACTTGACCATCTGTGCGGGATGACCTATATTTTGGACACTCTGATACCAAGCCCGACAGGTGCGTGCGCCGGGTGCGTTCCCCTGCTCAAGGGCTGGTTCATCCCCTCCGCAGGGAACGGTGCGACGCCGGGCTTGTGTCGGCGTGCTGATGCGGTTCTTCGAGGCGGAGGAGTTTTCTGGCCATTAAAAGGAACCTTGATGAACTGGGACTGGGACAAGCTCCAAGAAAAACGGCAGAGGCAGAACTGGGGTAACAATAACCAAAACAACAATGATGACGAACCGTCCCCGCAGGGCGGCGGCAAAGGGCCGGACTACGACAAGCTTTCCGATGCCCTGAAACGTATTCCCCATCTCTCCGCGCCCAAGGGCGGCAAGGTCAAATGGATACTTCTCGCGCTCGTCGCGGTGTGGCTGCTTTCCGGCATCTATATCGTCAATCCGGATGAGGAAGGGGTGGTCCTGCGCTTCGGCAAATACGACCGCACGGTCGGTGCCGGGCCGCATTACGCCCTGCCTTTCCCCATAGAGACGGTCTACAAGCCCAAAGTGACGCAGGTGCAGCGCGTGGAGGTGGGTTTCCGCTCGGTCGGGCAGGGCCGGACCTTCCAGCAGGGGGCCAACCGCTCTCTGCCCGAAGAGGCCGCGATGCTCACCGGGGATGAGAACATCGTCAATGTGCAGTTCAGCGTTCAGTATCAGATAAAGAATCCCGTGGAATATCTGTTTAACGTGACGGATCAGGCCGCTGTGGTCAAAAACGCCGCGGAAGCGGCCATGCGCGAAGTGATCGGCAACAGCCTCATCGACTCCGCCCTGACCGACGGCAAGCTCCAGATTCAGAACGAGACCACGCATCTTTTGCAGGAAATCCTTGACCGCTACAAGGTCGGCGTGCGCGTCATCGCCGTCCAGTTGCAGGACGTGCATCCGCCGAAGGAAGTCAGCGACGCCTTCAAGGATGTGGCCAGCGCCCGCGAGGACAAGAGCCGCTTCATCAACGAGGCGGAAGCCTACCGCAACGAGATCATCCCGCAGGCCCGAGGCATGGCCGCGCAGGTGGAAAACGAGGCGCAGGCCTACAAGGAAACGCGTATCCGCAACGCCGAGGGCGAAGCCAACCGCTTCCTCGCGCTCCTCAAGGAGTACGAGCAGGCCAAGGACGTCACGAAGCAACGTATGTATCTGGAAGCTATGGAAGAAATACTCAGCCGTCCCGGTATGGAGAAGCTGATTCTCCCGAAGGAGGCGGCCGATCGCGTGCTGCCGCTTCTCCCGCTCATGCAGTCCTCGCCGTCCGCGGGGAAAATCGAACCGCAACAGCCTTCCGGGACGCGTCTTCAGGAACCGACCCTCAGCGGGCTCAGGGGGAACAAGTAATGCAAAGATACCTTCCTCTCCTGCTGGGCCTGATCATCGCGCTGGCGCTCATCGGATCGCAATCGCTCTTTGTCGTCAACCAGACGGAAAAGGCGCTGGTCCTTCAGCTTGGCGATCCCGTGGATGAGGTCTTCGGACCCGGCCTGCATGTAAAGATTCCGTTCATTCAGAACGTCGTGCGCTTCGACGCCCGCGTGCTCGACTATGAAGCCCGCGCCGCCGAAGCCCTGACCAGCGACAAGAAGACCATCGTTCTCGACAACTACGCCCGGTGGCGCATCATCGATCCCCTGCAATTCTACCGCTCGGTGCGCACCATTCCGGGCGCGCAGGCCCGCCTTGACGACGTGGTCTACTCCCAGTTGCGCGCGCAGGTGGGGCGGCACAGCCTGACCGAAGTCGTCTCCAGCAAGCGCAGCGGCATCATGGCCGACGTGACGCGCCGGGCTTCGGACATTATGAAGGAATACGGCATCGAAGTCCTTGACGTGCGCATCAAGCGCACTGACCTGCCTGCGGAGAACCAGCGGGCCATCTTCGGAAGAATGCGGGCCGAGCGCGAGCGTCAGGCCAAGCAGTACCGTTCCGAAGGCGTCGAGGAAGCGACCAAGCTCCGCTCGGAAGCGGACAGGGAGCGGGCCGTCATCATGGCAGAGGCCAATCGCCGTTCATCCGTCATCCGTGGCGAAGGTGATGCGACGGCAGCCCGGGTTTTTGCGGAGGCTTTTTCCCGCGCGCCCGACTTCTACAAGTTCCAGCGCGGGCTTGAGGCACTCAAGAAGGGCTTCCAGCAAAACACCCGCATTGTGATTACCAATGACGATCCTTTCCTCACCCCCACCAGATAAGCCCGGGGGTATGGAGTTATCAAATGACGTTTTTTCAGGAAGTGTATGACCGCATCCGCTGTGCGACGAATGCCAGGACCCAGACGGAACTGGCTGCCGTGCTGGAGATACGCCAGTCGAGCATTTCGGACGCCAAACGCCGGAATTCGATCCCTTCCGACTGGTATATGAAGCTTTTTGAGAAATTCGGGCTCAACCCCGACTGGATCAAAAGCGGGACCGGCCCCATGTTTTTGAAGATTGATCAGGTCTATACCCCGGTGGAAGGCCCGCCGGAAGGTTTTCATGAAGAGCCCGCGCACTATGCGGACCCGACGGCCATCAGCGCGCTGGTGAAGGTCTATTCTACCCAGTGCGCCTATGAGGAGGGCAAGCCCGCGCCGGAACTCCAGACTTCGGGCAAGATCGCTCTCCCGCAGTCCTACGTGAACGCGCAGACGCTGGTGTTCCTCATTGAGTCGGATTCCTTTTCGCCCCTGATCCGGCGTGGGGCCTATGTGGGCGTGGACACCACGCGCACGCACCCCATTTCGGGCGAAATCTACGCCGTCTTCATGCCGCACGAGGGCGTGGCGCTGAAACGCCTTTTCCTCGACGGCGATCAGGAACGCTTCATTCTGCGCACGGAGCAGCCCTCCCATCCCGGAGTGGCGCTGCTGCCGCAGGACTGCCAGGAGCGCATCCTCGGGCGGCTATCCTGGGTTTTGCAACACATCTAACGGAACGGGAGGCTACGGCCTCCCTTTCTTTCGGGTTTGCCCGGCAATGGGCACGATCCGGACAAGGACCGACAGCGCCCTTGTCCCGCATGGAAGCGTCTGGTACCACTGGGGCCTCCGTCGGGAGGCGGTGGGCGCTTCCTTTTGATGAAGGAAGCGCGCCTCTCTGGTGTAGAGACGTCGTCCCGGCAGCCAGCCGGGGAAAGGCGGCAAGGCCGCGCCAAGTTCACAAAAAGAGGCGCGTCTTTTTCATTTTGGGGTAATCCCCCGTGGAGGAACAGATTTTGTGGTGTGATTGCCGTGTATTGGCCCATCGTTTCTCGGGCGCGCTCCTGATGTTGTTTGTCCTGCTCGGCACGGGCTGTGCTTCGCAGGAAACCTCCCCCTCTCTTGAACAGAGCGCCGTGTTTCCTTCCTATCAAGGCTCCTATGCCTCGGCGCCCATTCCCGCCGAATGGATACCCCTGTACCAGCGCCTGCGCGCGGACGGGCTGGACGGCCCCGACCTTCCCCGCTATTTCTCCATGATGGGGACGCCTTCGCAGGACCCGATGGGGCGCAAGATTAAGGAACTCTATACCAAGGCCTTTGCGCCCAAGCCGAAGCCCACACCTTCCGCCAAGCCTTCCAAGCCGCGGCCAAAGGTATACCCCGGCGTGATCACGGCCGAGAACGTGGAGAAGTGCCGGGCTTTTCTTGCGGAAAACGCGGCTGCCTTCGATTTCGCCGAGCGCACCTACGGCGTGCCGCGCGAGATCGCCGTGTCCCTCCTCTTCGTCGAAACCCGGCTCGGGACGTTTCTCGGCAAGGAAAAAGCCTTTTACACGCTGGCAAGCATGGCTTCTTCCCGTCAGCCGGATGACATCTCTTCCTATCTGGATCGCCTTCCCGGGGCTTCGGGGCGGCTCGGCTGGATTCAGGAGCGGATGGAGCAGCGCTCGGATTGGGCCTACAAGGAATTCGTGGCTCTTCTCGGCAACGTCCGTGCCTCGCATCTGGACGCCCTCGGCGTGCCGGGGTCCGTTTACGGGGCCATCGGCCTGTGCCAGTTCATGCCCTCAAACATCGCGCCCTACGGGGCGGACGGCGACGGAGACGGTACGGTGAACCTCTTCACCGTGCCCGACGCCGTGGCGAGCCTTTCCAACTATCTGGCCATGCACGGCTGGAACAAGGCTTCTACCCGCGCCGCCCGGCACAAGGTCATCAAGACCTACAACCGCATCGACATTTACGCGAATACGATCCTCGGCCTTGCCGAAGCGCAGGGCTACCGGGCGGATTGAGCAGAGGAAAGACCGGGGGAGAAACCTTTCTGAAGAAAGGTTTCTCCCCCGGACCCCCTCTTCCCAAGACTTTCAACTGGTGGGGAGGCCGCGCGGCGGGAGTCTCTGTGATGTGGTTGAACCCGGCTGGGAGAGGTCACGGCCCGTCCAAGCTTCAGAGCAAAAGCCCATACAAAAGCTGAATAAGATAACAAGAGGAAAATGCCGGCATTTTCCTCTTGTCGTTTACGTGCTCACATACAACGGAACTCCTGCCGCATCACCTCCCCACCATTTGAAAGTCTTTGAAGGGGGTGGGGGAGGTTTGGAGGGGGAGGGGGAAACTTTCTCC
>CALVEZ010000060.1 GCA_944326695.1 Candidatus Bilophila faecipullorum | reverse complement strand
AAGACGGCACAAGGGATTCGATAAAGTCGAAAGTCTTTGGGGTGGGAGGGGGAGGTTTGGAGGGGGAGGGAGGCCCCTTCTCCAGAAAGGGCCGCCCTCCCCCTCCAATTCTTCTCCCTACACATCCTTCAAAATCAGTTTCCAGACATGCGAAACGTCGTCCTTGTTGGTCAGGGCGTGCTGCGAGGCCCACGGCTTGCAGGCGGCGCGGACGCGAGCCCACCAGCCCGGCACGTCGTCCCATATTTCGGCGGCTTTGGCGGCGGCGGATTCCGGGCTGTCGTGCAGGATGCCCGCTTCCCGCAGCTTGTCGAGCAGCGCCTCGGCTTCCGGCGTGAAGGAGGCGCTTGCCGGGTCCCAGTAAAGAAGCAGCGGGACGTCGGCGGCAAGGGCCTGAGCGAGCGTCGTCCCGGCGTGATCGAGTACGAGCAGGCGGCAACCAAGCATGTGCGGCTCAAGGGGGCCGGTGCAGCGTTGGACTTCCGGGAAACGCCGCAAGAGCCACGGGGCATCCTCCAGCGAGGAGGGCACGTCGAAATAGGGCCGGTAGAGGGTCTGGGCGCGCAGAGGCTCGGGCAGGGCGGCGACGAAGCGGGCCCTGCCTTCCCGGTAGGCGAAATGCTGGCGTCCGCGCAGCATGGACTTGAGCGTGTAGGGAAGCAGCGCCATTTCCGTTCCCACAAGGAGCAGGGACGGGCTTTTTTCCCGGTGGGCGTCGCGCAGGGCGGCCAGTTGGGGGTGGGGCAGCGGAAGGAAATTGCCCGGCAGGAGGCCGTGATGCTTCCAGCCCCAGGTGATAAAGCGGTGCTGGCGGTACTCGACCAGCGGATAGGCGACCGAGGTCTTCACGTAGCCGTATTCCCCGCCATGCTGGATGAAGATCATCCGGCAGCCCCGGCCCCGGTGCAGGGCCATTTTGATGCGGTAGGCGTCATCCTCGCAGGCGGCCACGCTGACCACGCGGGAACGGATGCGGGCCTGCTTGTGGCCGAGGGAAAGGGGGATGGCCGCCTCTTGCAGCGATTGCGGGCGGATGGAAAGGATGAAGGTCAGCGCCTCGTCCTCGGTGAAGCCGAGCGGGAGAGGCGGCGCGGAAGGATCGCCCAGAAGCCGCAGGGGGAGGGTATCGTCCCGGCGGTCCCGGTTGAGCAGGAGCACGAGGGACAGCTCAAGGGATTGCCGGAGGCTGAAGCCCTTGATGCGGGGGAAGGGCAGGCTGAAGAGGATGTTGCGGGCCAGCCGCTTGACGGGGTTTTCCGACGGGCGGGGCGAGGCGGCGCGCCGGACGCGGGGCAGCTCGACGGCGGTCCAGCTTTCGGGCCAGCGCCGTTCGAGAAGGCGTGAGAGAAGCTGGTGGTTCCACGCCGGATTGAGTATCCCGCCCATGATGAAATCCTGCGTATCCGCGAAGGCGAAATCCGGGATGGCGGTTTCCTCAGGGGGGGGCAGGACGGGCACGGACAGGGGAAGCTTGCCAAAGGTTTGCAGAATCCCTTCCGCGCGGTGGAGGCGGTCGACAAGCGTTTCCACCACGCGCACCAGCCACGGGGCGAGCACGAAATCCCAATAGCGCTCGTCGTAGGCGGTTTCGTAGATGGCGTTGAAGGCGTCGCCAAGGCGCGGGGCCAGCCGGGAAACAAGCTGGCGGGCCTGCCGCGCTGCGGTTTCCAGCCTTTCAGGATCGGCCAGCGGCTCGGGAGGCATGAGGTAGCCCGCTTCCTCGGCGGAGGCGGGCGCCGCGCACCACGGCCCGGCCAGCGCGTGGGTGGCCGGGTCCGCGTTTTCCGGGAGCGTGCCCAGAATGAGCGTGGTGATGGATGAGGTGGTCACAGGCAAGCCTCTTTCCGCCCTCGGGCCCAATCAGAGCGACGTGGGCGCTTGCGGTGTTTCCTTGTCGTACTGCCGCATCTGTTCGCGGAACAGATTCATGGCGTCGTCAAGCAGTTGCGGAAGCTGATTGTTGAGGGTGTCCTCAAGCTTCGCCCCCAAATCCTTGCCGCCCGCCTTGGCCTTGTCCAGCGTTTCCGCGATGCTGTCCTGAAGCCGGGGAGCCTTGGCCGCGGCGAGAAAGGCCGGAGCCACGTTCCCGGCGGCCTTTTCAATGTTTTTGCATTCCTCAACCGTGATTTTGCCGTCCTTCATGGCCTCTTCAATGAGCGGAAGGAGCTTCTGGCGGAACAGGGCGGGATCGATGTCCCGCAGGCCGAGCAATGAGGCGTACTGGAGCGGGGTGATTTCGTCCGTATCTTTCGGGGCGTCGGAACCGAACAGGGACGCGCCCGCATAGAGCGGGCTCAGCACGATGAGGCAGACGATGGCGATGAGCATCCTTTTCATGGCTTTTCCTCCGGGTTGGCGGTGAATCGGGCCGGGCGGGCAGGCCGCCTTTTTCCCGTCAAGGCGGGAAACGGCCCCGGCAAAAAGGGACAACGGGTTTCCGTATCCGTATTTTTTCCAGAAAAACCGCATACATTCCCCAAAATGAAGCACATCCGGAGGATGCTCAATGATTGTGTGGCCTGTAGCCGCTATTGCTCATGGGCGAGGCGTTCCCGCAGGACGCGGGATCGCCGCCGCTCTTTTTACCGTGCCTCTGCGCGGCTCAGGCCGTGTCTGGTAAGTTTCACTATAGTAATTTTGCTCTATAAATAGCCTTCGCGCCGTTTGCGGCTGTCTTGATGCCGTCAACGTGCCGTCTGCCTTTTGACGACGCTGCCTAGTCGAGATGCGACCATTGCAGCACGGTGTCTTCCTCGATGTCCGCGCGGGCTGCCTTGCCGAGCACTTCGTAATAGTGGCGGGGGCTGATGCCTCCGGCGGGGCGCTTCCACGTGAGATCGTCCTTGTCGATGATCTTCCCGGCGGGGATGTTTCGATTGGCCACGAGGGAGCGGCGGGCGTTCTGGCGGGCGGGCTCTTCGGAAGCGAGGGCCTCAATGCGCATGTCCCCGATCATGGACAGGGTACGCTCGAAGTTGCGGCGGAACGCCTGCAAGTCCTTGTAGTCCATCGCATGGTAATGATCGTTACCGGGGAGGGTCTTATCATGGCTGAAATGCTTTTCCAGAATGCGCGCGCCGAGAAGGGTCGCAACTTCCAATACCTTCATGTCGTTGGGCAGGGTATGGTCGGAATAGCCCACGACGTGTTGCGGGAAGTGGCGCACGAGGGCGGGGATCATGCCGAGGGCCGCGTTTTCGTCCATCGTGGGGTAGTTGAGCACGCAATGGAGCAGGGCCAGCGGGTTGCCCTTGGCCTCGATCCAGCTCACGGCCTCGGCGATTTCCGCGAGGCTCGACGCGCCCGTGGACATGATGATCGGCTTGCCGAAGTCGCAAAGGAATTCGATGAAGGGGCGGTTCGTGAGGTCCGAGGAGGAAATCTTGAAGACGTCCATCATGTCGTTGAGGAAACGGGCCGACTCCACGTCGAAGGGCGTGGACATGAAGGCGATTCCGGCCTCGTCGCAGTGCCTTTTGAGCGCCTCGAATTCGTTTTTCCAGAAGGAATCGTGCTTTTTAAACAGCTCGTACTGGCTCGGCGTAGGTTCCTTGGTGGTGTCCCAATAGGCCGGGGAATGCTTCGAGGCGAGGGTGCCCGCCTTGTAGGTCTGGAACTTGATGGCGTCGGCGCCGCCGAGCGCGGCTTCGTCGATGAGGCGGCGGGCGATGTCCATGCTGCCTTCGTGGTTCACGCCTGCTTCGGCGATGACGTAGGGCCGTTCAAAACGCGTGGTGGGGACGGGATGATTGCGGATGAGATCGACCAGATTCATGGCTGCGCTCCGTAAGGTGCGGAAGTTTGCGGGTGAAGGATACGCCGTTGTATCCTTGCCGCCGACGCCGGTCAAATGGCGGGAGGCGATACGGCCTTTCCGCCGCGATGGGCGGGAGAGGACGGCGTGTCCGGGGCAGCGATGGGGCTGTCCTGCACGGCAAGTCGGTTGATACGCCGGCCCCCGGTACATTGTCCGAAGCCTGCGGCCTCCCGCGGGGCAAGGCGTCCCCTCAATGCCATCACCGAGGCGGACAACGCGCGGCCTTGTAGGGGGGCAGGGCGGGCTTGCCTCGTTTGGGGGCCTGCGGTAGCTTCGCGGTATCGGGCGTGCGGAGTGGGCCGCACCGGGAAGCCCCCCTGCGGGGGCGTTTACGGCGGGGCCGTCGGCCGCCTGCGGCGCGGCACATCCCGCCTCATCGAACTTTCCGAGGGGAAATCATGAACGTTTGTCTGAAACGAACCGCGCGTCTGTGTACCGTCGCGGCTCTCGCCGGGCTTCTTTTGCTGGCCGGGTGCGGTCGGACCGTCTTTGTCGGAGGCGGCACGCCGACCGCCGGGACGGGCCATGTCGTGGGCGATTCCTTGACCGCGCAGGCGGATGCGGCGTGGAAGGCGGGAAAGTATCTTGAGGCGGAGCGACTGTACAACGTCATCGCCCGCGACGCCGCGTTGCCTACGGGCGATCGCGCGCTGGCGTGGGAGCGCGTGGCGCGGGCGGCTCTGTCGAGCGGCAACCGGCAGGGCGCGGAAAATGCCCTGAATTTCTGGAAAAACCTCGTGCCGGGTGCGGAACAGTCGGCGGCGTGGCTGGAAATCAAAAACCAGCTCGGCGGCGGGGCCGCGTCCGGCCGGGCCGGGGCCTTTTCTTCGGGATGCGTGGCTCTGGCCGTGCCGTTGAGCGGTTCCTACGGGCCTTTCGGCGACAAGATCGCCGCGGGCGCGGTGGCCGCGCAGGGCGAATTGTCCAAATCGGGCATCGCGATGGACGTCCGCCTGATCAATACCGAATCCCCGGACTGGCTGGACAAGCTGGCTCAATTGCCCCCGCAGTGCGTGATGGTCGGCGGCCCCCTGCGGCCGGATCGCTATGCCGCGCTCAAGGCGCGCAACCTTCAGACTTCCCGGGCCGTCTTCGCGTTCCGGTCGAGCCTTGAGGGAAGTGACGAGGGCTCGGCGGCGTGGCGCTTTTTCTCCAGTCCGCAGGATCAGATCGATGCGGTACTCCGCTTTGGCGCCGATCTCGGCCTTTCCGGATACGGCGTGCTCGCGCCTTCTGACGCCTACGGCCAGCGCATGGCCGACATGTTCCTCCAGTCGGCGCGCGGACGGGGACAGTCGGTCAAGCTCGCCACCTATCAGGCCGGGGATACCGGCAACTGGAGCGGCGTGATGCGCGATTTCGTGGGCGGGACCATGCGGGGCAAGACTCCCGTGCCGACCACGACGTTTCAGGCCGCCTTCATTCCCGACACGTGGGACAATCTTGAGCTGCTTGTGCCCTTCCTCTTCTATCAGGGCGAAGATCGGCTGGTGCTGATGGGCACGTCGCTGTGGGAACAGGGGCTTTCCAGCCGTTCCAGCGTCAACGTGGCCAATCTCGATCTGGCCATCTTCCCCGGCTCGTGGGACCCCGCCGCGTCTACCCCGGCGGCGGCCGCGCTCGTGCGGGCGATGGCGGAAAACGGCAAGGGCGTTCCGGATTTCTGGGCGGGGATCGGCTATGATTTCGTCCGCTTCGCCTCGGTCATGAACGTGCGCGGGCCGTGGACCCCCGGGGAGATCAACAGCCGCCTGTCCTCCGCGCAGAATATGGAATGGAGCATGGCCCCCATCCGCTGGTCGGGCGGAAAGGCGTCGCAGAAACTCTTTATCTTCCACCCCGTGCAGACGGGCTTTGAATTGGCTGATCCCGCCGCCTTCAAGGCGCGCCATAAGGAAATCCTCGCCCGCCACGCGCGGCGCGTGGGCCGATAAAAAAGGCCCTGCTCGCATAATTCTCCACGCAGGACCGGGCTCATAACGGCGAAACGGCTTCTTTCCCCTCAGTGGGAAGGAAGCCGTTTCAGCAGGGACACCTTTATCGTCTTTTTTATCCGGTGAGAGAGGCTGCGGGACTTCACCCAGCCGGGCTAAAAAGCCCTCTTTCCACCCAAGAGAGTCTCAACGCACCCCTCCGGTAATTATATACCCAGCCTTTTACCCCTTCCCGAGACTCCCCTTTTCCCCGCCACAGGGACTCCCGCCGCGCAACCTCCCCACCACTTGAAAGTCTTTGAAAGGAGAGGGGTGGGGTTTGGGGAGGGGAGAGGGAAACTTTCTCCAGAAAGTTTCCCTCTCCCCTCCCCAATCTTACTTCCCTTCCTCTTCAGGCAAATCAAGCTTGGTATCGAGGCGGTAGCCGGAGATCAGGGCGCAGGCGAGGTAGGTTCCCTGACCGTCGTAGATTTTCACTTCATAGGTGGCGAGATGGCGTCCGCCGTTGGCGAGGCGGGCTTCGGCGGTGATGGGACCGGACTTGGCGCTTTTCATATAGGAGATGGTGGCGTTGGTGCTGATCATCGTCCCGTCTTCCCGGCCGAAGTTGGAAGCCAGCCCGAAGGCCATGTCGGCGAGGGTGAACATGGCTCCGCCGTGGAGCATGTCGAGCGAATTCTTGACGTGATCCTCGAAGCGGAGGCTGACCTTGCCGTAATCGTAATCGGCATCCTCAATGGTGATGCCGTTGTGGGCGGCGAAGCGGTCATGAGTTTCGAGAAACTGTTTGAGGGCCTGAACGGATTGAGACATGGCGTTTCTCCTGATGCGCGCAAGGGTCCGGTGAAGCTCGAAAAACGGCTTTTGCCGCCGGGATCGGGGTATTCACCTTTGCCCCGTGATTTGCTAGGGTGGCCGGACTTCGTTTATCCGGCACGGATGCGGAGTTTCCTATATCTGGAAACATGAGGCAAGTCCATGAAAGTTATTATTCTCTGTGGCGGCAAGGGGACGCGGCTTCGCGAGGAAACCGAGTTCAAACCCAAGCCGATGGTCGAAATCGGCGGGCGCCCGGTACTGTGGCATATCATGTCCATGTACGCCCGGTACGGCCACAAGGATTTCGTGCTTCCCCTCGGCTACAAGGGCGAAGTCATCAAACAGTATTTCCACGACTACCGTATGCGCAATGCGGACTTCACCGTGGACCTTGCCACCGGCACCATGACCTATCATCCCACGGCGCAGGTGACGGACTGGCGGATCACCATGTCCGACACCGGGCAGGAGACGCTCAAGGGCGCGCGCATCAAGCGCGTGGCGCAGCACATCGACACCGACCGCTTCATGGTCACCTATGGGGACGGCGTGTCCGACATCAATATCGACGCGCTCGTGGATTTCCATATCAAATCCGGCAAGATGGGCACCTTTACCGGCGTGCGGATGCCTTCCCGCTTCGGGTCCGTGCAGACGGATGAAGACGGCAACATCCTCTCGTGGCAGGAAAAACCGCTGCTGAACGAATACATCAACTGCGGCTTCTTCGTCTTCAAGCGCGAATTTCTGGATTACCTTTCCGAGGACGAGTCCTGCGATCTGGAAAAGGAACCGCTCGAACGCCTCGCCGCCGAGGGGCAGCTCTCCATGTATCGGCACGCGGGCTTCTGGCAGTGCATGGACACCCTGCGCGACGCGCAGTCTCTCAATGCGCTGTGGGACAAGGGCAACGCCCCCTGGTGCCGCTAGCGGAGAAGGGCGGCCGCAGAGTGGTTTCGCAGCTCGCGGCTCTTCACAAGGGCGCTTCCTTCTCTCGCATGTCCGCCTTCCAGCCCTTGCGCACGCGGCGCGGGGGCGGAGGGCCTGAGCCGCACGGAGACGGCCCGGCTTGATTCCGAAGCGCCGGGCTTCTTGCGGAGCGGGAAACCGCCCTTTTCCCCGGATCGGGTGGAAAGCCTTTTACCGAGTCATTTCCTCAAGGATAGTCTATGTTTGGTCATATCTATGCAGGCCGCCGGGTGTTCGTCACCGGGCACACCGGATTCAAGGGCTCGTGGCTGACGGCGTGGCTGCTGCACATGGGCGCGGAAGTCGCCGGCTTTTCGGACGCCGTGCCGACCTCGCCGTCGCATTTCGACGTGATCGGCCTTGGGCCGCGCATCCGCGACTATCGGGGCGACGTGCGGGACCGCAAGGCGCTCACCGAGGCCATGCGCGATTTCCAGCCGGAGATCGTGTTCCATCTGGCGGCGCAGGCGCTCGTTCGCGCCTCCTACGAAAATCCGGCTTCCACCATCGAGGTCAACGCTCTGGGCACCCTCAACGTGCTTGAGGCCGTGCGGACCGTGCCTTCCGTGGAGGCGGTGGTGTGCATCACCAGCGACAAGGCCTACCGCAATGACGAGTGGGTGTGGGGCTATCGGGAAACCGATCATCTGGGCGGCTATGATCCCTACAGCGCCTCCAAGGGCTGCGCGGAGATCATCGCGCATTCCTATTTCAAGTCCTTTTTTGCCGACCCCGTGCACGCGCCCTATTGCGCCACCACGCGCGCCGGGAACGTCATCGGCGGCGGCGACTGGGCGGCGGACCGCATCGTCCCGGACTGCGCCAGAGCGTGGAGCGAGGGCAGGGCGGTGGAAATCCGCAGCCCGCACGCCACCCGTCCGTGGCAGCATGTGCTTGAGCCCCTGTCCGGCTATCTCTGGCTTGGCGCGAAGCTGTACGCCGCCCACCGCGACGCCGTGCGTTCCGGCAAGGGCGACGGCTGTCATGAGGGCTTCCGGCTGGACGGCGAAGCCTTCAATTTCGGCCCCTCCTCGGACGCCAGCCACACGGTGGCCGACGTGGTGCGTTCGCTGGAAGGGCAGTGGACGGGCTTCGGCAGCCGTATGGACACGGCGGGTCAGGCGGGCATGAAGGAATGCACGCTCCTGAAGCTCTGCTGCGACAAGGCGCTGGCCTGCCTGCAATGGCGCGCCACGCTGGGCTTTGAGGAGACCATGCGCTTCACGGCCCGCTGGTACGAGGTCTTTTACCGCGAGGAGGGCGCGGACATCTACGCCTTCACGCAATCGCAGATCGACGACTATTGCCGTCAGGCCGCCGCGCAGGGGCTGCCGTGGAGTTCCGATGTCATCCGTTATTAACGGCGTCGAGGTGCAGGAGCTGGCCGTCATCCCCACGGGGGGCGGCCCGGTCATGCACATGATGCGGCCTGCCTCGCCGCTGTTCGGGCCCATCGGGGAAGTCTACTTTTCCGAGGTGGAGCCGGGCTGCGTCAAGGCGTGGAAATGCCACACGCGCCAGACGCAGCGTTTCGCCGTGCCCGTGGGACGGCTCAGGATCGTCCTCTACGACGACCGCCCGGACTCGCCCACGCGGGGAATGGTGATGGAAATCCGGCTCGGCAGGCCGGACGCCTACCGGCTGCTTCTGATTCCCCCGCGCGTCTGGTACGGCTTCACGGCGGAAGGGGCGGGTCCGGCGCTTGTCTGCAATTGCCCGGACCTGGCGCACGATCCGACGGAAGGGCTACGCAAAGACGTGGATTCGCAGGATATACCCTATCAGTGGTAAGATGTCGGGCAGGCTTTTCCTGCCCTTTTTTCCGGCGTCCCTTGCGACGCCGCTTTATCCGCCCGCCGCAGGGCGGGGCAGGGGGCGAGCCCCCCGGAGACTGACATGAGCATGAGACTTTCCCGTTCCATCGTCGGCGAGGCCGAAGCCGCCGCCGTGCATCGCGTCATCTGCGAAGACGGCTATCTGGGCATCGGCTCGGAAGTGCAGCGTTTCGAGGCGGAGGTGGCCGCCTATCTCGGCGTTCCCGCCGACTGGGTCGTCTCGGCGAACACCGGGACGGCGGCGCTGCATCTGGCCGTGGAGTCCGCGCTCGGGCACGGCAGCGGGGCGGAAGTGCTGGTTCCTTCGTTGACCTTTGTGGCCTCGTTTCAGGCCATCGGCGCGGCCGGGGCGGTGCCCGTCGCCTGCGACGCGCGCCTTGATACGGCGACCATCGATCTTGATGACGCCGAAAGACGGCTCACCTCGCGCACCCGGGCCATCATGCCCGTGCACTACGCCAGCAATCCGGTCAATCTGGATGCGGTCTATGCCTTCGCGCAAAAGCACGGCCTGCGGGTCATCGAAGACGCGGCCCATGCCTTCGGCTGCCTGTACAAGGGACGCAAGATCGGCAGTTTCGGGGACATCGCCTGCTTCAGCTTCGACGGCATCAAGAACATCACCTGCGGCGAGGGCGGCTGTCTCGTGACCTCCGATCAGGCCGTGGCCGACGCCGCGCGCGACGGACGGCTCCTCTCCGTGGAGAAGGATACGGAAAAGCGCTTTTCCGGCCAGCGGAGCTGGGAATTCGACGTGGAACGGCAGGGCTGGCGCTATCATATGAGCAACATCATGGCCGCCATAGGCCGGGTGCAGCTTGCCCGGCTGGACGGCGAGTTTGCGCCGAAACGCCGCGAGCTGGCCGCGCTCTACCGCGAGCGCCTCTCCGCCGTTCCCGGCGTGGCCCTGCTTGAGGCGGAGCCCGAAGCGTGGATCATCCCCCACATTTTCCCCGTGCGCATCCTGAACGGCCTGAAACGTCGGGTCATCGACGCTTTGGACGCTGCGGGCATCCCCACGGGGCAGCACTATAAGCCCAACCACTTGCTGACCTTGTACGGCGGGGGCAAGCCCTCTCTGCCCGTGACCGAGAGGCTGCATGAGGAATTGCTGACCTTGCCGCTGCACCCGGGCCTCAGTCGAGAGGATGTGGAAGCCGTGTGCGCGGGCATCGTCGAAGCCGTGAACCGCTAGGCGCGGGGTCCGGCCTTGGACCGCATCAGCAGGCAAGGTTTTAACCGCGCACGGGAAGGAGCGCCGGAAAAGCGGCGTTCCGCTTGTCTTTGCGCCGACTCATCCGCCTCCGCCCCGTTTGCGAACGTTTTTGAAGAGGAAGGGGAGGGGAAGGGGAAACGTTCTGGGGCCTGTTCATGCTAAATGAAAAATCCTATTTTCTTCAATATGTTACCCCGTACTCCGGCGGGGAAAAGGATTTTCCCCGAACCCCATAAAAAGAATGAGAATATGCAGAATAGCATGAACAGGCCCTAAAGAACGTTTTTTCTCTCACTCTGTCCCCATTGCCTTCCACTGAGGTTCCCATGCCCAAAGTTACTGTTATCATGAATTGTTACAACAGCGCCGAGCATTTGCGCGAAGCGATGGACAGCGTGTTCGGCCAGACGTGGGCGGACTGGGAAATCGTTTTCTGGGACAATTGTTCCACGGACGAAAGCCCGGCCATTGCGCAGAGCTACGGGCCCAAGGTTCGCTATTTCCGGGGCGAGAAAAACGTCCCCCTCGGTGCGGCGCGCAACCTCGCCATCGCCCGGGCGGAAGGCGACTTGTTGGCCTTTCTGGATTGCGACGACGAATGGCTCCCCACCAAGCTGGAGCGGCAGGTCGCCTTGTTCGACGCCAATCCGAAGGTGGGGCTGGTGTGCACGGATACCGAAATGTTCGGGGAGAAGGGCACGCTCTCGCGCATGTTCGAGTCGACGCACCCGGCGCGGGGCATGGTTTTCCGCGAGCTTATGACCCGGCAGTGGATTTCCATGTCTTCCGCGGTGATCCGCAAGACCGCGCTGGACAGTCTGGGCGAATGGTTCGACGAGTCGCTCAACGTCTGCGAGGAGGCCGATGTCTTTTATCGCATCGCCAAGACGTGGGAGCTTGATCACGTGGACGAGGCGCTGACCCGCTGGCGCGTGCACGGGGTCAATACGACCTTCCGCAAGTTCGGCCAGTTCGCGGATGAGACCTTGCGCATCCTCGACAAGCACCGCCGCCTCTATCCGGGCTATGACGCGGAATACCCTGATCTGGCGGTGCTGCTGACACGGCGGGCGGCCTTTCAGAAGGCGGTGGCCCTGTGGCGGGAAGGGAAGGGGAAAGAAGCCCGCGCCCTAGTGGAACCCTATGCGGATTCGCCCAAGGTGCGCCTTTTCCGGCTGGCTTCGCATCTGCCCGGAAGCCTCTTCGATCCTCTCTCGCAGCTCTACTTCAAACTGCCCGGCTTCTTGCGGCGGTAGACGGGACGTGTGCGGGCAGGGAGGCGGCGGGAAGGCGGTGCGGGAGCCGGGAATAACCTTCTTGCCGGGAACGGCCCGACGCAGCCGGATTTTTTGACGCCCCTCGCGGGCAGGGGCACGATGGGGCGGGAAAGGTCCCGCGTGGCCGGACGTTTCACCTTCATCCTCTGAGGCCGGCATGACTCGCACGTATACGTTTACCGTCGAAGAAGGGCGCATCCGTCTGGATCGCTTTCTGGGGGAAGCCCTGCGGGAGCAGGATGTTTCACGTGAAAAGGTGAAACGGGCCATCCGCGAGGGCGGCTGTCTCGTGGACGGCGCGCTTTGCTCCGACGCTGCTGCCAAGGTCCGGGCCGGGCAGAGCGTCGTTTTGCGCATGGAGTCCGAGCCGAGCCGGGTGGAACCGGAAGAGGGCGAGCTTGCCGTCCTCTATCAGGACGACTTTCTAGCCGTCATCAACAAGCCCGCAGGCTTGACCGTGCATCCCGCGCCCAGTTGTCCGGAAGGGACGCTGGTGCATCGGCTGGTGGCGCGCTTTCCCTCCCTGCGGGCGCAGGAAGGCTTCCGGCCCGGTATCGTGCACCGTCTGGACAAGGATACTTCTGGTCTCATTTGCGTGGCCCTGACGGAAGAGGCGCGCCTTCGGCTGGCGGAAGCCTTTGCCGAGCGCCGCATCCGCAAGGAATACCTCGCGCTGGTGCGGGGCGTTCCGCCTGCGGCCGGCCTTGTGGACGCGCCGCTCGGCAGACATCCGACCGTCAAGGTCAAGGTCGCGGTGGTGAAAAACGGCAAGGAAGCCCGCAGCGAATGGCGCGTCCTGCACAAGGGGCGGCAGTACGCGCTGCTCGGCGTGCGTATCCATACCGGACGTACTCATCAAATCCGTGTGCATATGGCCCATATCGGGCATCCGCTGTGGGGGGATGCGCTCTACGGGCGGGGCGGCCAACCGTCTTCTTCGGGTGGAGGACTATGCCCTGATCCCGCGCCGCGCCAAATGCTTCATGCGTGGCATCTTTCCTTCATCCATCCCTTCACGGGGGAGTCTTTGGCCTTCACGTGCCCGCCGCCGTCCGACTTTTTGGAAACGGCCCTGCATTTGGAGCGCCGCATGCGCCGCGTGGTGGTGACGGGCGTGGCCGGATGCGGCAAGTCGCTGTTCATGCGGATGCTGGGGGAAGAGGGCGTTTCCACGTGGAGCGCGGACGCGGCGGTGGTTCGCCTCTATGAGCCGGGGCAGGAAGCGTGGCTGGCCTTGCGGCGGCGCTACGGCGACCGTTTTGTGCCGGATGATCACACCCCTGTAGACCGCAAGGCGCTGGCTACGGCGCTGCTGCCTTCCGCCGAGGATGGCCTTGATGTCCGCGAATTGGAAAGCCTCTTGCATCCTTTAGTCTTGGACGATCTGGAGCATTTTTGGACGCAGGAGGAGGCGGCAGGGCGTTCCTACGCCGTGGCGGAGGTTCCCCTGTGGTTTGAATCCGGCTGGAGCCGGACGCAGACCGAGGCGGTACCTTATGTGGTCGGCATCGCCTGCGAACAGGAGGAGCGGTGCCGCCGTCTCCTCGACGTGCGGGGCTGGTCCACGGCGCTTTTGGCCCGTATGGACGGCTTGCAGTGGACGCAGGAACGCAAAATGGCGGCGTGCGACCGGGTTATCGCCAACTCGGGGACGGAGGAAGCGCTGCGCGCTCAAGCCCGGGCCTTCGTTACGGAGATGGACGGATGGGAAGCCGCCGGACGTTTGGCGTTTCAAGAGCGCTGGGAGCGGATCGTCAACGAACCCTGTCCCTTGGTGGAGAAGGGGCTTTCCTCCGACGAGAGCCTTTGAAAGCCCGGCTGGGAGTGTGGGGCAAAGCCCGCATTGGAGATCGTGCCGTGTAAGGGCAGCCGCCTTTGAGCAGGCGGCGTTTGGACCGCCTTGCCCCATTTCGAGCTGTGAAAGGCTTGTTTTGAGGCCCCCAATGGGCAGGGCGTGCGGAGAACGGAAACGACGACAGGCGGCTTGAAGTGTGTTGTCAGCGGCTATCCGTTCAGGCCCGGGGCCTTCCCGAAAGCGGGACGCTTTTCAGCCTCTTTTCCTTCGTCTGCCGGGGCAGGTTTCCACCACCACCACCTCCTCCTCCACCACCTCCACCACCACCACCACCACCACCTCCTCCTCCTCCTCCTCCTCCTCCTCTGTGCTTCTTCTTGCCAGAGTATGGGAGAGGGCAAGGCATCCCGTGGAAAAACTACGGAAAGGTCTACCACCACGCTGGAACTGGCACGCTCACTTTATAAGACGCTTTCGGCCCCATTTTATTCTCGATTCGCTTTGGGCGGCTTGACGCGGCCTGTTACATCTTCTAGAAAATGGCGAGGGAAGATGTTTCCCGTGAAACATACCAAGGGGTGTACATGGCCAGAATTATTGCCATCGCCAATCAAAAGGGCGGCGTGGGAAAAACCACGACCGCCATCAATCTTGCCGCTTCCTTGGCTATTATGGAAAAGCGAGTTCTGCTCGTGGATTGCGATCCGCAGGCGAATACGACCAGCGGCCTTGGTTTTGGTCAGGACGCCTTGCCGTGCAACCTCTACACCGCCTTTTTTCAGCCGGAGAGGGTCAATGAGGCCATCCTCCCGACCGTTTCGCCGTTCCTTTTCCTGCTGCCTTCGGGCACTGACCTCGTGGCCGTGGAGCTGGAACTGGTGGACAAGATGGCGCGGGAATTCTATCTTTCGGAATTGCTTGAACCTTTGGAGAAGCGTTTCGACTACATCATTCTGGATTGCCCTCCCTCGCTTGGCCTGATTACGCTGAACGCCCTTTGCGCCGCCCGCGAAATCCTCGTTCCCTTGCAGTGCGAGTTCTTCGCGCTGGAAGGCATCGTCAAACTCCTGCAAACCTATAATCAGGTTAAAAAGCGGCTGAATCCGCGTTTGGAGCTTCTGGGCATGGTCTTGACCATGTACGACGGCCGCAACCGCCTTACCCGACAGGTGGAAAAGGAAGTCAACCGTTGTTTTCCCGAACACCTGTGCAAGACGGTCATCCCCCGCACCGTCCGGCTGTCCGAAGCGCCCAGTTTCGGCAAATCCATCCTTCATTACGATATCAAGTCCAAAGGCTCGGAAGCCTATCTGAATCTCGCCAAAGAAATTGTTCGCCGCAAGCCCGTGCGGGCGATCAAGGCGGATTAGGCGTTTCACGTGAAACCGGCGGCGCTCTGTACGCCGCGCCAGTGAGGTTTGCTCATGTCTGCGATTGAACGCGGTTTAGGACGCGGGCTGGATGCGCTTTTCCGCAATGTGACCACTGAAGAGCCGTCATCCGGGAACCAGGAAACGTTCACCGCCGCGCCCCGCGCCACCACAACCTTGCCCCTCGCCGCGCTGACGCCCTGCAAAAGCCAGCCGCGCAAGCATTTTGACGAGGCCGCTCTCGATGAACTCGCCGCCTCCATCCGCAGTCAGGGCGTCATTCAGCCGCTGCTTGTGCGTCCCCTGCGTTCCGAAACGGCCACCGTCTATGAAATCGTCGCGGGCGAACGGCGCTGGCGGGCGGCGCAGAAAGCAGGATTGACCGAGGTCCCGGTCTATCTGCGGGAAATGTCCGATGAGGATGCCCTCACCGCCGCGCTCATCGAAAACCTCCAGCGCGAGGATTTGAATCCCTTGGAAGAGGCGCTGGCCATCCAATCCTTGCGCGAACGCCTCCCGCTCAGTCAGGAAGATTTGGCCCGGCGCCTTGGCAAGAGCCGTTCGGCTGTCGCCAACGCGCTGCGCCTTCTTCAGTTGCCGCGTCCCATGCAGGAAGCGCTTAAGGACGGCCTTTTCACGCCGGGCCATGCCCGCGCCGTCCTTGCCCTGCCCGAACGCGCCTTGCAGGATGGGTTGTTTGCCGCGATTATGGAGCGCCATCTTTCCGTCCGCGACGCCGAGGACGCCGTTACCCACTGGAAACGTCACGGCCTTTTGCCGTCGTCTCTGCTCGCGTCGCCCACTACGCTCCGCCGCCCGCGTGCGCCGAAGCCGCCGTCCATCAAGCTCGCCATCCGCCAGCTTCGGGAGGCGGTGAATCCGAAAGCCTCCATTTCGGGTAATGACCAGAAAGGGCGGATAACGCTGCCCTATGAGTCCGAGGCCCAGCTTGCGGAATTGCTTGGCCGTCTGGGGCTGTCCCCCGTATCCACAGAAAGCCGTTGACGCGCAAGGTGAAAACGATGTCCTCTCCTGTTCTGACGCCCGAGGCCGTGGAACGGCTGGCGGGCAAGCGTGTTCTCGTGGTCGGGGACATCATGCTCGACGCCTACCTGATGGGTGACGCCGATCGCATTTCCCCTGAAGCTCCGGTGCCCGTGGTGCGCATCGAAAGCGAGCGTTACCTTCTCGGCGGCGCGGGCAACGTGGCGCGCAACATCGCGGCTCTCGGAGGCGTGGCGACGCTCGCCGGAGCCGTGGGCGAGGACGGTTCGGCCTCGCAGGTGCGTTCTCTCGTCAACGCCGAAGGCATCCGTTCCGCGCTGATTCCCTTTTCCGGACGCCCCACCACGGTGAAAACCCGCATCATGGCCCGGCGGCAACAGATGCTGCGGCTGGATCAGGAGGACGCACGCCCCTTTTCCGCCGCCGAACAGGAAGCCGTCCTTGACGTGCTGGCGGCCGAGCTTGCCGATCATGACGTGGTGATCCTTTCCGACTACAACAAGGGGCTGGTTTCGGCTCCTTTCATGGCCCGTTTCCGCGCCCTCCTCGCCGGGTGCGGCCATCCGGTCAAGGTGCTGGTGGACCCGAAGCCGGGCAACGCCGCCCTCTACGGCGGCTCGTACCTGCTCACGCCGAATACCAAGGAGACGGGCGAGTGCGCGGGCCTGCCCGTGCGCAACCGTGAGGAAATCCTTGCCGCCGGACGAGCCATTCTGGAAAAGGTGGGCTGCCCCTATTTGTTGACCACCCTCGGCCCGGATGGTATGGCGCTTTTTTCCGGCCCGGACGTGTGGCATGTGCCGACGATGGCGCAGGATGTTTTCGACGTCACGGGCGCGGGCGATACGGTCATTGCGAGTGTGGGCCTTGGGCTTGCGGCCGGGCTGGAACTGCTCCCCGCCTGCGTGCTCGCCAACTACGCCGCCGGTCTGGTCGTGGCGCAGGTCGGGGCCGCCGTCGCCTCCCCGCAGGCTCTGCGGCAGGTCATCGACGAGCTGCCCGTGACCATCAGCAAGTGGTAAGATGACTCCGGTAAAGCCCGGGTGCCGCCGCTTTTCTCCCCAAAGCCGTTTCCTTTCAGAAAAAGGGACGGCTTTTTTTGTGAGGTTTGCACTGTCCCACACAAGGCCGTGATTCGCGCGTCCTTCCAAAGGCCGCAATATTGTGCAAGCCTTACGCCGTCCCACGCGTTACATATGCTTTGAAACGATCAAGGAGCATAGCGTGGAAACAATAAAATGCGTAATGATTTTAGATGAAAACCTGCCTCTAGGACTTCTGGCGAACACCGCCGCCATTTTGGGGATGACGCTCGGCAAGCTGGTGCCCGAGGCTGTGGGGGAAGACGTCAACGACGCTTCGGGAATGAGGCATCGCGGCATCGTCGAAGTGCCGGTTCCCATATTGAGGGCGGACCGTGAGCGCATCCGGGCCATACGGAAAACCCTTTACGAGCCGGAATACGCGGGTGTGACGGTGGCGGATTTTTCCGATGTGGCGCAAAAGTGCCATGTCTATGAGGATTATATTCAGGCGATTGCGGAGGTGGGCGAAGGCGAGCTGCACTATTACGGCATCGGCCTGTGCGGGACTAAAAAACTGATCAACAAGCTGACCGGAAGTATGCCGCTTCTGCGCTGAACGCCTCAGAGTCAAGAAAGGGACGGAAGCCCTTGGCCGCTCCCGTCCCCTTTCCAATTCTTTGCTGTTCCAGCAATAATCTGCATTCTCTAACTTTTTTTGATCATCGCCCCGAACATCAGATCGCTCCCGGAGTCGTCGGGCGTGCTTTGCCACTGCCTTTCAAGCCTTGCCCCGGGCGTCCGCTCTAGGAACGCGGCGATTTGTCCTTCGTTTTCATCCGGGTTCATGGTGCAGGTGATGTAGGCGATGTGCCCGCCGGAGGGCAGCCGTTCCCATGCCGTATTCAATATGCGGCTTTGCAGGTCCGCGAGTTCAGCCACCTGCTCCGGCGTGCGCAGCGTGCGCAAATCGGGATGCCGCGCCAGTGTGCCGAGGCCGCTGCACGGCACGTCGAGGAGGATGGTGCGCGGCGTGGCGTTGAGCGCCGGGGCTGTGGCCGAGGCGCAGATGAGCGGCGGGGCCGTCAGCCCAAGGCGCTTGGCGTCGTCGCGCAAGCCTCTCAAGCGCGGCTGATAGGTATCGCTCGCCGCCAGCACGGGGACGCCCAGTTCCAGCAGCGCCAGCGTCTTGCCGCCCCGCCCGGCGCAGGCGTCCCAGACCGGGCCTTCCCAGCGGGCTGCGTCAAGGGCTTCCAGCACAAGCTGGCTTCCCGCGCCGTGGAACGAAAGCCGCCCCTGCCGCAGGTAGTCCCGCAGATATTCCGGCTGGCCGCCCGGCTTGAAGCGCACGCCCGCATGACCCACGGCCTGCCCTTCCCGGCACAGGATGTCACGCAGGGCTTCCCACTCGTCGCGCGCCGCGTTCACGCGCACGCAAGGATGCGGCACCTGCGACATGGCTTTGGCGATGGCCTCGGCCCTTTCTTCTCCATATCCCCTTGTCCACACATCCAGCATCCACCGGGGGACGCTGTACAGGACGGAAAGCCGTTCCGCCGGATCGTCCAGACGCGCCGCGTAGAAGCCCGGGGCTTTCAGGTCTTCGCTTTCGGCAAGCCGTAGAAGCGAGCGCAAGACGCCGTTGGCCACACGGGACATGCCCTGCCCGAAACGGGCGCGCACGGCATCCACGGCGGCGCTCACGCTGGCGTGGGCCGGGATGCGGTCAAGGTACAGCAATTCGTAGGCGGCCATGCCGATCATGATTCTCATGGCCGGGGGCAGCTTTTCGGGGGCCTTCATAAATTGGCTCAGGAGCCACGAAAGGCGGATTTCCGACCTCAGGTATCCATAAACCAGTTCCGTCGTCAGAGCGGCGTCCTGACGCGAAAAAAGGCCACCCGTCAATTTCGTATCCAACAGGGACTGCACCGGGGCGCTCATCCCCGCCCGTTCCAGCACCCGCAACGCCGCTTCCCGCGCCGTGAGGGGTGTTTCGTTGTTTTTTTTCTTTTTCATGCGCGACTCGTCATGAGGTGAAAAGGTGATCTGGGAGGGGGGAGGGACAAACCTTCTGGAGAACGTTTCCCCCTCCCCCCTCCAAACCTCCCCCCTCCTTCTTCAAAGACTTTTGTAAACGGGGCGGATGGAGAAGGCGGGGCTGC
>CALVEZ010000059.1 GCA_944326695.1 Candidatus Bilophila faecipullorum | reverse complement strand
CTTCTGAAGAAGGGCTTCCCTCTCCCCTCCCCAAACCCCTCCCCTCTCCCTCCCAAGACTTTCATTTGGTGGGGAGGCGGCGCAGAGGGAGTCCCTTCGTATGAATAAAAGGGAACCCCGGCGAAAAGGCCGCACGCAAGCATAACAGGCCAACTTATACAAACAACGGCATAAAAAAACGTAAAACCACCTATAGCTTCACGAATTTTTTATAGGACAAGACATAAACCAGCCTTTCCGAAAGGAAAGGCGACCATTCCCCCCGGAACCTTCCATAAGGGATTCGATAAAGTCGAAAGTCTTTGGAAAAGGAGGGGAGGGGGTCCGGGGGAGGGGAGGAAAAACCTTTCTCCAGAAAGGTTTTTCCTCCCTTCCCCCGGGATTCCGCTCAGGAACAAGCCATGCGCAAGGAACTGATCATACTCTCCGGCTTTCTGGGCAGCGGCAAGACCACGCTGCTGCGCCGCCTGCTGGAAGCGAACCGGGACCGCCGTATCGCGGTGCTGCTCAACGACTTCGGCGACGTGCCCGTAGACGGGGCAATCCTGCGCCGGGCGGGAGTCGAGGGGGGCGTGCTGGTGGAGATCGGCGGCGGATCGGTGTTCTGCGCCTGCCTGCGTGAGCCTTTCGTCAAGGCGCTGACCGGGATGGCCGAACGCGACGAGGATATGGTCATCGTCGAAGCCTCGGGCATGTCCGATCCGGCCACCATCGGACGGATGCTCACCCTCTCGGGCCTCGACGCCGTCTATGCCCACGCCGCTACGCTGTGCCTCTTTGATCCGGTCAAAAGCCTCAAGCTGGCCCGCGTGCTCGAAGTCATCCCCCGACAGCTCGCCGCCGCGACCGTGGCCGTGATCACCAAGGCCGACGTCGCCTCGCCGGAAGAGCTGGAAGCCGCCCGCGCCTACATCCGCGAAAAAGAACCGGACCTGCCCGTGCTCGAAAGCCGCAACGGACTCGTATCCCTTGCGGGCCTGCCCCGCCGGGAAGCACGGCAACTCTTCGCCTTCGGGCTCAATACACCCGAAACACGGCCCGACAGCTTCACGCTGGAAACCGTCCGCACCGGGCTGGACCCGCTCCTCGACGCCCTGCGCGGCGCGGAGGACGTGCTCCGGGTCAAGGGCTGCGTGCGGGCCGCGGACGGGATGTGGTTCGTCTCGGATACGGGACGCGATTTTGAAGTCGAGGCGACGCCGGAAACCCCGGTGCCCCTCACCGTCATCTGCATGAAAGGCACGGCGCCAAACGTGCGCCGTATGCTGCAAACCGCCGGAATCGTCTGATTCCGCCAATCAAAGGAGTCGTCATGAGCGCCATTTTGCAGGACATTTCCGAAAAGTTGCAGAAAGGGAAGATGAAGGAAGTTGCCGAGCTGGTCAAGCAGGCCGTGGCCGATGGCATCGCCCCCCTGACCATCCTCAACGAAGGCCTGATGCCCGGCATGGACATCATCGGTGAACGCTTCAAGAAGAACGACATCTTCATCCCCGAAGTGCTCATCGCCGCCCGCGCCATGGCCGCCGGTACCGACGTGCTGCGTCCCCTGCTGGTGGGCGATCAGGTCGAAGAAAAGGGCACCGTCGTCATCGGCACCATCAAGGACGACCTGCACGACATCGGCAAGAACCTCGTCCGCATGATGATGGAATCCAAGGGCCTGACCGTCATCGACCTCGGCAACAGCGTGGCTCCCGCCAAATATATTGAAGCCGCCGTCAAGCACAACGCCGACATCATCGCCTGCTCCGCCCTGCTCACCACGACGATGGTCCACATCAAGGACGTGGTCAAGGGCGTGGCCGAAAGCCCGCTGGCCGGAAAGGTCAAGGTCATGATCGGCGGCGCGCCCGTCAATGAAGCCTTCCGCGCCTCCATCGGGGCCGACTACTACACCCCGGACGCCTCCACCGCCGCGGAAAAGGCGCTCGAAATCTGCGCCGCCGCCCGCGCCTAAAGAGGGCGGAATGGGGAGGATGCCGCCCCCTTCTCCTCCTGAAAAGGGAAAGGCGGCATCCTTCCCCTCCGGCCCGGCAAGGCTGCACACGCGGGATGCCTGCTCATCCGGCGATGAACAGGCCGGACGCAAGGGCCCTGAAATGGCTTGGCAATAACCGGACTACACAGGCCGGAACGTAGTTGGAACGCCTCCCCGGGAGGCGCAAGGAGCCGAAATGACCCGTCACCTCATCGCCTGCGAAGTTTTCCGCCCCGAGCTGGAACGCCTCATGCGCGGCATGGCCGACGCGCCGGAGGTGACGTGGCTCGAACAGGGCCTGCACGAGACGCCCGACGATCTGCGCCGCAAGGTGCAGGAAGCCGTGGATACGTTCGAGGCGCAGGGCGCAAGAACCATTCTGCTTGCCTATGGCCTCTGCGGGCGCGGTCTGGCGGGCGTGACGGGCCGCACGGCGACCCTCGTCCTGCCCCGCGTGCACGACTGCATCCCGGTCCTGCTCGGCACCACGCAGGAAAACGCCAACGACTGCGCCCTCGGCGGAAGCACCTACTGGCTTTCTCCGGGCTGGCTCAAGTACCCGCAAGCCTTCTTTTTCCGCGACCGCGAACAGCGCCGCCGCGACTATGAGGAAAAGTACGGCGCGGAAGCCGCCGCCTACCTCATTGAGGTCGAGGCCGCATGGCTCCAGAATTACACCAACGCCTGCCTGATCCTCTGGGAAGGCTGGGACAACGAAGGCGAACTGCGCGCGGAGGCCGAGGCCGCCGCCAGGGACGCCGGGCTTCCCTACCGCGAAGTCCCGGGCGGGGACGGCTTTTTGCGGGCCCTGCTTGAAGGCGGCCACAGCGAGGGCTTCCTCCGGCTGGAACCCGGTTTCACGCTCGACATCGACGGCAACGGCGCCATCGCCGCCCGGCCCGTAGGCGAGGAGGCATCATGAAGGCGACTCTTATCATCCGCCACCACGCCGGAACCCTGACCCTCGAAACCGAGGCCGGGGCCCCGGTCGCCCCGCTCCTGCGCGAAGCGGGCCTGCTCCATCTCCCCTGCGGCGTGGGCAAATGCGGCAAGTGCCTCATCTACGCCGACACCGAGCCCTGCGCCGAAGAACGCGCCCTGCTCGGGGAACGCATCGCCTCCGGCCTGCGCCTCGCCTGCCACACCCGCGCCACGGACGGCCTTGAGATACGCATCCCCCGGCCCGAAGCCCTGCGCGTGCTCACCAGCTTCGCCCAGTCCGGCTATGCCTTCCGGCCCATCGTGGAACGCCGCGCCTTCGCCGTGGAAGCCCCTTCCCTCGACGACCAGCGCAGCGATCTGCAACGCCTCATGGACGCCTGCGCCGTGGACCGCCACGCCCTTGATCTGGACGCCCTCGCCGCCCTGCCCGCCTTCCTGCGCGCACAGGCCGAGGAAAGGTCCGGCGAAACGCCCGCGTCCGACGCCGCGCACAGCCCCCGCGATTACGCAGAACTCTGCGTATCCGAAGAAGGGAGGACGGAAGCCTCCGCGCCCGAGTGTGGGCCCGAATCCGGGCTGGAATCCGCACGGGGGACAAAGGACGCTTCCTCATCGGAAGTGAAAGAAAATCAGGATGTAAAGCGAATTTCCTCCTCGGAAGAGGAACGGAAGAACCTTGCCGCGCCCGAATCGGAATCCGGGCGGCAACAGGAAGCCTCCGCGCCGGAATGTGGACACGAATCCGGGCACGAATCCGGGCACGAATCGGGGTCGGAATGTGGGCCGGAATCCGGGCGGACGGCGAAGGACGGCGCGTCCTGCGACGATGGCCGGATACGCGCTTTCGGGCTCGTCCACGGCCACGAGCTGGTGGGCTACACGGCCTCGGCACGGCCCCACGCCCTCATCGTGGACATCGGCACCACCACCGTGGCGGCCCTGCTGGTGGACCTGCGCTCGCGGGAAGTCGTCGCCGTGCGCGGCGAGCACAACGCCCAGTCTTCCTACGGTGCGGACGTGATCAGCCGCATCCGCCACGAGACCGAATGGCGCGAATCCGGCGCGCACGGTTCCAATCCCCTGCGCGCGGCCATCGTCGGGCAGATCGCCGCCCTCTTGCGCGGCCTCCTTGACGAAGCCGGAATCGCGGACGTGGACGCCCTTTCCATCACGGGCAACACGACCATGATGCACCTTTTCTGTGGGCTGCCCGCCGAGGGCATCGGCAAGGCCCCCTTCATTCCGGCCTCGCTCGCGCCCCTGCGCCTGCCCGCCGCCGCGCTGGGCCTGCCCTCGCAGGGAACGGCCTTCCTCATGCCCGGGATTTCCTCCTATATCGGCGCGGACATCGTGGCTTCCCTGCTGGCCGCCGAAGCCCACCGCGATCAGCCGCCCTTCCTGCTCGTGGACCTCGGCACCAACGCCGAAACGGTCCTCGGCGTCGGAGGCAAGCTCTATGCCTGTTCCGCCGCGGCAGGCCCCTGTTTTGAAGGCGCGACCCTCTCCTGCGGCATGGCTGGACAGGAAGGGGCCATCGACGCCGTATTCCCGGATTCGCAACGGGGCCTGTCCTTTACGACCATCGGGGACGCCCCCGCGCGCGGCCTCTGCGGTTCGGGCGTGCTCGACGCCGTGGCCCTGCTCCTCGACGCGGGCGCGCTCGACGAGACGGGGCGGCTGGAAGCGGAAGGGCCGCTCGGCGCTCACATCCGGGACGACGCCCTCGTCCTTGCGGACGGCGTGCGCCTCACCCAGCGGGACATCCGCGAAGTGCAGCTTGCCAAGGCTGCCGTGCGTGCGGGCATCGACGTCCTGCTCGAAGAGGCCGGGCTCGCCGCCTCGGACGTGGCCTGCCTCTATCTGGCGGGTGGCTTCGGCTCGGCCATCCGGCCCGGCAGCGCGGCCCGCATCGGGCTCATCCCCCCGGAACTGGCCGGACGGGTCCGCGTGCTCGGCAACGCCGCCGGATGCGGCGCCCTGCGCTACGTCACCGAGGAAGGCGCGGACAAGAGTTCCCTCTCCATCATCCGCCGCACCCGCTACGTGGAGCTTTCCGCCCACCCCGGTTTCACCACCGCCTACGTGGACCGGATGTGCTTCCCGGAGACGGGAGAGGATGGAGTGGATAGCAGATTATGAGATTTGAAGGGGGAGGGGAAACCCTTCTGAAGAAGGGACCTCCCCCTCCAGGACTCCCCCTCCCTTTCCCAAGGCTTTCGTAAGGAGATGGGGATAATAAAAAAGTTTTCCAGACGGCTTGCGCAAGGCAAAGAAGGCACGGGGCTTTCGAGGCGGCGCAAGAAGGAAAGCCGGACCCGCGCGGCAACGAGGCGCGGAAAGGCAACGTTTCCCGGCTCTTGGCGACAAGGGCGGCCCTCCCCGCACAGGGAAGGCGGGCGCCCCTCCCGGGGACGCCGGGAAAAGCCCCCGCAAGGGGCAAGGCCGGAATATTTCCGGTCGGCAACGGCAGAGGCACGGCGGAACCCGTTCCGCCTTACAATACCGCTTCAGCAAACCCTGAGAGGCTTGTATGAAAAGATGGGCACATTCCAGTCTGATGGGAGGGGTCGGCGTCGGCCTGAACTTCCTCCACGAAAAGGACTGCGAAAAAATCCACGAAGCGTCGCTTGAGGTCCTGCACGACCGGGGCGCGTACTTCGGCAGCGAAAAGGCGCGCGAAATCCTGCGTGACAACGGCTGCTGGGAGGACGACGAAGGCTGCACCCACTTCCCGCGCACGCTGGTGGAAAGCGCGCTTGAGGCTGTCCCGGCGGAATTCGTTCACCGCGGACGCACCGAAGAAGACGACATCCACATGGCGCAGGATCAGGTCTACGCCTCTAACTTCGGTGAAGGCATCTTCATCCACGATCTGGAGACGGGCGAGCGCCGCTCCACCGTCAAGCAGGACGCCGTGGACATCCTGCGCGTGGTCGACTCGCTCGACAACGTCCACATCTACAACCGCGCCATCGGCCCGCAGGACGTGCCTTCCGAGTCCGCGTCCATGCACAACGCGGAAGTGGCCTTCTGCTACACGAGCAAGCCCATGCATCTCGTGTCCGGCAGCCCCTTCCAGACCAGAAAGATGATCCAGATGGCCGAAGTCGCCGCCGGGGGCAAGGAAGAACTCCGCCGCCGCCCGCGTACCGCCTTCAACCACACCACGATCAGCCCCCTGCGCATCTCTCAGGAAGCCTGCGAGAACGCCATGATCGTGGCCGAAGCCGGGCTGCCCAACCACATTCTGGTCATGGTGCAGCAGGGCGCGACCTCGCCCATCAGCTACGCGGGAAGCGTGGCCGTGCACAACGCCGACTTCCTCGCCTTCAACACCCTGTTGCAGTGCGTCAACAAGGGCAACCCCACCATGTATGGCGCCTCCGCCTGCGTCATGGACATGAAGAAGGGCCTCTCCCTCGTGGCCGCGCCCGAAGTCTTCGTGCTCAACGCCGCCATGGCGAGGATGTCCAAATACTACAATATCCCCAGCTACATTGCCGGTGGATAGACGGATAGCATGTGCAATGACGTGCAGGCCGGAGCCGAACGCGCTCTCAACCGCCTGATGACCGCTCTGGCAGGTGCCAGTGTACTTTTCGGTCAGGGCATGCTTGAGACGGGACTTACGTTCGACATCCCCACCCTGCTCGTGGACGACGAAATCATTGATTATGTTCTGCGGATGCTGGCCGGCTTCAAGGTTGACGCCACGACCCTCTCCACGGACCTGATCAAGCAAGTCGGCCCCTTTGGAACGTACCTCGCCGAAATGGACACCTTTGAACATATCGGCGACCTGAGCACCTACAAGCTCATGAACCGCCAGAACTACGACATGTGGACCGGCGCAGGCAAGCCCGACCTCTACGGGCAGGCCCGCGAACGCGCGAAGGAAATCCTCGCCACCCACAAGCAGAAGAACCCCCTCAGCCCCGCTCAGGTCAAGGCCATCCGCGACATCCTCGTGGACGCCGAAGGCGAGCTCGGCGTGGCCGACTTCTGGAAGGGCAAGGAAGACAAGCGCTTCATCGACAACGACCTCTATTAATCCCGCCTTCGGGCACGTTCCCTTACCGGAGCCGTCCCGCCGCCCCTCGGCCTGCGGGACGGCCCCGGAATCGCCATACGGCGGATCGCCGGGGAACGCCCTCCCTCCTTTTTCTCTTCTCCTTCCGACGGTCCTCGCGTTTCCGGGGGCCGCCTCCACTCGTAGCCAAAGGAACCGAGCATGACCATGACCTCCCGCGAACGCTTCGCCGCCCTGCTGGAACACCGCGCCCCGGATCGTATGCCCGCCTATCCCCTTGTCAACAGCGTCTCGCGCCAGGCGCTCGGCATCAGCTACGAAGAGTGGACCAAGGATGTGGACAAGTGCGCCGAGGCCATCATCCGCACCACCGACGAGCTGGACCTCGACTGCCTGTGCACTCTGGTTGATCTCTCGGTGGAAGCCGCCGACTTCGGTCAGGAGCTCCTCTATTTCGAGGACAAGGCCGCCTGCCCCGACCCCTCCCGCCACCTGATCACGTCGGAAGAGGGATACGCCGCCATCCCCCGCATCGACCCCGCCAAGGGAAAACGCATGTCCGAACACGTGCAACTGTGCCGCAAGCTCGTGGAAGCGCGCGGCAGGGACAAGCCCGTGGTGGCCTTCGTCTTCGGGCCGCTCGGCATCGTCAGTATGCTGCGCGGCCAGCAGGACATGTTCATGGAGCTTTATACCGCGCCCGACGAGGTCAAAAAGGGCGTGGAAATCGTCGCTGACGTGCTGGTGGAATGGATTGACCAGCTCTGCGCCACCGGCATTGACGCCGTGATGTTCGATACCCTCTACGCCTCGCGCTCGATCATGAGCGCGGCCATGTGGGACGAGTTTGAAGGCGTCTACATGTCCCGCATCGCGGACCGCGTACGCGCCAACGGGTGCGCCGTGATGATCCACAACTGCGGACAGGGAGCCTATTTCAAGGAGCAGTACGAACGCATCCGCCCGGTCCTCTTCTCCTTCGCCCACCCGCCGCACGACTGCGCCGACATGCAGGAAGCCGTTGAAAAATACGCCGACAAGATGATCCTTATGGGCACCATCGACCCAGGCTGGTTCATGACCGCCACGCCCGAAAGCGTGGCCGCGCGCGTCAAGGAGGAACTCGACCTCTTCGGCCCCTCCAAACGCTTCGTGCTCTCCACGGGCTGCGAATTCCCGGCCTGCCTCGATTTCTCCTTCCCCCGCCAGATGATGGAAATGGCCAAAGCCTATACCTATACGGACTGATCCCCCCTTTCCGGGGCGGCCCGCGCCGAACGCGACAGGCCGCCCCGGACTGCTCCTGCTCCCTCTGCCCGCTTCCCCCGGCCCCGTGCCGCCCCCTGCTTCCGCACTCGCCCCGCCCTTGTTGACCGCCTCCGGCCTCCTCTCCGGTCGGTGCGCTCCCCGTCGCCCCGGCCCCCGCGCCGCCCCTTGCTTCCGCACTTGCCCCGGTCTACCTTCCGCCTCCTGCTTCCGCACTCGTTCCGGCCCAACCTTACGCCTCCGCCCGCCCCTGCCGCTCATCACCCCGGCCCCGCCTTCCGCGCCCCGTTCGTCTCTGCTCCCATCCGTTCCTCCCCACGAAAAAATGGACCGCAAGCACCTTTTTTTCACATGAAAGACTCGACAAAATAATCGATCTGATATATGAGATAAGCAACGGATGCGGACGAAGGCCACAAGCCCGCACGCGGACGTCTTGAGCTAAATACGCCGTTTTTATTGAATATCATACTTATATTAAAAGTTTATTTTTAAACGCAATGACGGCATTTCCTGGGCGGATTGGCCGTAAAAGTCGAATCGCCGGAACCACGCTGATATTTTATACCTCTTCTCAAACCCCTTGAAGCCGCCGGGCTGGTAGGGTAGGAGGGGGCAGGAAGCGCGGAGGCTTGCCGCAGTACAAGCCTCGCAGGGCCGCGCAGCGGGCATGTCCCGCAAGGGCGCGCCGGGCCACAGGCCCGCAGGCCGCGCCGACGTGCCGCGCAACCGTTTTCAGGTGCCCGAATCATTCGGGATAATTGGGAAGTTCGTTCAAACCGACGCTGACCCGCAACCGTGAGAGGGGATGAACCCGCCAGAGCCACTGTGGACGCCGTCCACGGGAAGGCGCGGGGGAAGAGGAACCTCAAGCCGGGAAACCAGCCTGAAGACATAACTGGGATCAAGCCCGGTCCCTTCCATCCAGTCCACGAGGTTGGACAAGGAGTGCTTATGAAAAAGCTTGTCGCTTTTGCGCTGGCGTGCGTCCTTTTCGCCGCCGTTCCCGCCTTCGCCCGCACGGGCGTCCTGCTCGTCGCCTTCGGCACCAGCATGGACACGGCCCGCCCCGCCATCGACGCCATCGAACGCGACTACAAGGCCGCCAACGACACCGTGCTGATGGCCTTCACCTCCGACATCATCCGCAAAAAGCTCGCCAGAGAAGGCAAGCCCGTCCTCTCCGTCAACGCCGCCATGAACAAGCTGGCCGAGGACGGCGTCACCGAGCTGCGCATCCAGTCCCTGCACATCGCCCCCGCCGAGGAATACGCCCAGCTCGAACGCATGGTCGTCAAGAACATCGTCAAGCATCCCGGACGATTCCAGAGCGTCAAGGTGGGCTATCCGCTGCTCGTCTCCAGCGCCGACCTCGACGCCGTGGTCGACGCCGTGCTCGCCTCGCTGCCCAAGGACCGCCGCCCCGACGACGCCGTGGTGCTCATGGGCCACGGCAACGACAGAGGCCCCGGCGATCTGATCATGGCCGCCGCCGCCAACGCCTTCCACGCCAAAGACCCCCACGTCTGGCTGGCCACCGTCGAGGGCGCGAACGGCTTCGACAACGTGCTTCCCCGCCTCAAGGCGTCCGGCGCCAAGCGCGTCTGGCTCCAGCCCTTCATGATCGTAGCGGGCGACCACGCCAACAACGACCTCGCCGGGCCCGAAGAGGATTCCTGGGCCTCCCGCATCAAGGCCGAAGGCATGACCCCCATGCCGCACCTCAAGGGCCTCGGGGAAATCAAGGCCGTGCGCGGCCTCTTCCTCAGCCACACCGAAAACGCCGTCATCGACCTCGTGAACACCAAGAAGTCGGACGACTAGGCCCGGCCCTTATGAAAACGCCGTCCACGGGAAAGAGGTTGCCTCCACAGGGCAGGGGGATGGATGGCAAAGGCCGCGCGCCATGAAGATGTTGCCGCGCGCTTCCTTGAAAAAGGCGGCCCGGACGGTTTTATAAGGATGGAACAATCCCCTTGGGACGGCGCGGCCTTGCGGCGCGCCATCCCAGCCCGCGCAAACGCCGCAGGGGAGCCCTTTCAACGACCTTCAACACAAGGAAAAACGCCATGAAACCCGGCAAACTCTACGGCGTGGGCATCGGCCCCGGCGACCCCCGTTACCTCACCCTGCGCGCGGCTGATGTGCTGCGTTCCGCCGACGTGATTTTCACCGTCATCTCGCAAAACGCCTCCAGCAGCGTTTCCCAGGCCGTGGTCGAATACCTCCAGCCGCGCGGGGAAATCCGCCTCCAGATTTTCAGCATGTCCCGCGACAAGGCCGAACGCGAGGGACAGGTCGCGGCCAACGCCGACGCCATCATCACCGAATTGCGCGCGGGCCGCGACTGCGCCTTCGCCACCCTTGGCGACGCCATGACCTACAGCACCTTCGGCTACGTCCTGCGCCGCATTCAAAAGGCCATCCCCGATCTTGAGGTGGAAATCGTGCCCGGCATCACCTCCTTCGCCACCCTCGCGGCCAAGGCGGGCGCGGTGCTGGCCGAAAACGGCGAACAGTTGCGGGTGATCCCCTCCTTCCGCTCGGAAATGGCCGAAACCCTTGACTTCCCCAAAGGCTCGACCACCGTCCTGCTCAAGACCTACCGCAGCCGCAAGGCGCTCCTCGACCGTCTGGAACGCGAGGAAGGCGTGGAAATCCTCTACGGCGAGCGGCTGGCGATGGATGGTCAGATACTCCTCTCCGATCCCGGCGACATCCGCGAGCGGCCCGAGGAATACCTTTCGCTCATCATGGTCAAGAAGCAATGAAACGCCGCCCTTCCCCGCCGCCGTGGACACGTCCGGGCCGCCTCCTCTGGCTGGCGCTGGCGCTGGCCGCGTCGGGCTGGCTCATCCTGCACATGCCCGCATCCCGGACGGCCCGCCCCGCCGCCTCGCACGCCGTAACGGAAGCGCCGGCACCCGAGGCCCCGTCCCGGCACATCCCTGCGGCCTCGCACGCCGTGACGGAAGCGCCGGGCCATGCCCTCCTCCCGGACTCCGGCGCAGGGAGCCATGCCGCCACCTCGCCCGCCGCGCCCCAAACGCCGCGCGCGCAGGTTCCGGCGGCCTCACTGGACGTGCCCGCAAGCCCCCACTCCGAGGCCACCCGGCAAGCCGTGGCCGAGGCACCAACGCCTCCCGCCGAAGCCCCGCGCCGCATGAAGCAGGCCCCGCTCTCCCCCGGCGGCAAGCTGCTCGCCAAGGCCGAGACCTTCGGACGCCTCTTCGCCCTCGTCGGCATAGCGGCCTTTCTGGGCGGGCTCATGGAGGCGCGGCGCTGGCACATGGCCCTCGCCCGCGTCATGGGCAAGCTCACGCGCATGGCCCGCCTCCCGGAAATCGTCGGGCTGGCCATGCCCACGGCCCTCTGTTCCAACGCGGCGGCCAACAGCATGTTGGTGAGCAGTCACGCGGAAGGGCACATCCGCACCTCGGCGCTCATCGCCGGGGGCATGGCGAACAGCTACCTTGCCTACGTCTCGCACTCCATCCGGGTGATGTATCCGGTGATCGGGGCCGTCGGGCTGTCCGGCGCGGTCTATTTCGGGGTGCAGTTTCTGGGGGGCTTTCTGGTCATCTGCGGCGTGCTGCTGTGGAATCGCTGGTACGTTTCGGGCCACGCCGCTCCCTTCTCCACGCCCGAAGCGCTGCCCTCCGTACAGGCGGACCCCCTGCCGTGGCCCGGGGCCGCGAAGCTGGCCGCCCTGCGCGCCTGCACCCTGCTTTTCCGCATGGCCTGCATCACCATCCCGCTGATGCTCGGCATTGAATATTTATTGAAAAGCGGTGCCTTGAGCGCCTTTGACAATCCTTTTCCGGTGGCCTCCGTCTTCCCCGCCGAGCTGCTTTCCGTGGTTGCGGCGCAGATGGGCGGGCTGGTGCAGTCCTCGGCGGTGGCCGCGAATCTGCGGGCGGAAGGGCTCATCAGCGACGCCCAGATCGTCCTCGCCATGCTCGTGGGCAGCGCGGTGGGCAACCCCTTCCGCACCCTGCGCCGCAACCTCCCCACGGCGCTGGGCATTTTCCCCCTGCGCGTGGCGCTGGTCATCGTTCTCGGGATGCAGTTCGCCCGCTTCGCCGTAACCCTCGTCGCCATTGCCGGGGTTGTGGGGTATTTGTGGATGCCATAGGAGATTGGGGAGGGGAGAGGGAAACTTTCTGGAAAGTTTCCCTCTCCCCTCCCCAAACCCCACCCCTCTCCTTTCAAAGATTTTTGACTGGTGGGGAGGCGGCGCGGCAGGAGTTCCTGTCGGGCGGAGGGTGCAGGAGCTGGGAAAGATGTTCTGAGAAGGGTGTGATGGGTGCAGGAGACGGGGAAGATGTTCTGAGAAAGGAGCAGCGGGGGCAGGAGACGGGGAAAAGGTTGTGAGAAGGGTGTGGCGGGTGCAGGAGACAGGAAAGGCGTTGTGGGAAGGGAAAGAAGGGAAAAGAGTTTTAGGGGGCGCACGGGAAGGGATGAAGGTACGGAAAACGGAAACATGAAAGGGCAACGCATTTCTTTCTCTTTTTCTTTTCATTGAAAGCCGGAGCCGAGGCACGGCAGACAGGGGCGGGACATCGCCGCCGGAGACATCATGAGCATACGTTGGAATCTGACGGGTCAGGAAATAGAGCGGGAGAGCTTCCGCATCATCGAAGAGGAATGCGCGGACCTGCGGGCGCGCCTGCCCGAACGCGAGTGGCGCATCGCGCGCCGCCTCATTCATACGACCGCCGATCCCCGCATCGCGGACACCCTCGCCTTCCGCCACGGGGCCATCGACGCGGGCCTTGCCGCTTTGCGGGCCGGAGCGCCGATCTTCTGCGATTCCAAGATGATCCGGGCTGGCCTTTCCGTGGAGCGGCTGCGGCGGCTCAACGCCTCCTACGGCCCGGAAAGCCTGCATTGCCACATCAGCGACCCGGACGTGGTGGAGCGCGCCAAGGCCGAAGGCCGCACCCGCGCCCTCTGCGCGGCGGAAAAGGCCCGGCCCCGGCTCGACGGCTCCATCGTGCTCATCGGCAACGCGCCGCTGGCGCTGGCCCGCATCGCCCGCTACGCCATTGAGGAGGGCGTCCGGCCCGCGCTGGTCATCGGTATGCCCGTTGGCTTCGTCAACGTGGTGGAATCAAAGGAACTCCTCGCCACCTGCGACGTGCCCCAAATCCTCCTCGAAGGACGGCGCGGCGGCAGTGCGCTGGCCGTCACCACCCTGCACGCCGTCATGGAAAGCGCCTGAGCCAGTGGCCGGAATCGCTTTTTCGCCCGTGTCGAAAACGAATATTCCTTGATGGATAAACCCGGCTCTTCCAGCCGACAGCCACGGAAACCGCCTCAAGAGAATCGCTCATACCGGATAACCAATAACCAGCCCCGCCCGTCGCCAGGCCACGCCGCGTCGTCCCCGCCGGGAAAGCCGCCTGAGGGATTCGCTGACGTCGAACGTCTTGGGAAAAGGAGGGGAGGAGGCCCGAGGGAGAAAAAACCTTTCTTCAGAAAGATTCCCCTCCCCCGGATAACCGCCAACCACCACGCTATGAAAGAAAAACACCAAAAATTACGCTGGGGCTACTCCACGGGCGCGTGCGCGGCGGCGGTCGCGGCGGCGGCGTGGCAAAGGGCCGCCGGGGGGCCCGTGCCGGATGCCGTGCGCCTGCTCTTCCTCGACGGAAAGGAGCGCGAACTCGCTCTGCTGCCGCCGCAGGAAGGCCGCATGGCCGCCATCCGCAAGGACGGCGGCGACGACCCCGACTGCACCCACGGCGCCGTCGTCTACGCCAACCTGCGGGCCTGCCGCCCCGACGAGGCCCGGCCCGAGGACTACGCCCTCGCGGTGGGCGGCGGGACCGTCATCCTGCGCGGCGCGGAGGGCGTGGGCCTGTGCACGCGCTTCGGCCTCGACTGCGAACGCGGCAAGTGGGCCGTCAACAGCGGCCCGCGCCGGATGATCGCTGAAAACCTGCGCCGCGCCGGGCTCGACGCCGGATGCTGGCTCCTTGAAATCGGCGTGGAAGGCGGGGAGGAACTGGCAAAACACACCCTCAACCCCCAACTGGGCATTGTGGGCGGTATCTCCCTCCTCGGCACCACCGGGCTCGTGCGGCCCTACAGCCACGAAGCCTATGTGGAAACGGTACGCATCTGCGTGAAATCGCACCATCTTTCCGGCGGTTCCACAATGGTTTTCTGCACCGGGGGCCGCACCCGCGCCGGGGCGCAACGCCGCCTGCCGGACCTGCCCGAAACCGCCTTCGTGTGCATCGGGGATTTCATCGCGGAAAGCCTCGCCGTGGGCGACCGCTACGGAATGCGCGAAATCGTGGTGGCGTGCATGGCCGGGAAACTCTGCAAGTACGCGGCGGGATTTGAAAACACGCACGCCCACAAGGTCAGTCAGGACATGGGCCTCCTGCGCGCCGAAGTCAGGAAGGCCCTGCCCGACGAACACGCCCTGCACGAGGCGCTGGCCCACAGCGTCTCCGTACGCGAAGCCCTGCTGTCCATCCCGGAAAGCGCGCGCCCCGGCCTCCTGCGGCGGCTCGCCCGCACCGCACTGGAACACTTCGCCCGCCGCTGTTCCGGCTCGCCCGCGCTGCGCCTGCTCGTCTTCGATTTCGAGGGCAAGCTCCTGTTCGAGGAATCGGCAACAAACGACAAGGCATCGTCATGAACAAAACGCCCGACCAAAACGACGCGGCGGCCCGCCCCGAATCGCCCGCCCCCGGCGCAAACGCCACGGATGCCGCACACGCCGCAAATACCGCACACGCACACGCCACGGATGCCGCAAGTGCCGCACACGCAAATGCCGCACACGCCACGGACGCCCGGAAGCCCGGACGCCTCGACGTGATTTCCTGCGGCATCGGCTTTCCCCATGACGCCGCAACGCTGACCCTGCTGGAAAAGGCGGAGGTGCTCTACGGCTCGCGCACGCTGCTTGAGCGGTGCCCGATTACGGAAGCGGAACGCCGCGTCATCGGCGCGCAGGCCCGGCGGGACGCCTCGGACGCCCTCGCCGCCGCCCGCGCGGGCAGGCGGGTGGTCGCGCTGGCTTCCGGTGATGCGCTCTATCACGGCTTCGGCGGCACGCTCCACGCGCTGGCCGGGCCGGAGGACGCCATTACCTATCATCCCGGCATCACAGCCTTTCAAGCGTTCTTTCACCGTATCGGCCAGCCGTGGGACGAGGCCCGGCTGTTCAGCGCGCACGGCGGGGAGGAGGTGCCCGCCCGCGAAATCGCGGAATCCCGCCTTGCCGTCGCCTATGGCGGAAGCCGCCACAACGCGGCGGACATCGCGCGCGCCGTGCTCGCCTTCCATCCCGGAGCCGCCCGCCGCCGCGCCGTCATCGCTGAACGCCTCGGCTCCCCCGACGAACGGATCATTGCCGGAACCCTTGAGGACGCCGCCCGCCTCCACTGCGGCCCTACCTCCATTCTGGCTCTCTTTCCAGATACTTGCGAAGAGGAAACCCCGCTCGATACGCAAACGGGCCCCGCTTCCCGCCTCGCGGAGGAAGCCGCCCCCGCCGTTTCCGCGTTGTCTGGCGTTGACTGCATGGAAACCATCCCCGGCGATCCCGCATTGTCTGGCGTTGACGGCGCGGAAACCGCCCCTGACGTTCCGGCATCTCCCGACGTTCACGGCGTCGACAAGGCTCCCGCCTCCCAAAATCCCGGCACCCCCGGCTCTTCCCCTGTCTCCGGCGACGGACGCCGCACGGATGCGGGCGGGCCTTCCCCTGCCTCCTCCTTCTCCCCGCAGGCCGCGCCCATCCTGCCGTTGGGCCTGCCCGAGGAGGACTACGAGCGGGAAAACAATCTGATCACCGCCTCGGACGTGCGGGCGGTGATCCTTTCGCGGCTGCGCCTCCCGGCATGGGGGACGCTGTGGGACATCGGCGCGGGCAGCGGGTCCGTGGGGCTGGAGGCGGCTGGCCTGCGTCCCGGCCTGCGCGTCTGCGCCGTGGAACGTCAGCCGGGCCGCTGCGCCCTCATCGAGCGCAACCGCCTGCGCCTCGGCGTCCCCAACTATACCTTATATAATGGCGACGCACTGGAAGCCGTCCGCGCCCTCGGCCCGTCCGAAATGATGCCGAACGGCAACAATCAAGACGCCACCACGCCCGGACAAAGCGCTCCCGACGCGCGGCCTCTCCACCAACCCTCCCCGGCTTTCCCGTCGGAACGAACTCCCGACGCGCAACCTCCCCACCAGTCGAACGTCTTGGGAAGGGATGGGGGTCCGGGGGAAGGGACAACCCTTCTCCAGAAGGGTTTCCCTTCCCCCGGCTCTCGCCCCACCCCCCTCCTCCCGGACCCGGACCGCGTCTTCATCGGCGGCGGAGGCAAGGATTTGCCGGACCTGCTCGACGCCTGCATGGAACGGCTCAAGCCCGGCGGCCTCATGGTGGCGGGCTCGGTGACGCTCGAAAGCTTCTGCGCCCTCTACGGCTGGCGTCCAGGGCGGCGCGTGGGCCTGTGCCGCCTCGACGTGGCCAACGAGCGCCCCATCGCCGGGACGCACCGACACCTGAAACACCAGAACACCATAACATTATTCATCTTCCAGAAAGAGATACCCCTATGAGCATCCATCCCGTCGCTTTCGTCGGAGCCGGACCCGGCGCCGAAGACCTGATCACCCTGCGCGGCCTGCACGCGCTGGAAGAGGCCGATCTCGTGCTCTACGCCGGATCGCTCGTCAATCCCGGCCTGCTCGACCGCTGCAAGCCCGGCTGCCGTCGCCGCGACAGCGCGCCCATGAACCTTGAGGAACAGGTCGGCTTGATGAGCGAGGCCGCCCTCGCCGGAGAGCGCGTCGTCCGCCTGCACACCGGCGACCCCGCCATGTACGGGGCCATCAACGAACAAATACGCGGCCTTGCGGAAAAAGGCGTCGCCTCCTGCGTCGTGCCCGGCGTGAGCAGCGTTTTTGCCGCCGCCGCCGCGCTCGGCTGCGAACTCACCGCCCCGGACGTGAGCCAGAGCGTCGTGCTCACCCGCACGCCAGGCCGCACGCCCATGCCCGAAGGCGAAAACGCCGCCGCCTTCGCCCGCACCGGAGCCCTGCTCGCCTTCTTCCTGAGCACCGGAAAGATTGATGTTTTGATGCAAGACCTCATGCGCGAGGGCGGCCTTGCCCCGGATACCCCGGCGGCGGTGGTCTACCGCGCCTCGTGGCCGGACGAACGCATCCTGCGCGGGACCGTGAGCGACATCGCCCGCAAAGTCGAGGAAGCGGGCTTCGGACGGCAGGCGCTCATTTTCGTGGGCCGCGCGCTGGCCGCGGGCGGCGGCGTCTCGCGGCTCTACGGGGCCGACTTCTCGCACGGCTACCGCAACCGCCTGCCCACGGAAGCCTTTGATGGCCGCTGCGCCCTCTATGCCTTTACGGACAAGGGCCTCAGCCGCGCACGGGAAATCGCCGCCGGGCTCGGCCTGCCCTGCACCATCCACTCCACGCGCCCCGGCGGGGACGGGGTAGAACACACGCCCGGCGAGCGCCTTGATGAGGCCCTTGCCCGCAAGTGGGGGGACTTCGACGCCCACATCTTCATCGGCGCGGCAGGCATCGCGGTACGCAAAATCGCACCCTTCCTGCGCGATAAAACCAGCGATCCCGCCGTCTTGAACTGCTCGGAAAGCGGCGCGCACGTCATCAGCCTGACCTCCGGGCATCTGGGCGGGGCCAACCGCCTTGCCCGCCGCGTCGCCCGCATCACCGGGGGACAGGCCGTGGTCAGCACCGCGACCGACGTCAACGGCCTGCCCGCCTTTGACGAAGTTGCCGCTCAGGAACATGCCCGCATCCTCAACGCCGAGGCCATCCGCCCCTTGAATGCCGCCCTGCTCGCGGGCGAACCGATCACCTTCTGCGGGCCGCGCGCCGTTTTCGAGCGGCATTTCGGCGCGCTCAGTCAGATCGTCCACGCGGACAGGCCGGAAGCCGTCGCCACCGCCCGCGCCGTGCTCTGGGATGTGGAAGGCGCGCTCCCGGATGGCGTGGAACACCTTGACATCACAAGCAAAGCCTACGTGCTCGGCATCGGCTGCCGCCGTGGGGTGGAACCGCTGGAACTGCGCTTCATCACGGAAGGCCATCTCTCCGATCTCGGCCTGCGCCCGGAGAACATCGCCGCCGTCGCCTCCTGCGACCTCAAGGCCGACGAGCCCGCCATCCTCGAACTGGTGGAAAAATGGCATGTGCCCGCGCGCTTTTACGATGCCGCAACGCTCGACGCCGTGCCCGTGCCCACGCCTTCGGACAAGGTGCGCGAAAAAATCGGCACCCGTTCGGTGAGCGAAGCCGCCGCCCTGCTCGGCGCGGGCTACGCCCCGGATGTGACCGCTCAACCGCATCTCTACGCGCCCAAGGCGGCCTTCGGGGACGTGACCCTCGCGCTGGCCCGGCTCCCGCACGTCAAGGCGGCCCCGAAGCGCGGCGGACTCGTGGTGGTCGGGCTCGGTTCCGGCGCGCCGGGGCACCTCACGCCCGAGACGGAGGCGGCCCTCCGGGGCTGCGACGTGGTGGCCGGATATGTCCACTATGTTGATTTCATTCGTCATCGCATCCACGGCAAGGCCGTCATCGAAAACGGGATGCGCGGCGAAGTGGAACGCTGCCGGGCGGCGCTTGAAGCTGCGGCGGCGGGCAAGGACGTGTGCATGGTCTGCTCGGGCGATCCCGGCATACTGGCCATGGCCGGGCTCCTCTACGAGCTGCGCGACCGCGAGGAAGCCTTTTCCAACGTGCCGATCCGCGTCCTGCCCGGCATCACGGCGGCGAACATCGCGGCGGCCTCGCTCGGCGCGCCGCTCCAGAACGGCTTCTCTCTCGTCAGCCTGTCCGATCTGCTCGTGCCCGCCGACGAGGTGCGCGCCAATCTCCGGGCCGTGGCCGCCTCCGCCCTGCCCGTGGCGCTCTACAATCCCGCCGGCCGCAAGCGGCGGCATCTGCTCTCCGAGGCCCTCGGCATCTTCCGGGAGGCGCGCGGCGAAAACGTGCCCTGCGCCTACGTGCGCGACGCCGGGCGGCCTGAAGAAAGCAAATGGATGGGGCGGCTTGCCGATTTCCCCGCGGACGAGGTGGACATGTCCACGCTCGTGCTCGTCGGCGGCCCCCGCACGGTCCTGCGCGGCGGCGCCATGTACGAAGCTCGGGGCTATGTCGAGAAGTATTTGGAAAAATGAGGAGACAGGAAGATTGGGGAGGGGGAGGAAGACCCCTTCTGAAGAAGGGTTCTTCCTCCCCCTCCCCAAACCCCACCCCCT
>CALVEZ010000058.1 GCA_944326695.1 Candidatus Bilophila faecipullorum | reverse complement strand
GGGGAGAGGGGACCTTTCTGGAGAAAGGTCCCCTCTCCCCTCCCCCGGACCCCCTCCTCTCTCCCTCCAAAGACGTTCGACTGGTGGGGAGGCGGCGCGCAGGGAGTTCGTTCCGGCGGGTGGCGGATGGTGCTTGAAGACTGGGGAAGAGAAGAAGACGGACGAGAACGTTACAGGGCGGGAACATCAAGTTCATAATGGCAATGGAAACGTTCAGCGGCGGACGCGGTGCCGCCGGGTCCGGTAAGGTGCGAAGAGGTCCGGGCATCCGACCCGGAGAGCGGCGAAGCCGTGGGCATTGGAGCGATTTTATTTGAAAGCGCTTTGGCCGCAGGCAGGTATTGGTAGCCGCAAGGTGGCGTGGAGGCTGCCAAAAACGATGTTTTGGGCGGAATGCCGACTTTGGTTTTTGTAAAAATGAGCGATCATCTGCTCTAGGCGGGTTTGCGGGCATTGCACGCAACTGCCCCCCGGTGGGGGCCCTTGCCGTCCGGGGCATACCATACAAAAGGAGCGCATCATGCGTCATCTGGTCATCCCTCCCTTTGCGGAGGAAACGGCGAAAGCGACGTCCAAGCGGCTCGACGAACTGGCGAAAGTTCCCGGCAGCCTCGGGAAGCTCGAAGAGCTGGCCGTGCGGCTGGCGGGCATCACGGACAAGGAATGCCCGGCGTTCCCGGACAAGGCGGTCGTCCTTTTTGCCGCCGATCACGACATCGCCCTGCACGGCGTCAGCGCCACGGGGCAGGACGTGACGGAAAAGCAGGTCCGCAATTTCGTCAAGGGCGGCGGCACGATCAACGCTTTCTGCCGCAATGCCGGGGCGCGTTTTACGGTGGTGGACGTGGGCGTGAAGGGCGACCTTGACGACGTGGACGGGCTCATCCGGCGCAAGGTCATGCACTCGGCCCACGATTTCAGTCAGGGCCCGGCCATGACGCGGGAAGAGGCCGAAGCCTGCGTGCAGGTGGGCATCGACATGGCCCGCGAGGAGGCCCGGCGGGGCGCAAGCCTGCTGGCCGCCGGGGAAATGGGCATCGGCAACACTTCGCCCTCGTCGGCCATCACCGCCGTCTACACGGGCGCGTCCGTGGAAGAGGTGACCGGCGTCGGATCGGGCATCTCGTCCGAGCGCGTGCGGCACAAGGCGGAACTCATCCGGCAGGGCATCGAGATCAACCGCCCCGATCCCTCCGATCCGCTGGACGTGCTGGCCAAGGTCGGCGGCCCGGAACTCGGGGCCATGTGCGGGCTCATGCTCGGCGGGGCGTCGTTGCGCATCCCGGTGGTGGTCGACGGCTTCATCGCCGGAGCCGCCGCCGCCCTCGCCATAGCCTTGCGGCCCGGCGCGCGCGACATGCTCATCGGCTCGCACGCCTCGGCGGAACCCGGACATCGGCTGCTCATGGAACATCTTGGCATCCCTACCTATTTTGATTTCGGCCTGCGCCTCGGGGAAGGCACGGGCGCGGCCCTGCTCTTCCCCCTCATCGACGCCTCGGTCCGTATCCTTACGGAAATGAACACCTTGCAGGGCATCGGCATGAAATAGGCCGGGCGCGCCGGGGCCGCGGGCCCTCGTGAAGAGGCCCGTGAAAAGCCGCTTTGTTCCAGAGAGCCGGGGAAAAACGGCGAGACGGCGCCGGGATGCCCTTTCGCTGGCCGCGCTCGTCGGGAAAGGATTGGCAGCCGACGTCTTCACGCGGGCCGGGCCCCAGCATCACAGCGCCGCTTCATCATCAAAGCGCGGCTACCGCATCAAACCATGCCTGCCGCACCAAACCACGGCTTCCGTTCAGCCGGACTTCCGCCACAAAGGGGCTTGTCATGAAACTTCGCGCCGCCCTCGGTTTCTTTACCCGCCTGCCCATCGGTTCCGCGCCCTTGCCGCCAACGTTCCAAGGGGTGGCCGCGTGGCTTCCCGCCGTGGGGATCATCGTCGGGGCCCTTGCCGCCCTCTGCGTCGGCCTCGCCGCGCTTGTCCTGCCGCCGCCCCTCTGCGGCGCGCTCGGCTGCCTCGCGTGGGTCGTGCTCACCGGAGGGCTGCATCTCGACGGCGTGGCTGACTGCGGCGACGGCCTCATCGTGGAAGCGCCCCCGGCCCGACGGCTTGAAATCATGAAGGATTCCCGGCTGGGCACCTTCGGCGGCGCGGCCCTCTTCTTCGCGCTGACGCTCAAGGCAACGGCCCTCGGCGGGCTGGCCGCGCGCTTCGCGTCCGAAGGGGCCTTCCCCCTCCTCGCGGCCTGCTGCCTCGCCGGAGGGCTGGCCCGCTGCCTCGTCTTCGCGGCCATGCGCGTGCCCTCCGCCCGGCCCGGCGGCCTCGGGGAAGCCCTGCACGACGGCGTGACGCGCCGCCACGAGCTCATTGCCCTCGGCGTCGGGCTGGCCCTCTGCGCCCTCAACGGCTGGCGCGGCCTCGCGGCGCTGGCCGCCGCCCTCGGCATGGCCACGCTCTTGATCGGTGCGGCCAGAAAACGGCTCGGCGGCGTCACCGGGGACGTCTTCGGCTGCCTGATCGAAAGCACGGAATGCGCCGTCCTCATCGCCTGCTGCGCGATCTGAATAAGGGGCGCTTCCTGATGACGAGCGACATAACAAGCCGTAATCAAAGGTCCAGAGGAAGGGCCGGCGGGGAAACGGCGGCAGGAGCACGGCATGGATGCCCGCCCAAGGGCCCCGTGAGCGGAACGTGCGGTAACATGAAGGGCGGCAACAGCAAAGAGGGGCGAGCGGCGGGAACGCGCGCCATAAGGAGCTTTCCATGAAATATCAAGTGCCGGGGCTGCGTCTGAGCGGCACCTCCTTTTTGCTGCACGCGGCCTATGTCCCGGCGGTGCGCTTCACGGCGGAACGCTGCGGGGACGTGGCCCTCTTGATGACCGAGGCGGGCGAAGGCGGGCGTTTTCTGGCTACGCCCGAGGAAATCAAGGAAATCGGCAGGATACTGGACGGCGAGGGCGCGAGCGTCCACGTCCATCTCCCCACGGACGGCGACTGCGAGACGGCGACGGGCCGCCGGGCCCTGCTCGACCGCGTGCGCCGGGCCATCGACCGGGCGGCCCCGCTTGCGCCGCACAGCTTTGTGCTTCATGCGGATTTCCCCTCCCTGCGCGGCAGCGGCCGGGAGCCCTCCCCGGAACAGACGCGAGCCACCGCCGCGCTGCTGCAAGACGTGGCCGCCTGCCTCCCTGCGCCGGAAATGCTGGCCGTGGAGAACCTTGAAGGCTTCAGCCCGGCCTTCTGGGATCGCTGGCTGGACGGCGCGCCCTTCTCGCGCTGCCTCGACATCGGCCATATCTGGAAGGACGGCGGCAACCCCGCGCCCGTGCTGGACGCATGGCTCCCCCGCGTGCGCGTCATCCACCTGCACGGCCTCCGGCCCCGGCACGGCGCGCCCCACACCCTCCACGCGGCGACGGCCCCATCGCAGGGAACGGAAGGCCACACCGCAGGCGTCGCGCCCGCAGAAACGACAAGCCACGTATCCGCAAAAAAAGAAACGGAAAACAAGATTCGAGCAGACGCGGGGATGCCCGGCCAAGCGAAGACCCTCGGCCAAGCCCCGACCGGGGAGCGCAACAGCTCTTCCGTGGCGTGCGATCCGGGCCTCCGCGTTCACGGCCACGCCGCCGCGTCCACCGAAATGTTGCGTAACGACAACAAGGAGAAGCCAAGTCCTGCGCGCAATGAGGTTTCGTCGCCCGGGGCCGTCCTCCTTCGCCATTTCGGGCCGCAGCCGCGCGATCACACCTCGCTTGGACTCATGCCCGCCCCGCTGATCGATGCCGTCCTGCATCCTCTGTGGCGGCACGGCTTTGCGGGCGCGCTCAATCTCGAAGTCTTCCATTGGGAGGACTTCGCCGCCTCGCACGCCGTGATCATGGAATCCTACGCGCGGTATCAGGACAACGGCGAAGCCTGAGCTGCCTTTCGCCGTCCACACGCGGCGCAATCCAGGATTCGCGGGCATTACACTCTGTCCACGAAAAGCCGTTCCCTTACCGGCAAGGGGTACGGGAAAAAGGACGGCTCAGGTGCAGCGCGCTACGTCAAAAAGCCTTTCTTCCCTTGACTCCAGCCGATTGGGAAAAGGCGGTTTTGCAACCGGCGATTTGATGAAGGCTGACCGCACCATCAATCTTTCAACCTTTCGCCGTCCACGTACGGCGCAACCTTTTTTCCATGAGGCAACCATGAAGACAGCGGATTTGACGCTTTATCTCGGCGGCACGCGCAGCGGCAAAAGCGAGCGGGCGGAAGCGCGCGTACACCGGCTGGCCGACGGGCCCGTCCTCTACGTCGCCACAGCGCAGGCCGGAGACGCCGCCATGAGCGAACGCATCCGGCGGCACCGGGCGCGCCGCCCGGATACGTGGCAAACGCTGGAATGTCCGCTCCACGTGGCGGAAAGCCTTTCCGAGGCCCTGTCCGGCCTTCCCTGCGCGGCGGGCAAACCCACGGTCCTGCTCGACTGTGTGACCCTGTGGGTATCGAACATCCTGTTCAGCCTGCCCGACCCGGAAGACCTCCTCGCTTTCGAGCGTGAAGTCCGCACCCAGATCGAAGCGCTGATCCGCCTCGCCCGGACCTCACACTGCCGCTTCGTGCTGGTATCCGGCGAAACCGGACTGGGCGGTATCAATCCCACGCCCCTTGGCCGCATCTACGCGGACGGGCTCGGGCTGGCCAACCGCCTCCTTGCGGACGCCTCCGAAGAGGTTTTCCTCGTCATCGCCGGGCGCGTCCTGCGTCTGGAACGCGAAGAGCTTCCCGCCCCAACCGCCGCCCTGTAACCTCTCTTCCCCCCACGCGAAAGAGAATTCCCGGAAGATAGAACACAACCTGACTCCTGGGAAACCTCCCCTCCAACGCGCAACGGAACTCCCGGCGCGCCGCCTCCCCACCAGTCGAACGTCTTTGAGGAGGATGGGGGGAGGTTTGGAGGGGGGAAGGGGAAACTTTCTCCAGAAAGTTTCCCCTTCCCCCCTCCAATCACTCATTCTCCCCGCCCTTCACTCCGCCTCCCGCAGCATCTCCGCGACGCTCCCGACGACGCGGGAGGCGGCCCCGCGCACGTCCTCGGGGGCGTTCTCCACCGCGTAGCCGTTGAAATGGCGGATCATCGGCAAATCGTTACGGTCGTCTCCGATGACGAGCACCTCGCGCGCGCCGCCCCATTGCCGCAGGTGGAGCAGATGCTCCATGCCGGATGCCTTGCTGACGCCCGGGGCGGTCACATCAATACATATGGAACTGAAATGCACGCCCGCGCGCTCGCCGCAGACCTCCGCCAGAGACTCGGACCACGCCCGGGAACTTTCGGGATCGGCATAGGCAAGGCTGATCTGATGCAGGCCGGGCAACAGCAACGCATCGCCGGGCGAGAGGCGCGGAAGGACATAATCCTTCACAATCCAATAGGCCGCCTTGCCCGCGTGGGTGAAAAGGGACGTGCCCGCAAAAAAGGCGCACTGCGTACAGGCCGCCATGCCGGGGTGCTCCATGACCTCGGCGCGCACGGCCTCGGGCAAGGCGGCGCAGTAGACGTCCCGGCCCTGCTGATCGCAAATCATCGCGCCATTATTGCAGATCAAAAAATCGTAAGGAATCGCGAAGCGCTCCACATCCCGCAAGAGCGTGTGCCTGCCCCGGCCCGTCACGATGCCGAAGACGTTGCCCGCCGCCCGCCATGCGGCTATCGCCGCGAGGTCATCCGCGCTCACCGCGCCGTCCCGGTAGAGCGTACCGTCGAAATCGCAGGCCGCTATTTTCATGCCGTCCCTCCTCGCCGAAAGGTATAGCCGATCCTCCCCGCTGGCAAGATGACCCACACCCGGCAAGCCGCCAGAAGATGAGGGAAAAGACGGCGCGGCAAGTATGACCCGCATGGCCCGCGTGGAGCGGGGTTGAAGCGGCAAGGAGCGATTCCCCTCATCCACCGCATCCCTCCGCAAGGGGAAGAAAGAAAGAAAGAAAGAAAGAAAGAAAGAAAGAAAGAAAAGAAGGAGGGTTCTGTGAAGCAGCTCGCCATTCGTCAGAATGTCCACTTTCGGCAAAATGCCCTCTTCCACGCGGCGGAATGTCCACCGGCATTCGGCATTTAGGCCACTGAGAAACGGTAAAATGTCCACCCCGCCACCTTGCGAGCCCCCGTACCTCAAGGATTTACAGCAGCCTCTAAGGATTTCAGGAGCAAGAAGGAAAACAAGGAAACCTGCTGCCGCAAAAAGAAAACGCCCGGGCCGAATCGAAGGCCGGACCAAAAATTGAAGACAGGGAAAAGCCTTCTGCCCGAGAGAAGAGAAGAGAAGAGAAGAGAAGAGAAGAGAAGAGAAGGCCACCCAAAAATGGGCGGGGAGAGAAGACATGAGAAGAAAACGGAGTTGATGGCGAGGTGCTGAAAATAGACCGCGCGAGGATTTCCGGCGTCGATGAAAGGCACGGATTAGTATGACTGTCATCAGCAGTCATAAGCTGTCATTATACGAGAGAATAGAGCTTTGCCGGATGGCGTGCAGAGTATCTGATAATAAAAATACACTGTTAGAAGCCAACGTTGAATAGACTATCGTGTCGGTGCCTCACACAGTCAGCGACAGTCATTGACGGGAAATGACAGTCAATGACTGTCGCTGACGACTGGCGAGCGGATGAAAAAAGGAGTTTGGTGAGATCGAAGAAGAATGAAAAAAGGCCGACAGCCCGGCGTTTATGGCTCTTTTGACCGGGTGGCGCCAAGGGGAGTGCCGTGCCGATAACGATGGCTCAACTGGGGGCTGGGGGCTGGGGAACCTACCGCTGGCGGCTTGTGGAATTGAGGAGGGCCTGCGCGTCGGCCAGTTCCTGTTGCGCCTGCGCCAGTTCAAGTTGTTCCTGTGTCTGTTGCTGGAGGCGCAGGACTTCAGGCTCCACATAGCCTTCGGGCCGGAGATAGTACCCTTGCCGCCGCATGATACGCATCCACTGCTCCACATGCGCGCTTCCCCGTCCTCGTCCGGTATCAAGTTCCCAGTCAAGGTAACGCAGGCAGCGTGCGACATTGTCCGCATTCCAGCCCTGCATGTGATAGGCGCGCCGCAAATGCGCCAGATGTGCGGGGCTGAATCCCGCTTCGGCTGCGGCTGGCCAGAGGTCGGCAATGAGTTCGGCGTCGGCGCTCCAGACTGAGGTGCCATCAGCCGTCATGGGAGGCGTCATGGATGCCGAGGGGTAAGCAGAGTCATGGCGTGTCATTGACTGTTGATGACTATTGATGACTGTCAGAGGAGAATGCGGTTGAACGGGCGAAGGTGTGATTCCCTGATGCCCCATGACCGTCACTGACTGTAATGGCGTGTCATCGAGGAACTCAATGCATACGCCGTGCGCTTCACCGGTACGAACCTGTGTCGTGCAGATGACGCCTTCGCGCACGAGCCGGCTGATAGTATTGCGGACCGTCCCGTAAGAAAGCCCGATGGCCGCAGCAAGGCGCTTCAGGTTGACGACGACCTGCGGGGATTGGCCGCGCAGCCGTTCAAGGGTATCAAGCAGGGTTTGGCGGGCTCCTCCGAGGGGGGCCTCCTGGAGCGTGACGGAGGCCATGGCGGCTTCCTCCGCGCCCAAGCGTGAAGAATAGGCTTGTGGAAACAGGGGATTAGATGTGTCAGTGACAGTCATTGTGACTGTTGATGACTGTCCTTGAGGAACGGAGGCGGCCTCTGTGCGAGCCGCCATACGCTGTTCCTGTCGGGCTGCACCATCCGCCCCTCGCGTGCGGGACAGGCTCGATCTGCCTGGCATCGCAAGGCCTGAAGCCTGTGGCGTGGCGTCTTGCTGAAAGGCAGCCACTGGAGACTGAGGAGGGGGCAAGGGATGGCTTCGGTGACTTGTGGAGTGGTGTTCTTCCACCCACGGCGAAACGCTGACATCCGTCAATCTTTCCTCTGCGGAATCAAGCTGTACAGAAGAGGCGGGGATGGATGACGGTGAATGACGGTCAGTGACGTGTGAATTATCGTTGATGACAGTTTGTGACTGTTGATGACCGTCAGTTTCTGTAAGGAACTGTTGCCGAGAGTCATTATGTGTCACTGGCGGTCGTGGTGTGTCATTGCCTGATGACTGTCTATGACTGCTAGTGACAGGTGATGACTGTTGGTGACTGTATGCGCCTCCAGCCGGAGATTCCCCTTGAGGGTCAAAAGAGGTGGTGCGCTGGCCCTCCTCCAAGGGAGCGACCGCTCTTTCAGGCCGACCGGGAACTTGCCCCGAGGCAGCGGGGGCTATGGGGGCTATGGGGGCTCCCTGTCCCGAAAGGGCCGTTACAGGGCCGCAGGGCTGTCCTGCGGGGTCGTAATGGTCATGGGCCTCGCTGTGGGCCACGATGGGCCGTAAAGCTGCGTCAGAGCCCAAAGAAGGGCTTTCTACGTGAGGGGCCGACGCGTCCCTTTCCGGTGTGCAAGAGGGCCCCAAGGCGTCCGCATTTCCCAATGGGGAGACGGAAGGCGTTTCTCCGGCATTCGAGGCGGGGGTGTCGGAAGAGACGGGCACGGATGTGGACGGCACCGACGGCCCGGTGGAGACGCCGGATGCGGCACGGAGAGGGGCCGCAAGAGGGGCCGTTTGAACCGGGGCCTGAACCGGGGCCTGAACCGGGGCCTGAACCGGGGCCTGAACCGGGGCTGCGCCGGCGGACGTGGGGTTGCCGGTGGGCATGGAAGGCTTGCCTTCTCCAGAGGCCGTCAGGGGCTGGGAAAAGGGTTCCGCTACGGGAGCACCTTCAAATGTATCTTCTTGGGATGTATCGTAAATTTCAAAAAGCGCATCATCTTGATCCCCGAGGCACTCGTGCCCCGCACCGGTTGCGGAAGGCATGGAGGCCGCATCCGCCGTCTGAACCGTCGTCGGGGCGGCGGTTCCCGCGCCGTCTGTATCGTGGTGCGACAAATACGGCGTGTCTTCGCCTTCCGACAGGACGGAAGAAGCTGACGTATCGCGAGCCCCGGAGACAGAAGAAGGATCGGAACTATCGGATATTTCAGACGATACAGACGATACAGACGATTCCGACGGGGCAGACGGGGCAGACGGGGCAGACGGGGCAGACGGGGCAGACGGGGCGTCGGTCCGGCGCGGGGCAAGGGCGACAGGCTCCTCATCAAGCGACGGCTCGGGAGTGATATTCTCTTCACCGGGAGTGGAAGAAGAGGGGACCGACATTTGTTGCCGTTCGGAAACATTATGGCCGGAAGCGTTTTGCGTCTGCTGTACGCGCGGCGGTTCCACCGGAGAAGAGGGCACGGCGGAGGAGGATAGGATGCCTTCCGCCTCGGCTGTCTCGTTGGTTATCCCGCGAGTTTGCGCTTCTGAAAAATCTGTAACGTCAACAGGTTGGCTTGAATGAACGGAGACGTTTTCCGCCTTGTTTTCTTTTTGTGACTGATTCGTCACCGTATCCGTTTCCGGCTGCGAGGCGGCGGATGCGGCAGGGTTGCCGGAAATCTCAGAGGAAATTTCGGAGGAAATCTCGGCGGCCTGCGGCGGGACGGATGGGGTGGCTTCGGACGGAATGCGGGGAGGGACGGCGGAGGACGCCGCCTCGGACGCGGCAGGCGTTTGCGCGGGGGCTTCCGGCGGTGCGGGGGCGTGCACCGGGGGGCGGCTCATTTCGCGCATCTTGGCGGCGGCTTCCCGAAGGTCCGCGCCCAGCGCGAGCGTAAAGTCCGGGATGATCGTTTTTCTGGCCATGGCTCTTCCTTGCGGCAGGCGGGGACTGCCTGCGGTTCCGTCAAAAAATCTTGTCAATCCGGTAGGCTAGGCTATCCGGTGCATGTCCCGTCCGGTCTTGGCCGTGGCCGGGCGCGCGGGCTGCGGGATCATTTCTCTTTGGGTTCCAGCCGCTCCAGCCGTGCCTCGATTTCCTGCGTCAGTTCGCGGTAGCTGCGGCAGGAGGAGCAGCCGTCATCGTAATCGCATACGGCAAGGTTGCTCATGACCGCCTTATTTAATGTAGTGTTGCGGGGAATGGTGGTCCGGAATACCATTTCCTCGCCAAACGTGCCGATGGCGACGTTGCGGATGGTCTTTGCGGCGTTGTTGCGGCCATCGTACATGGTCAACAGCACGCCCATGATGGCGAGATTGGATTCCGTATCCGCGCGCAGCGTCTCCGCTACCTTGATAAGATGGCTCACACCGGAGAGCGCATAGGTATCCTCGACGCCCACGGGGATGATGATATAGTCCGTGATCACCAGCGCGTTGGTCAGGAGCGCGCCTTCAATGGTGGGCGGGCAGTCGAGCAGGATGTAGTCGTAGGTTTCGAGCGCGGCCTTGTCGAGCGCCTGCCGGAAGCCGAAAAAGCGCTTGATGGAATTGGAGAGCGTGCTTACCGTGGCGTAAACGTTCAGATTCGCGGGGATGAGTTCGAGGCCCTCGTATTTGGAGGGCACGGCCGCCGCCGAGAAGGAGAGCCCGGTGAAGAGGTTGGCCACGGTGCGCGGCTGCTCGTAGGGCGAGACGGTGCCGAGGGTGAGCGAGGCGTTTCCCTGAGGATCGCAGTCCACGACGAGTACGCGCCGTTTGCGTTTAGCGAGGCAATACGCTACGTTGACGGTGCTTGCGGTCTTGCCCACGCCGCCTTTGTGGTTCGCAAAAGCGATGACTTTCGCTGCCATGAGACCCTCCGGTTTGCGAGTGATGTGATGGATTTTTTGCATGATAGCCCAAAAAAGTCAATGATCATCCCCGATAAATGCGGGTAAATATGGACGGGGCAATCGGCGCATCAGGAATTTCCGCCGTGCGGAACGCCGGAGGCCGCCGAAGGAAGATTCCGTTTTGGCGGAATATGGACACCTTTTCCCCTGCGGATGCGTCCGGCCCACGTGCCGGGTCCGCAAGGCCGGGCGGCGTATGCCGGGCCGGATCAAGGCGGTTGCCATGAGCAAAACCATGAAATCCGTGGGCGAGTCCTTGCTCGGTTTCCTTGAGGAAGCGGCGTGCGCCCGGCGCTCGCCCCTTTCCGAGGACGAGGTCGAGCGCCTGCGCGGTTACAATCCCACGCTGGCCGCCCAGCTCGACGCGCTCGACGGCGGGGACATCCCCCCACTGCTGCTGGCCGTGATTGAGGAATGGCGCGCCAACGGCTGCCCCGCGTCGCGCCGGAACCCGCTTTCTCCGGCCCCGGCGCAGCGTCGGCGTCCGGTCAGCCTTGAGGAGCTGGCCCGCGAACAGGCCGAGGAAACGGCCCACGAGGTCACCCGCGCCGTCGCCAAAGCCGCCGCCCCCTTGCCCGCGCCCGAGGAACGGCCCGCCTTCTGGTGCGGCTATCCTACCAATATAGCTCGTGTTTCGCCGTTCTTTCCCATGAACAACATGGAAAAGGGCCGCCGGGACACGCTGGTGCGCAACCTCGACGCCCCGGCCAAGGACAAGGCGCGCATCGCGGCTTCCGGCTATTTCTTCTTTAAGGAAAAGATTTCGTCCGGCCCGTGGGGGGACATCCTCTATTCCGGCCCCAAGCTGAGCATTGAGGAAGAGGATGCACTCATGGCGCTGCTGGCGATCATCGAGGCCGGGGAGGAAGGTTTCGAGGCGCGCCGCTCGCGGCTGGATGTTGGACGCAACAGTCCTGAAAAGCTGGAGAAACTTGAAAAGACCGACAAGGCGGACGAGGGGCTTGTCCCGGTGCTGCCCGGCGTGCCCGTGGCGCCCTACGTTTCGGGCGGGGTGGAGGCGTTCCCGGAAAAGGTGCGCTCGGCCTTCCCGGAGAGCGGGGGAGGGCGCTTTACCTACCGTGGCCCGCTCCTGCCCATTTTGCGACTCATGGGGCACAAGCGCCCGGGCGCGAACCACTATACCAAGCTCGTGACGAGCCTCATGTGCCTTGCGCACGGGACCATCGAGCTGGTGGTGCGCGAGCGGGGCGAGGAGACCTTTTACGACCTCACCCACGTCATCTCGAATCTGCGCCTGCGCACCCGGGACCGCGAGATTTCCGTGACCATCAGCCCCTTTTTCCGCGAAATGTATGTGGCCAACCGCCTCACGTGGATCGACGTGGCCAAGCGTTTTCAGATACGCGGCAGCATCGCCAAGGCGCTGTACCGCTTTTGCCAGTCGCACCGCCAGAACCCGGTGTTCCGGGGCTACGTGCAGACGCTGGCGCAGGCCCTGAACATGGACCGCTCCGCGCCGCTCAAGGAGACGCGGCGTCAGATGCGCGAGGCCATCGCGGAACTGGTGGAAAAGAAAGTCCTTGAAAAAACAAGTATTTTGACCAAGGGCAACATCGTCATCCTCAACCGTACCGCCGAAGCCCTGCCTCCCCGCAGGCGCAAGGAATAGTAGAGATGATCCGCGCCCACCGCCCGGGCAAGGCCTGCCTCCCCGCAGGCGCAAGGAATGGACGGGGCCGAGGGCGCGAAACCCGGAGGGCCGTCTCCTGACCGCAGCCGTCCGCATGGGCGCAGGGCGTTTTCTCCGTGCTTTTTTTGATGTGGTACCGCAGCCGCCCGCGCGGGTGGAAGGACTGCCCGCCGGGTAAAGGCGCGGGAGCCGGACGGGGCTACCCCCTTGCCCCGAGCCGTATCCGCCGGGATAAAGGGGGAGCGCTGGGAATGGCGCGCTTGGCGCACGAAGGCAGGCAAAGGTAGGGATGCGGCGAAAGCCAGTCTCCCTGCGGCAGGAAGGGCGCGGACCGTCCTGAGTGGGGATCAGATCAATCTTCCCACCTTTCCCCTGAGTGGAGAGGGCGCGCCCTGACGATCCCGCCGCCGCCCGTGCTGACGAGACCTTTCCCCTGAGCGGAGAGGGCGCGCCGCCGCGCTGGAAATCCGGGAGAAGGAATCCCCGAGGAACGCCGCACTGCAAGGGCGGGCATTCCGCCGAAGGCCGATTCGTTGGATCGGCCTTTTTCTTATGCTATTTCAAGAAGATAAACATGTTTGGTGGGCGTCTTGCCGTGCTGACATCCTTCAATCTTTCTTCCGGCGGCTTTTCGGGCAGAGTGACGGCTGATGACCGTCATGAGCCGTCAGCGACGGTCCGTGACAGTCATGAGGTGAATAAGGCTGTTGTTGTTGACTGTCACTGACACGCGCCTGCCCGTCCCCTGTCCGGGAGGCGGCTGGGGAGAGCTTTGGGGAGCCCGCGCTCTATGTAAATAAATATTTTGCTATTTCAATATATTAAAGTGTAAAAGAGGGCATTTTGCCGATCCTTTTGGGATCGGTGGCTTTGTCGCGCCCCTGACACATGATGACACGTGCCCGCTGCGGGACGCCGCCTTTTCAATGCTTCTTGAATCATTTTGTATTCAATATGGTTACATGGAAAAGGTGGACGTTTTGCCGTGGCCTTTTCGCGTGGGCTGTCATCAATTGTAGATAGCTGTCACTGCCTGTCATGGACAGTCGCCTCCAGACATTGACTGTCATTGACTGTCGACGGTCGGCGCATTCCCTGCCGATGCCTCCCCGCCTTCCGGGGGCTCTTGTGCATCAACTGTCACTGGCTGTCATTGCGGGCGGCAGGGGCTTTTCACCGCCGTCTCCTCTACCATCATCATCATCATCATTTCCTTTTCCTCTTCTACCGTCACCTCCGCCACGGCTGCCTTTTCTTGCGGTAGCCTCCGAAGGCCCCGGACGCAGGCGGGAGCGCGGGAGAGGGGAAAGGCCGGAGAAACAAGAAGCCCCGGCTGAGGAAGGGGCCGGGGCTGGAGAAAGGAGAGGGAAAGACCTAGAGGGCGGAGACGACCTTTTTGATCCAGTCCCGCACTTCGGGCTGGTCGGACTGGGCCTGTCCGTCGATTTTCAGCCCTTCCGCGACGATTTCCGCGCCGAGTTCTTCGAGGCGGTCCTGTATCACGTCCACGGAGCCGCAAAAAAGGGTGAAGTTGCTGTCGCCCGTGGCGAAGGCGGCGGCTTTTTTGCCCTTGACGTTGATTTGATCGAACTCGTCGTAAAGGGCCTGGAAGTCGTCCTGAAGGACCACCTCGTCGTCGCCCCACGCCGAGCAGCCGAAGAGGGCCATGTCCCAGCCGTCGCACAGGCCGGGCGCGGCAACGTCGGCGGCGTTGACGACTTTGGTTTCGTGCCCCGCCTCGCTGATGCCCCGGCCTATGATTTCCGCCAGCGCCTCGGTGTTGCCCGTGGTCGAACCATACACAATCAGTACTTTGCTCATGTCAAACTCCCTTGAAGGTAAAGGTCTTCTTTGCCAGACTCGCCCATTCCGTAAAGAAAAGGCAATGAGAACACGGTACTATGAGAAATTGCCGCTGCCGGGGCCTCATGGCGGGGGAAGGTCGGCGGCCTGCCTCGGCGTCCCGTCCGGGGGATGAATCCGGGCTTGAAGCGGGCGGGCGCGTCCAAGTAGAAAGACCATAATGAAAATGAAATTCTATTTCAAGTATAGAAAGGCGTTTTTTCCCCTGCGTGGGCAGGCCCTCTTTTCTTGAGGCCGAGGAGGTGTGCGGGGCAGGACATTGGAGGGAATGCGGCAGGCAAGGGAAGGAGGCACCCAGGCCACACGACCGAGAGGGCAGGGAAGAGAAAGAAAAGGGAGTCCGCGAAGGGAAAGGGGGGCCGTGAGAGGAAAAACACAGAAAAACGCACAGCGAACGGCGGCCAAAGGAAGGGAGAGGCCCCAACGTGAAAGACGGTCGCAGCGGACAAGGCCGCCCTCCGGGAAGGCCGGAAGAGCTGGGGGAGGAAAAAGCGGGGAAGAGGGGACGGAGGGGATGCGGTTCAGGGAGGGAAAGCCGGGAGCCGGAACGAAGGAAGGAAAAACGAAGGCCGGGGTCATTCCTCCAAGGGCATGGAAGGCATCTTTCAGGGAAGGAAAGCGATACGCAGTATAGTGCGTAATGAAGCCTTTCCGAGGAGCCGGGAAAATGCGCAGTATCCTGCGTAAGAAGGCCGTCCGGGGAAGGTGATTACGCAGTATAGTGCGTAAAAAAATCACCCTCCGGCAGGAGGTATGCGCAGTTTACTGCGTAATGCGGACAGCCCGCAGAAGCCGGCTATGACGCAGTATCCTGCGTAAACGGCCCTCACGGGAAAGGCGGGTATGACGCAGTATCCTGCGTAAAAAGGCCGTCCTCGTTTGGGTTTCCCCTGAAGAAAGGTTGCCGTCCCTCATGAAGAAAGGGCTGCCGCCGCCACTTCGCCGTTTATGTGCCTGCTGGGGGCAGGCGGGCCTTTCAGGGCATCGAGTGCGGCCCTCCGTTTCGCGCGGGTGGGAGTACCCGGGGACCTCTGAAAAGATAAGGCGTATTGCGTTTCGTGTGCATGCGGGCGGGAGTGCCCGGGGACACCTGAAAAAGATAAGGCGTGCTGCGTTTCGTGCGCACGCGGGAGGGAGGTGCGACGCCGCGAAGCTTGCGGGTGATCCCAAGAAGGTTTCGCACGCGGGCGGGAGGCGCACGCCCTTGCCCCGTGGAGTGTGCAGAGCTGGGGCCGTGCGGCTGCTGATGCACACACCGCCCGTCTCGCTCTCGGCTGCGTCTGGGCAGGACCGACGGAACCGCTTTTTCTCGGAAAGGGAATACGCAGTATACTGCGTAAAGGACGCCCCCGACTGCTTTCCCCATTACGCAGTATCCTGCGTATTCCCCGCAAGCCGCAGGAGCTTCGTACCGCCCTGCTCCTGCTCATGCTGTTCGGGCTTCCCCGTAAGCCGCAGGAGCTTCGGCTACGCCTGCGGGAGAGTGAAGCCCGAGGCAGGAGGCCGTACGGAGAAGGCCGCCATACGCAGTAAAGTGCGTAATAGCCACGGTGCAGGTCTTCCCCAACAGCCAGCTCGGGGACTGCGCAGTAACGTGTGTAATGGCTACGCAGTATAGTGCACCCTCTATCTTACGCACTATACTGCGTACGTTGAGAAACGAGGAGACGAAAGCAAGACGATTACGCACTCTACTGCGTAGCACGGTGAGAGAATCTATATACCTAAGTAAATATAGATTGATGAATCAAATGGCAATACGCAGTTTAGTGCGTAAGCGTTCCGGTTTCTTCTCCTCGACTTCCCTACATCGGGCGAGAGAGGGCGGCACTGGCGACGATGCCGTCGCCGCTTTGGTGGGCATTTGGGGCCTCGGGGGACCTTCCTTCCTTCCTTCCTTCCTTCCTTCTGGACAGGGTGCGCCGGTTTGGGAGAAGGAGGGCAGGGGAGAGGCTTCGGGGATGGCGAGGCTCCCTTTAAAGGAGCGCCCGTGCCACGGACAAGGTCTCCCGGCTTCGGATTGCGGCCTTTTTCGATGGCGATGTCCCGCAGGCCAGAGAGGTTGTTGGCTGAGTCTTTCAGCCTTGAACAGCCAATCATGCAGGGCGGCCTTCCTGTATGAGGCCGGGAGCGGTTCAGGTGTGGTGCCGCTCGTCGAAAGCCTTCATCCTGGCCCGTATGAGGCCGGGCTTGACGACGATTATGACTCGTTCCAGCACAGACCTTCATCTTGGCCCGTCTGAGGCAGGGAGCGGTTCAGGTTGTGGGCTTGAGCGCCGCGAGCAAGGCGGGCAAGGCGGGCAAGAGGGAAATCAATATCTCCAAAATACCCCTCTTTTGGGGAAAAAGGACGAATGATTGTTGACGCTCTCTTACGCTTTTTATACCAACGATACGTCATTATGAGTTATACCGCCGACAGCGTGGTCCGCGTCATGCTCATTTCATGATCGCCCAGGAGAAGGAGGCCCAACATGGATTTTGCCGCCACCGTTTCTCAAGAAGAGCTTGCCGCCTTCCGCCGCGACGTGCACCGTCACGCGGAATCGGGGCTTTCGGAATTCTGGACCACGGCGTTTCTGGCCGAAAAGCTGTCCGGGGCCGGGTATGCGGTGCTTCTCGGTGACGCCATATCCGATGCGGCGTCGCGCATGGGGACGCCCGACGCAGCCGTGCAGCGCGCCCGTCTTGAGACCGCACGGCAACAGGGGGCAAGCCCGGCGTGGCTGGAGAGGATGGGAGGGATCACGGGCCTTGTGGCGGACGTGCGCCCTGATCTGCCCACGCTCACGGCCCTGCGCTTCGACATCGACGCGGTGGACGTGGAGGAAAGCCCGGAGGACGCGCATTTCCCGGCCCGGGAGGGTTTCGCCTCGCTCAACGCGGGCGAGTGCCACGCCTGCGCGCACGACGGCCACGCGGCCATCGGGCTTGGGGTGGCCCTTGAGCTGGCCCGCCGCCGGGATCGCCTGCGGCACAACATCCGGCTCATCTTCCAGCCCGGGGAAGAGGGCGTACGCGGGGCCCTGCCGATGGTCCGGGCGGGCGTGGTGGACGGCGTGAAGTATTTCCTCGCCGCGCACATCGGCGTCAACGCCACGCGGGATCACGAACTGGTCTGCGGCACCACGGGCTTTCTGGCGACCACGAAATTCGACGTGGAACTGACGGGGCGGGCCTCGCATTCCGGTTCCGAGCCCCATGCGGGCAACAACTCGCTTTTGGCGGCGGCCTCCATCCTGCTCAACCTGCACGCCATCCCCCGGCACGGCCTCGGGGATACGCGCATCACCGTGGGCCGGCTCAGCGGGGGCTCAGGGCGCAACGTCATCCCCTCCTCGGCATACATGGTCTGCGAAACGCGGGGCGCGACCACCGAAATCAACGACTACATGTTCGAGAAGGCCAAAACGATCATCGAGCACGGCGCGGCCATGTATGACCAGCAGTACCGCATCACGATCATGGGAGGGACGGGCTGCGCCGCAAGCGATCCGCAGGCCATGCGCGTCATCCGGGAAGCTGGCGAAAAGATTCCCTATTTTCACAAGGAGCTTATCCGCGACATGGGCCGTGGTTACGGCAGTGACGACGCCTGCGCCTTCCTTGAAGCCGTGCAGAAGCAGGGCGGCTGCGGCACGTACGCCCAGCTTGGAAGCGCGCTTGCGGCGGGCCACCATAACCAGCGTTTCGACTTCAACGAGGCCGTGCTCGCGCCCGGTGTGGAACTCTTCTGCCGCGCGGCGCTGGCGCTCGACGAGATCGGCGCGTAGCCGTCCCGTCATGGCCCGCCGTCGTAGCCTGCCGACCCGCGCCGCTTCTGAAGCCGCGCCTAGGTCCGCGCCAGCGGCTCAAAGGCGGTGTATTCAGGCAGAAAGGCCAGTTCGACGGTTCCGGTGCGGCCGTTGCGGTGCTTGCCGATGATGAGTTCGGCAATGCCCTTTTTGGCGGTATCGGGCTTGTAGGCTTCCTCGCGGTGCAGGAAAATGACGATGTCCGCGTCCTGCTCGATGGCCCCGGATTCGCGCAGGTCCGAGAGCATGGGGCGCTTGTCCTGCCGTTCCTCGACCTTGCGGTTGAGCTGCGAGAGGGCGATGACCGGGATGTTGAGCTCCTTGGCAAGGGCCTTGAGCGAGCGGGAGATGTCCGAGATTTCCAGTTCGCGCGAGTCCGTGCGCCGCGAGGAGCGCATGAGTTGCAGGTAATCCACCACCACGAGGCCGAGGCCGTGCTCGGCCTTGAGCCGCCGCGCCTGCGAGCGCAGTTCGAGCGTGCTGATGGCCGGGGTCTCGTTGATGAAGAGCGGGGCGGTACGCAGGAGATCGGCGGTTTCAAAGAAGCGCGCCCCGGCGTTTTTGGTGAGGCGTCCGGTGGCGAGCTGTTCCTGCGGGATTTTCCCCCACAGGCTGATCATGCGCTGCATGAGCTGGTGCTCGGACATTTCCAGCGAGAAGATGCCCACGGGCGCGCCCTCGGCAATGGCTACGCGCATGGCAAGGTTGAGGGCCAGCGCGGTTTTGCCCATGGCCGGGCGCGCGGCCACGATGATCAGATCGGACGGCTGGAGGCCGTGCGTGATGGCGTCAAGCTCGGGGTAGCCGGTGGGCAGGCCGGTGATGCCGCCCGCCGCGGGTTTGAGCACGGCGTCGACCACGCCGCCCACGAGTTCCTGCACGGACCGGAAGCCGCCGCTGCTGTTGCGGCTGGAAATGGCGAGAACGGACTGTTCCGCCTCGTCGATGAGTCCGGCCACGTCGCGGGCGGTGTCGAAGCTGGTTGAAATGATGTGCGCCCCGGCCTCGATGAGCCCGCGCTGGATGGCCTTGTCGCGCACGATCTTGGCGTAATATTCCGCGTTGGCCGCGCTCACGGCGGCCTGTGCGAGTTCGGCCAGATACGCGGCCCCGCCCGCGCTTTCGAGTTCGCCCCGGTCGCGCAGGCGCTGCGCCAGCGTTACGAGTTCCACCGGGGAGTTGGCCGCGTGCAGTTCAAGCGCGCCCGCGTAGAGGAGGCGGTGCGCCGGAAGGTAAAAATCCTCGGGCCGCAGCAGGGGCGCGATCTGCCCCATGACCGAGGACCGCAGGATCGTCCCGGCCAGAACCGCCCGTTCCGCTTCCACGCTGTGCGGCGGCACGCGCCGCGTCAGTTCCGTTGTCGCCGTTTCCAGAGGTGTTTTCATAGCTTGAGGGAAAAAGGTTGCGTTCTCCGCCCGCCTGTCCCCTGCGGGAAAGACGGAGGGGCTTTCCGTGATCTAGACCTTTTTGCAGTAAAGGGAAAGCCTCCCCCTCTCGTCCCCCGTCCTCTCTTGCGTTCGCCCTCTCGTTTCTCGCCCTCCAGCTCATTGCGGCCCATTCCTCGCTTCCCGCCTTTTCTTCGGTCTGGCCGTCCGTGCGGTGAAGGCACGGCGCGGCGGGCGCGTTTTCCCGGCACAAGAGGAGGGCCGGAGGCCATGCCCTGCAATACATGCGCGTTTTCCCCGGTGCGAGAGGAGGGGCGGGCGTACCGGACGCCTTCCCTTCCCGGCTCGTTACGAGGCATCGTAGCGGAATGGCGGTCCGGCGTGGGCGCTTTTTTCCTTTCGTCTCCTGACAAACTCCTGAGGGAGGCGCGTCAGCCCTTGGTGCTCAAGGCTTGGCGGGGGAGGGCGGCGGACATTATGCCGTGCATGGGCGGCCATATCGCCGTATTCGGGCGGGCATGATGCCGCGTCGCAGCGGGCATTCGGACGAAAGCGGGCATTTGGCCGAGAGGAGGCGCTTTTCCCCGCGCCTTTCCCAGCGCGGAGGAGCCGCAGAAGGACGCCGCCCGAGGGATTGTGAGCGGTGGGGCTTCTTGATAGGTTCCGCAAGAGGTAGGCCCGCAGAGGGGCTGCGGAAAAGTCCGGCGTGGCAGGGGCATGGCATCCCGCCATCCCCGCCGGTGCGGGCAAGGGCCGCGAACCGCGAACCGCGAACCGCGAACCGCGAACCGCGAACCGCGAACCGCGAACCGCGAACCGCGAACCGCGAA
>CALVEZ010000057.1 GCA_944326695.1 Candidatus Bilophila faecipullorum | reverse complement strand
CCTTTCTGAAGAAAGGCTTCTCCCTCCCCTCCCCGCACCCCACCCCTCCCTCTCCCAAGACGTTTACCCTTATCGAATCCCTCATGGCGGCCTTCACCGTCATGGCGGCTCATGGCCGAAAGAGGGGACATCCGTAGAGGAGCGGCATTCCTACGCTTTCGGCGGTAAGGCGTCCTGTTCTGCGAAAACGACGTGGCCCTTGCCATGAAGCCGGGGAAAGCCCCAAAGGGGAAAAAGGGGAAAGAGGATGGAAGAGGCAGGGAAAACGTCCCTCCTCGAAACCTTGGCAAGCGCCGGAACAGGTCAGAAAAAATGGAGAGGCAGGGAGCCCAAAAGCAAAGCCCTTCTCGGGGAATCCGTGAGAATACCGTGTATCCCGCAAGGAGACGGTTATATCGTCCTGACGGACAAAGCATGGTGGGGAGAGGGTTGCATCCCTCTCTGCCCCAGCATACCTTTCTTGAAGCTCGCTGAATCCACCGGGAAAACGGCCATCCTTTCCTGAAGCTCGCTGAAACCACCGGGAAAACGGCCACCCTTGCCCCGAGGGAGAGCTCCTCAAGGGGGCGGCCCTTTGCGCCCCACGCGGCTTGCGGAAAGGGCCTTCCCTTCACGTATGGCCTTGAAACAGGAAGAAGACAGGCCGGAGTCCGACCGCCTGGAGCGGGTTGACACCAAACCAATAAAGCCCCGTTTTTTCGGTGTGTTGCCTTGTACTCCGCCAAGGGAAATGATTGTTTCTAACCTACCTGAAAAAATGAGGATATATAGGAAGTGTCAACAGTCTCTCTAGACGATGGTATAGCCGCCGTCGGCCATCCACAGGGCCCCGGTGACGAAACTCGCCTCGTCGCTGGCTAAAAAGGCGATGACCGCCGCAATCTCCTCGGGCTTGCCGAACCGCTTGAGGGGCTGGAGCGCAAGGAAAGAGGCCATGCCCCGGGCTTCGTCCCCCGTATCCCGCGCGCCGTCGCGCAGCCCCGGCGTGTCAGTCGTGCCCGGCCCCACGGCGTTGACCCGGATGCCGTGCGGCATCAGCGAAACCGCCGCCGCGCGGGTAAAGGATTCCACCCCGCCTTTGGAGGCGTGATACGCGGCATAGCCCGGCGAGCCCACAACCGCGAACGTGGAACACACGTTGACGATGGAGCCGCCCTTCCCCTGCTCCATCCATATCTTCGCCGCACCTTTCGTAAACAGAAACATGCTCGTCAGGTTGGTGCGCAGCACGGCCTCAAACTCCTCGGCGCTCGTGTCGAGCAGCGGCTTGTTCAACTGCCACCCGGCATTGTTCACCACGATGTCGAGTGTGCCGTAGGCCCGCAGCGTGGCGTCCAGCGCGGACCGCACATCCGCCTCCCGCCCCACGTCGCAGGCGTGGAACACCGCCTCTCCTCCCGCCGCCGCGATGTCCTCCGCCACCTCGCGGCCCTTCTCCTCGTCCCTGTCCGCCACGACCAGCCGCGCCCCTTCCGAAGCGAACAGCCGGGCCGTAGCCGCGCCGATGCCTTTTGCGGCCCCCGTAATGATGGCCGTCTTGCCTTGCAGTCTCATGATCACCTCGTTGACGAAAGGGTCAAAAACGCTTTTCCTATACCCTTTCCCACCGCCCTGACAAGCGCCCCTCCTCGTTGCACGCGGCCAAGGTAGAAAACCCCACCCTGTCGTCATCATGGCCGTCATCCTGCCTGGTGGTACGCAGCCAGACGCACAGCCTGGGGAAATGACGGCAATGAACCTTCTGTATGCGGTGGTCTTAGAGCCAGACGCCCGGCCCTCGGCATGGGCGGCGCGCTCGTTCATGCGGCTTCGTTGCACGTGGACAGACACCCGGCCCTCGGCACGGGCGGCGCGCTTGTTTATCCGGCCTCATTGTACACGGCGAAAGAAGAAAGCGGGCCGAAAGCTGACTCTCTTTCTCCGTATGGCCGGTGCTGGCTCCCCAAACTGGAAGAGTCCCCTTCCCGGCGTTCGCGGCACAAGAACACCCTTTTTTCCCGGGAAAACCGCCACTTTCCGGCCGGGGGAAGCAGCGGCCTCAGGCGGCACGGCTATCCCCACCTCCCTCAGGACCGCGCCGGTCTCATGAAACCACGCTGTCCTCAGAAAAGGGAGTACCCGCCGCCAAAAAGACGCAAACTCGGAAAATCACCGGAAACACGGCTTTTCTTCGGGAAAAAAGGGCAATCCCCGGGAAAGGCTCCCTTGCGGCTCTTGCATGGAGGAGCCGTGTGGATTAAGCAGCACTTGCATATCACGCCCGCGGACTGCGGGCCGAGGAGTAAATGATGAGCACGATTCTTGTTACCGGCGGGACCGGTTATCTTGGAAGCCATATGCTGACGGAACTTGTCCGTCAGGGTTACGATACGCTCTGCGTGGACAATCTGCACAACAGCAGCCCCGCCGTCCTCGACGCCGTGCGGACCATCACCGGAAAGGCCATTCCCTTCATCAAGGCGGACGCCGCGGATACCGCCGTCATGGACAAGCTCTTTTCCAGCCGCCGCATCGACGCCGTGATCCATTTCGCGGGCCACAAGGCGGTGGGCGAATCCGTGGCCCATCCGCTCATGTATTATCGCAACAACTACGATTCCGCCCTCACCATGCTGGAAATGTGCCTGAAATACGGCAGCGCGCTGGTCTTCAGCTCTTCCGCCACGGTCTACGGCGTGCCGCACTTCCTGCCCCTGACGGAAGAACACCCCCTGAGCGCGGTCAATCCCTACGGCCGCACCAAGCTCTACATCGAAGAGACGATCCGCGACGTAAGCGCCGCCCATCCCGACTTCAACGTCTCCATCCTCCGGTATTTCAACCCCGTGGGCGCGCACGAATCCGGGCTCATCGGTGAAAACCCGAACGGCATCCCCAACAACCTCATGCCCTTCGTCTGCCAGACCGCGGCGGGCATCCGCAAGGAACTGCACGTCTTCGGCAACGACTACGACACCCCGGACGGCACGGGCGTACGCGACTTCATCCATGTCACCGACCTCATCGCCGGGCACATCGCGGCGCTGAAAAAGCTGGAAACGCGCCCCGGCTGCATCATCCATAATCTGGGCACCGGACAGGGCACGAGCGTCCTTGAGATGGTACGCCGCTTTGAGGAAATCAACGGCGTGCGCGTGCCTTACCGCATCGTCGAACGCCGCCCCGGTGACGTGGCAAGCTGCTATGCCGATCCCTCCAAGGCACGCCGCGAACTCGGCTGGGAAGCCCAAAAGGGCCTTGATGATATGGTGCGCGACAGTTGGCTGTGGCAGCAGCACAGTATGGCCCGCTGAAGTCTCGCCGGGGCCTGTTGCCGCTCTTCTGCCTATCCGCCTTTTGAGGGAGGATGGGGAAACGCATCTTCCCCGACGGACAACGGCGCAACACATCGAAAATACGGTTTATTGGTTTAGGGATAACATGTCCCAAACGTGTTGACACGCCCCAAAGCGGATTCCCTTTGAAATGGCGTAATCGCAAAGGGGTACGCCCGCTCCTGCAGGCAACAGCTCATAGATAGCGTGCTTTTGCCTCCGGGAGTGGGCGTCCGTTTCGGCTGTTTCTAGAGCAGCTTCACGATAAAAAGGCTTCAGAGCCGCCCTCCTCGCCCCCGGACGGGACACGGCCCCGGTGCAAGGAATCTGATTGGAGGCCGTCCGCGAATGGGACGCGGTCTCCGTGGAATCCCTCTTGCGGGGTACGCCGCCTTAGGGGTAACGCCGCCTTAAAGGAGTTTTGTATGAAAACTATCGATTTCCGTTTCCGTCCCAACACGCCCGACGCGGTGGACGGCCTCATCCACAGCCCCTTTTTCGGGGATATGTGCGCCTTCTTCAACTATCCCGAGCGCGCATGGTCCGCTTCTCTCGACAAAATCGTCGAGATCATGGACGAACATGAAATCACCGGCGTGATCACGGGCCGCGACGTGGAAACGACCTACGGCTGCCCCTGCACCAACATGGGCGTAGTCGAAATGATGCGAGCCTACCCGCACAAGTTCCACGGCATGGCCGGGCTTGATCCCCACAAGGGAATGCAGGCCATCGACGAGCTTTCCCGCATGGTCAACGACTACGGCATGAAGGGCGCGTCCGTCGATCCCTACCTTGCCAAGCTCCCCGCCGATCACCGCAAGTTTTACCCCATCTACGCCAAGTGCTGCGAATTGAAGGTTCCCGTGGTCATCAGCACGGGGCCCGGAACCCGTGTCCCCGGCGCGATCATGGGCGACGCCTCCCCCGCCCGCGTGGATGAGGTGGCCCGCGATTTCCCCGATCTCACCATCGTCATGAGCCACGGCGGTTATCCCTATGTGCAGGAAGCCTGTATGGTCTGCCATCGCAACGCCAACGTCTACATGGAATGGTCGGAATACGAAACGTGGCCCTTTGCCGACGGCTACGTAAAGGCGGGCAACGAGCTTATCCCCGACAAGCTCATCTTCGCCAGCGCGCATCCTTTCTATGACAGTTGGGAACGCGCCAAGCTCTATGAAACCCTCGGCTTCAAACCCGACGTGCTCGAAAACGTCCTCTACAACAACGCCGCCCGCGTACTCGGCCTCGCCTGAACAGGCTGCTCTTTCGTCAGGTAGCGCACGGCGGTACCCACACCGGAGTCTTTCCAGCCTCGTGGACGCCATGCGCTTAGAGAAAAAAGAAAAAGAAGAAAAGAAGAAGAAAAAAAAGAAGAAAGCAATGATGCCCCTGCCGGGCGCTCCTCTCTCTGCCGCCAAGAAGGGTGAGCGCCCGGCCCACAGGGTGCCGCAGTCAAGGCCCCAAAGGGAGTATCCCCGGCGACGCGACTCCCTGAACACCTGGGGGCCTCCCCGGTAGCTGGCTGAAAAAAAGAGCCCGCCGCTGTTTTCAAGGCTCAGCGCTTCTCTCCATCCGCATACCCCACCCTTTCCTGACGCCACGCCCGCCCCTCTCTCCTGCGTATTTCTCCTTTTAATGCCCGACTTTGCACGTGCACCGGCCCCCCTGCTTATTCCTTCCAGGAAGCGGGCCAATTCATACTTCAGGCATCTCTCAATCTCCAGGGCTTTTCCATGCGTCTGCCCGACTCCCTCCGGTAGACGGAGGACATTAATATAGTCTATTGTGACAATTTATAACACCAATAAATAATTATATTTTTGTATTTGACTTTTTATTTCACGGCACGCTATAGAGTAACTATTACTAAAAAAGGAGAGAAGCATATGCGCCTTTTGGTATCATTTTTTATGGTTTGCCTTTTATCATGTCCGGCTTGGGCTGCCTTCAAAGGGCCCAGCGTTGCTCAAAAAGAATTCATCAGCGCTACGGCAGCGCTGGAGGCTCCTGAGGGAGCGACCTGTGTTCTGACGGGCAACATTATCGAACATATCAACAAAGACAGATACACATTCAAGGATGACAGCGGCTCAATAGTGGTTAATATCCCTCCCCATGTCTTTGGCTCTCTGGATGTGACGCCTGATAACGTTGTAAAAATCACCGGAGAGATACGTGGAAAGCGCGAAAAGAAAAGCCCTGATGCGCACGTGGGTATCCGTTATATTGAAATAATCAAGTAGTATAAAAAATGGCCCTTGCTGTCTCTAGTAAAGATAGCAAGGGTCTACCATGTATGAAAGATAACGACGTGCTATTAAGGATAGACAAGGGATTTCAGATGTACATATCATGCAGCCGTCTAGAAAGCAGCAGAACTCCCGTGAATATTTCACGAATCTCTCTATAAGGCGAAATACGGTTTCTCTTTGTCTTTTTAATGCGGCTCTCTTGCCAGTCAGAAACTGGCGTCATTTTTTAATGCCCGGCGCAGCCCGGGCAAATAACGTGCCGCCCATGTGAATAGCACCACGCCAAAGCATGGAGCCGCCGCCAAAGCTAAAAAAGCGGCGCTATAGCTGGCATGATGAGCGAAAAGGCCGCCGTAGGCATTGCTGAAGGAAGCCCCCACGCCCTAGATGGTCAGCACAAAGCCAAGCCCCATATTGATATGGCCGCCGCCTTGCAGAAGACGGGCGACAATGCCCGGCGTCGCCACGCCCAGCAAACCCGCTCCTACGCCGTCAAGCAATTGCACCGGAATGATATTCCAGGGGGTGTTCCACAACCCCGCGATACAGCCACGCACAGGCAACGCCAGTAAAGCCATATAAAAAAGTGGTCCATAGCCCTTTTTCTGGGCAATACGAGCGCCCCATAGAGCAGTCAGGATCATGGTTGCCTGAGCCAGCACCACCGTTCCCGCCGTGTACGCCGCCGCATTCACCTCGAATCGGGCTACAGCCGACTGTCCCAACAACGGCAGCAGGGCTGCATTGCCGAGATGAAAGAAAAAAAGCGTCATCCCTACAACCAGAAGGGATTTGTCAGTGAACAGCCGGCACAGGTTTTCAGCTTTCCAGGAAACATGCTTTACGTTGTCGGCAGAAAGGCCTCGTGCGACGGCATAATCTATATGTCCGGGATCAATGCGCCACAAACAAAAAAGAGCCATGCCCCCCATGAGCGCCATCACAACAAAAACACCGGGAATGCCGCAAGCATACCCCACCGTTCCCCCCAGAATGGCGGTAGTCGCATTTCCGGCATGGCTCCATGCCTCGTTGCTGCCCAAGCGGGCGGGGAGCCCCTGTTGCCCTGCCATCCCCAGAGTAATGCCGGTCAGAGCAGGCATTATGGCCGCCGCAGCGACGCCTGACAAGACTTTGGAAAATGTCGCACCAACCGCTCCATTCCAGGAAAAGATCATACCGCACGCGAGCACTATCAGTATGACGCTGGCGGCAATGAGCCCGCGCTTATACCTGGTATGATCGGCCAGTGCTCCTAAAGGGGTTGTACACACAAGCCCCGCCAGACCACCCGCTGTCATGACATAGCCTATTTCATCCGGCATCCAACCTTGGCCTTGCAGATAGACCCCTAAAAAAGGTCCTAATCCGTCGCGCACATCCGCAAGAGAAAAACAAAGCAGCGAGAGAAAAACAAATGATTTCTGCCTTGAAGAAACATCTGACATAGGCTGTCCCCCCAACGGAAGGATTAGGGAAGTGAACTGCTGGCCACTATAGAGAAAAAGACCTATTTTGAGAAGAAGATACCCGTAGTGACGGACGTACGCCGTTCCCAGTTTTTGCGCACCGTGCCGTGTAGATGGTAAGGGCACCACGCCATGCTGACGGCGATCATGCAAGCGATCGGCTTCGGCATCCGGCACACCTTTTCAATAACCAGAGTGCTCGTCTGCGCTTCGTCAAAGACAGCAATGATCCCAGAGGTGACGTGCGTATTGACAAAAAATAGGTCGTCGAAAGCATCAAAAAGTATTTTGCCATTGATTTCGCGGAGTATGACAGCGTTGAACAGTTAGAACCCCGTATTCTTTGACGGCACGTTTTTTACCTGCATCCCACCGACGGAGAGGCGGCGATTCAGGTCCGTGTGAAGGAAGTCTATCGGATGTCCCCTATCTCAAGGGCATACAAAAAGAGCCCTTCCAGCATCAAACTGGAAGGGCTAAAAATTTCTGGTTGCGGGGGCAGGATTTGGACCTACGACATTCGGGTTATGAGTCTGACACTCAAAGTAAAACCGCTACTTTCACAACCCTTCACAAACTATCACGTATACTAAAAAACTATGTCATTGAAACTATTACTGATTCTCTTTTTTCTTTTTCATCATAATAATAAAATTTATAATGACATTCTTCGCCAAGACCTAAGTCACCTGAATATGTTCCGACAAGTTTACACTTGCTGCGATGCTTTGGATGATAAAATTCAATAGTAAATTCCATACTATTAATATCATTTCTAAGCAAAACTTCAGCAATAGAATCAATAAGATCATCAGCAATGAAATCAAAGCTATTCATAAATTTTCCTATTTTAGCATCAATAAAAATGTACACTTGTTACGATATTACGATTTGGATTATGATCAAGTGGAGGATTTTCACTATCTCCAGTTCCTGTCCATATTCCAGTATAATAAACATGAAGTCCATTCTTACAATTTATGTTTTGTCCAACACATACATCAAATGCCGTTCCATCTTTTTGTATATAATGAACAACAAAGTATTCACGCGGATCAGCAGATTTGGACCAAGTCATACTGTCAGTATCAGCATCTGTAGGTGACCCGAGTGCCTGAATAAGTTCCTGTTTAGTGGTTTTTTCCTCAATAAGTGTAACTTCCGCAGTCTTGCGTGGTGACAAGTCGATAGTCTGTACTTGCCGTTGTTGAGTACATGAACAAATACTTAAAAACAAGAGGCAAACAAAAAAATTGTAACGCATAGCTATCTCCTTTTTTGGATTATTGCATATCTATTTATCAAAAATTATCCATTTAATAAAACCAATAACGTCTTTTATCATATCAAATACCGATACATTTCTAATATCAGTATATGATATATTGCTTGGGTATACATTCTACATAATAATCAATATAATAAATACAATTACTATAACAAAATTTAATATTTTATAAAAATCAATATATTACAGCAAAACAAAAACCAAACTTTCTTCCAACCTCTTACTAGTCCACTACCATGTCGACCAACTATTGCTAGTCAATCGACCTACCATTGTTGGTCGAATCTGTAAAGATCCCCCGTACTGTGGAGGCATGAAAACAAAATACGATGAAGACAATCTCGCAAAGACATTCATGCCGGGAGTGCTCCGCCGATACCGAGACAAGGCGGGACTTTCACAGCAGGAACTCGCGGACCTTGTAGGCATAGGCAAAAGCTATATTTCTTCGCTAGAATTGGGATATAGAGCCCCTAATCTCAACTTGCTCGTCAAGATAGCGAGCTCCCTTAATGTCCGAGCTGGCGAGCTGGTGGATGCGATGGTAGAGGAGTCGGAGAGGTCTATCCGCAGATGAAAAGCCTCATATCAAGGAAAATGGAATAACGGGATTTTACCAGACTTTTGGGCTGCGTAAGACTCATCTGGCTGATATTTCCGAGTGTGGAAATTCGGAATAAGAAGAGCGCGAAAAGAGGACGGTGAGAGGACCCCAGTATCTTTCGCTATCCTCTAACCCTTAACTCGCGGGATAAGAGCGGGATAAAAGAGCTCACAAATGAAAAAGGCTTTACAGTAGAAAACTGTAAAGCCTTGAATTTCCTGGTTGCGGGGGCAGGATTTGAACCTACGACCTTCGGGTTATGAGCCCGACGAGCTACCGTGCTGCTCCACCCCGCGTCATGCGACAAAGGGGAATATAGGGAGATGGCCCTGTCTTGTCAATCATTTTCTTCCTTTTCCTGAAAATAGATTGGGGGAAAAAGAAAAGGCGAAAGGCGTAGAGGGTTAGTGGAGCGTTTCATTACAGCACAGGCCACGGGCGGACCCGGATGTCGAGCGTGCCGCTGATGTCTTCAAGGGCGGATCGGGCCTCTCCATGCTGGTGGGGGGAAAAGAAGACTTTCAGCAACGCCTCACTCCGGTCAAGCACCGTGAAGCTGGCGATATTGTCATAGCCTTCCAGAAGGAAACGGAACATGCCGACCTGTTGCGGCGGCAGGGTGACGAGCAGCTTGTCGCTGCATTCCGGCACGGGCAAACGGAGGGGGCGTCTTTTTTTCATGGGCGCAAGTGTAACGCGGGCCTTTCCCGGGCGCAAGGCCGCTTCTCCCCGGGCCGTCTTCCTGAGTCCCTTCTTCCGCATCCCTTTTCGGGGGCGTTCCCTTCCTTCAGGGGAAAACCGGCGCGGAGGCTTACCCTACAGGCCCTCGCACCCATCGACTGGTTCTAGGAAAACCGATGCGGGACGCAGGCTTACCAGTTGGCGTTTCGGGGATTGACGATGCCAGCGTCCCGTATGGGGCGTGAGCTGAGGGGATCATCGGCATTTCGGCGATTGCTGACGCCAGCGCCTCGTGCGGGGCGTGGAGCGCCCTTCTTTCAGGGGAAAGTCCTTCCCGTTGCGGCGGTCCCGGAACTGGGCTATAGTGGGCACCTCCTTTGAACCCAACGCGAGGTGGCGCATGTTCAGCGAAAACAGTCCGGTGACCGATCCGGTCCACATCTTCCGTCATTTCCTGAAAACCAAGGGATTGCGCAATACGCCTCAGCGTCAGCGGATCATGGAGGTCTTCTTCAATGAAGACGGGCATCTTACCACCGAAGAAGTCTATGATCGGGTTCACCGTGAAGACCCTTCCCTCGGGCAGGCCACGGTCTACCGGACCATGAAGCTGCTTTGCGAGGCCGGACTCGCCCGCGAAGTGCGCTTCGGGGATGGGCTGGCCCGCTACGAACACGCCGGGGATGCCCATCATGATCACCTTATCTGTGAAAGCTGCGGCCGCAATATCGAAGTGGTCGATCCGCAGATAGAAGCCCTGCAGGATGCCCTCGCCCGCCGCCACGGTTTCAAGCCCACCTTCCATCGCCTCTACCTCTACGGCGTCTGCCCCGATTGCCAGAAAAACCGCTAGGCCACGTCCCGCCATCCGCCGGGGCCCGCGCTTCCGGCTTTTTTTGCCTTGATGAAGGAAGGCTTCCATGCGCCCCCGCGATCTTGCGATGATCCTCGTTTCCTTTTGCGCCATGATCGCCGGGGCTTTCTCGCCCTGGCTGGCCGGGCCGCTGGCGCCTTTGCCGCGCCTTTGCCTCATGGTGCTTCTGTATCTCGGTTTCCTCTCCGTGGGGACGGAGGCCCTTTTCATCCATGCCCGCCTTATCCCCCGCCCCCTCGCCGCGCTGGTCGCCATGCGGCTGGCGGTCCTCCCGCTGCTCGCCTTCGCCGTCTTTGAAGCGGGCCTGCCGGGATTCGCCCTCGGCGCGCTGCTCATCGGGGCCTCATCCGTGGGCGTCGTGGCTCCCGTCTTTTCCATTATGGTGGGGGCGGATACCGCGCTTGTGCTTGCGGCGGCGCTCATCACCTCCCTGCTGCTTCCGCTGAGCGTTCCGGCCCTCCTGTGCGCCGTGGGCACGGTGATGGACCATCTGCGCCCGGGCACGCTCCAGTTGCCCGCCGATCTTTCGCTTTCAGGCATGACGCTTTCGCTGTGCGTGACCATCCTCATCCCTTTCGGGGCGGCCTTCCTCACCCGCAGGCTCCCCGCCCTGACCGCCTCCATCCTGAAAAGGCAGTTCCCCGCCGCGCTCGTCACCAACGGCGTGTCCATTCTGGCGATCTTCAGCCAATACTCCGAGGTGCTGCGCCAATCCCCGGCGCTGGTTTTTCAGGCGCTCGGGGCCGCCTGCCTTCTGGGGCTGGTCATGATGGCGGCGGGGGTGCTTCTGCCTTCCGCCATGCCCGGCGACCGGCGGCTGGCGTTCCTCATCAGCTACGGGACCATGAACAACGTCCTGATGCTCATCGTCAGCATGGAGTTTTTTTCCGTCACCGAGGCGCTCATGGCGGCCATGTACCTCGTCCCCCTGAACGCTCTCCTGCTCTGGTATCGCCGACGGGCGCAGGCATGGGGCGTCCATGAGGCTTAATTTCTCTAAGATATTGCCCTATTTTGTGAAATGGGGGCATAGTGTGTTTCTCCACAACCCTCTTTCAAGGAGTTTTTCCATGAATATGTCCTTCTTGTCGGGGCTGCGCTGCCTGCCGTGGCTGCCCCTTTTCGCGGCCTTGATCCTGACGGGGTGCAGCGAGACAGCGGGTATGCGCCTTGCCCCCGTCTCCTCCGTCTCCGGCACCGTCTCCTACAAGGAACGCATCGCGCTGCCGCCGGATGCCGAGCTTGTCGTCCTGCTGTACCAGCGGACCCCGGACGGACGCCTGAGGGTGGCCGAAGACCGCACGCCCACGGCGGGGCGCAATGTCCCCCTGCCGTTCCGGGTGGTCGTGTCACCGGAAAACACGGCCACGTCCTACGAGCTTGAGGCCGCCATCATGAGCGGCGGCTCCCGGCTGTTCTTCACGCCCGCGCCCATCACGGTCGAGCCCGGCCAGAACGACGTGGCCGTGTGGACGCAGCGGGTCATCGAGCCCGCCGCCTTCCCCCCGGACGCCGCCGCTGCGGAACTGGCGGGCACGCGCTGGCTTCTGACGGAAGTGGGCGGCCAGCCCGCACGCATGTACCCGGGCCAGCCGGAAGCGCATCTGCTGTTCACGCCCGCCGACAACGGCGTGGGCCGCATATCCGGTTCGGACGGCTGCAACAACCTCGTCGGCAGCTACACGCTGAACGGCACTATCCTTGCCTTCGATCACATGGGCTCCACCATGCGCCTCTGTCCGCAGGGCGACGCGCAGGCCCGCGCCCTGACCTCCGCCCTCGGGCAGACGACATCCTTGCGGCTGCAAGGCAACCGTCTGGAGCTCATGAGGGGGAATGAACGTCTGGCCACGTTTGAGGCCCGCAACCTGTAAATTTGCGGAAAAGGAAAGTCTTGCCGGGGAACTTGTACGGTCCCCATCCTCCAGAGGGCGCAAACTTTCGGATACCAAGGCGGGCTGTAGGCCGTAAGGACGGGGAAAATGACCTTCAGGTTGCGAAATGGTGATTTTTCCTTTACTCAAAAGCAGTCTGCCGCCGGACCAACGTACCGGCAGGACGCCGATCATTCCGAAGCGGAAAGGCGTTTCGGGTGCAACAACCTTTTTGGAGGATGACATGAAACTCGGTACTCTTCTGAGCGCGGTCGCGCTGGCTGCCATGAGCATGGGCCTTGCTCTGCCCGCGCAGGCCGCCGATCCCATCAAGATCGGGGTCTATCTGCCCCTGACCGGACAGAACGCCTTCGGCGGCCAGCTGGAACTCGAAGGCATCCAGCTTGCCCACAAGCTGAAACCCACTGTGCTTGACCGTCCGGTGGACCTGGTGGTCGTGGACAACAAGTCCGACAAGGTGGAAGCCGCCAACGCCGTGAAGCGCCTTACCGAACACGACAAGGTCCTCGCCATCATCGGTACCTACGGCTCCTCGCTGGCGATGGCCGGCGGCGAAGTGGCCGAACGCGCCAAGGTGCCCGTCATCGGCACGTCCTGCACCAACCCCCTCGTGACGCAGGGCAAGAAGTACTACTTCCGCGCCTGCTTCATCGATCCCTATCAGGGCGCGGCTGCCGCGGCCTACGCCTACAAGACCCTCGGCTTCAAGAAGGCCGCCGTCCTCACCGACGTCGCCAACGACTACGCCGTGGGCCTTTCCAACTTCTTCAAAAAGACCTTCAAGAAGATCGGCGGCGAACTCGTGGCCGACATGAAGTACAGCTCGGGCGATCAGGACTTCACCGCCCAGCTCACCGAACTCATCAGCAAGAAGCCCGACATCGTGTTCATGCCCGCCTACTTCGCGGAAGGCGCGATCATCATGAAGCAGGCCCGTGAACTCGGCGCCACCTTCGTGCTCATGGGCGCCGATGCCATGGACAACCCCGATACCCTCAAGATCGGCGGCAAGGCCGTGGAAGGCTTCCTGCACACCACCTTCCCCTATGACGTCAACATGGAGCAGATGAGCGCCGAAGCCAAGACCTTCACGGACGCGTGGAAGGCGAACTTCCCCGACAAGGACCCCAACGTGAACTCCGCCCTCGGCTACAACTGCTACAACATCATCATGGACGCGCTCACCCGCGCGGGCAAGGCCGATACCGAAGCCCTGACCGCCGCCCTCGCCGCGACCAAGGACCTGCCCACCGCCCTCGGCGTGCTGACCATCAATGAAACCCACGACGCCGAAATGCCCGTGGGCATCATCAAGTACATCGACGGCCAGCGCAAGTACGTCGGCGAAGCCATCGCCCAGTAAATGACGCCGCGGCGGATGCGCTGTCCGCCGCCGCTCCCGGGCCGCCTTTCGCAGACGGCCCGGGCAATCGACGCCTCCGGAAGTTTTCCGGAGGCGTTTTTGCGTGGGCTTCAGCCGATGAAAGGCGCGGCGGAGGCCAAAGCCGCAGGGCTTGGCGGAACGTCAGGTTCCCGCCCCGCCTGCCTCCGGGAGGCCCCTTTCGTGGCCCGCGCCCGGCCTCTCGTTGCCCCGCCTTCGGGAGGTCTGGCGTTCCCTGCCCTCGCGGGTGCGCCCCGATTGCCCTAGCCCGGGGCGGGGTGCCCGGCGGAACGTGGAGTGCCACACGGCAGACTCCCGTGGCCTGTGCCCGCGGCGGCGTGCTCGACGGAGTGTTCCCTGTCCTCGCGGGGCCACCCAGTCGAAGGTCCCGGTTTCCTGCATGAGAAGGGAGCGTTCCCTCCCCTCACGGGTCCGCCTGTCGAGAACGTCAAGGTTGAGGTCCCGCCCGGGAGCGTTCCTTGCCCTCACAGGTCCGCCCGAGTGTGTAGAGGATATTCGCATTTCGCTGATCATCTTCTCAGGTATCGTCGGGTTCGCCCGAACGCGTGGAGGATATTCCCCTTCTCGGGCGGAACGTTCAGAACCTGCCCGGCAAGAAGGCCCGTCAGATATTCCCCTTCTTGGGTGGAGCGTTCCCTCCCCTTGCGGGTGCGCCGACATACAGGCGTGGACCATCTCCGGCGAAGGCTGCGGAGGCGGGCCGCCGCCTTTCTCAAAGACCCGTCAGAGGAGCCGCCGTACCGGATGGTATTTTTTGTAAAAACAGTCAGTTGTCCTTAAAAGATGAGGCTCACTTGTTGCCCTTTAATCGCAGGAAAAGGCAGGGGATGGCCCTCCTGACGAATCCTCTGCAGTAAGGATTCTTTTTCCTCTTCAAAAAGGAAAAAAAGAACGAGGGAAAAGCAAAAAAAGATGTCTTTTCTTCTCTTTTCTTAGGAAATGAAAGATTTTCAGCCGTAAATCTTTCGCCGGAAGCTGTTTTCCACTTGTCGCTTGGTGTTTTAATGAGAGATTGATCGACCAAAGAAGATATAAAAAAGCAAAAGATGGGTTGCGCGAAGCCTTTTTTCTTTATATCTGAGTCCAACCGCTCTGCAAAAAGCCTTTTTTGCAATGCGGCAGACTTATGTCCGCGTGCCTTTTCGCTGCAACCTCAACCTTGGAGGAAGACATGAAAGTCGGGAAAATCTTGAGCGCCATTGCCCTCGCCGCCATGAGCATGGGCCTCGCCCTCCCCGCGCAGGCCGACGATCCCATCAGGATCGGCGTCTACATGCCGCTTACGGGGCAGAATGCGTTTGCCGGCCAGCTTGAGCTTGAAGGCATCCAGCTTGCCCACAAGATCACCCCCACCGTGCTGGGGCGTCCCGTCGAACTGGTGGTCGTGGACAACAAGTCCGACAAGGTGGAAGCCGCCAACGCCGTCAAGCGCCTTGCCGAGCGCGACAACGTGACCGCCATCATCGGCACCTACGCTTCCTCCCTCAGTCTCGCCGGCGGCGAAGTGGCCGAGCGCGCCAAGGTTCCCGTCCTCGCCACCTCCAGCACCAACCCGCTGGTGACGCAGGGCAAGAAGTACTACTTCCGCGCCTGCTTCATCGATCCCTATCAGGGCGCGGCCGCCGCGACCTATGTCTACAAGACCCTCGGCTTCAAGAAGGCCGCCGTCCTCACCGACGTGGTCAGCGACTACGCCGTGGGCCTCTCCAACTTCTTCAAGAAGTCCTATAAGAAGCTCGGCGGCGAGATCGTGGCCGATCTCAAGTACAGCTCGGGCGATCAGGACTTCACCGCCCAGATGACCGAACTCATCAGCAAGCAGCCCGATCTCGTGTTCATGCCCGCCTACTTCGCGGAAGGCGCGATCATCATGAAGCAGGCCCGTGAACTCGGCGCCACCTTCGCGCTCATGGGCGGCGACGCCATGGACAACCCCGACACCGTGAAGATCGCGGGCCAGGCCGCCGAAGGGTTCATGCAGACCGCCTTCCCCTATGACATGACCATGAAGGACATGAACGATCAGGCCAAGGCCTTCACGGAAGCGTGGAAGAAGAACTTCCCCGACAAGGACCCCAACGTGAACGCCACTCTCGGCTACACCTGCTATAACGTGCTCATCGACGCCCTCAACCGTGCGGGCAAGGCCGACCGCGAAGCCGTGACCCAGGCTCTCGCTGATACCAAGGGGCTGCCCACTCCGGTCGGCATTTTGACCATCAATGCCACCCACGACGCCGAAATTCCGGTGGGCATTCTGAAGTATGTGGACGGCAAGCGCGTTTATCTGGGTGAAATCGTTCCTGAATAATGAGACCTTGACAGGAAGGGAAGGATGGTTTTCACTCTTCTCTTCCTGTCTCACGTCTGGCGAACGGTCGTTCTTTTTTTCATGAACCTCTTGCAAGAAGCACAAGGCAGGCACTATGAGCCTAGATATGTTCCTCCAACACTTCTTCAATGCCCTGACGCTAGGGTCGCTCTATGGCCTCATCGCCATCGGGTATACCATGGTGTACGGGATATTGCGGTTGATCAACTTTGCCCACGGCGACATCCTGATGTTGGGGGCGTATTTCGTCTTTTACGGCACGACGACCTTTTTCCTGCCCTGGGGCCTGGCGGTCGTGGTAGCCATCCTCGCGGCCAGCGCCGTGGGGATTCTGGTGGACCGCGTCGCCTACCGGCCTCTGCGTGAGGCGCCGCGCATTTCCGCGCTCATCAGCGCCATTGCCGTCTCATTCTTCATCGAAAGCCTTGCCGTGGTGGTCTTCTCCGGCCTTCCCCGTCCCGTGCATCAACCGGAATGGCTGATGACGCCCCTCACCTTCGGCCAGCTGAAGCTCCTCCCCCTCACGCTCGTTGTGCCGGTGGTGAGCTTCGCGCTGGTGCTCGGCCTGCTGTGGATCATCCACCGCACCAAGCCGGGCCTTGCCATGCGCGCCATCTCCAAAGACATCGAAACCACCCGCCTGCTCGGGGTACGCGTCGACCGCATCATCGCGCTGGCCTTCGGCCTTGGTTCCGCCCTCGCCGCGGCCTCCGGCATCATGTGGGCCCTGCGCTACCCGCAGATCAATCCCTATATGGGCATCTTCCCCGGCTTCAAGGCCTTCATCGCCGCCGTGCTCGGCGGCATCGGCTCCATTCAGGGGGCGATGATCGGCGGCCTGCTGCTCGGCTTCATCGAAATCATGACCGTGGCCTTCATGCCCAGCCTTTCGGGGTACCGCGACGCCTTCGCCTTTGTGGTGCTGGTGCTTGTGCTCCTGGTCAGACCCACCGGGCTCTTTGGTGAGCGTGCGGAGGACAAGATATGAAGCCTTCCGTCCGCAACACGATCCTCAACGTGGTGGCCATCGCCGTTCTCGCGTTCTTCCTGCAATGGGCCGAAACGCATCTGGACGGCTACAAGGTGCAAATCCTCAATCTCATCGCGGTCAACGCCATTCTCGCGCTGTCCTTGAATCTCATCTACGGCTTCACGGGCATGTTCTCGCTGGGCCATGCCGGGTTCATGGCTATCGGCGCCTACGTCTCCGCCCTCTGCGTCCTGCCTGCGGCGCAGAAAGAAATGATGTGGATTCTTGAAGACATCATCTGGCCCTTCTCGGTCATTCATACGCCGTTCTGGTTTTCAGTCGTGGCCGCCGGTTTCGTGGCCGCCATTTTCGGGCTCTTCATCGCCATCCCCGTGCTGCGGCTCGGCGGCGACTATCTGGGCATCGCCACCCTTGGTTTTGCGGAGATCATCCGCGTGCTCATCGTCAACCTGACGCCCATCACCAACGGCTCGCTGGGCATCAAGGGCATCCCCTTCCATGCCTCCCTCCTCGTGAACTACGGCTGGCTGCTGGTGACGCTCTACTGTCTGGTGAAACTTCTGAAGAGCAACTTCGGCAACATCTTCAAGGCCATCCGCGATGATGAAATCGCCGCCAAGGTCATGGGCATCGACACGTTCCGGGTCAAGGTGCTTTCCTTCTGCCTCGGCGCGTTCTTCGCGGGCGTGGGCGGGGCCCTGCTCGGCAACCTCCTGACCACCATCGACCCGAAGATGTTTACCTTCCTCCTCACCTTCAACGTCTTGATGATCGTCGTGGCGGGCGGCCTCGGGTCGCTGACGGGCAGCATCCTCGGCAGCGTGGTCATCACCATCCTGCTTGAGTGGCTGCGCGCCGTGGAAGACCCGATCAGTCTCGGCGGCTACGAAATTCCCGGCATTCCGGGAATGCGCATGGTGGTCTTTTCGCTGGTCCTTTTGTGCATCATCCTCTACCGCCGGGAAGGGATTATGGGGATGCGTGAAATCACCTGGGATGCTCTCATCAATTTCTTTACCCGGAGGAAGCGCGCATGACCTCCTTTGCCCAAAACACCGAACTGCTGCTGGATGTCCAGCACATCACCATGCGCTTTGGCGGCATCACCGCCGTCAACGATCTGTCCATGCGGCTGCCCAAGGGCTCCATCACCGGTCTCATCGGCCCCAACGGGGCGGGCAAGACAACGGCCTTCAACGTGATCAGCGGCTTCTACACGCCGCAGGAAGGCGACATCCTCTTCAAGGGGAAAAGCGTCAAGGGCTTCCCGCCTCATCGGATATGCAAGGAAGGCATGGCGCGGACGTTCCAGAACATCCGGCTTTTCGGCAGCGAGACGGCGCTTGAAAACGTCATGGTCGGCTGTCAGGTGCGGCGTCGCACGCAATGGTGGATGCCCGTCCTGAGCCTTCCCGTCGCCCGGCGCGAGGAAGAGGAAATACGCGAAAAGGCCCGCGCGCTCATCCATCGGCTGGCGCTTGATTCCTATATCGACGAAAAGGCGTCCAGTCTGCCCTACGGGGCGCAGCGGCGTCTGGAAATCGCCCGCGCCCTCGCCACCCAGCCCGATTTCCTCCTCCTCGACGAGCCCGCCGCCGGCATGAACCCGCAGGAAAGCACCGAGCTCATGCACTTCATCCGGCACATCCGCGACGAGTTCGATTTGACCATCCTGCTCATCGAGCACGACATGAAGGTGGTGATGGGCGTGTGCCAGTATATCTGGGTACTTGAATACGGCCAGCTCATCGCCGAAGGCGACCCGGAAGCCATCCGCAACAACCCGAGGGTCATCGAGGCCTACCTCGGCGGGGAGGACATCAGCCACCATGCTTGAAATCAAGGAACTCCACGTCCGCTACGGCGGCATCCACGCGGTGCAGGGCGTCAGCATGCGCATTCCGCGCGGACAGATCGTGACCCTCATCGGCGCCAACGGCGCGGGAAAGAGCAGCGTCATCCGTTCCATCTCGGGGCTGGTGAAAGACACGAAAGGCGAAGTGCTGTTCACGCCCAATCCCCGGGGAGAGGAAACGCCGCAGACGCGCCAGCTCCTCGGTCGGCTTCCCGAGGACATCATCCGTTACGGCATTTCGGTCAGCCCGGAAGGAAGGCGCATCCTGCCGCACCTGACCGTTGAGGAAAACCTGCTCCTCGGTGCGTATATCCGGAATGACAAGGAAGGCATCGCGCAGGATATGGAATGGGTATACAGCCTTTTCCCGCGCCTTCAGGAGCGTAGCTGGCAAAAAGGCGGGACACTTTCCGGCGGCGAACAGCAGATGCTGGCCGTAGGCCGCGCCCTGATGAGCCGCCCGGACCTCATCATGCTGGACGAGCCGTCCCTGGGGCTTGCGCCGCTCCTCGTCAAGGAAATCTTCGACATCATCCTGCGCATCAATGCCGAGGGCAAGACCGTTCTGCTCGTGGAGCAAAACGCGCTGGCGGCCCTTTCCATCGCCCATTACGCCTATGTCCTCGAAGTGGGGCGCGTGGTGGCGGAAGCTCCCGGCAAGGAACTCCTCAATGACCCGAAGGTGAAGGAAGCCTATCTGGGCGGTTGATGCCACGTAAAAGGCCTTTTTCCTCTTTCATAAGGCCCGTTGAAGAAAAGCTGACGTTTTGAGCGAAAACGGCAATTAGTTCTTGACACTTTCGCCTCACAAGCGTATCCATTCAAATTCGGAACGGGACGTTAACTCAGTAGGTAGAGTATCTGCCTTTTAAGCAGAGAGTCGCAGGTTCGAACCCCGCACGTCCCACCAAATTTCAAGGGCCTGCATGTCATGCAGGCCCTTTTTCTTTTGGTTCTGTCACAGGAAATAAGGAATACTTTCGTTGGCACCTCGGAATTTAAAAAATTTTAACCCTGTTGAGGCAACAGGCTCCACAAGACGAAAATGCTCATCCGCATTATCCTGAAATCACAGATGAAATATATAAGCCGATGCTATGACAGAGCCTTTCTTTTCCGAGACTTTCAGTAAAGCCGTTTACACCTAAAATCAGGAACCTACAACAAGAGGAAGTCTCCCTTTTCCTTGTCCACGTATACCTGAGCCTGTGCGAGAGTAGTCCAAAATTTTTGAAGAAAAAATACTTGCCATCAGCTCTCAAGCGGCGTAAGAACATCTTCACATGACGCGGGGTGGAGCAGCACGGTAGCTCGTCGGGCTCATAACCCGAAGGTCGTAGGTTCAAATCCTGCCCCCGCAACCAAGAAAATCAGGCACTTA
>CALVEZ010000056.1 GCA_944326695.1 Candidatus Bilophila faecipullorum | reverse complement strand
GGAGCGCGCTTCGCCAACGCGCTCCTGTGCCTGCAGCGGGAAGGCTTTGAGCCGGATATCGTCTACGAACATCCGCGCTGGGGATGCAGTTTTTTCGTGCGCGACGTGTTCCCCGCCGCCTTTCATGCCGTCTACGCCGAATGGTATTACACGAAAGGGGCGAACTATACCTTTTTCACACGTGGGGCCCCGCGTCCCGCTGTGGACTTTGCCCAAAGCCGCGTGCGCAACCTCTGCCAGCTCAACGCTTTGTCCGAGTGCGATCTGGCCGTCACTTCAACCCTGTGGCAGCGGGAGCAGTATCCACCCGCCCTGCGCGAGCGTATCCATGTTGTCCACGAGGGCGTTGACACGACCTTTTTTTCTCCCCAGCCCGGCGCGCGTTTTCGGGTGGAGGGGTGTGATCTCTCGGCGGCGCGTGAACTCGTGACCTTTTCCGGGCGCGGTCTGGAGCCGTTTCGAGGTTTCCCGCAGTTTTACCGCAGCCTGCCCGCGCTGTTGGCGGCGCGGCCCGAGTGCCATGTCTTGATCATGGCGTCGGAACGGCAGGGCGGGGACGAGACGCTTTCGTTTGAACGCCTGCGGCAGGAGGTGCCCGTCGATCCCCGCCGGGTGCATTTTGTGGGTTTCCGCCCTTATGAGGAATACCGGATGCTCCTGCGGGCGTCCACGGTCCATGTCTACTTCACCGCGCCCTTTGCCCTTTCCGCCGGGCTCTTCGAGTCCATGAGCTGCGGCTGCCTTTTGGTAAGCTCGGATACGGAGCCGGTCAGGGAAGTGGTGAGCCACGGGATCAATGGCTTCCTGTGTGATTTTTGGGATTCGGATCAGCTTGCCGTCATGACGGCGGAACTTTTGGCCCGCTCGGCGGCGATGGCCCCCGTGCGCGCCGCCGCGCGCCGGCGCATTCTGACCGCCTATGACTTGAGGACGCAGATTCCTTTGCACACGGAGCTGTTGCTGGACGCCTACGACCAATGGGAACGACGGCCTTCACGGGTAGACGAGTGAGGGGTCCGGGGGATAAGGAAGAAGGGAAGCCGCCGTGAGGCGGCCTGACGTTACTATGTATGGGAGAGAAAAGATGGAAACGGAAGGGAAAAAGCCTTCTCTGGGATGGGCTGTGCTGTCGCTGCTGCTTCCTGTGGCGGTGATTTTGTACGGAACACTGGTGGTGGGCGTGCGGCCTCCCGTCCTGCCGCTGATTGCGGCTGTGGCGCTGGCCGGATTGATGGGCCTGAAAACGGGCTACCGTTGGGAAACCTTGCAGGAAGGCATGTTTGAGGCCTTGGGCCGTATCCAGATCGCCATCGCCATTCTTGCTCTTGTGGGCATGATTATTGCCGCGTGGCTGGCATCGGGGACGATTCCGGCCATCATTTATTGGGGGTTGAAACTGATCGCCCCCGAGCATTTCCTCCTCTCCGCCATGGTCCTCTGTTCCATAGCTTCCGTGGCGACGGGAACCTCTTTCGGGACGATGGGGACGATTGGCGTGGCGCTCCTCGGCGTGGGGCAGGCGCTCGGCTATCCCGCCGCCATGACCGTGGGGGCCGTCGTTTCTGGCGCGTACCTCGGCGACAAGATGTCCCCGGTTTCGGATTCCACGAACATCACAGCCTCGGTGTGCGAAGTTTCTCTCTTCGATCACATCCTTTCCATGCTCTGGACCACGGTCCCGGCCTTTGTCGCCGCGGGCATCGTCTACACCTTCCTCGGGTTTTCCTTCGCGCAGGGGCAGGCCGTGTCCTTGGACAGCCTGGATGCCATCCTGAAGGGACTGGAATCCCATTTCAGCCTGGGCTTTGTGGCCTTTATTCCTCCCTTGCTGATGATCGTGCTGGCGTATCGGCGTTTTCCGGTTTTGCCGGTCATGCTGGTCTGCCTGCTCAGCGCCGTAGCCATTGCGCTTTTTGAAGGCGTGGGACTCAACAGCCTCGCCAAGATGATGACCTCGGGCTATGTTTCCCAGACGGGCATCAAGGAGCTTGATCCCCTGCTTTCGCGCGGCGGGCTCATGAGCATCATGCCGACCGTGCTCCTCCTGTGTTCCGGGATGGCCTTCGGGGGGATTCTTGAGCGCTCACGGGTACTTGAGGTTTTACTTGAGGCGGTCTTGCGGGGTGCGCGCTCCGCGGTCCGGCTGGTCGCGTCCGTGCTGGCCGCGGCCTATATCATCAATTTGGGCACGGGAAGCCAGATGTTGGCGGTCATCGTGCCGGGCCGCGCCTTTTTGGAGTCTTTCCGCAAGGCGGACATCAGCCCGGTCGTGTTGTCGCGCACCTGCGAAGATGCGGGGACCATCGGCTGTCCCCTTGTCCCGTGGAGCGTGCACGCCTTCTACATCGCGGGCGTCCTTGGCGTGAGCGCCTTTGACTTTGCCCCCTACGCGCTGTTGAACTGGTTCGTGCCGATCTTTTCCATTCTCTGCGCGGTGACCGGATTCGGCATCTGGCGGGTGAACGGGACGCCGGTACACGCTTCCCGCAAGTAGGACCGCCGCTGGCTGCCCCTCCTGACGGCAAGGATGAAAGCGCGTCGGGAGAGGGCGGCTGGGGCGGAAACGGAGACGACATGGCAAAGGGCATAAACGAGAAGGGCGCATCCGGAGAGGCGGCGGAACGGCCCCCCGTGTATGCCGCGCTCGATTTTGAAACCGCAGATTACCAGCCCGACAGCGCCTGTGCCGTAGGACTCGCCAAAGTGAGCGAAGGCCGTATTGTGGATACGCTGTATAGCCTCATCCGGCCTCCGCGCCATCGGGTTCTTTTTACATGGGTGCACGGCATCACGTGGAAGGATGTGTGCGACAGCCCGACCTTCGGAGAATTCTGGCCACAGATGGCCGCGTTTTTAGGGGACGTCACGCACCTTGTCGCGCACAACGCCCCCTTTGATCGTCGGGTTTTGGAAGCCTGCTGTCAGGCTTATGGCCTCCCGCATCCCCAGTGGCCTTTCATCTGCACCCTGCGGGCTTCCCGCAAACAGCTCAAACTCCCCTCACACAAGCTCGACGCCGTATGCCGTCATTACGGCATCCCGCTTGATCACCATCATGCGGGGTCGGATGCCTTGGCCGCCGCCCAGCTCCTGATTCATTTGCAACGGCAGGCGCGCGAAGCCGGGAAAGACGTTACGCCGTAGGCGTGTCCCAACGGACGCTGTCTTCGATGCGCCGCGAAAGGAGGCCGAGCCCTTCGCCCGTCGCAGCGGAAATGGTCAGCGCCTCGGGCCAGCGCTCGCGCAGGACGTCGCGCAATGCCTCTTCGACCTGATCCCATTTGTTGAGGATCAGCAGGCGGGGCACGTCAGAAAGTTCCATGTCCGAAAGGATGCCTTCCACGGCCGCGATCTGGCGGTCCAGTTCGGGATGAGCGGCGTCGGCTACATGCAGCAGCAGATCAGCGGCTTCCAGTTCCTCCAGCGTCGCCCGGAACGCCTCTTTCAGTTCTTTCGGCAGATTGCGGATAAAGCCCACGGTATCGGCCAGCACCAGCTCGTGTTCCTCGGGGAAGCGCAGGCGCCGCGTCGTGGGGTCCAGCGTAGCGAAGAGCTTGTCCTCTGCCAATACCTCCGAACGGGTCAGGGCGTTCATCAGGGTGGATTTGCCCGCGTTGGTGTAGCCGACGAGCGCGGCTACGGGCAACCCCTGTCGTGCCCGGCGCGCCCGGGTAAAGGCCCGTTGCTGGCGCAAGCCTTCCAGTTCCTTTTTGATGCGTGCGATGCGCTCCCGCACGCGGCGGCGATCCGTTTCCAGCTTGGTTTCGCCGGGGCCGCGCCCGCCGATGCCGCCCATGAGCCGGTCCATAGCCCGGTTCTTGCCCACGAGACGGGGTTGCGTGTACTGGAGCTGGGCCATTTCCACTTGCAGTTTGCCCGCCCGGGTGGTGGCCCGCTGCGCGAAAATGTCCAGAATGAGTTGCGTGCGGTCGAGGACCTTGCGCTCCGTGACTTCGGAGAGGCTGTTGAGCTGCGCGGGCGTCAGTTCGCCGTCGAAAATGATCAGCGAGGCTTGCCCTTGCAGCGCCAGCACTTCGAGTTCCGCGAGTTTGCCTTTGCCGAGGATGTGGCGGGGATGGATGCTCGCCACGCGCTGGATGAGCGTGCCCGTGACGACGAGCCCCGCGCTGCGGGCCAGCTCGCGCAGTTCCTCGATGTGCATTTCCTGCACGGTGCGGGGCAGGGGAGAGACGGAAACGAGCACGGCACGGGGGTTGTCGCCCGCTTCCGAGGCTTCGGAGAGGACGCGGCCCAGTTCTTCCTCGATGGATTCCACTTCCGCGTTGAAGTCGTGCTGCACCCGATCCCATGCCGTAAGGGGATGGACGCGGTAGGGCTGACTGTCCGCATTGGGCGGCAGCAGGTGGGCGCTCTGAAAACTGACGGGATCGCCGTAGTCGTTGACGGTGAGCACGGACACGCTGTCGAGACGCAGGAAGAGCATGTCCATGAGGTCTTCCTGTGACAGACCATCCGGAGAGAGGTGGGTGTGCATGAGGCGGATGCCGCGCAGACGTTCGGCGGCACCGCGTCTTCGGGGCAGTTCGGGAATGAGGATGGAGGCGGGGTCCCCCACGATGACCATGTCCACCTTGCCCTGCCGGTCGATGGTCAGGCCGACCTGACGGCCCAGCGAGCGCGACAGCGCCGCCAGTTCCCTTGCCTGTTCGATGGTATAGCCGCCGAGTACGGGATACCGCCGCTGCCCAAGGCGTGTCAGCGCCTTCATCTGGCTGGGCTTCAGGCCCGCCGTATTGCCTTCCAGTCGCGTAGCTATGATTCAAGCCTCGTGTTTATGGAAAAGAAAGGAATGCCTGCCTTCAAAAAAAGGAAGAGACGGGCGTCTCTTCCTTTTGGGTGGCGGTTAGAACGGCACGTCGTCCATGCCGCTGGCTTCGGAGGGAAAGGCAGGGCCCAGGTCTTCGTAATCGTCCTGCCGCTGCTGCGGGCGCTGCGGGGCGCGGTTGCCTCCGGCGGCGGGAGCGGCCGCGGGACGGCGGGGTGCGTAGCCGCCTTCGCCGGCGGGCATGTTCTGGTCGCCGCCGCGCTTGTCGAGGAACTGGACGCGCTGCGCCTTGATTTCCGTCGTGTAGCGATCCTGCCCCTGCTGGTCCTGCCACTTGCGGGTCTGGAGGCTGCCTTCCACAAAGACAAGGCTGCCTTTGGTCAGATACTGGGAGCAGTTTTCGGCCGCTTTCTGAAAGACGACCACGCGGTGCCATTCCGCACGGTCCACGCGGTTGCCGTCACGGTCCGTATAGGACTCGTCCGTGGCCACGTTCAGGGTGCAGACGGGCGCGCCGCTCTGGGAATACCGCAGCTCGGGGTCCCGGCCGAGCCTTCCGATGATCATCACCTTGTTCAGCATATCGACTCCATGAGGGCCCCCGTTCAGGGACGGGGGGCCTTGTCGTTCAGTTTGGTCAATTCATCTTCAAGTTCGTCGCTCAGCATGTTGGCCTTACGCGGCTCCCAGTCGGACAGCGCCTCTTCAAGAACCCTTCTGAGCCTGCCGATGCGGGCGATGTCGTCCCGCAGCGCCTCCGCGACGTCGCGGGGCCAGTCTCCGAAGGAAAGTTCGTTTTCAAGGGCGGCGGCGAGTTCAAGGACGCCGCGCCGTTCATCGGGCCGGGCCGGGCGTGGCCATGCCAGCGCAATGAGCGCCGGCCATGCGGCGGCCACGTCCTCCTCGCTGTAAGTCCATGCGCTTACGCGAATTTGAAGATATTTTCCCATGTTATTCTTGTTCCTGCCATTCGGTTTGCACCTTCAGCACCACCTCTTCGATCTGTTGCAGCTGATCCGGGGGACAGATGCCGATGAGGGGGCTTCCGGCGTCGACGTTTTCATTATGGTTGAAATACACCGTATAAATGACGCCGTCAGGTCCGGTATAGTAAAGGGGCATTTCCCTTTTCATGCGCGAGACGATGAACAATTCCATGCCTTCGTACACGGATACGGACCGGCATCCCGACACCTTGATCTTGGTGTCGATCTGGGGAACGAAATAATACTTGGCCCGTTCCGGGGCGCAGAAAAGGTGCAGGGCCTGCTTCAGCAGCACCCGGAGCACCTCGTCCTTGGAGAGGAAGTGCCGGATGGTCGCGAGCGGCGTTCCCGCCTGCACGAACGTTCCTTCCAGTTCGCTGTGGATGGCGCAGACTTCCCCTTTCTGCACGGCGTTGAGCGGTTTGGGGTTCCGCTCGCGCTCCATGGTGGCGATGAGGGTTCCGGGCCGTTCCTTCCACGTTCCGCTTGGGCCGATGACCTTGTCTCCCAGTTTGAGCGAGCCGAAGGTCACCACGCCCGTGTGCGGCGCGGTGATTTCAAGCTCTTCATAGGGAGAAGCCTTGATTTCTTCGAGGAGGCTTGTGACGTCCAACATATAGTATGGCTCTCTTTTGGCAAAAGGGAATACCCCGGGAAGCGGAAACTTCCCGGGAGCAGGCCGCCATGCGGCTAGCGATAATACAAATTACGGCCGCCCATGGTCAGCAGGACCTGCTTGAGGTTGGCCCGTGCCTCTCGGCGATCCCATACACCCTGAATGTGCCCTCGCGCCAGAGCCTTATACGCTCCGTGATAATGCGGCTCGATGTCCATTCCGGTGGTTTCCTTGATCACGCCGCGCCCCGCGAAGCCGAGGTTGGAGGAGCGCATCGCATACTGGTAGGGCGAGCAGCCGAGGAAGCTGGCCACCGGCCCGGCGTAGGAATTGGTGTCGTAGAGCACGGTATAGAGGCCGCCAGCGTTGATGTAACGCCGCACGGCCACCGTGCAGCGGGGCATCTGGATGACGCCGTGGGTGCCTTCCTGAATGCGGATGCCCGCCGTGCCGTGCACGTAGGCGAGCAGGGGATAGCGCTTTTTCATGGCGAGTTCGGCGGCTTCCACAAACTTGGTGCCTTCGGCCGATCCGACCGAGCCACCGCGGAAGGTGCCCACAAAAAGGGCGACGATCATCTTGGTGCCGTCGAGTTTGGCCTCAAAGGTGATGCAGCCGCTTTTGAGCTTGGTGCGTTCGCGGGCCTCGGCCAGCCGTACGTCGAAGCCTTCAAAGTTGAGGGGGTTGGTAGCCTCAACCTCGCCGTTGAACTCGCGGACGGAATCCTCGTCAAAGACGTTTTTCACGAACCACTGGTATTCCATCGGGAAATGGTGCCCGCACCACGTGCACACCCCGGCGAACTCCCCAAAGAGATCGGGAGCCCACAAATCAAGGCAGCCGTGCGTGGCGGCGTTGGGGCAGGTGATGGCGCGGTCTTCCTTGGCGCGGGGGCTGACGTAGGCCCATTTGCCCTTGCGCGATTCCGTTTCGTCCCAGTCGGAGAGCGTGGTCAGCTTGCGGACCGTTTCCGGCTCGATAGCCGGACGCTGCGAACGCGGGATGCGGCAGAAGGGCGAGGTCAGGCGGCGTTTCAGGAGGTGCAGCTCCGAGGTCATTTCATCCATCACATAGGACAGTTTGCGCTGATGCTTGGTGATCAGCGCGTACTTGACTCGGGCTGAGATGTTGCCCCACGACTCGCGGACGCTGTTGCGCATCTTGTTGAGGAAGGGGCGGCGGTCGATGTAGGCTCCCTTCGAGAGGCGCAGGAATTTTTTCTGACGGCGCAGAACGAGGCGTTCGCGCGCGCTTTGGCTCATGTGCCAGCGTATGTACATCTCATCGACGTTGATGTCGTCCCGGCTCAGGCGGCGCAGGAGCATTCCACGGAACAGGCCCATGCCGCGCACGGACAGGACCGCCTCGTCCGTGGCCCGGATGATTTCCTGACGCAGGGAGCGGAAGAAGTCGTAGTGGTAGGGACGCGCGCCCAGGCTCGGCTCCTGAATGATCTTGTCGATGTAACCGAAGCGCAGGTTGTCTTCCGCGGTGATGTGCAGTTGGGTGGCGCAACGCTCGATGAGTTCCGGGGTGGCGCGCTGGCCAGGTTTCAGGCGGCCTTCGATGGCCGCCGCGCCTTCGGGCGAGATAACCGAGTAATAGCCGTGCGAGAGCATCAGCCGCCGGTCGGCCAGCGAAATGGCTTCCGCGCCGCCGGAACCGCCTTCGGAAAAGACGGCGACCATGGGCACGGTCAGTCCGGCCATCTCATAGAGGTTCTTGGCGATCTGCTGCGCCGCGCCGGGGGTGTCCTCAACCGGGAAGGAGCCGGGCGTGAAGACGTAGGTATGGATGGGGATGCCCTCGGTCTCCGCGACCTTCATGTACTGGAGGGCCTTGGAGTTGCCCCACGGCTTGACGGAACCGCCGTTGCGGAACTCCTCGCCGTGTCCCTTTTCCTGCCCGATGACCATGATGAGCTGGTTGTAGGTCTTTTTCCCGCGGCGGCGGGTGATGGTCGCGCGGGCGATGAGCATGCTCGGATCGATGCTGTGCTCTTCCTGCCCGCCGATTTCGGTGAAGTTGTCATAGACGTTTTCGAGGATGTCGCGCAGACAGACGCGCTGCGGATGGCGCACGATACGCACCTTGTCCATCGGCTGGAGCTTGGTTTCCAGCTTGCGCTCCATAAAGGTGAAGAGCTCCTCCAGCGTGGAGAGCTCCGCCGCGGGATCGGCCTGTATGCCTTCCGTGGCGCGCCGGAAGAATTCGTTCAGGCGGTTGTGGAGCAGGTCGATGTCTTCGGGGTGCTTCCCGTCGAAGATGTCGCGGATATAATTGAGACGTTCGCTCAGATGGTGTGCTCTTTTTTCAATATCCATGCTGTACCCGATGATCCGCTAGAAGCGGAGAATGCGGCCCGTGTTGGCCCGGAGGAAATTGATGTTGGACTTCAGCTCGCCGGACTGGTTTTCGCCCTGGAGCGTCAGCTCGTCAAGGAACTGGACGCCGCGGGCCTTGACCTCTTCGAGGTTTTCGCCCCAGATGATGGCCAGCGCGAGGTTCGGGTCGAATTCCGTGGGGATGTCGTAGGATTCGTCAGTAGGAACATGGGTGTGCATCTTGAGCCACGGTTGTTCCTGCCAGCCGAAGGCGTCGATGCGCCCTACCCACGGGGTAAAGCGGTTGTCCGGGTCTTCCGCGATGAGGCGGTATTCGATGCCCACGCCCTCGAAGGTGATGTCCTCTTGCGTGTAGCCGAGCGGTTCGCCAAGGCCGATGCGTATCTGTTCCGCGATGAGGTCGACGTCCCCTTGGCCGCGCACGCGGGCAATGCGGGCGGAAACGCCGTTCTCCACCTGAATGCGCGTGTTCACTTCCATAAGGAAGGGGCTGCCGTCCTTGGTCACGATCCATTCCCACGTTCCCACGTTGTCGTAGCCGACCTTGCGGGCCAGCGCCAGCGAGTGGTTGGTGATGTCCGCAAGGAGCTTGTCCGCGTCGAAATCGTATTCGATGGAGGAGGAGTCGAAGCCCGGGGCGACCTCGATGCGCTTTTGCAGCCCGGTGGACTGGATGGAGCAGTTGCGGGTGCCGAAGTGCACGGGGTTTTTGCCGCTGCGGTCGGAGACGATCTGCACTTCAAGGTGATTGAAGCCGCAGATGCGCTGCTCGATGAGGACGCCCTCGTCCTTGAACTGGCGCAGGGCGTAGTTGCGGATGCGCCGATAGATGGAGCGGAACTGATCGATGTCGTAGACCTCTTCAATGCCCATGCCGCCGCCGCCCGCCGAGGCCTTGACCAGCACGAGAGGCCGGGCGATGCCCTGCTGCAACTGGAAGTCGTACAGGTTCCGGGCGATTTTTTCCGCTTCCATCTCGTCGTAGATGGGGCGGTCGGAACCCGGGACGGTCGGGACGCCGAGGCTGCGCGCGAGGCGCTTCGTGTTGATCTTGTCGCCCAGCTCGCGGATGACGCGCCATGAGGGGCCGATGAAGATCAGTTTGCGTTCGCGCGTGGTGACCCGGCGGGCAAAGCGGAAGTCCTCGGCGAAAAAGCCGTAGCCCGGATGAACGGCCGTGGCCCCGGAGTCGTCGGCCACGGAGAGGATTTCGTTGGCGTCGTGATAGGAGGAAACCTGATAGAGGGATTTTTCCCCTCCCAGTTCTTTGGCGATGCGTACGTGGCCGGAATGGACATCCTCGGCCGTATACACGCAGACGAATTCGAGGCCCAGCTTGCGGCAGGCCTGAACGATGCGGACGGCGATTTCACCCCGGTTGGCTACGAGGACTTTATGTGCTGTTTTCTCCACCGTTGTACCTCATACATGATTTGTAGGCTCGGAGGCGGGGCGCTCGGCCGGAGCCGGCGGAGCCTCGCTCGCGGAGGCGGACGCCTCCCGCGGGTTTGTCAGTATCGCCTAAATCAGGAACGTTAGCAATCACTGCCTGAGGGTATCCGGCATTTTTTCGCCGCCTTTGCCGAGCGCCATCCGGCTTTCAGAACTCTTGTGGGCGCTTTTGGGGGCCTCCATGAAAAAAAATGTGCCAACAGGCTTTACTTTTGGTATTGGTGAACCCATGTTGAGGCCTGAACCGTCGCGCGCCCCGCAAGGCCTTTTTCCGGGCGGAGCGCCCTTTCACTTTCTGCCCAGATAACGAGGAAATGGCACATGCAATCGACGTCTCTACTGGAAAGCCTGTCCGCCTGGATGCCCACCTTGCCGCCCGGCTTTTGGGAGGCATGGGGACAGCTCGCGCTGTTCGCCGTGCCCGTCTGCCTGTATTTCGCGGCGGTAGTCCTGCCGTTCGTGGTCCTGTACGGCCTCATCCGCGCCCACTACGGCAGGCGCAGCCTTTTTGAACGCTGCTCGCGCCAGCAGGCGCGCTTTGCCAACATTCTGAACTGGCTTTTCCTCGTTTGCGGCGCCGGAGTAGCCGTGAGCGGGATCATCCCCTACGCTTCCCTGCACCCGCTTTACCGGGTTGGGCTTTACGCCGCCGCAGGGCTCCTGCTGGCGGGAACCCTGCTTTGGACCCTGGCCGTGGCCGCGTGGAAGCCCTTGCGCCAGCATCCCGTGCTGCACGGCCTGCTGGCCTTTGTGACGGGAAGCTGTCTGGCGGGGCTCCCGGTCATCGGCCTCGTATTGGGCCGGGTGGCAATGCAGGGAACGGAACTGCCGCAGCAAAACGACGTGCAGGCGCTCGTCGATATACTCCTTCCGGCAGCCAATGACCCCTTCTGGCTGTATTTCGGCCTCGTCCATTTTCTGGAGGTCGCGTCCGCGGGCGCGCTCGGCCTTTGCTGGCTGCTCATCCGGCGGCGCGCCGATGATTTCGGCCGGGACTATTATACCTTCGCGGCCCGCTGGTGCGGCGAATGGGCGGCCTGGGGCGGCTGGATAGCCCTGCTGCTTGCGGGCGGCCTGTGCGTGCTCATGCGGATGCAGGGGGTGTTGCCGCTGGAACGGGAAGGCGTGCCGCTCATCGTCGGTTCCCTTTTCGTGGCCTTGCTCATCCCCTCCATTGTATGGACGGTGATCGCCCGCAGCGCGACTCCCATGCGCCATAAAATCGGCATGGTCGTGTCGGTGATCCTGCTGGTTTTCGCCATTTCCAACGCGGCCGTACTCCTTTTGGTCTGAGCTGACGGCAGGGGAACGGTCCATCCGGGAACCCTTCCATGCTTCAAAATCGAAAAGCCGTCGGGACATCCCGTCGGCTTTTTTGCATGGAAAAAGGACAGGCTTTCTCTACTGGGCGTTTCACAACACCGATCCTTTTTTGAAAATCCTCCTTATAAAAGGCTGTGGAAGGGAATTGCCGGGCTCATCACGCCGTCGCTGCAAGCGGTAAAAGCTGATGTGGCCTATTGCCTTCCGCAATAATCCGCAGAAGCGGCTGTAAAGGGCGTTTTTCGCCGTGCATCGTCCGGGAACAAGGCAAGACTGGCGGAGCGTGACTGTGCTTCACCATGTCCTTTACATTTTCTGCATGAACGTTATGTTGAAAGTGAAAGAGGAAGAAAAGGCCGAAAAGATTTCTTTCAGCTTTCTTCCATGAGAGCCGCGCCTTTCCTTCCCGTGGGGGAGGGGGCAGGGTCGTACAGGGCCCCGCGTTAAAAAGGAGACATTACCACCAACTAATAATTGAAGAATTGGATTACCCGTGATGCATCATGGCAAGACGCCTTCCGCCCTGTTGGAAAACAACGGCGTGGCAGAACGAGAAAAGGTGGTGGAGCATGGATGCAAAAACGATGGTCACTTCGATGCTGGCGGTGGCGGATATCCGCATAGGGGGCGATAGGCCCTGGGATATTCAGGTTCACAATCCCGATTTGTACCAGCGGGTTCTTCGGCAGGGCACGCTCGGCACGGGCGAGTCGTACATGGAAGGCTGGTGGGACTGCGATCAGCTTGACGTGATGTTCTGCCGGGCCATACGCGCCCATTTGGAAGCCAAGATACACAACAACCTGCCCGTCTTTGCGATCATGGCGGCGCAGACCCTTTTCAACCTGCAAAGCGTGGCCCGGGCCACCATGGTGGCCGAGCAGCATTACAACATGGACAACGCCATGTTCGCCCGGATGCTGGGCCCGACCATGAATTACAGTTGCGGCTACTGGAAGGACGCCTCCACGCTCGACGAGGCCCAGAACAACAAGATGGAGCTCATCTGTCGCAAGCTCGATCTTAAGGAAGGGATGAGCGTTCTGGACATCGGCTGCGGCTGGGGTGGGCTTTCCCTCTACATGGCCGAGCATTACGGGGCCAAGGTGACCGCCGTGACCGTGTCCACCGAGCAGTTCGCCTACGCCCGCGAGCACGATACGGAGCACAAGGTCAACTGGCTGCTGGAAGATTACCGCTCCATCAAGGGCCGCTTCGACCGGATCGTTTCCGTGGGCATGTTCGAGCATGTGGGCCGCAAGAATTACGGGGTCTTCATGGACACGACCCATACGCTCCTCGATCCCTCCGGCCTCTTTTTGCTGCACACCATCGGTAGCAGCACGCGCAAGACGGGCACTGATCCGTGGATCAACAAGTATATTTTCCCCAACGGGATGCTTCCTTCCCCGGTCTGCATCGGCAAGGCGATCATGGGACGCTACGTCATGGAGGATTGGCACAATTTCGGGGCGGATTACGACAAGACGCTCATGGCATGGCATCAGCGTTTCGAGGAAGGCTATGCGGAAGGCGCGTTTCAGTGCAGCGAGCGCGTGCGGCGCATGTACCGCTATTATCTCCTGAGTTGCGCGGGGGCTTTCCGGGCGCGCGACATCCAGCTCTGGCAGATTGTCCTCAGCCCGCAAGGGGTGGAAGGGGGCTATTGCTGCGCCCGCTAGGTATGGCCGCGCGACGGTCTAGCTTTCGTGCCTGCGGCTGTATTCGCTGAACTTTTTCTCGCTGACGCGCCGGTTGCGTCCAAGCGCGCAAAAGACCTCGTAGGAAATGGTTCCCCACCATTCGGCCAATTCTTCCGGCCTGATGGACAGAGGGCCCGGGCCCCCCAGAAGATAGGCCGTGTCCCCGGGCTCCACCCCGGGGATGTCCGTCACGTCCACGATGCACATCTGCATACAGACCCTCCCCAGAATAGGGGCCCGGCGGCCCCGGACGAGAACGGCCCCCCGCATGGACAGCGCGCGGGGGTAGCCGTCCGCGTAGCCCGCGCCGACCACGGCCACGCGGATGTCCCGCGGCGCCTTGTAAAGGCAGCCGTAGCTGACGGTCGCGCCTTGTTCCACGGGATGCACGGAAAGCACGGGCGCGGCCATTTCCATGACGGGGAGGAGCCCCATGCCGAGTTTGGCCCGATCCGTGCCATGCAGGGGGTTGCCCCCATAAAGGGTGACGCCCGGGCGGGCCAGATCGCCCACATAGCTCGGCCAGCACAGCAGGCCCGGCGAATTGGTGAGCGAGGTCTTGATGTTCGGAAAAACCGCCTTCATGCTGGCGGCGGCGTCCAGAAAGCGCTTCGCCTGCTCGTGGGTAAAGGCGTCGAGGGCGGGCGTATCGGAAGCCGCGAGATGGGACATGACAAGCACGGGATGCACCTCGTGCAGCGTGCGCAGGTAGTCCGCGAGATCGGCGGCCTCTTCCACCCGGAAGCCGAGCCGCGACATGCCCGTATCGAATTTGACGGCAATGCTCAGGGGGGTAGGGCGGCCCGTCAGATGGCTTTGCACCAGAATCCTTTGCAGGCTTTCCCGGTTGTGCACCAGAGGGGTGATGTCGTAGTTCGCGGCTATGGCCGTATCCTCGTCCCGCGCGAGCCCCAGCAGAGCCAGCAGAAAGGCCGTATGGCCATCCTGCCTGAGGAGCGCGCCTTCTCCGACCGATCCCACCGCCATATGCGTAATTCCTTCCTCCGCCAGCACCCGCGCCACGGCCACGATGCCGTGCCCGTAGGCGTCGGCCTTAATCACGGGCATGAGCAGAGGATGCCGAGCAAGGAGCGTTTTCAGGTTATGGCGCAGGTTTTCGAGATGGACGGTGATAAGGGCGCTGCTCAGAAACATGGGACCTCCACGCGGGGCGCTGTGTTCAAAAAAGATGTCCGTTGCAACGGCGTGCTTCTGGCAGGAGGAAGAAGGCCGCCCCGGGGGTACATCGTGTTAGATGGTGTTAGAGTTCCGCTTCTTTTTGAGGAAATGCCGAGAGGGACAAGTCGGTGAGGGTTTTTTTTGTTCCGGAAATGGGCTAGGGTGCACTCTGCACCGTTCAGCGCGCCGGGTGGGAGCCCTTTCAGGAGAAGGAGCAACAGCTTTTTCCCCTGCCGCTCTTTGTACGGAGCAGGGAGGAAAGCGGCGAAGCGTGCGCCCGCGCCTGAAACGTCGCTGCGGATTCTTTCGGACACGCTCCCTTGCGGAGCATTTTTATAGTGCGTCCCCATGACGGATGCAACAGGAAGTTTGTCGTGCCCATGATCATGCCCCCGTTTCGTGGAAATACGTGGTTGTTGCTGAAAACCTTGTGCGTTTGCGTCCTTGTTATGGCGATGCTGTTGGGCACATTCGGCCCTGCCGGGGCTGCGGAAGACGTCCTTACCATGCCTTCGGAGGACGCCGAGCAGGTTTCATGGAATCTGCAGGCGGACCAGCTGACTACCCTCAGCGACAATACCATCGTCGAAGCGGAAGGAGGCGTGGTCCTTCAGCGGGGCAACGACATCCTCAAGGCCGATTTTGCGCGCTACTACGCCTCCACGAACTGGGTCTATCTGAAAGGCAACGTCTTTGTGCGCATGGGTAAGGACGACATCAACGCGGACGAGGCTGAATTCGATCTGCATTCCAAAACCGGCTGGCTGACCAACGGCCATGTCTTTATGGAAGGGCCGCACATCTATTTCAGCGGCTCGCGCATCGTCAAGCACTGGGGCGATCGCTACACCTTCAACAAGGCCAAGGTGACGACGTGCGACGGCCCGAAACCCGCGTGGTCCATGAACGCGGAACAGGCCGTGGTTGAGATCGACGGGTACGCGCAGCTTTTCCATTCCACGTTCGACGTCAAGGATACGGGCATTTTCTACAGCCCCTTCATGGTGCTTCCGGCGAAGACCACCCGGCAATCGGGGCTGCTGCCTCCCGACTACGGGTTCAGTGATAAGCGCGGCTTTTACTACACCCAGCCGTATTTCTGGGCCATTGACGAAAGCCACGACATGACGTTTTACGCGGGCTGGATGGAAAAGGTGGGGCCGCTCTTCAGCGCCGAGTACCGCGCCAACGAGTTCACAGGCCAGAAGACATGGCTGGCCGCCACGGGCATTTATGACAAGGAGCGCGTTTCCATCCCCGGTATGAGCCGCGTCGACGAAAACCTGAATACGGTGCGCACCAATCATGACCGTTACTGGCTGCGAGGCATGGCGGACGGTTTTCTGGGTGCTTCCCTGTGGCAATACCGCTCCAACATCGACTATGTTTCCGATCAGGATTTCCTCCGCGAGTTCAATCAGGGGCCTACAGGATTTACGCGGTCCCGCGACAGCCTTTTCCGTATGTTCGGACGCGATTTGCAGGAGGATGATCAAAACCGCGTGAGCGCGCTTCTTTTGAGCCGCGACTGGCAGCGCGTGGGCATTGTGGCCAGCGCGCGTTACGAGCAGGACCCTGCCCTCGGGCATGGGAACCTGCGCTCCCGCAACGAGGATGAACTGGTCCAGCGCCTCCCCCAGTTGGACCTCTTTCTGTACAAAGGGCGGATAGTGCCCCAGTTTCCGCTGGAAATCGAAACGCAGTTCGAATCGGGCTACATGTACCGCGCCGAGGGGACAACAGGGTGGCGGTCCGAAATATACCCCCGGCTTTCGTTCCCGCTGGATTTGAAGTATGGCTCCCTGATCGGGACGGTGGGATTGCGCCAGACCTATTACGACACGGACCGCAAGGATCACACCAGCCTGCGCGCCATGTACATGGATAATTCCGCTTCGCCGCGCCAGACCGGGGAGTCGCGCTCGCTCGTGGACATGGACATTCAGGGCTATACGCAAGCCAGCCGGATATGGCGGCTGGAGGATGAATCGTCTCTGGAGCTTACGCCGGATAATGCCGGCAAGCGGCTCTGGACCGCCGTGCGTCATGAGATACAGCCCCGGATTCGCTACTCAAGGACGCCGCATGTCGATCAGGAAAAAAATCCTTTTTATATCGCTGAAGACCGTATACTGCCCACCAATGAGCTGACCTATTCGATCACCAACATCATCACGCGCAAAGGAGCGGTGGTTTCGGTCACGGGAGAGGGTGACAAGCAACAAGCACAACGTACTACCATGTATCAGGAACTCGTGCGGTGGCGGCTGGAAAGCGGTTACGACTTCGAGGAAGCTGAGCGCGAACGCTATCGGGATGAGTATGGACGGCGACCCTTTATGGATGTGCTTTCCGATTTGGAGGTCTATCCCTGGCCGTGGTTCGGATATCGAGGCAAAACCTATGTTTCGGTCTATGACGGCGAAGTAACCCGGCATGACCACGATATCAACCTGCGCTACGGCAACAAGATTTCATGGCTGACGGGCTTGAGCTTCCGCGACAAGTATTATGATTACCGTCGCAAGTTCCAGTATGAAAACTGGAACAATGTGCAGCTGTCTTCCAATTTGCGGCTGCTCCATAACGATTTGACCGTCAACCTCACGCCGGAATGGTCCGTCCGTATCGACGATTACCGTGATATGAGGGAAGGTGGTTCTATGGGCAAGACCTACGATCAAAGCATCGATCTGGCCTACACCGCACAGTGTTACCGTATTGTAGGCCGTTACCGTTACGATGGGTACGACAAAAGCTACTCCGTCATGGTGGAACTCCCCGGGATTTGGGACTAAGCCGGGAAGATGCCTTTTGAGGCGAAATTGTGCTTGACAGAGGCTCATTAGAAAGGTAGAACACCACTCGGAACAAGACATCGGGTTTCTGAAAAGAATAAGGATGTTTTGTCCATTATGTGGAGAGGTGGCCGAGACGGCCGAAGGCGCTCGCCTGCTAAGCGGGTATACGGGTAACACTGTATCGAGGGTTCGAATCCCTCCCTCTCCGCCATATTTGTATCTCATAAAGGCTCCTGAAGACTCATAACGTCTCAGGAGCCTTTACTTTTTCCCCTCTCTTTCGTCTCACGAAGTCTCATATCGTCTCATATTATCTTTTGTCAGCTCACTCTTTTTTGGGGTATATTCGAGGGTATCTTCACCAAGCGGGGAATCCATACCCCAGTTGGATACCCCACATACCCCAGAATTCCCTATGCTGACAGACACAAAAATCAAACAGGCCAAGGTCACGGATAAGCCCTACAAGATTTATGATTCCGAGGGGCTTTACATAGAGGTTGCGCCTACCGGATCAAAACGGTGGAGATGGCGCTATCGGTGGAACGGAAAGGAAAAGCTTCTGAGTTTTGGGATATACCCCGAAGTACCCCTCAAGTTGGCCCGTGACAGGCGGGCGGCAGCGAAGGAGCTGCTTGGGTCCGGCGTGGACCCTTCACAGGCCCGCAAGGAAGAGAAGGTTGAGAGCCGCGCGGCGGAGAACTCTTTTGCAGCGATGGCGGAGGAGTGGTATTCCCTGTACTCCGTGCCGTGGTCGGAGCACTACAAGGCGTTGGTGCGGCGCAGGATTGACGAATACTTGCTGCCTCGCTTGGGCAAGCGCTCACTATCGGAGATAACCCCCATCGAGATCATGAGTATCCTGACATCATTGGAGAAGCGGGGCGTCATCGAAACGGCGAACCGGGTTCTGGGAATTTGCTCGCAGATTTTTCGAAGAGCAGTGGCCACGGGAAAAGCCAAGAGCGATCCCTGTCGGGATTTGCGTGGGGCGCTGGCTCCGGCACAGGAGAAGCATCATGCCGCCCTCACCACCAAAGATGGTGCGCGTGCCGTGATGCGTGCTCTTGATGCGTATCAGGGCAGTTTTGTGGTGCGTGCGGCGGTGCGCTTCACGGCTCTCACGTTTGTGCGGCAGGCCGAGTTACGTTTTGCTGCATGGGAGGAAATCGATTGGGAAGAGAGGATGTGGCTGGTGCCAGCCGAGAGGATGAAGATGCGGCGGGAGCATATGGTTCCGCTGTCGCGGCAAGCCATTGCTGTGCTGGAGGAGATGAAGAGCGTCAACGGGACGCAGCCTTACATCTTTACGGGGCAGGGGAGGCGGCGACGCCCGATCAGTGAGAATACAGTCCGGTGCGCGCTCCAATCGATGGGGTTTGCCGGGGAGATGACCGCGCACGGGTTCCGCAGTATGGCGTCTACCCTGCTCAACGAAATGGGCTGGCGCTCGGATGTTATCGAACGCCAGCTCGCACACGTTGATAAAAATAAGGTCCGTTCCGCGTATAACCGGGCGGAGTACATCACCGAGCGTCGCCAGATGATGCAGGCATGGGCTGATTTCCTTGATTCCCTGTGATGATTTTTTGTAGATCGGACATACGCCAGAGAGAAGAGCGGCCGTGTTTTTCCGGCTGGGGATAGAACCCCGCCCATATTCCCCGGTACCATGTGGCTCGTGATACGGGAATAACCTCAAGGACCTCTTTCAGACGCAGGAGCCTGTCTTCCATGTACTTCTCCAATAGCCAGTAAGGTATCAAATCCCGGTCGCAAATTCACCGGGATTTTCTATATGGGGATGGATTACGCTACTTTCCTATAGATTTCGGTTCCCAGTTCCGCCGCTTCGGGAATGGTGGCCTCAAGTCCTTCCGCGAGGCGCTCGACGACCGTGTAAAGGTAGCGCCAGGGGTAGCGGCTGGTGATGACGCCCGCGTCGTTTCTGCGGCGGATGGCCCTGCCGTACCACGCCGGGCAGGTGGCCCGGACGTCCACAAGCAGGATATGGGCGCAGAAGATGGCCGCACCCCAATGGGTGTACTGTTCACGCGGGGATTTGTGCGGTCCGCAGTCGATGCACGAAAGGACGATCTCCAGCTTCTGGATGACCTCGGAATCGGTGCGGTTGGACACCGGCCGCCGTTCCAGCATCTCTTCACATTCACCGAGCCAGCGCCGGATTTTGCCCATGACGTCGACGTAGGCCCGCAGGAGTCGCAGCGCCAGATAACAGCGGGCGCGCTGTACAACCTCCGGTGGGGGCGGAAAGTATTTCTTCATAACAGGAGTCCTTGCGTCCGGACGCCGCCAAAGATGACGGCAAGTTCGTCGTCGACCTTCTTTTCGAGCTCTTTGGCGCGGAACAGGTCGGCCTTGTCCCGCGTGTCGAAGTAACGTTTCTGGGCCGCCCGCATGTCGCGGACGAGGATGGCGAATTCAGAGATTTTCTCAGACATGGCTTGCTCCGCGCGTTGTTGTCCGGCCGCGCCCCCGGATGGTGGTTATTTCTTCCCTCGCCGATGGTGGCAGAAGGGGCACTCCCTGAGTTTGCTGACGGTGCCGCAGACGGGGCAAGCCTTGGGAGACAGTCCATCGCTGAGGGGAGCCATTTTGCACGCACCGTTGATTTGGGCGAAGTTCTTTTGCTTGCGGGGCTTCGGCGCTTCATCGGACATGACGTTCCACTTCCTTGTTGATGGCTTCCAGCGCGGTATAGACGAGATGCGCCAGACCTGAGAATGCATCGTCCTGAAGGTTCAATCCGGGGAAGAACTCCACATCGAGGCTGAGGGTATTTTCCTTTGGCGTTTCGGAAATGGTGATGGTAGCGCGGCGAGGGGTGTCCATCATTGTTCCTCCGCGTCCACGTCGATCACATCGTCCGCAGCGGGAGCGGCGAGGGGCTTTTCGAGGAAGGAGCCCTGTCGTTCCTCGGCGGTCATGGGGCGGCGGAGGACTTCCCGGTAAGGAGGCTCGGCCTCGATCCAGACCATCTCGCATTTGTCCCAGTCTTTGATGAGATCGCAGTGGACCTCCCTTTCCGCCTTCCCGTCGCGGAAGTGCTTCGAGGCGAACTGTGCGATTTTTTCCTGTAGTTCGATAAGCCGCTTGTAGTGCTTGCGTTCGGTGTCGAGAGCTGCCTCGTATTCCTCGATCTTCCCCAAGGCGTCGGCCATTTCCTGCCCACATTCCAGCCGCTCGGCGTCGGTCAGCGGTTCGGAGACGATGATGGTTTCCTCGCGCACATAGGTCATGTTCGGGCCCATCATGCGGGCATTGGTGGCAAAGAGGGCTATTTCTTGGCTCATGGCTTTCTCCTTTGAGCCGGGTACGAAGCCCCCGGCAGGGCTTTTATGGTGACGCCCCGGGGGGAGGGGCGGTAGGGGCTAGCGGATGTCGAGGCGGTAGCTTTCCA
>CALVEZ010000055.1 GCA_944326695.1 Candidatus Bilophila faecipullorum | reverse complement strand
CCTGTTAGGGCGCTGCTGGTAACAGAGCCTTACAGGCGCATATGAAGAACCACCGGCTATGCCGGTGGGTTCCTTTTATGAGGATTTCCTTTTTTCCGCACGGGTTCGGGGGGGCATGCCGGCACGAGGCCATGAAACCATCTTTGGGGACAGCGCCATGCCCTTGGCGGCCAGATTCCAGCCCTTTTTCCGGGTGCCGTTCCGGGGCCTGCGGCGGAAGGGAGGCGGGGAGCCTCAGAAGGTTTCGTAGTGGATTTTCGTAAAGTCCAGATCGTCGTCCGTATACGCTTTTTTGTCCTCGGCCTTATGGCCCACGGCGACGACGCAGAGCACGCCGTAGTGATCCGGCAGGCCGAGTTCACGGCGGAACGCTACCTCAGAAGGCTCGGTGTCGCTTTCGCGGCGGCGCAGTTGTATCCAGTTGGAACCGAGGCCGAGCGCTTCGGCTTCTACTTGCAGGAACGTGGCGGCGATGGAGGCGTCCTCCACCCAGACGTCGGATTTTTGGGCGTCCGCCGCTACCACGATGGCCAGAGGCGCGCTTTCCAGAGCCGTGGTGCCGTGCTTTTTATAGGTTTTCAGCCGGGCGATGGTTTCCCTGTCCCGGACGACGACGCATTCCACGGGCCTTTTGCCCATCGAGGAAGGGGCGAGGAGCGCCGCCTTGAGCAGGCTGTCGAGGTCTTCTTCGCTTACGGGCTGATCCGTAAAGAGGCGGGTGCTGCGGCGGCGTTTGAGCAATTCGAGCATAAGCGGCTCCTTTGGTTGACGGGCTGTTCCGTTGTCAATAGTAGCGCATCTTGAAGCCGAAGAAAACCGGGTGCGAGGGAGGCCACAAGCGGGGAAAAACCGTAGACGGAGGGGGCGGCCTGCCTCGTCGATGAGCGCCTGAGGCCGATCCGGAAAGAACCGTGTACGGGACAGGTCGAGGCGCTCAACAATAAGGGGGGCCTCGTCCCGGAAAGGCCGCTGTGCGGGAGGAGGGAGACCTGTTTCGGGAAGGGAGGGAAGGCGGGCGGAAGACGCCGCGGGGGACATGCCGTTTTTCCTGTCCATGCCGAAAGAAAAGGGGCGGAAAAAGTTCCGAAAGGGAAACGGAGACGGCGAATAGAGCGCAAAATGAAAGATAGTTTCTCTTTATGTTATTGATTTTGAAAAAGGTTTGAGCGTTCAATGAATGAAAAAAACTTGCGGATGGGTTAGGTTCAATCATTGTCCGCTGTGGATTCCGGGATGATTGCCGGTAGGAAAAGGGCCGAAATGCTCTTCGTTTTTTGTAGCGCCATTCGCTGAGCACGTTAGCACTGCTGCGGAGTGACCCATGCCAAGCCTTTCGTTCGTTAGGGAAATCGAAAAAATCGTCGGTAGAGAGAATGTCTTGACCGGCGAGGCGGATCGTCAGAACTACGCCTATGACGCCGCCGTGCTTCCTCCCGTGGTCCCCGGCCTTGTGGTCCGGCCCACGCACCGGGACCAGCTCGGGCCGCTGATCCAGAAATGTTACGAGGAAGGGATTCCCATCACCATCCGCGGTTCGGGCACCAACCTGAGCGGCGGCACCATCCCCGACAGCACCGATGCGGTCGTCATCCTCACGAACAGCCTCGACAGGATTCTGGAGATCAACGAGGAAGAGATGTACGCCGTGGTCGAGCCCGGCGTAGTGACCGCCGACTTCGCCGCGGCCGTGGCCGCGCGGGGGCTTTTCTACCCGCCCGATCCGGGGTCCATGTCCGTTTCGACCATGGGCGGCAACATTGCGGAAAATTCCGGTGGGCTGCGCGGCCTGAAATACGGCACTACCAAAAAGTACGTCATGGGCCTTGAGGTCTACTCGGAAACCGGCGACTGCGTGCCCACGGGCCATTTCGTCACGGGCTGTCAGCTCGGCTACAACGTCAATGACCTGCTCATCGCCTCCGAAGGCACCCTCGCGCTGACCAGCCGGGCCATGCTCAAACTCGTGGCCCCGCCCAAGGCGTCCAAGGCGATGATGGCCATCTTCTCCGAAGTGCCGCGCGCTTCGCAGGCCGTGGCCGGGATCATCGCCGCGCACGTCGTGCCCTGCACGCTGGAATTCATGGATCACGCCACCATCAATTACGTGGAAGATTACGTCAACATCGGCCTGCCCCGCGACGCGGCGGCGATCCTGCTCATCGAGGTGGACGGCCACCCGGCGCAGGTCGCGGACGAAGCCGTGATCGTGGAAAAGGTGCTCAAGGAGACCGGGGCGCTGGAAGTCGTCGTCGCCAAGGACGCGCAGGAAAAGAACAAGATTTGGGAAGCCCGGCGCGTCGCCATCCCCGCGCTGGCCCGCTGCCGCCCCACGCTCATGCTTGAGGACGCCACGGTCCCGCGTTCCCAGATTCCGGCCATGATCAAGGCCCTCGACGAGATCGCCGCCCGGCATCACGTGACCATCGGCACCTTCGGCCACGCCGGGGACGGGAACCTTCATCCCTCCATCCTCTGCGACAGGCGCGACAAGGAGGAATTCGGCCGCGTGGAACGGGCCGTCAACGATCTCTTCAACACCGCGCTCGAGCTTGGCGGGACGCTTTCGGGCGAGCATGGTATCGGCCTTTCCAAGAAGAAGTGGCTGGAACAGGAGACGTCGAAGGGGACCCTCCAGTTCATGCGGCGTATGCGTACGGCCTTTGATCCCAAGAAGCTGCTGAACGCCTCCAAGATCGTCAGCATCTGAACGTGTTGCCCCGCGGCGGCGCGGGCGGTGCCCCGCCGTTCGGTCGGATCGGACTTTTTACCCGAAAAGGGATTGCTTCATGGATGAACTTACGCAACTGGCCAATGCTCTGATGGCTCTCGACGACAAGCTGGCGGCCTGCATGAAATGCGGTTTCTGTCAGGCTTTTTGTCCGATGTACATGACCACGCGCATCGAAGGCGACCTGACGCGCGGCAAGATCGCCCTCATCGAGAACCTTGCCCACAGCCTCATCGAAGACCCGGAAGCGGTGAACGAAAAGCTTTCCCGCTGCCTTCTGTGCGGCTCCTGTCAGGCCAATTGTCCTTCCGGCGTGCACACCACCGACATTTTCCTTGAAGCGCGCGCCATCGTCGCCGCCTATCTGGGCATGTCCGCCATCAAAAAGGCCGCCTTCCGTATGCTGCTTCCCAACCCGCGCCTCTTCGACACCCTGATGCGCGTTGGCGCGCCCTTCCAGAAACTCGTTCTGAAGAAGGACGACACGCCGCAGCATACCGCCTCCGCCCCGCTTTTGAAGTCCCTCCTCGGGGATCGGCACGTGCCCGTGCCCGCCGAAAAGCCCCTGCACCGCACGGTGGGCAAACTGAACACACCTCAGGGGAAAAGCCGCGTCAAGGTGGCCTTTTTCCCGGGCTGCCTCGGCGACAAGGTGTACACCAACGTTTCCGAAGCCTGCCTCAAGGTCTTTGACTACCATGAAATCGGCGTCTTCCTCTCGGACGGCTACGCCTGCTGTGGGATGCCCGCCCTTGCTTCCGGGGATCGGCAGGGCTTCGAGAAAATGGTCATGCACAACGTCGATGTGCTCAAGGACCAGACCTTCGACTACATCGTGACTCCCTGTTCCTCGTGCACGGTGGCCATCCGGGAATACTGGCCCCGTCTCTCGCAGAACCTGCCCCCCCGCTACCGGGACGCCATCAACGCCCTCTCGCCCAAGGCCATCGATGTCAACGCCCTGCTGGTGGACGTGCTCCACGTCAGCCCCAAGTCACCGGTGAAGGGGCAGACCAAGGTGACCTATCATGAGTCCTGCCACCTCCAGAAATCGCTGGGCGTCAGCAAGCAGCCGCGCGACCTGATCCGCATGAATCCGAAATACAATCTGGTGGAAATGGCGGAAGCCAACCGCTGCTGTGGTTGCGGCGGCTCCTTCACCCTGACGCATTACGACCTTGCGCAGAAAATGGGGCAGCGCAAGCGCGACAATGTGATCGCGAGCGGCGCGGACGTGGTGGCCACGGGCTGCCCGGCCTGCATGATGCAGCTTGCCGACATGCTGGCCCGCAACCATGACGCGGTGGAGGTCAAGCACACCATCGAAATCTACGCGGAATCCCTGCCCGGCTAGGCCGTGTGCCTGCCGTGGCGCGGGATGCGCCTTGAAACGGGAACGATCCGCGGATCGTTCCCGTTTTTTGTATGGTCCCCGTGAGGTTTGGGGGAAGGGACGGGGTCGGCGGCGTATCCTTCGTGGGACCGGGTGCCGGGGAAGGCGCAGAAGGGGAAGGAAAATAGAGGGGAAGGGCCTCCGCCGGGCCGCGTGGGGGAGAGGATGTACCGTAGGGGTCCGGGAAAAGGGGGCAAACAGTGCTCTTGAGAGGGGTATCCTTGCAGATGAACCCGCCCCCTCCGTTTTTACCCGGAGGGGCTGGATTGTGGGGGCGCTCACCATCTCCCTTACATGCCTGACCGCGAGGTGACGCGACAGGAAGAGGAATGTATGAGAGCGCCGCAAGGGAGAGGGTGGAGCGGAAATCTTTCTTGTTTCCGCTGCCAGAAGGAAGAAAAAGGAGCCTAGTATTTTTGCGGACAGGATTGACCTGCCTTCCCGCCTTTCGTATAACAAAAGAAAAAACCGTCGTCTTCATCCATGAGGAGGCCGTATGCGGTACGTGTATCTGTTCCATGAAGGTAACGCCGGAATGAAGGAACTGCTGGGCGGCAAGGGGGCGAACCTTGCGGAGATGACCAACCTCGGCCTTCCGGTCCCTCCGGGCCTGATCGTCACTACGGACGCCTGCCGGGATTATTACCGTGACGGGAAGCGCCTGCCTGAGGGCCTTGATGAGGAAGTGGCGCGCAACCTCCGGGCCCTGGAAGAGGAGACGGGCAAGCGTTTCGGCGATCCGCACCAGCCGCTCCTCCTGTCCGTGCGCTCGGGCGCGGTCTTCTCCATGCCCGGCATGATGGATACCGTGCTCAATCTCGGCCTGAATCCGGCCACCTTCCGGGCGCTGGCCGAAAACACGGGCAACGAGTGGTTCGCCTGCGACACCTACCGCCGTTTCATTCAGATGTTTGCCGACGTGGTCATGGAAATCCCCAAGGACAAGTTTGAGGCCCTCCTTCAGGAGCGCAAGGACGCGCAGGGCGTGCGGCTGGATCAGGAGCTGAGCCTCGATTCCCTGCACGCCGTCATTGCCGACAGCAAGGCCCTCTACCTTCAGGAAACCGGGCGGCCTTTCCCGGATGACGTCCACGAGCAGCTCATGCTGTCCATCGAGGCGGTCTTCCGCTCGTGGAACAACCACCGGGCCGTGGTCTACCGCGATCTGAACAAGATCGATCACCACCTCGGTACGGCGGTCAATATCCAGAGCATGGTCTTCGGCAACATGGGGGACGATTCGGGCAGCGGCGTGGCCTTCACCCGCAACCCCTCCACGGGCGAGAGCAAGCTTTACGGCGAATACCTGATCAACGCGCAGGGCGAGGACGTGGTGGCGGGCGTGCGCACCCCGCGCCCCATCGAAGAACTGGCCCACGACATGCCGGACATCTACCGCCAGTTCGAGGGCATCGCCCGCAAGCTGGAGGCGCACTACCGCGACATGCAGGACATCGAGCTGACCGTGGAACGCGGCAAGCTCTTCATCCTTCAGACCCGCAACGGCAAGCGCACCGCGCAGGCCGCGCTCAAGATCGCCCATGATATGGTTTTGGAAGGGCTTATTGACAAGAAGGACGCGCTCTTGCGGATCGATCCCGAGCATCTGGCCCATCTGCTGCACCGCCAGATCGATCGTTCGGCCCAGCCCGTGATCCTCGCCACAGGGCTGGCGGCGTCGCCGGGAGCCGCCTTCGGTTCAGTGGTGTTCGATGCGGATGAGGCCGAGCATCTGGGCCGGATCGGTTCCAAGGTTATCCTCGTGCGTATGGAAACCACCCCGGACGACATCCACGGCATCGTGCAGGCTCAGGGCATCCTCACCAGCCGTGGCGGGATGACCAGCCATGCGGCGGTCGTCACCCGGGGCATGGGCAAGCCCTGCGTCTGCGGCTGCGAGGCCCTGCATGTGGACTACGAAAACGAGTGCTTCACCGTAGGCGACGTGGTGGTGAAGAAGGGCGATCTGCTGTCCATCGACGGTACCGCCGGGACCGTGATTCTGGGGGCGGTCCCCCTGAAGGACCCGGAACTTTCCGACGAATACCAGGCCGTCCTCGGCTGGGCCGACGAGGTGCGGACGCTCTCCGTGCGCGCCAACGCGGACACGCCCGAGGATGCCGAGAAGGCGCGCGGCTTCGGCGCGGAGGGTATCGGCCTGACCCGTACAGAGCACATGTTCATGGCGCAGGAACGGCTTCCCTACGTGCAGAAGATGATCCTCGCCCGCACGACCGAGGAACGCCTGAGCGCCTTGCTGCCCCTGCGGATCATGCAGGAGAATGACTTCTACAGTATCCTCAAGGCCATGCGCGGCCTGCCCGTGTGCATCCGGCTCCTTGATCCGCCCCTGCACGAGTTCTTGCCGAGCCTTGAGAAGCTCCTCGTCGAGACGACCGAGCTGCGGGTGCGCGGCGACAATCCGCAGTTGCTGGAGGAAAAGGAGGCGCTGCTCGCGCAAGTGGCAAAGCTGCACGAGGCCAATCCCATGATGGGCCACCGCGGTTGCCGTTTGGGGATCACTTACCCGGAAGTCTACGAAATGCAGATGCACGCCGTCTTCAACGCGGCGGCGCGCCTCACCCGCGACGGCTACAAGGTCTTGCCGGAAATCGAAATCCCGCTGACCATCAGCAAGGCGGAAATGGAGTTTTTGAAGGAAAAGTGCGACCGCATCGCAAGGGAGTGCATGGAGGCGCATCGCGTGACCTTCACCTACCTGTGCGGCAGCATGATCGAACTTCCCCGCGCCGCGCTGCTGGCCGGAGAAATCGCGGAGGCGGCGGAATTCTTCAGCTTCGGCACCAATGATCTCACGCAGACCTGTTTCGGCTTCAGCCGTGACGACGCCGAGGGCAAGTTCCTCCCGGCCTACATCCATCAGAAGATTCTTAAGGATAACCCCTTCGCCGTTCTGGATCGTGCGGGTGTGGGGCGGCTCATGCGCATTGCCGTGGAGGAGGGCCGCAAGGTTCGGCCCGGCCTCATGATCGGCATCTGCGGCGAACACGGCGGCGATCCGGGCTCGGTGGAGTTCTGCCACCAGATTGGGCTTGATCTCGTGAGCTGCTCGCCTTACCGCATCCCCATAGCACGGCTGGCCGCGGCGCAGGCAGCCTTGAAGTATCCCCGCCCGGCGGAAACGCACGCCTAGTTTCCCCACAGGCCGAAAGCCCCGGTACAACGCCGGGGCTTTTTGTATGGGAAAGAAAGCTTCCATCGGAGCGCAACCCCTGCAATCACTTCGATATATTTTACTAAGATAGCGTGATTTAGGTGCCAAACTTGGTGATCTCGCTCCTGCCCGCATCGCCATACCACAAGAGATTTGCAATGGATAACGGAAAAGAGGGCTTACAGAAATGGGATGGCAAAAAGCCTGTGGTCTGCACCGTAGGTATCCACAAAAATTTTTTCAGGAAGAAAAGAAACCTGATAGTGGAGGAGCGCATGGAAAAGCAAAGCCATTTTTGAAACGGACGGCCCCCCTGAGCATCATCCGGGCTCGCTTACGATACCCGTCAAAATGGGCTGTCGGGCTTGAGGGATACGAGAAGGGGACAAGGAGGCTGATGCCATAGGAGTACGTTGGCTATCTGACGTTTCACGGCTACTTGCGGTTTTCCTTCCTTGCCGCCGCATCGCTTGGGAAAAGGTACCGCGCCTTGCCGTGCTGCCTCCGTACAGTCCCGCATTGTCATGGAGACAATCCGCATTGTCCCGCCGTCCAAAAACATTGATCCTTCCCGAGCCGGATCGCTATCCCTCTTCCCTCCGCTGCTGATAGGTTGCCTCCATCATTATCGCAACCATTGCTTTTGAAGGAGATACATCATGGAGAAGGGAACTTTCCAGCTTAAGTCCGGTCTGGCCGAAATGCTCAAAGGCGGCGTCATCATGGACGTCACGACGCCCGAACAGGCGAAAATCGCGCAGGAGGCGGGGGCTTGTGCGGTCATGGCCCTTGAGCGCGTTCCCGCCGACATCCGCAAGGCGGGCGGCGTGGCGCGTATGGCTGATCCTTCCATTGTCCTGCGTATTATGGACGCGGTGACCATCCCGGTCATGGCCAAGGCCCGCATCGGCCATATCGTGGAAGCCCGCATCCTTGAGGCGTTGGGCGTGGACTACATCGACGAGAGCGAAGTGCTCACTCCCGCCGACGACCGTTTCCATATCGACAAGCGTGACTTTACGGTGCCTTTCGTCTGCGGTGCCCGCAACCTTGGTGAAGCCCTGCGCCGCATTGCGGAAGGCGCGGCCATGATCCGCACCAAAGGCGAGCCCGGGACCGGAAATGTGGTCGAAGCCGTGCGCCATTGCCGCATGGTGCTCGGTGAAATCCGCGCCCTCTGCGCCCTGCCCGAGGAGGAAGTCCCCACCTTTGCCAAGGAACACGGCGCGCCGCTCGAACTGGTGCTGCAAATCCGTGCGGAAGGCCGCCTCCCCGTGGTGAACTTTGCGGCCGGGGGCATCGCCACGCCTGCGGACGCCGCGCTCATGATGCAGCTTGGCCTTGACGGTGTTTTTGTTGGCTCGGGCATCTTCAAATCCACCGATCCGGCCAAGCGCGCCAAGGCCATTGTTGCCGCCGTGACGCACTACAATGATTACAAGGTGCTGGCTGAAATTTCCCGTGATCTCGGTGATGCCATGCCCGGGCTCGAGATTTCGAGCATCGCGCCCGAGCAGCGGATGCAGGAACGGGGCTGGTAAGCCATGTCCGCTCCGCGCATCGGCGTATTGGCCCTTCAGGGAGCCTTCCGCGAGCACATCCGGTCGCTGCGCCGCTGTGGGGCCGACGCTGTGGAAATCCGCACGCGTGAAGACTTGGACGGCCTTTCCGGTCTGGTTCTGCCCGGCGGCGAGAGTACGGTCATGGGCAAGCTGCTGACGGAATGGGACATGATGGATCGTCTACGCGGCCTCATCCGGGATGGGCTTCCCGTCTTTGGGACCTGCGCCGGGCTTATTCTCCTCTGCACGGACATCATCGGTCACCCCGGCCAGCCGCGCATCGGCCTTCTTGACGCTTCCGTGCGCCGCAACGCTTTCGGGCGCCAAGTGGACAGCTTCACCACCGATTTGGAGCTGTCCCCGTTCCCTGCGGTCCGGCCTCTTGAGGACAGGGCCGCCCCCATGCGGGCCGTCTTCATCCGGGCCCCGCTCATTGAAAGGACTGGAACCGGGGTGGAGGTTCTCGCCCGGGTCAACGGCCTTCCCGTGGCCGTGCGCCAACGCAACATCTTGGCCGTGTCCTTTCATCCTGAGCTTACCGCCGATCTCCGTTTGCACCAGTGGGTGGTTGACATGGCGGAGGCCGGATAGGGCACGAAGGTGGTCTTGAGGAGGGGGGAGGGAACCTTTCTTCAGAAAGGTTCCCTCCCCCCTCCTCAAACTCCTCCCCTCTCCCTCCCAAGACTTTCGACTTTATCGAATCCCTTTTCGAAGGAAGGGGCTACGCTGTCATTCCTCATCGTTATGAAGAGTGAAAGAAAAGAAGGGTGCGCCCTTTTTCCGGGTGAGGCTTCCATAAAAGGGATGCTTGTGGAAAGGTTAATTTGGGGGGAATGGAGAGGAAGAAGGGACGGAGGCGGGGCAGTCCGACTTTCCCTTATTTTTTCTTGTAAGGCAGTTGGTTGGGAAGAGACGGCTTTGCGGCGGCGTTTTCATGATGAGTCTGGGCTAACGCCGTCGAAAAGGGTATAAGGCCCTCATACGGATATTTTCCTGCAAGAGGGGCTTTCCATGCGTTTTGACGAAGCTGTAACATTGGCCAGACAGGGCGAACTTGTGAACCGCCCGGTCCATGACCCGCATTTTGTGGCTATCCGGGACGGAAAGACGCTCTATGGGCAATTTGTGGGTGAAACGCACTTTGCCGACATGAAGCCTTACGCCTTTACGGAGGAGGATGTCTGCGCCGCCGACTGGAAACGCTTCACCCGCACGATCCCCGACGAATGGGAAGGCTGCGACGCACCCAATAAATGAGCGGTAGCCTCCTTATCGTTTTTTTCTTTTTTCCGCTGTGGAACCGCGTGATTCCGCGCCGATAGCCGTCATTTTTTTGAATGGCTCTGTCATGGGAAAGGAGTGGTAGTTTCTTTAACCAACCGGAATTTCAAAAAGTTTTCAGCATTGTTGAGGCAACAGGCTCCACAATGCGAAAACGCCCATCCGCATTGCTCTGAAATTACAGAGGAAATATATCAGCCGATTGCTCTGACAGAGCCTTTTGAATATATCCTGCATCCTGCGTGAGCAGGGGGTGCGTGAACCCTCGTGGCCGCTGCTATCTCGTGCGTCTGCGACGCTGAGGCGCCAACATATCCGTTCCTTTGGCTTCATGGCGTTTTCCCGTCAACAAGATGCCTTGCAACGTTAAAAAACATGAATTCCCTGCGCGCTACCTCTCTACCGCGTGAAGTTTTGCAGGTGGGGGAGGGCGGGTGCTCCCCGCTTTTGAAAAAGCTCTCTCCCCCGATTACTTTCCTCCGCCCCAGCCAGTGGACAGAGCCGGGCTTGAGGACGTATAGAAACCGCAGTCGAACGCCCCTACAGACGGGAGCCCGCCTCCCGGCGTTCCGGAGGACCCATGCGATTGATGTACACCTCTTGCCTCGCGCTGCTGCTCGGCGGCCTTGGCGGTTGCTTTTGGCAAAGCGCCCCTCTCCCTGAGGAAACGACGGCCCCGCCGCTTTCTCCTGTGGCCCGGTTTATGGTTGCCAACACCTCCGGGGCTACCGCGCTTATTGACGATGACGTTTTTGGCGGCGAAGTCCGGGTGACGGTCGAAGACACCTTCCTTTCCGCCGCGGGCGAAACCTGCAAGCGTGCCACCGTGCTCTCCGCGCAGCATGAGGCGGAAATCATCGTCATCTGCCACAACGGGCAGGAGGGCGATGAAAGCGATCCGGCGGAATGGCGACTCATGCCCCGCGTCTGGGGAAAGGGCATCGCCAACCCTTAGGCGTTCCGCATTCTCAGTGCCGCCGGAAAGCGCGGCCTTTTTTCCGCATTTGTGGAGGTATCCCTTGTTCAAGTGCAGCCATTTGCTGTGTTTTGTGTTGTGCCTGATGGTTCTCGGCGCGCTTCCCGTTGCGGCGGCGGATGGTCCCTCGGCCACCGCGACCGCTACGGCCACCGCATCGGCCACGGCTCCCGCGCCTGCCGCGCCTTCGCCAAGCGATCCCGCGCCTTTTGGTGCCAACCTTTTTCAGGGCCACTTCAGCCAGACGGCGGGCGGCAAGGTCCTCCAGAGCGGTGATCGCCTGATCATGCGCCTGTGGGGAGGCCGGACGCTTGACGACATCCTCACGGTCGACGCCGAGGGGATGATTGATATTCCCGACATAGGCCGTGTGCCCGTGGCGGGCCTGCCCATCGACGCCAAGGAGCCTCTGGAACAGGCCATCGCCAGCAAACTCAACGCGGCGGGCGTGGTCGACGTGGAAATGTACGTCCGTCCTATGGACACGCAGCCGGTTTCCCTTTTCGTCACCGGCTTCGTCCTCCGTCCCGGCAACTATACGGGCACGCCCTCCGACACCATCCTCGCCTTTCTCGACAAGGCGGGCGGCATCGACTCCAAGCGCGGCAGCTACCGCAATATCCGTGTCCTGCGCCAGGGCCGCGAAATGGGTACCTTTGATCTCTATCCTTTCGTCCTGAAAGGGGCCATGCCGCACATCCGCTTTCAGGACGGCGATACCGTGGTCGTGGGTGAAAAGGGGCCGTCCGTGGCCGCTTCCGGGGAAGTGCGCAACGTCGCCCGCTTTGAGTTCAGGCCGGAGGAGTTGAACGGCTCCAAGCTCATGGAGCTCGCTGATCCGCAGCCCCGCGCTACGCACGTCAGTCTGAACGGTTCGCGCGGCGGTGCGCCCTACAACCTCTATCTTCCTCTGAGCGACTTCAAGGCTCTGCATCTCGAAAGCGGCGATCAGGTGCGCTTCCTCGCGGATCGGCCCGGCGACACCATCATGATCGAAGCGCAGGGAGCCATCCGGGGCGCGTCGCGTTTCCCCGTCCGGCGCAACGCCCGGCTGCACGAGATCATGAGCTATATTTCGGTGGAACCGGGCCGGGCCAACCTCGGCGGGCTGTACATCAAGCGCAAGAGCGTGGCCGTCCGTCAGAAAAAGGCCATTGAGGACGCCCTGCGCCGCCTTGAACAGAACGCCTACACAGCCACCTCCGCCAGTTCCGACGAGGCGCAAATCCGTTCCAAGGAAGCGGAGATGCTGTCCAATTTCATCTCGCGCGCCAAGGAAGTCCAGCCCGAGGGCGTAGTGGTCGTCGGCTCGCGGGGCAAGATTGCCGATCTCGCGCTTGAGGACGGCGATGTTATCGTCGTGCCGGAAAAAACGGATGTGGTGCTGATCAGCGGGGAAGTCATGATGCCGCAGGCCATCGTCTGGAACAAGGACAAGGATATGGACGACTACATCCGGGGCGCGGGGGGCTTCAGCAACCGGGCCGATACGTCCAACCTCATCGTGGTGCGCCCGAGCGGGGAAGTCATCCCCCGCGCCAAGGAAGCGCAGCCGGGCGATCAGGTGCTTGTCCTGCCCCGCGTGGAATCCAAAAACCTCCAGGCCGTCAAGGACATTTCGCAGGTGCTCTATCAGATCGCCGTAGCCTGCAAGGTCATCCTCGACATTTAGGGTGGAGCGGAAGAACACCCGAAGCCCGTCAAAGGCCCTTCCCACTGCGGGAGGGGCCTTTTTTCAGGTGTGGCGAGACGACGCCGCGCGGGGAAATGTGTTCGCGGGATTTTTCTTTTCGTTCGTTTGGGGGCTGCATGCGGCCAAAGAAAAAGGAAGCCTCGGCAAAGGCTTCCTTTCAGGGGGGCGAGGGCAGGGCGGGCAAGGGGCGTCTGGACAGCCCCTGCCGCCGCGTCAGAAGGTTGTTACCGGAGGATAGGCGGGGGAGGCGAACATGGCATGGAAGGTCAGGACGAGCATGACGGCCCCGATGCCGCATTTGACCACGATGCCGAGGAAACGTCCCACCAGCGCGCCCTTGGCCGCCTGCCGCGCCTCGTAGTCGTCCCGTCCCTTGTACCGTTCCATGAGATAGCAGCCGATCCACGCGCCCACGAGCGCCCCGATGAGCGCGCCGAGCCCGAGCAGGAGGGGCATCCCGGCCAGCGCGCCCACCAGCGCGCCGATGAGCCCGGCCCACATGCCGCTCGTGCTCGATCCGTATTTCTTGCTTCCCCATCCCTGCGCGAGGTATTCGACGATCTCCCCAAAGACGGCGAGGCCGATCAGCATGAGGAAAAAGAGCCAGCCCATGTCGCCGGGATAAGGGTAGGCCGCCCGCCACAGGCCGATGAGCCCGAGCATGATCCAGTTGGCGGGCAGCGTGATCACGTTGAGCAGCAGCACGAAGCCGAGCAGCACGAGGAAAAGGGTCGGGAAAAGGACTTCCACGGCCTACTCCGCGTCCGCCGTCTTGCGCAGGACTTCCATGACCGAGGGCAGATGCCGCAGTCGGTCGATGACGTGATAGAGGTGCGCCACGTCGCGCACCTGAATCATCATTTCCATTTCCGAGCGCCCGTCCAGCAGCGCCTGCACGATGCAGCCGTCGATGTTCACGTCCTCGTCGCGCAGCACGATGGCGATGTCCGCGAGCGAGCCCTTCTGGTTGCGGGCCATGACGTGCACGCGCACCGGGAAGGGCTGCGTCTCGTGGCCGTCCCATTGCACGGAAATGAGCCTGTCCGGTTCCATGTCCTGAATGTTGGGACAGGTCGCGGTGTGCACGATGACCCCGCGCCCCCGGCTGACGAAGCCCACGATGTCGTCGCCCGGCACCGGGTTGCAGCAGTGGGCGATGCGCACCATCATGTCGTCGAGGCCGCGCACGGTGATGCCGCCGGTCTTGGGAGGCGGCGGGGGCGTCTGCTCCTTCTTCCTTTTGCGGTGCGCGATCACCGTATCCACGGCGTCCGGCGTCTCAAGGATTTCCGGCGGCGCGACGATGGATTGCAGGCGCTTGACCACCTGCTTGGTGGTGAAGCGGGCGTAGCCGATGGAGGCCATCAGCTCGTCGACGGAGCCCGCCGCAAGGCTGTTTACCAATGTGGCGAGATGGCCGTCCTTCTCGGCCTTGCCGAGGTTGATGCCCGCCTTGCGCGCTTCCTTTTCGAGCATTTCACGGCCAAGCCCCATCGCCGCCGCGCGTTCTTCCGTGCGCAGATACTGCTGGATGCGGCTGCGGGCCTTGGCGGTCTTGACGATCTTGAGCCAGTCGCGGCTGGGGCGGCGGTTCTTGTCGGTAATGATCTCGACCGTGTCGCCGCTCTTGAGTGCTGTGCTCAGGGGGACGAGCTTGCCGTTGACCTTGGCCCCCACGCACTGGGAACCCACCTGCGTGTGGATGAGGAAGGCGAAGTCGAGCGGCGTCGCGCCTTCGGGAAGCTCCTTGACGTCGCCCGCCGGGGTGAAGACGTAGACCTCATCCTTGAAGAGGTCCATGCGCAGGGAGTGCATGAACTCCTTGGAGTCGGATTCCTGCCCCTGCCGGTTGACGATCTCGCGCAGCCATTCGAATTCGGGGGCGTCCTTCACGTCCACCGCGTGGTGGCGCTCCTTGTAGAGCCAGTGCGAGGCCACGCCGTGCTCGGCCAGACGGTGCATCTCCTCGGTGCGTATCTGGATTTCGATGCGCTCGCCCTCGGGACCGATGACCGTGGTGTGCAGGCTCTGGTACCCGTTGGCCTTGGGCATGGAAATGTAGTCCTTGAAGCGCCCGGGCACGGGCTTCCACTGCGCGTGCACGAGGCCGAGCACGGCGTAGCAGTCCCGCACGTCCTTGACGATGGCGCGGAAGGCGAGGATGTCGTGCATATCGTCGAGCGTCAGGTTTTGCTCGGTCATCTTTTTGTAGATGCTGTAGATATGCTTGATGCGGCCCCAGACCGTGCCTTCGATGCGGTTGTCGCTGAGGATGCCTTCGAGCTTGGCGATGATCTTGGCGATGAGCTGGCGCTCCACCACCTGATTGCTTTCCAGCCAGTCCGAAATCTGGGCGTAGACGTCTGGATGGAGGTATTTGAAGCTCAGTCCTTCAAGTTCCAGCTTGATGCGGTGCAGGCCGAGGCGGTTGGCGAGCGGGACGTAGATGTCCATCGTCTCCTGCGCGATGCGCTGGCGCTTGTGCGCCTTCTGGAAATCAAGGGTGCGCATGTTGTGCACGCGGTCGGCCAGCTTGACGATGGGCACGCGGATGTCGTGCGACATGGCAAGGATCATCTTGCGGATGTTCTCCGCCTGCTGCTCCTCCTTGCTGTCGAACGTCATCATGCTGATCTTGGTCACGCCGTCGACGATATCCGCGACCTGTTCGCCGAATTCGGCGTCGACCTCTTCAAGCGTCACCTTGGTGTCTTCCACGGTGTCGTGCAGCAGGCCCGCCGCCACCGAGTGGGCGTCGAAGCCGAGTTCCGCCAGAATTTCCGCCACCGCCAGAGGATGGGAGAGATAGGGTTCCCCGGAGAGGCGGACCTGCCCGGCATGGGCGGCCGCTGCGTAGGCATAGGCTTTGCGCACGAGCGCCTGTTCCGCTTCCGTAGAGTTGGCGGCCAGTCGGCTCAGGATGTTTTGCATCGGCAGGGGGAGATGGGAGGCGGGTGCTTCAACGGTACTCATGGGCTCTTCCTGTGGGGCTTGTGGTACGTATGGCTGCGGCGCACGGCAACACGGCCACGCCTGCGGCGGGCCGGCATGGCGAGGCATGTAGGCCGGGGCTTCTTACATTCTACGGCTGAACGCGGTACCTCTGCAAGTCTTTGGGAACCCACCAGCGATCAAAATTGTACATGATGCCGTTCAGGGCGGGTTTCACGCCCTGAAAGCGCGCCTGCAGAATCGGCAGCGCGTAGGGCACGTAAAGGAAGCAGTAGGGCTGTTCGGCGTCGAGAATCTCCTGTACCCGGTCATACAGCTCCTTGCGGCGGCTCTGGTCGGTCAGGCTGCGCGCCTCCACGAGCAGGGCGTCCACCTCGGCGTTGCGGTAGCCCGTAAAATTCAGGCCCCCGGGTTTGGCGCGCGAGGAGTGCCACACGTCGTAGATGTCGGGGTCGAGGGTGATGGTCCACGCGAGGATGAGGGCGTCGAAGCGCCCCTTGTTGACGAATTCCTTGATGAAGGCTGCCCATTCCACGGTGCGGATGTGCACGCCGATGCCGAGGGCCTTCAACTGGCTCTGGATGATGATCGCCGTGTTGATGCGCGCCGTGTTGCCCTGATTGACGAGGATGGTGAAGACGAAGGGCTGTCCGTCCCGGTCAAGAAGGCCGTCGCCGTCCGTGTCCCGCCAGCCCGCCTCGGCAAGGAGTTTTCTGGCTTCGTCCACGTCCTGCCGCACCGGGCTCAGCGTGTCGTTATAGGCCCACGTGCCGGGCTTGTAGGGCCCCACGGTGGGCACGCCCTGCCCGAGGAGCACGCCGTCGATGATGGACTGGCGGTCGATGGCCATTGAAACGGCCCGCCGCACGCGCACGTCCTTGAAGAAGGGATGGGAGAGGTTGAAGCCGAGGAAGGTGTAGCTGAAGGAAAGGTAGCGGTATTTGCGCCAGTCCCGGTCCCACTGCGGGCCCGAGGTCTGGCGCAGGTACTGCAGGGGCGAAAGGGACATCATGTCCAGCCGCCCGGCCTTCAGTTCCAGAAACATGGTCGCGGGATCGGGGATGATCCGGTAGACGGCCTCGTCGAGATTGGGGCGGCCCTCGAAATAGGTATCGGACGCCCCCAGCGTGAGCATGGACCCGGCCTCCCACTTCAGGAGGCGGAAGGGCCCGGCGCCTACCGGCTTGCGCGCCGCCGGGGAATTCATGAGGTCCTGCCCTTCCAGAACGTGCTTGGGCAGGATAGCCCCCATCCACGTCATGAGCGAGCGCGCAAAGGGCTTTTCGTACCTCACTTCAAAGGAGAAGCGCCCGGTTTTACGGAACGACTCAATGGCCAGAAAATCCCCGGAGTAGGCCGTGGGGGTCTTCGGGTCGATCATGGTCTTGTAGGTAAATTCCACGTCGTCCGCCGTGAGCGGTACGCCGTCCTCCCAGCGGATGTCGTCGCGCAGGACGAAGCGCAGGAGCCGTCCTCCGTCCAGCACCTCATAGGATTTGGCCGCCCACGGGACAATCTGCAAGTCCTTGTCGTATTTGAGTGGTGCGACATAGAGGAGGTCCACGATCTCCTGCGAGGCCGAGTCGGAGGACAGGTAGGGAATGAGGTTGGAAGGCTCCCCGATGGTACCCATGAGGATGCGTCCGCCGTAGACGGGTTCCTCCGCCGGGGAAGGGGCCGCCCCCGCATAAGGGGAAAGAAGGCACAACAGCGCGCCAAGCGCCGCCCAAAATGCCAAGAGGTTCTTTTTCATACCTATTCCCTGTTCATTATAAAAATTTTCCCGAAAATAGTCATAACATACTTGTGCACCCTTGAAAACAAGCGACACTTGGCATACAAAGATAATATAAGACTCATCGCTTATACTTAGGGGTAACCCGAGCGCAACGGCGGGCCCGGAAAGGCCGTGCGCAACCTCTTTTTTTCACGAGTAAAGCTGCAAATCAAAATCCCGACGGGATGCGATCGACGACCAAGGGTTTGCCGTTTTGCCGGGCCATGCACAAAAACAAGGACATCGGTTTTGCAGCGCCATGACAGAAGCAAGGACAAGCGACAATATGAACGTTCGTGAGGAAAGTGCCGCCCGCGCCCTGATTCAGGGCTTCCTGAAAGATTCCATCCCGGAATATATCCGGGACACGGGGCAGGAAATCCTGAACGGCGGCGGCGTCCACAAGCTGACCATCCGCAAGGAAGGCGAGGGGTGGGACGTCGAAGGCATCGTGCAGGGCGAGGACTTTCAGAACTATTCGCCCCATCTGCTGCTCAACCCGGCGGATTCCCAGATTTCGCACAGTTGCAATTGCCACGAGGCCTTCATGGGCGTCTGCCGCCACGTGGCCGCCGCCGCGCTCAAGATGCACGCCGACCTCGACAAGGATTACGGCGCGCCCGAAGAACCGCAGCGCCTCAATACCGAGTGGCGGCAGAGTTTCCGCAGCTTTTTTTCCAGTTCGCTGGAGCCGGAAACAGGGCGGCATTATTTCATTTTCCGTTTCTATCCCGAGCCGGGGCGCCTCATCGTGGCCCTTTTCCGGGCACGGCAGAACAAGACGGGCCTTTCCTCCGTGCATCAGGAAACCTCGCTTGAGCAGATACTGCGCAATCCCGAGTGGTGCGATCAGTCGCCGCAGCTTTTGCAGGTGGCCCGCCAGATCGGGCACTACCTCGACTATTACGGCCACCGCATCGAAATCCCGGAAGGGCTCGTCTCGTGGTTCTTCTGGGCCATCCGGCATGAATACTACATGTTCTGGAAGGATACGGACATCCCCTGCACCATCGTGGGCACGCCCCTGACCGTCAAGCTGCGCCCGGGCCTTGACGAGGACGGGCTGCGTTTCGACGTGCTCCTCCAGCGCGGCGACAAAAAGCCCTTCTGTATTTCCGAAGAGGACAGCGAGATCACCTTCCACGGCCAGATGCCGTTGTGGGTGTGCTGGAACCAGAGCTTCTATCCGGTGCAGACGAGCCTTTCCCCTTCGCTGGTCAAACAGCTTGTGGCCACCCGCCCCGTGGTGCCGCAGGACAACATCTCGGAATTCCTCGACCGCGTCTGGGCGCGCCTGCCCGCCTCGGAACTCTACGAACCGGATGAGTTCCTCAAAATCATGGGGCCGATCTTTCAGCCCGCTACCTACGATCCGAAGCTCTTCCTCGACGAAGAGGGGAGCCTGCTCACCCTCGAAGTCCAGAACACCTACGAAACGGTGCACGGCGAATTCATCTTGCCCGGCCCGAACCCGGACTTCCAGACCGGCAGCTACGTGTTCGAGGGGCACACCTTCCTCGTGCGCCGCGACCAGACGGAAGAGGCCGCGCTCATGGCCCAGCTTGCCGAAATGCACTTCCAGCCGCGCAGCAACAAGCTGTGGTTTATGGAGCCGGAAGAGGCCATCGCCTTCCTTCTCGACTCCTACCCCACGCTGGTGGAAAACTGGCGCGTCTACGGCGAAAAGGCGCTCACCCGCTACAAGGTGCGCATGTCGCAGCCGATCATTTCGGCCAAGGTGGAGAGCAACGAGAAAGAAAAGTGGTTCAGCCTCGACATCGATGTGGAATACGACGGCCAGCACCTGCCGCTCGAACGCATCTGGAAGGCGTGGGTACGCGGTCGCCGCTACGTGCAGCTTAAGGACGGTTCCTATACGAGCCTGCCCGAATCGTGGCTCGAAAAGCTGGCCCACAAGCTGCAGGCCCTCGGCTTCGATCCCACCAAGCCACCCAAGCGCCAGTTCAAGCAGTTTGAAGCGCCCGTGCTCGACAACCTCCTCGACGATCTGCCCAACGCGGAAACCGATTCCTTCTGGAATTCCCTGCGCGAAAAGGTACGCAACTTCACCGAGGTGGAGCCCGTCACGACCCCGAGGGGCCTCAACGCCACGCTGCGCAATTACCAGCTTCAGGGCGTGTCGTATCTGAACTTCCTGAGCGAATACGGCTTCGGCGGCATCCTCGCGGACGAAATGGGCCTCGGCAAGACGATCCAGACGCTGTCCTTCATCCAGCATATGATCAACCACGGCCACGAGGGGCCCAACCTCATCGTGGTGCCCACTTCGGTGCTGCCCAACTGGGAACGCGAGTCCGAAAAGTTCGTGCCCAAGCTCAAGCGCCTGATCATCTATGGTACGCGGCGTGAGGGCATGTTCCGCAAGGTGGCCGACTCCGACATCGTGGTCACCACCTACGCCCTGCTGCGCCGTGACCTTGAGGAGCTGGAAAAGCACTATTTCAACTCGATCATCCTCGACGAAGCCCAGAATATCAAGAATCCCAATACGATCACGGCTCGTTCCGTGCGGGCGATCAAGGCCCGGATGCGCCTGTGTCTCTCCGGTACGCCCATCGAGAACAACCTCTTCGAGCTGTGGTCTCTTTTCGAGTTTCTTATGCCCGGCTTCCTCGGTTCGCAGCACGCCTTCCAGCGCGGGGTGGTCAAGCCCATCCGGGACGGCGACGGCGAGAGCCTCGAATACCTGCGCTCGCGCGTCAAGCCCTTCATCCTGCGCCGTACCAAGGCGGAGGTGGCCAAGGACCTGCCGCCGAAGATCGAAAACGTCACGTACTGCAACATGACCGACGAGCAGGCGGAACTCTACGCGGCCCTGACCCGCAAGCTCCGGGATCAGGTGCTGGCCGATGTGGAAAGCAAGGGCATGGCCAAGAGCCAGATGTCCATCCTCGACGCCCTGCTCAAGCTGCGCCAGATTTGTTGCCATCCGCGCCTGCTCAAGGTGGACATGCCCGGTTTCTCGACCGGCAGCCTGCCTTCCGGCAAGTTCGAGGCCTTCAAGGATATGATCTTCGATGTGGTGGAAGGCGGCCACAAGGTGCTCGTCTTCTCGCAGTTCGTGCAGATGCTGCAAATCATCCGCGGCTGGCTCCAGCTTACGGATATACCCTTCTGCTATCTGGACGGCACCAGCAAGGACCGTCTGGATCAGGTGGACCGCTTCAACAACAGCCCGGATATTCCGATCTTCCTCATTTCGCTCAAGGCGGGCGGCACGGGCATCAACTTGACCTCGGCGGACTACGTCATCCACTACGATCCGTGGTGGAACCCCGCTGTGGAAAGCCAGGCCACCGACCGTACGCACCGCATCGGCCAGACGCGGCAGGTCTTCTCCTACAAGCTGATCTGCCAGAACACAGTAGAGGAAAAAATCCTCAAGCTTCAGGAAATGAAGCGTGGCGTGGCCGAAGCCGTCATTCCCGGTCAGGACACGTGGAAGTCGCTGACGCGGGAAGATTTGGAAATGCTGTTTGAAGTGTAAGAGAAAACGATTGGAGGGGGCGGGGGAAACTTTCTGGAGAAAGTTTCCCCCGCCCCCTCCAAACCACCCCC
>CALVEZ010000054.1 GCA_944326695.1 Candidatus Bilophila faecipullorum | reverse complement strand
GCCGCCGCCCCGCCCCCCCCCCGCCCCCGCACGCGCCCACCCCCAATCTCAATTCTCGCCCGCCGCCCTCTGCCGCGACCGGCGGACCGCCTCGAATTCGTCGCGCAGGCTGACGAGCCTGCGGTAGTTCTTGCGTATTTCCGCGCCGTTCTTGGTCAGCTTGTTGTCCGGGCAGTTGATGTAACGGCGCAGGAGATATTTGTCATCGAGCATGACCTCAATATTGTGCAGGACGCTCTGCATGAGCGGCTCGAAATAGTTGCCGAGCTCGAACTTGAGATCGCGCAGCAAGGAAACCGCTTCCGCCAGCATACGGTTGTAGGTCAGCCGCTCTCCCCTGTAGAAACGTGAGGCGATGTCCTCAAGGTAGCGCACCGTGCGCGCCTGCCGGATGTAGGCATACTTACTCATCACCTCCTGCCGCAGTTCATGCAACAGGGCGAAAGCCTCCTGACTGTCCTTGTTCTTGAGGTAGGCGTCCAGCACCTTGGTCGTGTTGTGGTAAAATTCCTCGCTGTAGCCGATGATGCGCCGCTGGTTCTTGGACAGCCACGCGAACAGGAACTTCAGCCGCTTCTCGTCGGTATCGGTATTCTCCACCAGCTCGTTGCGCTTGTAGACCACCCGGCCCACGTATTCGCCGCGCACGATGTCGTTGAGGCGAAGGATCATCGTGCTGGTATCCTTCACGACGTTGACGTCGGGGAGGGCCCGGCCGGTCAGGGGGTGGATGAGTTCCTGCCGCTCCACGGAAAGGGCGCGGTCCTGCCGCACGTTGTCGGCATTGAAACGGTGCTGCTTGTAGGTGATGCGGATGATCACCACCCGCTTTTCGGCATCGACGAAATAGCCCTGCTCCTCGCACAGGCGGTGGAGGTCCTTCTGTTCGGGATCAAGGCGCACGAGGGCGATCTTTTCCACGCGGGGATAGGGCCGGTTCTCGCCGTCGTTCCAGATGGTGGTGATGGTCCGGTCCGACTGGCCGAGCACGCGCACCATGAAGCGTTCCCCGAGCTTGTGCAGGCGGCGGGAAAAGAGGGCCGCCGAGGTGCGGCGCTCCGACGAAATGGGGAAGCCGTACAGTTCCATAAGGAACTGGCAAACGAAGGTCCGATTGCGCTCGTACATCTCGTTGTCCCCGATCTTGAACTTGCCGATGCGCAGGCCGAAGCGCTTGATCTCGCCGTCCATGTCCGAAGGGAAGGAGGCGAAAAGCCCGGCCAGATGGTAATGGCCGTGCGTATCGGTGGCGAAGACGTGGGCACGGTCCATCGCCAGCAGATAGGGCATGAGCGCCGGATAATAATCAAGAACGGCGGTGTCCACGCGCCGGAATTGTTCCCGGAAGGGGTCTTGCAGTTTTTTGGGCAGGCGGCTCAGGAATATCTGGACATTGCGCGCGATAACATGCGTTTCGAGAGGGCAGGAAGCGCCTTCGGCGGAGTTGACCGCGCTCAGCACCGGATGGAGGATGTCATACTGGAAGATTTCGCTGAAACTCTCCAGCGGGCGGGCGAAGGCGACCATCGAAAAACCGGGCAACCCCTTGTATTCCCACAACTCCGCCTCAAAGGAAGGGAGCAGGTCGCGCGTTTCGACAAGCGGATAGTCTTCCAGTTCGCACCACGGCTTGAGCAGGCAGAACTTGATGTGTACGGCGTCGAGAAAATGCTTGAGCGTCTCAAGGTCCGTTATTTCGATGATGTCGGAAAAGCTGTTGGCATTCGACCAGGAAAAATCCCCCAGGGTAAACGCTTCTTTCCACAAAAACGACATGATTAGGACTCTCTTTTCCGGCTGGGACCGCACTAGGTGCTCAAGACGGCGACTCCTCCGCTCGTGTGCGCTGGTCAATTCTACATGGCATTGTACCTAACAGAATTGCAAAAAAAATTCCAGTCCCAAAGAAGAAAAAGGCCGCCTTTTTAGCCCTGCGCGTCCAAAATGGGGGAAAGAAAGCCCCTTTCCCCTCGGAGGAGGCGTGAAAAACCCGAAGGCCGCCCCTTGGCATGGCCCCCTCCCATGCGTTATGTACGGAAGTTCGCGGTACCTCCCGGCCTTGCCCCGAAGCCGCGCCCCGCAGCCCCGCTGCGCTCTCCAACACCATTCCCTCAGGTTCTGAGACAGGGAGCAGCCAATGAACGTCATCAGCACTCAGATGAGTTCCTCCATTGAAAACGGCTCGTGGATACGCCGCATGTTCGAGGCGGGCATCCAGCTCAAGCAGCAGTACGGCGACGACGCCGTCTGCGATTTCAGCCTCGGCAACCCGGACATGGCCCCGCCGCCCGCCGTGGGCAAGGCGCTGCGGGCCTTTGCCGAACATGTGGACGAGCCCTTCAGCCTCGGCTACATGCCCAACGCCGGTTTCGGCTGGGCGCGCGAAAAGCTGGCCGCTCACGTCTCCAAGGAACAGGGCGTCGAGCTGGCGGCCAATGACGTCATCCTCACCTGCGGCGCGGCAGGGGCGCTCAACGTCATCTTCAAGGCCGTGCTGGAGCCCGGCGACGAAGTGCTCTCCGTCACCCCCTATTTCGTGGAATACGGTTCCTACGTGGACAACCACCGCGGCGTCTTCAAGAAGGTCCCCACCCTGCCCGACACCTTCGGGCTGGACCTCGCCGCCATCGAAGCGGCCCTGACGCCCAAAACGCGGGCCATGATCATCAACTCCCCGCACAATCCCACCGGGACCGTCTACACCCGTGAAGAACTGGAAGGACTGGTTTCCCTGCTGGCCAAGGCATCCGAACGGAACGGCCGCCCCCTCTACCTCATCGCTGACGAGCCCTACCGCTTCCTCGCCTTCGACGGCGTGGACGTGCCGAGCCTGCTCCCCATGTATCCGTACGCCATCCTTGCCAGTTCCTTCTCGAAAAACCTTTCTCTCGCCGGGGAGCGGCTGGGCTACATCGCCCTCTCGCCGCTCTTCGCGGAACGCGGCCAGCTCATGGCGGGGCTCACCCTCGCCAACCGCATTCTGGGCTTTGTGAACCCGCCCGTCGTCGGCCAGCACCTTATGGCCGGGGCGCTCGGCTCGCAGGTGGACGTGGGCGTCTACGCCCGCCGCCGCGACCTCATGGCGGGCATCCTCGCCGACGCGGGCTATGACTTCCAGTTGCCCAAAGGCGCGTTCTACTTCTTCCCCAAAGCTCCGGGCGGCGATGACGTGGCCTTCGTCAACAAGCTCCTCGAGCAGCGCATCCTCGCCGTGCCCGGTTCCGGATTCGGCGGCCCCGGCCACTTCCGGCTGGCCTTCTGCGTGGAGGACGAGGTGATCGCCCGTTCCGCCGAGGGCTTCAAACGGGCGCTCGCCTGACGCGATCCCGTCGCGGGAATCCCGCCCGACGGGTGTCCGTCAGGGCGGGGTTCCCCGTCGAAAGCGGCTTTTTCCGATCGCCTTTCTCCCCCGGGTGCGCCCGGCCAGCGAAAAAAAGCGGAAAGGCGCGGTGAAGCGCGTAGAAGGGAAACGCGCCCGGACCAAGCGCAGGCGCGCCTTTCCCCGGGATGCCCGCAAGGGGCGGAACCGGGGCGGACGCACCCTTCCCTCGCCGTCATATCTTGACAGCGCCCGATCAACCGTGTAAGGAGACCCGTTCACGAGGTTATCATGGCTGCATTACGGATTGCATTGAACACCATCGCCCCCGAAGGGAAAACCTTCGTCGTGGACGATCCCGCCGTCTGGTCCGTCCCCATGGCCGAATGCGGCATGGACTGCCGGATCGTGCGTCCTCTTGTCGGGACGGTTACGCTCCTTCCCCAGGAGGACGGCTGCCTTGTGCGCGGCACGCTGCAAGGCGAGGTGGCGGTCCCCTGCAACCGTTGCGCCGAAGACGCCCTTATCGTCATCGACAGCAGCTTCGACAGCTTCGAGCCCTTCCCCGGCGCCGAGGGTGAACCCGACGGCGACGGCAAGGACAAGCCTTTCGACAGCGAAGCGGACGAACTCATCGTCTCGCTGGTGGACGGCGCGCCGGAGATCAATCTGGCGGGCCTGCTTTGGGAAGAATTCGTGCTCGCCCTTCCGGTGCGTCCCCTGTGCAAGCCCGATTGCAAGGGGTTGTGCCCGGACTGCGGCAAGAACCTAAACGAAGGTTCCTGCTCCTGCGTGCGGGACGAAGGCGATCCCCGTCTGGCGGCCCTCCGGGGTCTGAAAGTGAAAAAGAACTGATTTTTGCCGCCGGTCCTTGTGCCCGCCTCCGTATTGGGCTATTCCATGCGGAGCCCGAACCCGGCGTCAGAGCCAAACCCTCGGCACCATGCCGAATCCTAAGGAGTGCCGTCATGGCCGTACAGCAAAACAAAAAATCCCATTCCAAGAAAGGTATGCGCCGTTCCCACGACCGCGTGTCCGTTCCCACCGTCGTCTACTGCACCTGCGGGGCCCCCACGGTTCCCCATGCAGCCTGCCCCAGCTGCGGCACCTACCGCGGCCGTCAGGTCGTAGAGCAGAAGACCGCCGATGAGCAGCAATAAGACCGTCATCGCCGTCGACGCCATGGGGGGCGATCTCGGCCCTTCCGTGGTCATTCCCGGAGCGATTGAGGCCGCCCGCCAGACGGGGGCCAAAATCATTCTTGTCGGCAACGAGGCGATCCTTGACGGCGAACTGACCAAGCTCGCCCCTTCCGGGGTCGACCTTGAAATCGTCCATGCCCCCGAAGTGGCGGGCATGGACGAAAAGCCTTCCGACATCCTGCGCCGCAAGAAAAACGCCTCCATTCAGGTGGCCTGCCGCCTCGTGCGCGACGGCGCGGCCAACGGCGTGGTCAGCGCCGGCCATTCCGGGGCTTCCGTCGCCTGCGGCATGTTTATCATGGGCCGCATCCCCGGCGTCGAGCGCCCTGCCCTCGCCTCGCTCCTGCCCACGGAAAAGGAGCCCGTCGTCCTGCTTGACGTGGGCGCCACCGTCGACTGCAAGCCCTACAACATCTTCCAATTCGGCCTCATGGGGAACGCCTTCGCCCGCGACATCCTGAACAAGGAATCGCCCCGCGTCGGCCTGCTCAGCATCGGCGAAGAGGAAGGCAAGGGCAACAGTCAGGTCAAGGAAGCCTACGAGCTCTTCAAGATGGCCCAGAACCTGAATTTCACCGGGAACATCGAAGGGCGCGACCTTTTCACCGGCGACGTGGACGTGGCCGTCTGCGACGGGTTTGTGGGCAACGTGGCCCTGAAGCTCAGCGAGGGCCTCGGCATGTCTCTGAGCCGCGTGCTCAAGCGCGAGCTGCTCAGTTCCGGCATCCTGCCCAAACTGGGGAGCCTGCTCGCCAAGTCCGCCTTCCGGCGCTTCGCCAAGGTTGTGGACTACGCCGAATACGGCGGCGCGCCCCTCCTCGGCTTGCAGGGGATTTCCATCGTCTGCCACGGCCGCTCGAACGCCAAGGCCATTTGCAGCGCCACGCGCATGGCCGTCCTGTTCGTGGAAAAAGAGACCAACCGGCGACTTATGGAAGCCATCTGCGCCAACGAGGAACTCACCCGCTACGGCCGCTCCTGTTAGCCTCCCTTTCGACAACGCTCAGCACGGACACCGCATGACTGCAATCCATATTCAGGGCTTGGGGACCTACGTTCCCGAGAGGCGGATCACGAACGTCGATTTGATGTCCCGCGTGGACACCAACGACGAGTGGATCGTCTCCCGCACGGGGATCAAGGCGCGGCACATGCTTGCCGAGGACGAAAACGGTTCGGACGCCGCCGCCAAAGCCGCGCTGTGCGCGCTGGAGGATGCGGGGATCGAGGCCGGGGAGATCACCCACGTGCTGGCCGCCACCTGCACCCCCGACTATCTGTGCCCGAGCACGGCCTGCATCCTGAGCGGAAAAATCGGTTCCCACGGCGCGGCCGCCTTCGACCTCAACGCCGCCTGCACCGGCTTCATCTACGGCCTTGAAACGGCCCGCGGCCTGCTCGCCGCCGCTCCCGACGCCAAGATACTGCTTGTGGGCACGGAGGCTTTCACCCGCCGCCTCAACTGGAACGACCGCACCACCTGCATCCTCTTCGGGGACGGCGCGGCTGCCGTGGTCCTGACGAACGGCGAGGCCGGACGGCCCCGCAAACGCCTCCCCGCCGCCGCGCGCCTGCGCGACGTCCGCTGCGGCGCGGACGGCCGCCAGTACGCCCTGCTCACCGTAGGCGGCGGCACCGCCCGCGATTACCGTCCCGGCGATCCCGTGCAGGACGACTTCTATCTCCAGATGCAGGGCCGCGAGGTCTACAAGCTGGCCGTGCGCAGCCTCTCCGCCGTCTGCGAGGAAATCCTCGAACGCAATGGCCTGACCCTCGACGACATCGATCTCTTCATCCCGCATCAGGCCAACCTGCGCATCATCGAGGCCGTAGGCGACCGCCTGAAGCTTGCCGCAGACAAAATCTTCGTCAATCTCGACGAGTACGGCAACACCTCGGCGGCCTCCATCCCGCTCGGCATCGGGGACGCCTGCGCGCAGGCCCGCATCCTGCCGGGCTCGCGGGTGCTCCTGAGCGCCTTCGGCGGCGGCTTCACCTGGGGGGCCGCACTGCTGGAATTCTAGGAACAGCGCCCTTTGCCGGGCTTCGGTCCTTGTTGAATTCCCCGTTCTTTTAGGCTACAACCACTTCACTACAGCATCAAGGTGGGACTCATGAGCGAACAACTTTCCACCGCCCTCGTCACCGGCGGCTCAAGAGGCATCGGCAAGGCCATTGCCCAGACGCTGGCCAAGGCCGGGTATCAGGTCTACCTCACCTACGTGAGCAAGGCCGAGGAAGCCGAAGCCGTGGCCGAGGGCATTGTTGCGGCGGGCGGAAAGGCCCGCGCGTTCCGCCTTGACGTTGCCGACGCCGAAGCCGTGGCCGCGTTCTTCAAGGACGAGATCAAGGACAAGGTCGAGCTGGACGTGCTGGTCAACAACGCCGGCATCACCCGGGACGGCCTGATCCTGCGCATGAAGGACGAAGATTTCGATCGCGTCATCCAGACCAACCTGCGCGGCGCCTTCGTCTGCGTGCGCGAGGCCGCCAAGATCATGAGCCGCCAGCGCCGGGGCCGCATCGTCAACATCAGCTCCGTGGTCGGGCAGATGGGCAACGCGGGCCAGATCAACTACGCTTCCGCCAAGGCGGGCCTCATCGGGCTCACCAAGTCGGCGGCCAAGGAGCTGGCCGGGCGCAACGTCACGGTCAACGCCGTGGCCCCGGGATTTGTGGAAACCGACATGACCGCCGCCCTGCCCGACGACGTCCGCGCGGCCTACGTGGAGGCCATTCCGCTCAAACGCCTCGGCACCCCGCAGGACATCGCCGACACGGTGGCCTTTCTGGTCTCGCCGGGAGCCGGATACATCACCGGGCAGGTCATCGCCGTCAACGGCGGCATGTATTGCTGATCAGCGCCGCAGCGGGCCGGCCTTGTGCCGGATGCCGCTTCAGCCTTGCAGAGGACGAATGGGGCGCGAGCCTTATTCTTCGAAACCCAAGAACAAAACCGGGAGGATTTCCCCATGTCCGTTGAAGAACAGGTCAAAAAGATCATTATGGAACAGCTCGGCGTGACTGCCGAAGAAGTGAAGCCCGAAGCCTCTTTCGTGGAAGACCTCGGCGCCGACTCCCTCGACCTCACCGAACTCATCATGGCCATGGAAGAGGCCTTCGACGTGGAAATCGCCGACGACGACGCCCAGAAGATTCTGAAGGTCAAGGACGCCATCTCGTACGTGCAGAATCACACGAACTAAGCCTCTCTGGTTTTGTTCCGCTTACGGGCACCCCGGTTGCAGGCGGCCCGGCGCTTTTTGTCCCGCGCGAAAGCCTCCTCACCGTTCCCCGTTCGCATCCGTGTATCCTGGCGGGCGTCTTGTGACTGGATCATAAGGCGCTCGTACACTTTTTTTCGCATGAGGAAACTATGAGCCGCAAACGCGTTGTTGTAACCGGCGTATCCGCGTTGACGCCGCTGGGCGGGAATGTCTCCGACAGTTGGGACAACCTTCTGGCCGGCAAATCGGGCATCGGGCCCATCACCCTGTTTGACGCCGCCGGATTCGACTCCCGCATTGCCGGCGAAGTCAAGGGCTTCGACCCCGAAGCCTACGGCATTCCCGCAAAGCAGGCTCGGCGCATGGACCGTTTCGTTCAGTTCTCCGTCGCCGCCGGCAACATGCTGGTCAAGGACTCCGGCCTCGTCATCGACGAGAGCAACGCCGCGCGGGTCAGCGTCATCCTGGGTGTGGGGCTTGGCGGCCTGCACACCATCGAAGTCTTCCATTCCCGCCTCGTCGAAGCCGGGCCGAACAAGGTCTCGCCCTTCATGATCCCGATGCTCATCTCCAACATGGCGCCGGGGCAGGTGGCCATCGCCACGGGCGCCAAGGGCGCGAACATGGTTCTCACCAGCGCCTGCGCCTCTGGCACGCACGCCGTGGGCATGGGCTTCACCGAGATCGTCATGGGCCGCTGCGACGCCTGCATCACCGGCGGCGTGGAAGCCACCGTCACCCCCATGGGCATCTCCGGCTTCACCTCCCTGAAGGCCCTCTCCACCTCCCACAACGACGAGCCGGAAAAGGCGTCCCGTCCCTTCGACAAGGACCGCGACGGCTTCGTCATGGGCGAGGGCGCGGGCTTCCTCATGCTCGAAAGCCTTGAGCACGCTCAGGCGCGCGGCGCGACCATCTACGCCGAAATCGTGGGCACCGGCGCGTCCGACGACGCCTTCCACATGACCGCCCCCCGCGACGACGCCGAAGGCATGATCGCCTCCATGCGCCGCGCCATCGAGGACGCGGGCGTCAGCCCCGATGTGGTGGACCACATCAACGCCCACGGCACCTCCACGCATCTGAACGACCTCTGCGAAACCAACGCCATCAAGCAGGTCTTCGGCCAGCGCGCCTACGACATCGCCGTCGCTTCGACCAAGTCCCAGACCGGGCACCTGCTCGGCGCGGCGGGTGGGGTGGAGGCGGTCTTCTCCGTGCTCGCCCTGCACACCGGCATCGTGCCCGGCACGATCAACTACACGACGCCCGATCCCGAGTGCGATCTGAACTATATGGCCAATGGCCCCCAGAAGCTCGACCCGCAATACGTGCTGTCCAACTCCTTCGGCTTCGGCGGCACCAACGGCAGCCTTCTGTTCAAGAAGTTCACGGCGTAAGGCCCCAGCATCTCTAACCACCCGAGCGGAGCGTCCAATGGACCACATTCTTCTTGAAGACCCGGAACTCGCACGCGCTTTCCTGCTGGAAAGCGACCGCCAGATGAGCAAGCTGGAGATGATCGCCTCCGAAAACTTCGTGTCCGACGCCGTCCGTGAAGCGCAGGGCAGCGTCTTCACGCACAAGTACGCGGAAGGCTACCCGGGCAAGCGTTACTACGGAGGCTGCGAATTCGTCGACATCGCGGAAAACCTCGCCATCGAGCGCGCGAAGCAGCTTTTCGGCTGCTCCTACGCCAACGTGCAGCCCCACTCCGGCAGCCAGGCGAACATGGCCTCCTATTTCGCCCTCGCCAAGCCCGGCGATACCATCCTCGGTATGAACCTCTCGCACGGCGGCCACCTTACCCACGGCAGCCCTGTGAACTTCTCCGGACGCCTCTTCAACATCGTAGCCTATGGCGTGGACAAGGACACCTGCCTCATCGACTATGAGGAAGTGCGCCGCCTCGCCCACGAGCACCGCCCCGCCGTCATCGTGGCGGGCGCGAGCGCCTATCCCCGTACCATCGACTTCGCCAAATTCCGCGCCATTGCCGACGAAGTGGACGCCAAGCTCTTCGTGGATATGGCCCACATCGCGGGCCTCGTGGCGGCGGGCCTCCATCCCACGCCCGTAGGCCACGCCCACGTGACCACCACCACGACCCACAAGACCCTGCGCGGTCCGCGCGGCGGCATGATCCTCTCGGACGAGTCCTTGGGCAAAGCTCTGAACAGCCAGATTTTCCCCGGCATTCAGGGCGGCCCGCTCATGCACATCGTGGCGGCCAAGGCCGTGGCCTTTGGCGAAGCGCTGCGGCCCCGTTTCAAGGACTATCAGGCGCAGGTGCTCAAGAACGCCGTGACGCTGGGCGAAGAGCTCAAAAACGCCAAGTTCGATCTGGTTTCCGGCGGCACGGACAACCACCTGCTGCTCGTCGACCTCACCAGCAAGGGCATCACCGGCAAGGACGCCGAACACGCCCTTGACGCAGCGGGCATCACCGTCAACAAGAACACCGTGCCCTTTGAAACCCGCTCGCCCTTCGTGACTTCCGGCATCCGCATCGGGACGCCCGCCCTCACCACGCGCGGTTTCCGCGAGCAGGATATGGTCAAAGTGGCGGGCTGGATCGACGCCGCCGTCGCCAATGCCGACAACGAAACGCGCCTCGCTGAAATCAGCAAGGAAGTGGCCGCCTTCGCGCGTCAATTCCCGCTGTTCGCCTGGTAAAGGGACCGTCGGGGCCCGCCGGTTCGCGGCAGGGCCCCACGCCCGCTTAGGAAGATTCCGGCACCCCGGCGGGCACGCTCCATGCCGGGGCGTCTCGAAAAAAACGATTTCTGGCGGGAAGGCGTGCGGGTTCAAGCGCCGCGTGAAGCCCCCGTCCGGGGCGTTTTCGCCGAAGCCCCTCCCCGGGCGCCGCGATGGTTCCGTGTTCCCGCCCCAGCTCCACCTTTCTCCAAAGGATGCCCCCATGCACCGCGTCGCCTGGCCCGACTACTTCATGAACATCGCCCATCTGGTGGCCGAGCGTTCGACCTGTCTGCGTCGCCGCGTCGGCGCGGTGGCCGTCAAGGACAAACGCATCCTCGCCACGGGCTACAACGGCGCGCCGTCCAAAGTGGCCCACTGCCTCGACGTCGGCTGCCTGCGCGAACAGCTTGGCGTGCCCTCCGGCCAGCGGCACGAAATCTGCCGCGGCCTGCACGCCGAGCAGAACGTCATCATCCAGGCCGCCGTACACGGCATTTCCCTGGCCGGGGCCGAAGTCTACTGCACGCATCAGCCCTGCCTCATCTGCTCGAAAATGCTCATCAACTGCGGCATCGTCAAAATCTGGTACGCCTCGGGCTATCCCGACGAACTGGCGCACCAGATGCTCCACGAAGCGGGTGTGACGCTTGAACTCCTCCCCCTGCGCCCCGCGCCCTCGGCGTGCCCAGAGGCGGGAGGCCGGGCATGAGCCATCCCTTTGAAGCCTTCATGCGCGAGGCGGTCGCGCTGGCCGAACGGGGCCGCTGGTCCGCCGCGCCCAATCCTACGGTAGGCGCGGTGCTCGTGCGCGACGGCGAAGTCGTGGCGCGCGGCTGGCACCACGCCTGCGGCCAGAGCCACGCCGAGGTCGAATGTCTGGCGGACGCCGCCTCCAGAGGCGTTGATCCGTCGGCCTGCACGCTCGTGGTCACGCTTGAGCCCTGCAACCATCACGGCAAGACGCCCCCCTGCACGGAAGCCGTGCTCGCGGCGGGCATCCGGCACGTGGTCATCGGCCTGTCCGATCCCAACCCCAAGGCCGCGGGCGGAGCCGAACGCCTGCGTGAAGCGGGCGTCCGGATGGAAATCGGCGTCTGTGAGGACCTCTGCCGCGATCTGGTGGCCGATTTTCTGGTCTGGCAAAGCACGGAACGCCCCTACGTCATTCTCAAGCTTGCCATGACGCTGGACGGGCGCATCGCCACCCGTACCGGGCATTCCCGCTGGATCACCGGCGAAGCTTCACGCCGCACGGTGCACGCCTTGCGCGCCGGGGTGGGCCGCGCCGGGGGAGCCGTCCTCATCGGGGGCAACACCCTGCACACCGACAACCCTCTCCTGACCGCCCGGCTCGACGAGCCCGTAGACCGGCAGCCGCTGGCCGTGTCCATCTCGTCGCGGGTGCCCGCGCCGGATTCGCTGGCCCTCTTCCGCGAGCGCCCGGCGGAAACCATCCTCTTCACGACAGCTTCCGGGGCCGCCACGCCCCGCGCCGCGCTGCTGCGGGAGCGCGGGGTCCGCGTGATCGGGCTGGACCGCTGGAAAAGCGGCGAAGACCTCCTGCAAATCCTCCGCTATCTGCGCAAGGACGCAGGCTGCCCTTATGTCCTGTGCGAGGGCGGCGGTCGCCTCGGCCTCTCGCTCCTCGAAGCGGGTCTTGTAGATGAATTTCACGTGCATATCGCCCCCAAGGTCCTCGGTGACAAAGAAGCGCGCCCCCTCTTCGAGGGCCGCAGTCCGCTGGAACTCGAAGAAGCCATCTCCCTGCGCCTCACCGCTCTGGAGCGTTGCGGAGAAGACGGACATCTCCTCTTCAGGCCGGTACGCCCATGTTCACAGGCATAATCAACGGACAGGGGAAAATCCTCGCCATCGAGCCGCGGGGCCACGAAACGCGCTTCACCATTGGGGCGCTCTACGATCTCGCGGACATCGTGGGCGGGGAATCCATTGCCGTCAACGGGACCTGTCTGACTGTAGAGACGTTCGGGAACCGGCGCTTTTCCGCCTACGCCTCGGCGGAGACGCTGCAAAGGACCACTCTCGGCGGCCTGAAAACGGGCGATCTCGTCAACCTGGAACGGGCGCTGGCCCTCGGCGACCGTCTGGGTGGCCACATCGTGGCCGGGCACGTCGACTGCGTGGCCCGCGTGCTTTCCGTCCGGCAGGAAGGCGAATCTCGGCGCATCCGCCTCGGCTTTCCGCAGCGTTTCGGGCAGGAAGTCATTGAGAAAGGTTCCGTGGCCCTTGACGGCGTGAGCCTGACGGTGAATGATTGCGGTCCCGATTTCCTCGAGATCAACGTCATCCCGGAAACGTGGCGGGTGACCACCGTCGCCGCGTGGAAGCCCGGCGCGGCCGTCAACATGGAGACGGACGTCATCGGCAAGTACGTCCGGCGCATGATTGCCCCCCATCTCGGCGCGCAGGCCCCGCAATCGGGCGGGGGAGAAGCGGAATCCCGCGTGACCCTCGACTTTCTCCGTGAAAACGGTTTTTTCTGATGTTCAACGAAACTGAGGTTGAGAATGGCTATTTGCAGTGTTGAAGAGGCCGTGGAAGAAATCCGCCAAGGCCGGATGATCATTCTGGTGGACGACGAGGATCGCGAGAACGAAGGCGACATCACCATCGCCGCCGAACACGTGACCCCCGAAGCCATCAACTTCATGGCCCGCTACGCGCGCGGCCTGATCTGCCTTTCCCTCGGCCCCTCCCTTGTGGACAAGCTGGAATTGCCGCTCATGACCCAGCGCAACGGCTCGCGCTTCGGAACCAATTTCACCGTCTCCATTGAAGCCCGTTCCGGCGTGACCACGGGCATTTCCGCCGCCGACCGCGCCCACACCATTCAGGTTGCGGTGGCCGACGACGCCCGCCCCGGGGATTTGGTGACGCCGGGCCACGTTTTCCCCCTGCGCGCCCAGCCCGGCGGCGTGCTCACCCGCGCGGGCCAAACCGAGGGCAGCGTCGATCTGGCCCTGCTCGCTGGCCTGAAGCCCGCCGCCGTCATCTGCGAAATCATGAAGGACGACGGGACCATGGCCCGGATGCCCGATCTGGAGGCCTTTGCCGAAGAGCACGGCCTCAAAATCGCCGCCGTGCGCGATCTCATCCGCTATCACCTGCGCCTCGGGCAACTGGGCGTGCGCCGCGTGGCCGAAACCAAGCTGCCCTCCCGCTTCGGCAATTTCACGATGATCGCCTATGAAAACGACATCAGCCCGGACACCCACGTCGCCATCGTCAAGGGTGACGTGAGCGAAAAGGGCGGGCCCGATCCCGTGCTCGTGCGCGTGCACAGCGAATGCCTCACCGGGGACGCCTTCGGCTCCCTGCGCTGCGACTGCGGCGGTCAGCTCGCGGCGGCCATGACCCGCATCGAGCGCGAAGGCCGGGGCGCGGTCATCTACATGCGGCAGGAAGGCCGGGGCATCGGCCTTGCCAACAAGCTCAGGGCCTACGCGCTTCAGGATCAGGGCTACGACACCGTGGAAGCCAACGAAAAGCTGGGCTTCAAGGCCGACCTGCGGGACTACGGCGTGGGGGCGCAGATTCTCCTTGATCTCGGCATCCGCAAGCTGCGTCTCATGACCAACAACCCGCGCAAGATCGTGGGGCTGGAAGGCTACGGCCTCGAAATCACCGAACGCGTGCCGCTTGAAGTCGAATGCTGCACCACCAACGAAGATTATATGCGCACCAAACAGGAAAAAATGGGGCACATGCTCCACGTCTCCGGCAACGGGAACTAACATCGCCATCCGGTCCTCGGACTTCGGCACAAATGAGGCTTTCATGAACCAGATCAAGACCATCGAAGGGCATTTCAACGCCGCCGACCTCAAATTCGCCATCCTCGCCGCACGCTTCAACGATCTCATCGTCGAGCGCCTCATCAGCGGGGCCGTGGACTATCTGATCCGGCACGGCGCTTCCGAGGAGAACCTGACCATCGTTCGCGTGCCGGGCGCGTTTGAAATGCCCGTCGTGTGCAAGAAACTGGCCGCATCCGGCAACTACGACGGCATCGTCGCCCTCGGCGCGGTCATCCGCGGCGGTACGCCCCATTTCGACTTTGTGGCCAACGAAGCCACCAAAGGGCTGGCGCACGTCTCCCTTGAAAGCGGCGTACCCGTGGGCTTCGGCCTCCTGACCACCGACAACATCGAGCAGGCCATCGAACGCGCCGGGACCAAGGCCGGCAACAAGGGCGTGGAAGCCGCCGCCGCCCTGCTCGAAACCGTCCGCGTGCTGAAACTGTTGTAAAAAGCTGGGGGAGGGAAGAAGGGACTTTCTAAAGAAGGGGGGAGCGCCCCCACGCCCCTCCTTCCTTCCCCCAGACCTGCCAGTGCGGCTCGCACCCCTCCCCTCATCCCAAAGACTTTGACCGGTGGGGAGGCCGCGCGGCGGGAGTCTCCTTGTGCGGAAGGGTTGAGCACAGCGAAGAGGAAGCCTGTGGGCTTTCGTGGAGCCGGGGGAAAATCGGAGGGAACCTTTCCGATACGGGCCCGGTCCTGCCGGGATGCGTCCCGGGCGCATCAATCCTTGCCTCCGCCGTCCTTCCGGGATATTCCCGGTGATGTTTTCCGGTATTTCCTAATTCTGCATCGAGGCCATTGCATGTCCAAAAACAGACCCCATGCCCGCCGTGCCGCCCGCTCGCGCGCCTTTCAGGTATTGTACAGCCTTCAGTTTTCGCCCTCGACCACGCTCGGGGACGTCCGTTCCGCCTTCCTCGACATGCCCGATCCCACCGATGCGGACATGGACGAAAACGCCGAAACCCGGCAGGAAAAGCTCTACGGCTTCGCCTGGGAGCTTGTGGAGGGCGTCTGGACTCACGTCCGAACCCTTGACGGCGTCATTGAGCGTTTTTCCCAGAACTGGCGCGTGGACCGACTCGGCAAGATTGAACTGACCCTGCTCCGGCTGGCCGTCTTTGAAATGCTCTACCGCGACGACGTGCCCCCCAAGGTCGCCATCAACGAGGCGCTGGAGCTTTCCACCCGCTTCGGCGACGCCAAGGCCAAGAGTTTCATCAACGGCATCCTCGACGCCGCCATCAAGGCGCAGGAAGCCGGGACGCTCGCGGTTGCGGGCAAGGCCGACGCCTGATAGATTGACGCGGTTTGACGACAAGGCCGGCACCGCCCGGCTCCCGATCATACAGACGCAAAAGGATCAGCCATGAGCAAACCCAAACGCTACGACCCGGCGGCCATCGAAACGAAGTGGCAAAGCCGTTGGGAAACGGAAAAGACCTACGCCTGCCGCGTCGATGCGGACAGGAAAAAATATTACGTGCTGGAAATGTTCCCCTATCCTTCCGGGAACCTGCACATGGGGCACGTGCGCAACTACTCCATCGGCGACGTGGTGGCCCGCTTCAAGCGGATGCAGGGCTTCAACGTCATGCACCCGATGGGCTGGGACGCCTTCGGCCTGCCCGCCGAAAACGCCGCCATCAAGCACAACATCCATCCCAGCGTCTGGACGCACGCCAACATAGACAACATGCGCGCCCAGTTGAAGCGCCTCGGCTACTCCTATGACTGGGATCGGGAAGTCGCCACCTGCGACGAGCCCTACTACCGCTGGGAGCAGCTTTTCTTCCTGCGCTGGCTGGAAAAGGGCCTCGTCTACCGCAAAAAGGCTTCCCAGAACTGGTGCCCCCACTGCAACACCGTGCTCGCCAACGAGCAGGTGGTCGACGGCCTGTGCTGGCGTTGCGACACGCCCGTGGTGCAAAAGGAACTGACCCAGTGGTTCCTCAAGATCACCGACTACGCGGACGAACTGCTGGCTGATCTCTCCAAGCTTGAGGGCGGCTGGCCCGACCGCGTGCTGAGTATGCAGCGCAACTGGATCGGCAAGTCCGTGGGTGCGGAAATCGCCTTCCCGCTGGAATCCGGCGAGGGCGAGATCAAGGTCTTCACCACCCGGCCCGATACCGTCTTCGGCGTGACCTTCATGACGCTGGCCCCCGAGCATCCGCTGGTGGACTCGCTCATCACCGGGCAGCCCGGCGAAGCCGAGGCCCGCGCCTTCATCGAGCGCATCCACAATATGGATCGCATCGACCGCCAGTCCGATTCGCTCGAAAAGGAAGGCGTCTTCACCGGCTCCTACTGCCTCAATCCCTTCACCGGCGCGCGCGTCCCGATCTGGCTCGGCAACTTCGTCCTGGCCGAATACGGCACCGGCGCGGTCATGGCCGTGCCCGCGCACGACCAGCGCGACTTTGAATTTTCCAAGAAATACGGCCTCTCCCGCATCGTGGTCATCCAGCCCGAAGGCGAAGCGCCCCTTGATCCCGACACCATGCCCGAAGCCTACGCCGCGCCCGGCGTGCTGGTGAACTCCGGGGAATTCGACGGCCTGCCCAACGAAGAGGCCAAGAAGCGCATCGCTGACGCGCTGGAGGCGTCCGGCAAGGGCAAGCGCACCACCAACTGGCGTCTGCGCGACTGGAACATTTCCCGCCAGCGCTACTGGGGCGCGCCCATCCCGGTGGTCTATTGCGACACCTGCGGCATGGTGCCCGTGCCCGAGGATCAGCTCCCCGTGCGCCTGCCCCTCGACGTGCAGACGCACCCGGACGGCAAGTCCCCCCTGCCCCACACCCCCGAATTCTACGAATGCGTCTGCCCCAAGTGCGGCGGCGCGGCCCGGCGCGAAACCGACACGATGGACACCTTTGTGGAATCGTCGTGGTACTTCGCCCGCTACACCGACGCCCGCAACGACAAGGCCCCCTTCGACATGGAGGCCCTCAAATACTGGCTCTCGGTGGACCAGTACATCGGCGGCGTGGAGCACGCCATCCTGCATCTGCTCTACGCGCGCTTCTTCACCAAGGTGCTGCGCGATCTGGGCTTTTTCCCCAAGGGCCTCGACGAGCCCTTCGCCAATCTGCTCACGCAGGGCATGGTGCTCAAGGACGGCAGCAAGATGTCCAAGTCCAAGGGTAACGTCGTCGATCCCACTGAAATGATCGCCAAGTACGGCGCGGACACCGTGCGCCTCTTCTGCCTCTTCGCCGCGCCGCCGGAACGCGATTTCGACTGGAGCGACAGCGGCATCGAAGGGGCCTCCCGCTTCCTGAACCGCATCTGGCGCCTGTATGCGGATACCCGCGACTTCCTCTCCCCCGTGAGCGCCTGCTCGTCCGAGGCAAGCGATGCGACGACGCCCACGGCCAAGGAAATCAGGCTCAAGGAACATCTTACGGTCAAGAAGGCCAGCGAGGACATCGGCAACCGTTACCAGTTCAACACCGCCATCGCCGCGATCATGGAACTGGTCAACGCCCTCTACCTCGCCAAGGACGAACTCGCCGCCACGGAAGAAGGGCGCAAGGTGCTCTCCTCCGCCGTGGCCACCGTGCTCACCCTGCTCTCTCCCATCACCCCGCATGTGTGCGAGGAACTGTGGGAAGATTTGGGCCATGCCGCGACCATCGACACGCAGGCGTGGCCGACGTGGAAGGCCGACGCCCTCGAACGCGACGTGCTCACCGTGGTCATCCAGATCAACGGCAAGCTGCGCGGCAAGATCGATGTGCCGTCCTCGGCGTCCAAGGAAGAGGTGGAAAAGCTCGCGCTCGCCGAACAGAACATCGTCCGCCATCTGGAAGGGCTCACCGTCCGCAAGGTCGTGGTCATTCCCGGCAAACTCGTCAACGTGGTGGCCAACTGACATGATGCCGCACCCGGAAACCACTCGGCAGGGGACTTGGTCGCATCCGGCGGCTCGGCTGCTTTGCGGGCTCTTCGTCTGCCTGCTGCTGGCCGGGTGCGGCTATGTCTGGCGCGGTCAGGAGGGCTCGCTCTCCGAAAACAGCGTACTCGGCAACGGCAGCAAAACGCTGCGGATAAAAAGCGTGGAACAGACGACGCTCTACCCGTGGCTTACCTATCAGATACGCTCGCTCGTGCGCGACGACATCAACGCCCGCAGCCTTGCGAAATGGGTGGACGACGGCCCGGCGGACTATACCCTCACCGTGCGCGTGCCGAGCTTCCAGGTCCGCAACTACGGCCAGTACCGCAGCGCGGCCGAACTCTACACGGCCACCATCACCATGGAATTCATCGTCTACGACGGGAAGACCAATACCGAAGTGTGGCGCTCGGGCAGCATCTATTATAGCGAGAACTATGAAAACGCCAATGAGGAGTCGGCTATCCGCTCCATCCTCGAACTGGCCGTCCGTCGCTGCATGGACGCCTTGCAGCAACGTTTCTGACCCGACGGGACAGGGCCGTCGCGCACGCCTATGACCACACGACCCGGTTTCACTTTCTGCGTTTGCCCGGACGGGAAGCTCCTCCGCCAGCAGGTGGAGGAGCTTCTTGCGGCCTGCCCCGAGGCGGGCCGTGAGCGGCATGTCTTCTGGGGGGACGAGGAGCTTTCGCCCAAATTCTGGGAAATCCTCACCCTGCAAGGGCTTTTTTCCGCCTCGCGGGTCATGCTCGTGCGCAACGCGCACGCCCTGCCCGCCGACACGTGGAAACGCCTCTCCGCCGCCCTTGCCCGGCCCAACCCTCAGACATGGCCCATCTTCTGCCTTGAAACGGCGTGGGAAAAGGGACAGCCCAAAATCCCGGCCCACCTGACGAAACTCCCCTGCTTCACCTTCGCCGACTCCAAGGGCTGGGTCTGGCGCTCACCGGGCCTCGAACCCCGCTCCATGCGCCGCCATATCCAGCAGCGGGCCAAGGCCATCGGCCTTGAACTGGAACCCGGCTGCGTGGACATCCTCGCCGAGACGCTCCTTCCGGACGCCGCCGCCGTGGACGCCGAACTCGCCAAGCTCCAGCTTCTCGCGGACGGCAGGCCGCTTACGCAGGAAGAGGCCCGCGGCGTGGCCGCCGTAGGGGAATTCAACGTCTTCGCCTTCCTGCGCCAGCTCCAGTCCGGCCAGACGGCCAAGGTGTGGAAAAGCATCCTTGAGGAACAGGCCAAAGGCGAGGAGCCGCTCTTCTACCTGCTCGCCATGCTCCAGCGGGAGGCGCGCCAGCTCTGGCAGCTTGCCGCCGGGGAAACCGTGCGCCTCAACCCTTCGGATCAGCAGGCCAAGGAGCAGACGGCTTCCCGGCTCGGCCTCGGCGGGCTGGCCCGGCTGTGGGACGCCATGCACACGGCCGAGCTTTCCGTGAAGTCGGGGCGCCGCTCCCCCGCTCAGGCGCTGGACGCGCTTATGGGCGATCTCACGCTGCTTTTCGCCCCCGTCCCGCGCCGCTCTCAGCCGCGCTGATTCTTTCTCACGGCGGATTCGCCCCTTCCCTCTTGCTTACCCCGCAGGACTGCTTATTATGTCAACTGGTACGCCCCACTATGCCGGACATCGGGCCCGGCTGCGCCAGCGCCTGCTGCGCGACGCCTCCGCGCTGGCCGAGTATGAAATACTCGAACTCCTGCTCGGCTACGTCTTTGTGCGCAAGGACACCAAGCCGCTGGCCAAGGAACTTCTGCAACGCTTCGGCAGCATCCGTGGCGTGATCGACGCCCTGCCCGCGGAATTGCAGGCTATCCCCGGCGTGGGGGAAGGCGTGGCCGCGTTCCAGCTTCTCTTGCGCGAACTGCTGGCCCGCTATGCGGAGGCCCCGGTCCGGGAACGGTCGGCCCTCTGCTCGCCCGCCGCAGTGAGGGCGATGGTCCTTCCCCGGCTGGCCGGATGCCCCTGCGAGGAATTGTGGATAGCCACCGTGGACGCGCAAAACCGCCTCATCACGTGGGAGCGGGTGGCGCAAGGCACGGTGGGCACCGTCCAGTGTTACCCGAGGGACATCCTGCTCAAGGTTCTGGAGCGCAAGGCCAGCGGCTTTTTCCTCGTCCACAACCATCCCGGCGGCACGCCCAAGGCCTCGCCTGAGGATGCAGAAATGACGAGGAACATCCAGCGCCTCGCCACGGGCATGGGGTTGCGCCTGCTTGATCATCTGATCATCGGGGACGGGGTTTGCTACAGCATTCGAGAGGACGGCCTGATCTGAACCATGGGTTCGCACCGTACTACTTTTTGAGGATACCGCTATGACATTTGATTCCGAAAACGATAACGACGACAAGAAAGAGGAAACGCCCGTCCGCCGTCGGCGCAGGCCGGCCCGACGCCGCGTGGCCGCCCAGATTCAGGACGTGCAGATGGACGCCTCCCCTGACGACGATACCGCCGCTTCGCAGGAAATCCCCTCCACCATGCCGCTGCTGCCGCTGCGGGACGTGGTGGTCTTCAACTACATGATCGTGCCCCTCTTCGTGGGCCGCGAGCAGTCCGTGCAGGCCGTGGAAGCCGCCGCTACGCATGGCCGCCATATTTTCCTCTGCGCCCAGAAGGACGGGCAGGTGGAGAACCCCAAGGCCGATGATCTCTATCCGGTCGGCTCTGTGGCCCTTATCCTGCGCCTGCTCAAGATGCCCGACGGTCGCATCAAGGCCCTCGTGCAGGGCGTGTCCCGCGCCCGGCTCATGCGCCTTGAGGAGGGCGGGCCCTATCTTTCCGCGCACGTGGAGCTTATGCCGGAACCGGAAGCCACCGCTCCCGAATCGGAACAGGAAGCCCTCATCCGCTTCGCGCGCGAACAGTGCGAGCGCATCCTCTCCCTGCGCGGCATCCCCACCGGCGACATCATGGGCGTGCTCAGCAACGTCAGCGAACCCGGACGGCTTTCCGATCTCATCGCCGCCAACCTGCGGCTCAAGATGGAGGAAGCGCAGGAAATCCTCCAGTGCATCGATCCGATGGATCGCCTCCGCCTCATCATCACCCATCTGGTGCATGAGTCCGAAGTGGCGACCATGCAGATCAAGATTCAGACCTCGGCCCGCGAGGGCATGGACAAGGCGCAAAAAGAATATTTCCTGCGCGAGCAGCTCAAGGCCATCCGCAAGGAGCTGGGCGACGGCGTAGACGCCGACGAGGAACTTGAGGACATCACCAAGGCCATCGAAAAGGCCGGACTTCCCCCGGATGTGCGCAAGGAGGCGGACAAGCAACTCAAGCGCCTCGCCACCATGCACGGCGATTCCGCCGAAGCCAGCGTGGTGCGCACCTATCTCGACTGGCTGGCCGAACTGCCGTGGAAAAAGACCTCCAAGGATCAACTCGACATCAACAAGGCCAAGGCGGTGCTGGACGAGGATCATTACGGGCTTGAAAAAATCAAGGACCGTATCCTTGAATATCTGAGCGTGCGCAAGCTTAATCCCGATTCAAAAGGGCCCATCCTCTGCTTCGCGGGCCCTCCCGGTGTGGGCAAGACCTCGCTGGGCCGTTCCATCGCCCGGGCGCTGGGCCGCAAGTTCCAGCGCATTTCCCTCGGCGGGATGCGCGACGAGGCGGAAATCCGCGGCCATCGCCGGACCTACATCGGGGCCATGCCGGGGCGCATCATTCAGGCCATGAAGCAGGCCGGGACCAAGAACCCGGTGATCATCCTTGACGAAATCGACAAGCTCGGCAACGATTTCCGGGGCGATCCCTCGGCGGCTCTCCTTGAGGCGCTGGACCCGGAACAGAACTTCAATTTCAGCGATCACTACCTGAACGTGCCTTTCGATCTCTCCAAGGTGCTCTTCATCTGCACGGCGAACCATCTGGAGAACATCCCCGGCCCGCTGCGCGACCGTCTGGAAATCATTTCCCTGCCCGGCTACACGCAGCAGGAGAAGCTGGCCATTGCCCGCAAGTACATCCTGCCCAAGCAGCTCAAGGAAAACGGCCTCAGGGAAAACGATCTGGCCCTGCCGGACGCGGCCATGAACCGCATCATCCGCGAGTACACCCGTGAAGCCGGGCTGCGCAATCTGGAGCGGGAAATCGGCACGGTCTGCCGCAAGATCGCACGCCGCAAGGCCGAAGGTGAAAAGCCGCCCTTCCGGGTGACTGCCGCCGGGCTTCCCAAACTCCTCGGCGCGCCCGTCTTCATTGACGACGACACTGAAAAGAGGCTTATTCCCGGCGTAGCCCTCGGCCTCGCGTGGACGCCTGCGGGCGGCGAAATCCTGCACATCGAGGTTTCGGCGGTCAAGGGCAAGGGTTCGCTCACGCTTACCGGGCAACTCGGGGACGTGATGAAGGAAAGCGCGCAGGCCGCGTTGACCTACGCCCGCTCCCGCGCGGACTCCCTCGGCATCGAACCGGATTTCGCGGAGCACAGGGACATCCATATTCATGTCCCCGCCGGTGCCACGCCCAAGGACGGCCCCTCCGCCGGTGTCACGCTGGTGACGGCGCTCATTTCGGCCCTGACCGGCAAGTCCGTACGTGGCGACATCTGCATGACCGGAGAAATCACCCTGCGAGGCCGGGTACTGCCCGTAGGCGGCATCAAGGAAAAGGTGCTCGCCGGGGTCGCCCGTGGCATCGGCCACGTCATCCTACCTGCCAAGAACCAGAAGGACCTCGAAGACATCCCGCAGGAACTGCGCCGCAAGATTGTCGTCCACACCGTGGACAGCATCGACGAAGTGTTGCCGCTCGTGTTTGAGAAATAGGGGAAAAGAG
>CALVEZ010000053.1 GCA_944326695.1 Candidatus Bilophila faecipullorum | reverse complement strand
CGAACCGCGAACCGCGAACCGCGAACCGCGAACCGCGAACCGCGAACCGCGAACCGCGAACCGCGAACCGCGAACCGCGAACCGTATTTATACCATACAAACAGAGGGAAGGAAAGACGCCGCGCGTATGGATGCCCGCCCGGAGGAGGCCATCCGCACAAAGAGGAAAGGCGGCCTTTCCCGCGTCGGGAGTAGCGTCTTGGTGGCGGCTTGGCGTTGCGGGCTCGGGATGGTCACGGACTCCGGGCTTCCTGCGTCCGAGCGGCTTTTCACGGGTGCGGGACGGCGGCGCGAGCGAAAACGCTCCAGTACGGCGCTCAGGCGGTTTTCCGCGTGCCGTGCGGGACGTGAGAAAGGATGACGGGCCGCGCGGTGCGGCCAAAGGCCGGGCACGGACTGACTCCGGGGAGATTCCCGGGAGGAGAGATGGCATGATGGATGCGCTGAAAAAATGTTTTGCGGGGCTGGCGGCCCTCTTCGGCGGCGGGGGACACGCCGGAACGGAGCGGGATCGCCCCGAGAAGGCGGAGATTGAGGCCATCCGTGCGGCGCTGCGGCGCAAGGCGGTCCTGCTGGAAACGGGCGGCGAGTCCACGTCCGATCCTCTTGAGAGCTGGATAGGGGGCGTGCGCTGGCGGGGTGGGGACGAAAGCGCGCCCCGTGACGCGGCGGGCCGGGAGATGATCCCGCTTGCCTCCATCTTTCTGGAGGGCCTGGCCTGCGTGCCTCCGGCCCTGCGCGGGCTGAAGCACCTTGCGGTCTTCATGGCGGCGGACATCTGGGATCATCTGGGCGAGAGCGATGTGGGGCCGTGGTTCGTCATCCGCGCCTACGGGTCGCTTGAGGGGCTCGTCCCCTGCGACTGGCGTTCGGGGCTTCTCACGCCCTGCCCGCTGCGGCCCCGGCTCGTCGAGGACGATTACCCGGACTGGGACGGCGGGATACCCGAAGACATCGAAGCGCGTCTGCATTCCCTTGAAGAGGCGGGCTTCGACTATTATGAGGCGGTGTGCGAGGCGACCTATGAGCGCCACAAGATAGGCGGCTATCCCTCCTTTTGTCAGAGCGGGCGGGACTTCGGGGACGGCTACGCCTTCGTCATGCAGATTGTTTCCGATAGCAAAGTTGGTCTCAACATTGTGGATGGCGGGCATTTCTATTTCTACTACCATCCCCAAAAGAAGGACTGGAAAGCCTTCTGCGATTTCTACTGAGCCGTCGCGCCCGTTTGCTTCCCTGTCACGCCCTCTGTGCGGGGCGTTTTCCGCAAGCAGATCAGCGACACGGCAAAGCTCGTTGCGAGCGAGGCGGCTGTTGCCAGTGCGTAACACGGCAGCGGCCCGAGGCGTTCGAGCAGGCAGGCGATACAGATCGTAAAGGAGGAGCCGCCGGTAAAGCCCGCCATCAGCCCGCGCAGGGTGAGCATGGCGGCGCGCGGGCCGCCGGAGGCGTGGGCAAAGGGCGTCATGACCGAAACCATGACCGGAAAGACCATCAGGAGACCGCTCCACGCCGCCCCGAGCGCGGCGGAGGCCGTTGTCAGCGCCCAGACCGCCAGTCCGCCGAGGGCCATCTGTACGGGCAGGAGCCATGCCCGGCGCGGCCTGTTGGAGGGCTGATCTTCAGGCATGGGCGGCATCAGGCGCAGGATGAGGGGCGGCCCCGCTGCGCCCACGGCGCAGGCCAGCGCGAGGCTGTGCGGCAGGAAGCGCACCGCCTCGCCCATAATGAGGAAGGCTGCGAAGGCCGCCAGCAGGCACAGCGGCCAGCCGTGCCGCCGCGCCGTCCATGCGTAGGCGAGGCAGTAGAAGCAGGTGACGCCGATGCCGAGCAGGGCGGAATACGAGGCCGCCGCCGAAAAAGCCGTTCCCTGTTCGGCAGTGATGAAGACCGAGGCCGGCCCGGATATGACGGGCAGCCCGGCGATCCCGCCGCCCACAAAGGGCCCCCACCGCCGCGCCGCCCGCGTCGCCGCCCAGATGAGCAGCGGCGTGGTCAGCAGCTTGAACACCGCAAGCGTCGTCATGCGCCACCTCCGCGCCCGAGGTAGCCTTCTTCGCTGCGAAAGGCAACCGTGCGGCACGGCGGGGGAGAATGCCTCCGACGCACTTCTTTTCCCGCGTCATCTCCATCGTCTCGGGAAAGGTCCAACCCTCGAATCTTCCCCTTTTCCGCCTTTCAGCGAAGGCCCGGCTCTGAGTGCAACCCTCCCACCCCTTTCGAGGGGTCAAGGGGAAATCATTTCCCCTTGTGAGGTCCGGGGCAGCGCCCCGGCCGCCGGAGGCATTTCCCCCCGTGTCCCTGATCCGGGCCGGTTCCGTGCGAGGGCTTCCCTCTTTCCCCCTTTCAGCGAAGGCCCGGGCCTCAGTGCAGCCTTCCCCCACCCTTTCGAGGGGTGCAGGGGAAATCATTTCCCCTGCCGGGGCCCGGGGCAGCGCCCCGGCCGCCGGAGGCATCTTCCCCCGTGTCCCCGATCCGGGCCGGTTCCGTTCGGGGCTTCCCCTTTCCCGCCTTTCAGCGAAGGCCCGGCCCTGAGTTTAGCCCTCCTCCCCTTTCGAGGGGTCAAGGGGAAATCATTTCCCCTTGCGGGGTCCGGGGCAGCGCCCCGGCCGCCGGAGGCATTTTTCCCCGTGTCCCTTTTTCCCGCTTTTTGAAAAAGGCCCGGCCGCCGGAGGCGTTCTTTCCCCCCTGCTCCCCGATCCGGGCCGGTTCCGTGCGGGGGCTTCCCGTTTCACGCCTTTTATCGTATCGTCTCCCACCAGTTTATCTTTTCCGCCGGGTGCCGACGGCTCCGGCTTGTGGACTCAACCACGGACAGTGCCAGTATGGAATCAATCGTCTCCAAAGCCACGGATGTGGTCCGCCGTTTTTACGATGCCTACCTGCGCAAACGCGATCTGTACGCCGTCACCCGCTGCGTGACCGACGACGTGCGCTGGATCGGCACCGGAGCCTTCGAGCGGGCCGGAGAGGGGTTCCGGCACTACCTCGACATCCTGCGCGAGGAGCTTGAGAACGATCCCGAGGGCTACGGGCTTACCCTGCGCAACCTGCGCGCCGTGCCGCTCGGCAAATCCGCCTGCTACGTGGAAGGCGATTTCTGGATCGACCGCTGCCTGCCCGATGGCGGCACGCACCGCCTTGATGTGCGCTTTACCGCCGTGTGCGTGGTGCAGGCGGACGGGGAATGCCGCATCCGGGCCGTGCACGCCTCGCTGCCGTGCGGCGCGCAGGGCGAGGGCGAATACTTCCCCGCCATGCTTCTGGGCGAGGGCGGGCAGTCCGCCTCGTCGGGCGCGTGGCGCAGCGCCTTTGAGCTGCTTCAGGCCAGCCTTCCGGGCGGGCTCGTCGGCGGCTACATCGAAGACGGCTTCCCCCTCTACTTCATCAATGATCAGCTTCTGGAGCACCTCGGCTACACCTATGACGAATTCGTCAAGGAAACCAGAGGCATGGTCGACAACGCCATCCACCCGGACGACCGGGCGGGCGTGGCCGAGATCGTCACCGAAGCCTTCCGCCATACCGACCGCTACGAAGTCACCTACCGGATGCGCAAAAAGGACGGCTCCTATACCTGGGTGCTCGACCGGGGCCGGCGCACCGTTACCGACGAAGGCCGCGACGCCATCGTGTGCATCATCATCGACGTCACCGAATCCCGCGAGCTGCACGAGCGGCTGAGGCAGGGCGTCGAAACCCTCAAGGCCAAGAATACCGAGCTGGAAACCTTCTATCAGATCGTCTTCAGCGGCTTTGCCAAGCTTGCCGACGATCCCGGCTACAGCCTCCTCTACGCCAACGATCAATTCTTTCAGATTTTCGGCTACAGCCGCGAGGAAGTCCGCGAACTGCTCGGCAATCAGGCCATGCTCCTCTTTCACCCGGACAGCGTCCGCGCCACGGACGCCGCCATCCGTTCGCGCGGCGGGCGCTTCTCGGTCAAGTTCCGCTGCGCCACCAAGGGCGGGGGGAGCGTGTGGCTGCGCATGGACGCCTGCCGCTCCGGGGAAAGCTATAAGGGGCACAACGTCCTCTACTGCTTCTTTACCGACATCGACGAAGAGGAGCGCCGCAACGCCGCCTATCTGCGCCAGCAATATTTCATGTCGCTCATCTCTACGAGCATCGCGGGCGGCACCTTCGTCACCCGCGCCGACGACGAGCGGCGGCCCGTCTACGTGAGCGACAGCCTGCTTTCCTTCCTCGGCTACTCCCGCGAGGCTTTCGAGGCCGAAGCCGTTGACGGGCTCATCAGCCTCGTGCCGCCGGAGGACCGCGACATCCTGCAAGCCGCCGGGCGCGGCAAGGACTATTACGAAGTCGAATACCGCCTGCGCAAGGCCGACGGCACGCTCATCTGGGCGCTGGAGAAGGGGCGGCTCATCCGCGGCGAGGACGGCGGCCCGGTCTACATCTGCATCCTCCTCGACATCACCGAACGCAAGCTCAGGCAGGACGAACTCATCCGGCAAACCCGCCTCGATCCCCTCACCGGGCTCTATAACCGCGAATACGCGCAACGCTATATAGGCACGTACCTCGACATCCACCGCGACGTGCACTCCTCGGCCCTGCTGGTCTTCGACCTCGACAACTTCAAGCAGGTCAACGACCGCCGGGGCCACCTCGTGGGCGACGCCGTGCTCATGGCCTTTGCCGATCTCCTGCGTTCGTGCTCGCGGGCGCGGGACTTCGCGGCCCGGGTGGGCGGGGACGAGTTCCTGCTCTTCATGCAGGACGTGCCTTCCCACGAGGACGCGGCGGGCATGGCCGAACGGGTGCGCGCCGCCATGCGCGAGGGCCTCGGCGCGGAATACGCCGACTGCGGGCTTTCCGTGAGCATCGGGGTGGCCTTCTCGCAGGAGAAGGGCCTTGCCTACGACGCCTTTTTTCAGGCCGCCGACGACGACATGTACCGTATGAAGTTCCGGGGCCGGGGCGGGAGGGAAGGCGTGCCCATCGTGCCGGACGCGGAGGACGAGCGGCGCTTCCTTTTCCGCAACACCTTCGGGCTGGTCATGCGCATCGATCTGGACACGGGCCACTACACCATCCCCTACGGGGCCTACCTCGCCCATGCCAACCTGCCCCTGCGCGGCGACTACGACGCGATGCTGCGGCACTGTTTCTCCATCTACGTGTCCGAGGACGAGCGCGACGGGCTTTTCGACCGTGTATGCCTCGCGGCACTTGATGCGGGGTGGCGGGAAGGCGGGGAACGCTCCTGCGAATACCGCGTCTCGGACGGGAAGGGCTCCTTCGTGTGGGTGCGCTCGCGTTTCTTTTTCACCCGTTTGGGGGGCAAGCGCCTCAGCTACAAGACCATCAGCGACGTCACCGAAAACCGCCGCGACCGCGAAGGGGGCCGCCTTGCCGCGCTCTACGACTTCGCCCTGCGCGACGAGCCCGGCGAAATCTACGAGATCAACCTCACGCGGCAGAGCTTCCGCACCCTGCGGCGCAATCCCCTTTTCCAGCCCCTGCCGGATCAGGGCTCGCTCGACTTCCTGCGCGCCGAGGCGGGCGCCATGATGCACCCCGAGGACCGGGCGCGTTTTGCGGGTTTCCTGACGCTGGCGGACGCGGCGCGGGACGGGGAGCCGTTCTGCGAGAAGTTCCGCTGCCGCTGGCGGGACGGCGAGTATTATTGGGTTGCGGTGAACGTGCTGGCCGTGGAGGAAGGTGAGGAGAGGGTGCGTCTGGCCTGTGTCATGGCCGCCGAAGGGCGCGGCGGGCGCAATGGCCTCTCGTGCCCCAATGAAGGGCGGCCCGGGGTCTGCGCCGACGAGGAGCGCTGCCGCATCATCATGGAACAGACCCGTTGCGCGGTCTTCGACTTCGACGCCTCCAAGGACGAGCACTATGCGCCCTATCTGGGGACGCTTTTCGACTGCCGCACGGATATGCGGCGGGTGCCGGACATGCTGCGTTCCCTCGTGGTCCATTCCGCCGACCGGGAGCTTCTCCAAGCATTCCACGCGGCCTTGCGTACCGGGGAGAAGGCCGAAACCACCGTGCGCCTGAAGCGCCGCGGCGGGCCCTTCGCGTGGTGCCGGATCAGGGCCCGCGTGCAGCGCGACGACGAGGGGCAGCTCCTGCGGCTGGTGGGCACCATCGTGGATGTGGACGAGAACGTCCACGCCCTGCAAAGCCTGCGCTATCAGGCCGAGCACGATCCGCTCACGGGCTACAGCAATTTCGTCAAGTTCAAGGCCGATGCCGTGCGGATGCTGGCCGAGCGCGGCGGGCGGGCCTGTTCGCTGTGGTACTGCGACATCCGCAATTTCAAGTTCATCAACGACATCTACGGCTACGACACGGGCGACGCGCTGCTCAACTACTGGGCGCGGGTGATCGCGGACGGGGCAAGGCCGGGCGAGACGTTCGCGCGCATCTCCGGGGACAACTTCGTCATGCTGCGCTGGTACGAAGGCCCGGACGACGTGGCCGCCCGCTTCCAGCGCGGGGCGGAACTGCTCTCGCGCTTCGAGGGGCTGGCGAACCGGCGTTTCCGCGTGGAGATGATCGCGGGCGTCTATCTGGTGGAAAAGCCGGAGGACTTGCTCGGCATCGACGACATGCTCGACCGCGCCAACATCGCCCAGAAGAGCGTCAAGCGCCTCAGCGGGAGCAAGTTCGCCATCTATTCCGACGAGATGCGCCGCCGGGTGCTCTATGAGAAGGCCATCGAAGGCTGCATGGAAGAGGCCCTGCGCGCCCGGGAATTCATCATCTATCTCCAGCCGCAGATCGACATCCAGCACGGCGACACGCTTTTCGGGGCCGAGGTTCTGGTGCGCTGGGAAAGGCCCGGGCACGGCATGGTGCCACCCGGCGACTTCATCCCGCTGTTCGAGCGCAACGGCTTCATCGTCGAGCTTGACGCCTTCGTCTTCGAGGAGGCTTGCGCCTATCTCGCCTCGCGGCGGGAACGGGGCCTGCCGCTGCTGCGCCTTTCGGTCAACGTTTCGCGGATCACGCTCGCGCAGGGCGACTTCCTCGACCGGTATACGGTTATCCGGGACAGGTACGACATCCCCGACGGGCTGCTTGAGCTGGAATGTACGGAAACGGTGGTCATCCGCAATTACGATCTTTTCAGGGAGATCATGGCGACCCTGCCAGCGCGGGGTTTCCGCAGCGCGATGGACGATTTCGGCACGGGCTATTCGTCCCTGAACATGCTCAAGGAAATCGTGCTCGACGTGCTCAAGCTCGACATCGGCTTTTTCCGCCAGACCGAAGGCACCCCCCGCGAGCGCGCCGTGGTGGAGAGCATTATCAAGATGGCCCGGGCGCTGGGCATGGCGACGGTGGCCGAAGGCGTGGAGCGCCGCGAGCAGGTGGACTTTCTGCGCTCGGTGGGCTGCGACGCCGTGCAGGGTTACGTCTTCTCGCGCCCCCTGTCCCTCCCGGCCTTCGAGGAAACGGAAAAGGCGTTTACCGCCCCGGCCTAGGCGGCTGCGCGGGCCGCAGGGACGGGGGAAGGATGCCTCCGGCGGCCGGGGCGCTGCCCCGGGCCCCGGCAGGGGAAATGATTTCCCCTGCACCCCTCGGAAGGGGGGGGAGGGTTGCACTGAGGCCCGGGCCTTCGCTGAAAGGCGGAAAGAGGAAAGCCCCCGCGTGGGACCGGTCCGGGCTCAGGGACACGGGGAAAGAACGCCTCCGGCGGTCGGGGCGCTGCCCCGGACCCCGGCAGGGGAAATCGCGTTGCGTGCGATGCCCGTAAGACGAGCAAGCTCGTCTAACGGTCACGGCTTCGCCGCCCTTCGGGTCGAATTTCCCCTGCACCCCTCGAAAAAGGGGTGAGGGTTGCACTGAGGGCCGGGCCTTCGCTGAAAGGCGGAAAGAGGGAAGCCTTTGGCCGGGGGATGGCGCGGCTTTTCCGTCCTGCGGGCGGCCTGCCGTTGCGGGGCGCAAAAGAAGGGCTCCCCCTTGCGGGAGAGCCCCGTATTCCCACGCCCGGGAAGACGAGCGATCCGGCAATCCGGGTTTCCGGCTGCTTCCCGCCCGCGAGGGAGGGATCTGGATACGCTTCTTCACCGATTGCGGGAAAGCCGGGAAAGTCCCTCCGGCTGGCAGAAGGCTTTCCGTGACGTTAGAATAGGAGCTTTTCAGCCACTTGACAAGCCTTGTGCTGTTTTTTGGAAAAGTCATTGGTTGGACCACTTTGGTTGAACCACCTTGCCCGCGCCCGCGTCTCTGAACATCTCGACGACGAGGAGGTGACGTGCCGGGCCTTGCCTGCGCCCCCCTGCCGGAGAAGGCGAATCAGACCAGATACACGTTGTTGGTGAAGGACTGCGCCCCCCATGCGCTGGAGAAGACGCGGATCGGCAACGGGAAGCCTGTCACGGCCAACCGCCCCGTGCGCCGGGGGAGGTGCGCTCCCCGCGCACAGAGCTTATGTCGAGATGAAGTTCAGCGCCACGCCTGCGATGAAGTGCGCTCCCCGCGCACAGGGCTTATGTTGCACGAGCCGCACGCGCCCCGGATCGAGAGTAATGCGCTCCCCGCGCACGGGGTTTATGTCGTGCATGGCCGGGCGTACCAGCACGTTGCAGCGTGCCCGCCCCGCGCAAAGGGCTTATTTCCCCAGCGTGGCGAGGAGGGCTTCTTCCGGCTTGGCGAGGACCACCGCGTCGACGAGGTGCTTGCCGAGCATCTCCCGGGCGGCTTCGGCTCCGGCTTCCACCGCCGCCACCGTGCCGCAGAGCACGAAATAGGACTTTCCGGTGATGCCTTCTCCGGGCACGAGGCGTATCAGGCGCACCGGGGCGTGCTTGACGGCGCGGTCGGCGGCGGCCACCCCGATGGAGGAATAGCGCGCCTCGATGATGGCCACCGCGTCGCCCGGTTCCGCGCGCGAGGGCTTTTTGAGCGCCTCAAGCACCTGCGGGGAAAGGTTCGAGAGGACGTATGAGCCCAGTATCCCCCTCCCGGACTCGGCGGCAAGGGCCACCGAGGTTTCCACCGCGTCCCGGTCCCCCGCGATGAAAATCAGATACCAGCCCGAACAGACGGTAGCGGCGCGCAGAAGGTCCACCGGGGCCGCCTTGAGCATGGCGTCGGTCAGGGACACGCCCGACGCGATGGTGCGGCATTCCACAATGCCCAGCGTGTCGATGGGCAGGGCCGCGTGCTGCAAATGGTTCATCATGGCACCTCGCCGGGCATTAATGCCGCAATACGGACACATGGAAGCCGCCATCCGTGAAGGAAGCCGAAACGCGGGCGATGTCCTCTTCGTTCAGGGACGGGTCGCCCGCCACGTCGTAGCGCCGCCCGATCTGCGCGTACTTGCCCACGCCGAGCTTGTGGTAGGGCAGGACGTCGATGCCCCGGAAGTTGCCGTAGCCCCGGTAGGGCGAGAGGAAGTCCGCCACGGCCCGCAGTTCCGCCGCGCCGTCGTTGACGCCCTTGAGCAGGGGAAGCCGTATCTTGACGTTGTGCCTGCGGTCGAGCAGAAGCCGGAGGTTGTCGTGGATGAGCGCGTTGTGCACGCCCGTGAGCTCCCGGTGCCGTTCCGGGTCCATGTGCTTGAGGTCGAAGAGGAAGAGGTCCGTATGCGCCGCCGCCTCAAGAAGGGTTTCCGGCTTCACGTAGCCGCTCGTCTCCACGGCGGTATTGATCCCCAGCCCCCGGCAGGCCGCAAGGAGGCTCACGGCGGCCTCAGGCTGCATGAGGGCTTCCCCGCCGCTCAGGGTCACGCCCCCGCCCGACATTTCATAGAAGGGCCGGTCCTCCTCCACGGCGGCCACGATCTCGGAAATGGCCACGGGCTTGCCGATCAGACTCAGGGCCGAGGCGGGACACAGCTCCTCGCAGCGGCCACAGCCGAGGCAGTCCCTGTCCGCGTCGAGCCCGTGCCCCGGCGTCATGACGTGCACCCCGGCGGGACAGGCCGCGGCACAGGCCCCGCAGTCCGTGCACAGACGCGGTTGCACCATGATCTGCGGCCCCGGCCTCTGGCTCTCGGGATTGGAGCACCACAGGCAGCGCAGGGGGCAGCCCTTGAAGAAAACCATCGTGCGTACCCCGTCGCCGTCGTGCGTGTTGTACTTCTGGATATTGAAGATACGGGCTTTTCTTTCCACCATGACGTCCTCGCTTGGGCGGCGTTTGCAGCGCTCCGGGGCGACCCCGCCGCCGGGGGCCGGGATGCCGCGCGGCCATCCCCGGAGGGCGGGCCGTTCGCGGGGGCAAACCCCGGAACGGCCCACCGGCTAATGGGTTGAATGCAGCATGGTGCGGCTGATGATCTCGTCCTGCACGTCCTTGCACAGTTCCACGAAAAAGGCGCTGTAGCCGGCCACGCGCACCACCAGCGAGCGGTATTTTTCGGGGTGGCGCTGGGCGTCGAGCAGGGTTTCGTTGTCCAGATAGTTGAACTGCATTTCGCCGTTGCCGAGCATGCAGGCCGTGCGGATCAGGGTGATGAGCCCGTTTTCGCCCTCCTGCGAGTCGAGCAGGCCGGACATGATCTTGAAGTTGTGGACCATCCCGATGTTCATGCTGTCGTTGGCCATTTTGGACACGGACTTGACGATGGCCGTGGGGCCCTTGCGGTCGGCCCCCTGCGAGGGGCTGATGCCGTCGGAAAGCGGCTTCCACGCCCGCCGCCCGTTGGCCGAGGCCCCGAGGAGCTGGCCGAAGGGCGTATTGTTGGAGATGGACAGGGTGCCGTGGCTGAGGACGGAATAAAGGGTGCGGTATTTGCGGTGCTCGTGCTCGGTGAAGCTCACGAGGTCCGCCGCGATGAGGTCGGCGTAATCGTCGTCGTTGCCGTACTTCGGCGCGGCGAGGCAGTCGGCCAGCACCTTTTCATAGCCCTCGAAATCATTGCGCAGGGCGGCGTTGAGTTCTTCGAGCGTGTATTTTTTGTCGTCGTAGACGAGCTTCTTGATGGCCGCCATGGAGTCGGCATAGGTGCCGAGGCCGGACCAGACCACGCCGGGGCCGAAATTGTACATGGCGCCCCCGGCGGACACGTCCGCGCCGGATTCCATGCAGCCTTCATACATGATGGACATGAGCGGCTTGGGGGCGAGCAGGCGGTGGACGCGCTGGGAAATGACCGTGGCGACGCTCGACCACTTGGTGATGTATTTGATCTGTTCCTTGACGGCGGCTTCAAACTTCTCATAGGTGTCGAAGCGGCTGAGTTCGCCCATGTCCGGGCAGACGCGCTTGCCGTACCACAGCGGCACGCCCCGGTTGAGGACCAGTTCGATGCAGATGGGCCACTGGGTATAGGCCGTGGAGGTCCACTGATAGAGGCGGCCCGACTTCTGCGGCTCCACGCAGCCCATGAGACAGTAGTCGCGGGCGTCTTCGATGCTGACGCCCTTGGCGAGCATCATCTTGATGTGGGTGTCGTCGAAATGGATGGCCGGAAAGCCCATGCCCGAGCGGATCACGTCGACGATCTTGCGCAGATAGGCGTGCGGGGAGCGGTTGTGGACGCGCGTCGCCAGCGAAGGCTGGTAGATGCGCACGTGGCGCACGGCGTCCATGAGCAGATAGGTCAGCTCGTTGGTGGCATCGAGGCCCTCGCGGGTGAGGCCGCCCACGCACATGTTGACGAAGGGCTGATAGCCCGCGAAGAACTTTGAGCCGCCTTCGCTGGTGATCCACATCATTTCCGACATCTTGATGAGCATGCAGCCCGCGAGGTCGAAGGCTTCGTATTCGGTCAGACGCCCCGCATCGAGATCGGCCCGGAAGAAGGGGTACATATACTGGTCGACGCGCCCGATGGACATGCCGGTCTGGTTTTCCTCCACCACGAGGAGCGATTCCACCGTCCACACGGCTTGGATGGCTTCCCAGAAGGTGCTCGGCCTGTGCGCGGGCACGCGCGCGTTGACTTCGGCAATCTTGAGCAGTTCCGCGCGGCGGCGGGGGTCGCTTTCCCGCGCGGCCAGTTCCGCCGCGTGCTGCGAAAGGCGGCGGGCGTAGATCATCACGCCTTCCGCGGTTTCGATGACGGATTTGTAAAAGTATATCTTGTCAAGGTCTTCGGGATTGGCGTAGTCGAGCGCTTCCAGATGTTCGCGGGCCTCGCGCTGGATGTCGAGCATCCCCTTGTTCATGAGGATGACGTCATACCCCGGGTTGGAGTCGCCGCCGCCGTTGATGGCGTGGTAGGAGCAGTCGGTGACGAAGGACTCGGCGGAGAGTTCCCACAGGCCCGCCTCGCGGTACTGCGCCTCGCAGTATTCGTCCACGGACTTGCCCTTCCAGAAGGGGAAAATCTCTTCGCGCAGGATGCGCTTGTCCTCTTCGGAAATGAAGAAGGGGTCCTGGGGCCGCTTGCCGATGGTTTCAAGCTCCTGCTCCATCCAGCGCCAGGCGATGTCTGGCGAGAAGGCCCCGGCCCGGGGCGCTCCGTTGGGCGCGCCCACGATAAGCTCGTGATCCTGAATCAGCAGCGGGGCGGTTTCGCAGCAGCGCCGGAAGCTCAGGGCGCGCAGCAGGCTTTTGGGCATCCCGGGGTTTTCCTTCGCCATCTGGGTAAGCACACGGGCGCGGTGGATGGTGATGCGCGGAACCTGCTTCAGGAAGTTGTCCTTGAGCTTGCGGTGCCTTTCCGTGGGGCCGTCCGGGATGCCCTGAGGGACGCCGGGATCGGCGGGGAACGCCGGGGACACGTGAGACACGTAAGACGCATGGGATGCGTGAGATGCGTAAGATGCGTCAGACGCATGGGACGCGTAAGATGCGCCCGCTTCCGCCTCGGACGGCAGCCGCCGGACGATCTCGGCGGAAAGGCCCTCAAGTATCTTTTTCAGCGTGGCGCGATCCTCGGGGGCCAGCCCCCGGGCGGCCTCGGCAAAACGGCTGGTAAAGCTGTCCATATTCACCTCGTCTATATAGATTAACAAATCTTGCACATGCGAACGTTGTCTTTACGCTGGTGGCGCCTTCCGGCTGGGCCGGGAGCCCCCTTATTTGGGAAGCCCCCTCAGCCGCGCCAGCCCTCCGCAGGCGGCCTGTCCGTCGGGGCCGCATCCAGCAGGCCCGCGAGATGGCCGAAAAGCGCGCGCACGGCCCGGGCATCAAGAGGCTTTTCGTCCGCCGCGTCCCGCGCGTCCCCGCCGTGGCCGCTCCCCGCGAGGCTTTCCCGGAGGTTTTCCGGGAGGCCGGGCAGGACGTCTTGCGGGAGGTTGTGCGGGCGCACCCCGTAGCCGACCTTGCGCTTCCGGATGAAATGCAGGGGGGAAACGCTGTCCGCCGTGATGCCGTAGCCCGCCGAACCGCTCCCCAGCGTCACGGAGGGGGGCAGATGCGTGGTCATGCCGATGGCCCCGAAGACGGCGGGCGTGTTGACGAGCAGCCGCCCCACGGGTTTTTTCAGGGCGAATTGGCGGATGACCGCCTCGTCCCGCGAATGGATGGTCAGGGTGTGGCCCTTGTGCTCGTGCAGGAGGACTTCCACGCACTTTTCGCACGCCCGCCGCCAATCCCTTTCCACATAAAAGCTCAAGACCGGGGCCATGATTTCGCTGGAGAAGGGATCGGCCACGTCCACGTAGTCGCGTTCGGCCACGAGGAGGCGCGTGCCCTGCGGCACGGCGAAACCGGCGCGCCGGGCGAGGACGTCCGCGCTGAGGCCCATAACGCCGGGGCCGCTCCCTCCGCAGGTCCGGATGACCTCCCCGAGGCGGAGGCGCTCGCCGTGCGTCATGAAATGGCAGCCCTCGGCGGCGAGGGCGTTGCGCACGGCCTCGGCCACGCACAGCTCGGCCACGACGCATTGTTCGGCGGCGGGGGCCATGCCGTTGTCAAACGCCTTGCTGCGCACGATGTCGCGGGCGGCCCGGCCAATATCGGCGCTGCACTCGATGAAGGCCGGTCCCTGCCCGAGTCCGGCGTAGACGAGCGGCTTGCCCGCTTCCCGGGCCTCGCGCAGGAGGGAGGGCACGCCCGTATTGACGATGAGGGCGATCCCGCCGTGCCGCATGAGTTCGCGCGCCCCGCTGCGGCAGGAAGGCGCAAGGCAGGCAAGGCAGCCTTCGGGCAGGCCCGCCGCATGAGCGGCCTCGGCCATGATATGCACCGTGCGCGCCGTGCTGCGGGCCGCTCTGGGGTGTGGGGAAAAGATGACGGCGTTGCCCGTCTTGACGGCCATAAGCGCCTGATGCGCCGTGGACGCGGCGGGGTTGGCGGCGGGGACGAGGGAGGCGATGACCCCGAGGGGGACGCCGATGTCCATGAGCCCGCGCTCCCGATCTTCCGAGAGGATGCCCACGCAGCGCAGACCCAGCAGCGCATCAAGCGCCTCCCCGCAGACGAAGCGGATCAACGCCAGCTTGTCGCGCTGGACGCCGCAGTCCGTTTCCTTCCGGGACAGGGCGGCCAGTTCTTCGGCCCCTTCCGCCACGGCCCGGCCCATGGCCCGGACGATGGCGTCAAGCCGCTCCTGCGGGAGCGCCGCCAGCGCCTTTTGCGCGGCGACGGCGTTTTCCGCCGCGATCCTCGCGTGCTGGATGGAAAGCAAATCGTGGTCCACGAGCATGTGCGTACTCCGGTTTCTGCGGCCATTCAAAAGCCGAGGGGGTGTCGTCGTGAATTTTTCAATATATTGATGTCATTATAAAAACAGCACTGGTGCCGTTTGCGGTTGTGGCAATACCATCAAGAGAGTCCCTGCCTTTTGACGACACTGCCTAGGCCAGCCCCTCAAGCGAGTAACGGCTGAGGATGGGGGCTATCTGGGGATGGGGGGAGGGGATCACCACGGAACTGTAGACCTGCGCGCCCATGCGCCCGACCGCCAGCACCCCGGCCTCCACCGCCGTGCGGCAGGCGGAAACGTCGCCTTCCACCAGCACGGAAATGTAGCCGGAGGCCACGTTTTCGTAGCCGATAAGCTCCACGCCGCTCGACTTGATCATGGCGTCGACGGCTTCGAGCACGTAGACGATGCCGAAGGTTTCGATCATGCCGAGGGCTTTCAGCCGCCTGTCGGGGAGGGCCTCAATGCCGTGCGTGGCTACGATGGCGTGCACGCCCCGCTCGGGGCGCGGCATGACGTTGTGCGCGGTGAGCTTGCCCACGGCAGCGGCGGCGGCCGCGCCCGCCTCGGCGGAAGCCTGACACGCCGCCACGTCGCCGCGCACGATGATCGTCACCAGCGTCGAGCCCACGTTTTCGTAGCCCGCCAGTTCCACATTGGCGGCCTTGAGCATGGCGTCCGCCGCGTAAATGGCCGGGACCATGCCCTGAGTCTCCACAAGGGCAAACGCATCCTTGAAGTGCTGTTCCATAGTTTGTCCTTCGCTTGTGCTTCCACGCGCCGCGCGCCGACTGGATGGTGTCGTCATGACTTTTTCGACATATTTATTTCATTTAAGAAACAGCATCGGCGCCGTTTGCGGTTCTATCAATACGCTCACTAGAGCACCTGTCTTTTGACGACACTGCCCCGGGCGGACGGGCAGGCAGTCTGGCAGTCTGGCTGGCTGGCTGGCTGGCTGGCTGGGCCTTTTTCTTCGTTGGCCTTTGCCGGGCGTGCTTGCGCGCCGCCAGCTTCGACCGCTTCGATCACTGTGAGCCGCCCTTCACCTCGCGTCATGGCGTGCCGACCGCCCCGCTCCCCCGCCCGCTTCAACTCCTGTGAGCCGTCTTTCTCGTCTAGTCATGGCGCGCCGACCGCGCCGGACGCTTGGACCGTGGCCGCGTGGCCGCATGGCCGGACGTCCCCGACGTCCCGCTCCGGCTGTGTCGTTATAAAATTGCAACGAATGTGCCACCGCAGGGCCTTTTCCCACTGTAGGCAAAGCCCGGCGGAAACCACGCCTCTGAGGGAGGGCCGCACTGCCGGACGCGGCCTCATGGCGGCGCGGGTAAGCCGGAGGAGACGGACTTGACCCCCTCCCCACGCGGCCACCAGCGGCACGAGCAAGCCCTTTCCGCGCGTTATACGACAAAAATGTCGTCAGAGGCGACAGGATGCGTCATCCGGGCCGTGCCGCCTGCGTTCCCGACAGGCTGCACGGGCGGCGAGGAGGCTTTGGGCCGCCGTGCCGCCGGATCGTCAGAGGCACGGTTCTACGATATGACCATGTTATGGTTTTCACGAGGCTGCCCGGCCTTCCGCCGCAAGCCGGGAAGAAGTGGCCGCCGTGCCGGACGCGACGCTCCCCGCCGTCTCCCCGTCCCACGCCGGAAGGGAAAGCGCGACAATCTTGTCGCCTCGCACGCGGGGAGGAGGTCGAGCCGTGCCGCCGTTGCCCGGAGCGCAGTAGACTTGTCGCCTCGCACGCGGGGAGGAGGTCACGTCCGCGAAGAAGGCGGCGGTCATTCCGTCGCCTCGCGCATGGCGGAACAGAGAGAGCCGCACAGCACGCGCCCCGGCTATTCGTCGCCCTACGCGCGGTGGAATCCGGCATAGACGGCTATCCGCCTTTTGACGCCGGGGGCCAGAGGCGTTTCATTTTGAAACCGCTCTGGCCACACGCAGGTGTGGCCCGCCATAAGGTGGCCTGGATTCTGCCAAAAACGACGTTTTTTGGTGGAATGCCAACTTTGGCTTTTGTAAAAAGTCCAAGCTCATCTGTTCTAGAGGGCGGCTTCGACCTTCTTTCTGCCGTAGCCGGTGAGGGCGAAGGAGAGGATCAGGCTGCCGAAGGCGTCGACGGCCTCGTCCTCGGCGCGCACGATGCCCACGGCCTTGAGCGCGCTCAGGTGCGCCTCCACGGTGGCGGGGGAAAGCTGGCGTTCGCCGGGGTAGTCGGGCGCGAGGGCCTCGAAGACGGCCTGTGCGGTGCGCGGCGTCCCGTCGAGCAGGAGCGCGGCGATGGCAAGGCGGAGGGGCGGTTTCATGCCAAACATGGCGTACCTCACTGCACGTTGCGCAGGTTGACGATGTCTCTGGGATTGCCGATGACGAGGCACATGCCCGTGAAGATGGCGGCGGCCCCGATGACGAGGCTGCGGGTGATCTCGGCGTCGGTGAACAGGGCGCTGAAGACGACGCCCCAGAGCGCGTAGGTGATATTCAGGGCCATGGCGCGGCTCACGCCGGTCATGTTCATGGCCTTGTACCAACAGAGATAGGTGATGCAGCCGATGACGCCCGCCACGGCGAAAAAGGGAAGCCCGGAACTGGTGAAGGCCCGGCCCGCCAGACCCGTGATGTCGTAGCCTCCGAGGGACAGATGCAGCAGGGCGGCGGGCACGATGATCAAGGCGTAGAGCAGGCTTGAAACGATCTGATAGATGTTCAGGGCGACGGCGGGCTCGATGAAGTCCATGCCCGAGGTGACGCAGACGCCTTCCGCGGCCCAGCCGAAGGCGGCGAGGAAGGCAAAGGCGATGCCGAGGTAGAACGCGCCGCCCCCGGCGGATTCCGGCGGCGTATAGCCAATGGCGACGGCTCCGACCACGCAGAGCGTAAGGCCGAGCCACGCGCGGCGGCTGATCCGTTCCTTGAGGAAGACGAGGGCCAGCAGAGCGGCGATGGCCGGATAGAGGGAGGTGATGGGCAGGACGTAGGCGGGCCCGGCCAGGGAAAGGCCCATGAGGAAACCGCCCATGCCGAGGGGAGAGCCGAGCAGAGCGCCGAGGATGCACAGGCGGCCCGGCTTGCTGAAGAGGGTGCGGATGATCTCCCGGCCCCGGCCCTGCGTGCAGTTCACGGCGAGGCAGAGGCAGGCCGCAAAGAAATCGTGCAGGCCCGCCGCCAGCAGCGGGGCGAAGAGCCACAAAGCGGGCGCGTCGAAAGGCCGCTCGGCCAGCCCCTTGCCGAGGGCCAGCCCGTCAAGGCTCCAGATCATGCCCGAGAAGAGGGCGAGGGCCAGCCCCTTCTTGGCGAAACGCACTTCCTGCCGCTCGCGCAGCCGTGCAAGATCATTCATGTGACGCTCCTCCGGGAAAGGAAGGCCCAAAAGGAAAAAGACGCTCCTCCCCCGCTCTGCGGAAAGGTTTGACGGACGCGGGTTTCTGCTGCCCATCCCCGCCCGGAAAGGCTCCCGCAGTGGACGCCTTGCCGAACACGTCGCGGCGGCACCCCGACAAAGGCCCGTGAGCCGGAAATTCGTTGGACGGCCACCATTCCCCCGCTGAAGCCCGGCCCCCCGCGTTGGGGGAAGGTTGGGCCATACGGTCTTTTTTTTCGGCGGAGACCCGGCCCCGTGCCTTGGGGGAAGGCTCTTCTTCCGCCCAGAACAGGGAAGCCGCCAGCAGGCCGGTCCCCACGCGCAGGGGAAGATGACCGCGTGGGCCGCTCGCTGCGCCATCAGAAAGGCCGGGCCCCGCGCGCAGGGAGAAAATTCGGTGAGCGCGGACGGCGGGTCCGACGTCATTCACCCGACCCCGCGCGTTGGGGGAAGATGCAGGAACTCGCAATTCCTACCGGGCTAACTCACACCCAACCCCGCGCGCAGGGAGAAGATTCCGGGAAGCGTTCGCGGGCGATGGTGGCCGAGTCGCCGGGCCCTACGCGCAGGGGAAAGTTTCTCAGTCAACACCTTGTAACCGTTGTAGTGCAGACCCGGCCCCGTGCGCAGAGGAAAAGTCCCGTGACACTCAATGACACCACGATTACTCCTGACCCAGTCCCGCGCGCAGGGGAAAAGCTTCGGCGCCGGGATGTCCGGGATGTCCTTCGCCGCCGCGTCCGCCGGGAAAGGGCGCGGGTAGAGAAGGACATCCCGGATGCGGAAAGAAAGCTTTCCGCGAGGCTTACGCGCCGAGGAGCTTACGGTAGGCGGCGGCGTCCGGCAGGGCGGCGACGGCGGCGGGGTCGTCGGGGCGGATGCGGATCATCCAGCCTTCGCCGTAGGGGGAGACGTTCACCAGCGTAGGGGTACTTTCCAGTTCCTCGTTGACGGCGAGGACTTCGCCGGAGACGGGCATGAAGAGCTGATTGACGGATTTCAACGATTCGACCGTGCCGAAATCGGCGGCGGCGTCGAAACGGGAACCAACCGCGGGAAGGTCCACGAAGGCGATTTCGCCGAGCTGATCCTGTGCAAAGTCGCTGATGCCGATGACGGCTTCATCGCCGTCCATGCGGGCCCAGACGTGTTCGTCGGTGTAGCGGACGGATTCGGGAAGGTTGAGTTCTGCAAGCGTTTTCATGGAAGGCTCCTTTGAAGGCGTATCCGGTTGAAGGCGTATCCGGTCGGAAAAATGTTTTCGGAAAAGTATTTTTGTGCCGCTCCCCGGCTTGAAGGGGAGGCGGGTTCCTCTGGCCTCTTCGGGGGGCTGCCTCACGGGAAACCCTGTCCCGCAGGGGGCGGCGTCCCCTTCTGTCTGTCCTGAATGCCCATCCGGGCCTGTCCAGCCGGGAAAGGGCTTTCCCAGCTGGTGCGGCGGCGTGCCGGACGAGGGCGGGAAGCGCCACCCCTTTGCCGAACATTCTTTGCGGACCCGGCGGGGTGAATAACAAGGCCATTCCGCCGTGGGCCGTTTCCCCCGCGCGGCCTTGGCTCCCGCCCGGACGTGTGAACGGAGACGGGTTTGTCCCCCGTGCAGTGCGTATGAACGGAGGCGGTTTTGCCTCCCGTGCCCGGCCTGCGGCATTACGCACTATACTGCGTAATCGGGACGCGGGGCCGGGCTGCGGTTCGTCTTCAACACGCTGCGCTTATTAATGAAAAAACATCATCCCCCTGCCTCGGTACAGGCCTCGGCACAGGCGATGGATGCGCCTCTTCAAAGCGCCCGTCCTCAGTGGTCCGCGAGGGACAGGGCGGCTTCGTAGAGCCCTTCCGCCAGCGTGGGGTGCGCGTGGATGGTATCCGCGATGTCCCGTACCGACGCGCCCATACGCAGGGCGAGGGCGGCTTCCGCGATGAGGTCCGTGGCATGGGCTCCGGCGATGTGCGCGCCGAGGACCTTGCCCGTGGCGGCATCGGCCACCAGCTTGAACATGCCGGGCAGCTCGTTCATGGCCTGCGCCTTGCCCAGTTCGCGCATCTGGAAGGTGGCGACCCGGACCTCGTGCCCCGCAGCGGCGGCCTGCGCCTCGGTGAGGCCCACGCAGCCCACTTCCGGCGAGGTGAAGATGCCGGAGGGGACGACCGCGTAATCCATGCGCGCGTCCTGCCCCAGGCAGTTGCGGACGGCGCACAGGCCCTCCACGGCGGCGACATGGGCCAGCATGATTTTGGAAGGGCCGAGCACGTCACCCACGGCGTAGACGCCGGGCAGCGAGGTAGCCATGTATTCATCGGCCTGAATCCAGCCGCGCCCGTCTACGGCGATCCCGGCTTCGGCCAGACCGAGGCCCGAGGTGTTGGGCGCGCGGCCCACGGTGACGAGGACGGCTTCGGCCTCGATGGGCGCTTCCTTGCTTTGGGCGGGCGTGGGCTCGGCAATGAAGGGCGAGGGGCCGAGCACGGCCTTGACCGTGCCGCCTTCCACGCGGAGGTCCTTCAGGGTGCGCCCCAGTTCGCAGCCGATGCGCCGTTTCTTCATTTCGCGCTGGAGCAGGGCGGCCATGTCCGCATCCACGGAAGGCAGGGGAAGAAGGCGGTTCTGCCCTTCCACCACCGTGACCTTGGCCCCGAACGCCTGATAGATGAAGGCCAGTTCGCAGCCGATGACGCCCCCGCCCACGATGACGAGCGAGGAGGGCACGCGGTCGAGCGCCAACGCGTCGTCGCTGGTGAGCACGTGGCGGTGGTCCACGGGCAGGCCGGGCAGTTCCAGCGCGCTTGAGCCCGTGGCGATGATCACGCGGTCGCCTTCGATGCGCAGGGGGCCTTCTTCCGTGGCGGCTTCCACAAGCCCCGCGCCGAGGACGCGGCCCCGGCCCCGGACGAGCGTAACGCCGAGGGCGGCGCAGGCTTTTTCAAGGCCGCCGCGCAGGGTGGCGCAGACCTTTTCCTTGCGGGCGAGCACGGCGGCGGGGTCGGCGCAGGGCGTCCCCAGCCCGGCAATCCCGAACTGGGAGAGGCGCAGGGCCACTTCCAGCGCGTCGGCGGACGCCTTCAGGGTCTTGGTGGGAATGCAGCCGTTGTTGAGGCAGGTACCGCCGAGGCGGTCGCTTTCCACGAGGGTGACGGACATTCCGGCGCGGGCGGCGGCAAAGGCCGCCGTGTACCCGCCGGGGCCTCCGCCGATGACGGTCAGGCGCAGGGACATGGCTTGGCTCCTAGTCTTCGTCGCATTCAAGGTTCAGGTTGTATTTCACCGGGAAAGCCGCTTCGAGCGAGCCCGTGATCAGGCAGCCCTGCTTCATGATCTTTTCCACGCGGTCGAAAATGAATTCGTATTCCTGATCCATGAATACGGTAACGTCCAGATCGATGCCGGTAACGCGCCCCCGGCCCTTGTCGTCGGTGCCGGTGCGCACAGTGGCCTTGCCTTCGATGCGGCGGTATTTGGCGCTGCGGGTTTCAAGGGCCTTGTCGAGCGCCGCGCAGTAGCAATAGAGCGCGGAGGAGGCCAAAAGCTTCTTGGCGGTTCCGGGCCGTTCTTCGGCGGGGATTTGCTCGCCGTCGATGGAGATGACGCCAAACGCGCCCGATTCCATATCGAGATCGATCTTGCTCCCCTGACGGCTGATGGAGACGCTGAGTTCGTGAGACATGTTATCCTCCCGGAGGCATTGCGGAAATGAGGCGGTTCGGTACCGCGTTGCCTGTATCCTATGCATTTAGAGTGCCAAGCGCCCCGCCTCAATCCCTTCCGCCGCCCGGCCCGGCCCCGGTCTTTGAACGTTTCCTATCCGCGTATGATTCATGGGAAAAAAGGAACGCATCCGCCGCCAGCCCCCGCCTTTCCCTGAAAACGGTTGCCGTTTCGCATCCGCTGTGCCATACTTTACTCTATAAGCGACAAAAATGTCGCAAAAAGCGACAGTACATTCAGGGGGAGCCTATGGAACTGTACGCGTCCGTACCGGGCCTCGGGGTGGAGGAGAGCTATATCCGGCTGCTCAACCACCTGCCGGGTCTCGCCTATCGCTGCCGGGTGACGGAAAACGAGTCCTCGGTTTTTGAACGCATTGAAAATGTTCTCGAATTCGCAAGCCGGGGGAGTTACGATCTGCTGGGCATCCCTGCCGAGGAGATGGTGCGCAACCAGTACAACACCATCGAGCGCATGACGCATCCCGACGATCTCCAGAAAACGCGGCGGGAAATCTATGACAGTATTGTCGCGCATCAGCCCTATCAGGTGATGTACCGCGTTTCGCTCCCTTCCGGGCGGCTGAAGTGGATATGGGATCAGGGCGAAGGGGTTTTCGACGCCGACGGCAAGCTGCGCTATCTCGAAGGGCTGATGATGGACATCAGCGAGCAGAAGTTTCAGGAGCTGGAACTCAAGGAAGAAAACCGCCAGCTCAAGGCTTCCGTGAGCAATCTCTACGGCTTGGGGAACATCGTAGGCAAGAGCGACGCCATGCGCCGGGTCTACGGGCTCATCCTCAAGGCCGCCGAGACGGACACCAACGTGATCATCTACGGCGAGACGGGGTCGGGCAAGGACCTCGTAGCGAAGGCGATTCACGAGTACAGCGCGCGCAAGGGCAACTACGTCCCGGTCAACTGCGGGGCCATCCCCGAGCAGCTTCTTGAAAGCGAGTTTTTCGGGCACACCAAGGGGGCCTTTTCCGGGGCGCACGCCAACAAGGAAGGCTACATCGGGGCGGCGCACAACGGTACGCTTTTCCTTGACGAAATCGGGGAACTGCCCATTCATCTGCAAGTGAAGCTGCTGCGGGCCATCGAGAACAAGATGTATACCCCCGTCGGCAGCAACACGCCCAAGGTATCGTCTTTCCGTCTGATCGCGGCCACCAATCAGGACCTTTCCCGCATGGTGCTGGAAAAGAAGATGCGTTCGGATTTCTATTACCGGGTACACGTGCTTTCCATCACCTTGCCGCCCCTGCGCGAGCGCAGCGGGGACATTCCCCTGCTTGTGGAAGCCTACATGGAGCGCAAGGGGCTCTCCTGCGTTCTGCCTTTGCAAGTGCGTCTGGCGATGGAGCACTACGACTGGCCGGGCAACGTGCGCGAGCTGCACAATTTCCTCGACCGCTACACGGCCTTCGGGGACGTGGCGCTCGAATCGCTCGGGGATGCGGGCAAGACGGACCTCCTTTTCCCCGATTTGGCGCACGAGGGTCTGACCCTTGAAAAGGCCACCCTTCAGCTTGAGGAGCGGATGATCCGGCAGGCCCTCGACCGCTGCCGCTGGCGCCGGGGAGAGGCCGCCGCCGCGCTCGGGCTCAACCTCCGCACGCTTCAGCGCAAGATGAAGCGGTTGGGGATGAATGAGAGGTAGAGAGAAGATTGGAGGGGGGAAGGGGGACCTTTCAAGAAAGGTCCCCCTTCCCCCCTCCAAACCTCCCCCTTTCCCCTCCAAAGATTTTTGTATGGGTCAACGGCGTGCGGGGAGGCGTGGCGGCTTGTTTCGGAGGCGCACGTCTCCCGGTTTCGCGTCAAAGAGGAAGAGGGAAGAGAGGTAGAGAGAAGATTGGAGGGGGGAAGGGAAACCTTTCAAGAAAGGTTCCCCTTTCCCCCTCCAAACCACCCCCCTTCCTCTCCAAAGATTTTTGTATGGGTCAACGGCGTGCGGGGAGGCGTGGCGGCTTGTTTCGGAGGCGCACGTCTCCCGGTT
>CALVEZ010000052.1 GCA_944326695.1 Candidatus Bilophila faecipullorum | reverse complement strand
CAGAAAGGTTTCCTCCCCCCCCCCCAAGGGCTCTTTCCCCACCCTCAAGGCCATAGGTTTTTCAAGAGGAGAACTTGCCGATGTCGCAAACGAATCAACAGCCGCTTCTGGCGGTGAGCGCGCCCCCCTTCTGGCACTGCGGGCGCACGGTGAGGAACGCCAGCCTGAACATGCTGCTGGCGCTGGCTCCGGCGGCGCTCATGGCGGTGCTGCACTGGGGCATCCCGGCGGCGCGGGTCATGGCGCTGGCGATGCTCACCGGGATCGTGACGGAAGCCGTCTGCCAGAAGCTCATGGGCCGGGAAATCAGCGTGGACGACCTTTCGGGCGCGGTGTCGTGCCTGCTCTTCGCCTTCCTGCTTCCGGCCAGCGCCCCGTGGTGGCTGGTCATGCTCGGGGCGGCGCTGTCCATCAGCCTCGGCAAGATGGCCTTCGGCGGGCTCGGGGCCAACCCGGTCAATACCGCGCTGGTGGGCTGGGCCATGCTCTACGTCTCGTGGCCCGCGCTCATGGACCCCAACACCATGCAGCTTGACACCGCGCTCATCGATCCGCTGGTCCGCCTCAAATACTTCGGGGCGGAGGCCGTCAACCATATCGACCTGACCGATCTCCTGCTCGGCAACCAGATCGGCGGGCTCGGCGCGGCGCAGGCGGGCGCGCTCTTCCTCGGCGGCTCCTACCTGGCGGCGCGGGGCGTCATCCGCTGGGAAATCGCCCTCAGCTTCTTCGTGGGCGTCTTTCTGGTCGGGGCGCTGTATAATATGATTGATCCCGCGCTCTACGCCACGCCGTTCTTCCACTTGTGCACCGGCTCGACGCTGCTTGGCGGCTTCTTCCTCGCCACCGAATGGGCAAGCTCGCCGGACCGCCCGCTGCCCATGATGCTCTACGGCCTCCTCGGGGGGGCGCTTGTGATCATCATCCGGGTCTACGGCGTCTACCCCGACGGCGTGCCCTTCGCCATCCTGCTCATCAACCTGCTGGCCCCGCTGCTCGATTCCATCCACCCCAAACCGTTCGGAGTGAGGTAGCCCATGCTTGCCGTCATCAGAATGGTCGTGGTGCTTGCCGCCATCTGCGGTCTCTCCGGCTTCGCCCTGTCCTACCTCAAGATCACCACGGCCCCGCGCATCGAGGAGCAGGTGCTCACCTACGTGCAGGGCCCGGCGATTTTGAAGGTCTTCCCGGACATCGACAACTCGCCCATTGCGGAGCGCAAGAAGTTCGATCTGCCCGATGGCCGCAAGGTCACGGTCTTTCCAGGCCGCAAGGGGGGCAAGCTCGTGGGCGTGGCCATCGAGGACTTCGGGAAGGGCTTCGGCGGCGAGGTGGGCGTCATGGTCGGCTTCGACGTGAACCGCGACGCGCTGACCGGCATCGGCATCACCACGATGAAGGAAACGCCCGGCCTCGGGACGCGCATCGCAGACGCCGGCTTTACCGGACAGTTCCCCGGCAAGCCCGCGGACGTGAAGCTCAAGGCGCAGGGGGGAGACATCGACGCCGTATCTGGCGCGACCATCTCCTCCAACGGCGCGATCACCGCGCTCGGCAACGCCGCCAGGGTCTATGCGGCGCTCAAGCCGGAAATCGTCAAGGCCTGGCCCTAGGGGGGACGCCATGCAGCAAGTCGTCAAGGAATTCACCAAAGGGCTGTGGACGGAACTGCCGCCCTTCCGCCTCGTGCTCGGCCTCTGCCCCACGCTGGCCGTGACCAAGACCGCGGACAACGGCCTCGGCATGGGGCTGGCGGTCATCTTCGTGCTCGCGCTCTCCAACCTGATCATCTCGCTCGTGCGCGACATCATCCCCAAAAAGGTGCGCATCGTCTGTTTCATCGCCATTTCCGCCTCGCTGGTGGTATCGGTGGAACTGCTCATGCAGGCCTACGCCTATCCGCTCTATCAGCAGCTCGGCATCTTCGTCCCGCTCATCGTGGTGAACTGCATCATTCTGGGCCGCGCCGAAGCCTTCGCCGCCAAGAACACCGTGCCGCTGGCGCTGGCGGACGGGCTCGGCATCGGGCTCGGCTTCACCCTCTCGCTGACCTTCCTCGGCAGCCTGCGCGAAATCTTCGGATCGGGGACGCTCTTCGGGATGCCGGTGATGTGGGACGGCTTCAAGCCCTTCTCGATCATGGTGGAAGCGCCGGGCGCGTTCATCTGCCTCGGGCTCATCCTCGCGGCCATGAACGTGATCAACCGCTGGCAGGCCAGGAGAAAGGGGCTGGAAGCGCCCGAAAACGTGTCCGGCGGCTGCGCGGCCTGCCGCGCCTGCACGGGCGGGAGGTAAGTCATGGGCGTGTTCGAGCTGTTCGTTTCGGCCATTTTCGTCAACAACATCGTGCTGGCCCAATATCTGGGCAACTGCCCCTATCTGGGCTGCTCGCGCGACAAGGGGGTCGCCCTCGGCATGGGGGGCGCGGTGGTCTTCGTCATCTTCATGGCTACGCTGTGCACGTGGCTCATGCAGCATTATGTGCTGATTCCCTTTGATCTTGCCTATTTGCAGACCATCGTCTTCATCCTCGTCATCGCGGGGCTGGTGCAGTTCGTGGAGATGTTCCTCAAGAAGGCCATCCCGCCGCTCTATTCGGCGCTGGGCATCTTCCTGCCGCTCATCACCACCAACTGCGCGGTCATGGGCGTGACCATCCTCGTGCAGCGCGAGGAATATGATCTGACCACGTCGCTGCTGTACGCGGTGGCTTCGAGCCTCGGTTTCGTGCTGGCCCTGATCCTCATGGCGGGCATCCGCGAGCGGCTCGACACCTGCCGGGTGCCCAAGGCGCTCATGGGGACGCCCATCGCGTTGATCATGGCCGGGCTGATGTCGTTGGCGTTCATGGCCTTCAAGGGTATGACCTCGTAGAGAAAGGAAAGCCGTTATGGTTATGATATCGGTACTTGTGCTCCTCGGGCTCGGGCTGGTGACGGCCACGGTGCTCGCGGTGGCCTCCCGCGTCTTCCATGTGGAGGAGGACCCGCGCGTGCAGGCCGTGCTGGAGGCCCTGCCCGGGGCGAACTGCGGCGGCTGCGGCTTCGCGGGCTGCGAAGGCTACGCCACCGCCGTGGTCACGGACCCGGCCATCCCCGCCAACCGCTGCTGTGCGGGCGGCGCGGCCACCAGCGTGGCCGTGGGCGAACTGACGGGCAAGGTCGTGGCTGAGGCCGAGCCTTTGCGCTCGTTCCGGCGCTGCGACAAGCTGGCGGGCAAGGTGGTCAAGCCCTACGACTATAAGGGAATGCCCTCCTGCGCGGCGGCTGCGGCTGTAGCCATCGGGGGATCGAGCACCTGCGCCTATTCGTGCCTCGGCTTCGGGGACTGCGTGCAGGTCTGCCCCTTCGACGCCGTGGAGATCAAGGACGGCCTCGCGGTGATCAACCCGATCAAGTGCACCGGCTGCGGGCTGTGCGCCGAAGCCTGCCCCCGCAACGTGCTCGAACTGATCCCGGCCCGCGCCCGCGTGATGGTCTTCTGCTCCACGCAGGACAAGCTGAAGCGCGTGGCGGAAGTGTGCGGGGTGGGCTGCATCAAGTGCGGCCGCTGCGTGAAAAGCTGTCCGGCCAAGGCCGTAACGCTCGAAAACGAGCGCATCCACATCAATCACAAGCTCTGCCTTTCCTACGGCCCCGAGTGCGAGGAAGCCTGTGCCGCCTCGTGCAACCGCAACGCCCTGCGCGTGATCTGCCGGGTGAGCCTTGCCGAGGCCGGGAAACAGGCGGAGGCCACGCCGGAAGAGAGCGCCCCCGTGCGCGAGGCCGCGGCCAAGGAGGAAGCATGAGCACCATGACGAGACGGGCCTTTTTGGGCATGGCGGGCGTGGCCGGGGCCGGGCTCTGGCTGGGCCTGCCGGGGACGGCGCGGGCCGACGTCACGCGCGAGACGCGGGTGATGCTCGGGACCTTCGTCGACGTGTCCTTGTCCGGCACTTCCTCCATGCAGGCGTCCGAAGCCCTTGAGCGGGCCTTCGCGGAAGCCGCCCGGCTGGAAAAGGTTTTCAGCCGCTACGACGGCGGGACGCCGGTAAGCGAGCTGAACCGCGCCGGGACTCTGCGCGACTGTCCGCCGGAACTGACGCGGCTGGTCAACCGTTCCCTTTTCTATGGGGCCGTGACTGGCGGCGGCTTCGACATCACGGTGCAGCCCGTGGTCGATCTCTTCCGTGCCCGCCGCAATCCTCAGGGCCGTTTGCGCCTTGACGAGGCGGAGTTGCGCGCCGCGCGGGAGCTGGTGGGCTACAAGGGGCTGCGTGTGGCGGCGGGGCGGCTTTCTCTGGTCCGCTCCGGCATGGGCGTGACGCTGGACGGCATCGCCAAGGGCTATATTGCCGACCGCATGTCCGCCGTGCTCACGGCCTGCGGAGTGGAGAACCACCTCGTCAACGCGGGCGGCGACATCGCCTCGCACGGCTGCAAGGCCCCCGGCATGCCGTGGCGCGTGGCCGTCCAATCCCCCTCGGATCGCGCCGCCTACTGCGGGACGCTTTCCCTGTCCGGCGGGGCCGTGGCGACCTCGGGCGGCTATGAAATCTATTACGACGCCTCGCGCAGGCATCACCACCTCGTCGCCCCCGCCTCCGGCGCAAGCCCCGCGTTGGGGAGCGTATCCGTGACCGCGGCCACGGCGATGGAGGCCGATGCTCTCGCCACGGCCTTTTCGGTCCTGCCGCCCTCGGAAGTTTTGCGCCTCGTGCGCCGTATGCCGGGCCGCGAGTGCGGCATCGTCGCGGCAGACGGACGCCGTTTCGCCTCCGAAGGCTGGGTTTGGGCCTGAGTGGAGCATTGGGGAGGGGGAGGAGGGACTTTCTGGAGAAAGTCCCTCCTCCCCCTCCCCAAACCCCTCCCTCTCCTCTTCAAAGACGTTCGACTGGTGGGGAGGTTGCGCGCAGGGAGTCCGTTCCGGCGTGTGTGGGGAAGGAATGGAAGGTTGCTTCATTTCCTTTTTCGTGACCAACGAGATGGGCTCAAGAAGGTCTTGACGTTTTTCCTCCGTTCAAAAGGAAGAGCCTTTCAGAACCGGCTTTTCCCCGCGCAACGCGGCCTCAAAGAAAAATCCTCTCACTCCATACAAAATCAACTCACTTCCGCATCATCCGTCCTCCCGGAAAGCTTCCAAGAGGGATTCGATAAAGTCGAAAGTCTTTGAAGGGGGAGGGGGAGGTTGTGCGCAGGGAGTCCGTTCCGGCGGGAGTGGGGAAGGAATGGAAGGTCGCTTCATTTCCTTTCGTGACCAACGAGATGGGCTCAAGAAGGTCTTGACGTTTTTCCTCCGTTCAAAAGGAAGAGTCTTTCAGAACCGGCTTTTCTCCGCGCAACACGGTCTCCAAGAAAAAGCCTCTCACTCCATACAAAATCAACTCACTTCCGCATCATCCGTGCTCCCGGAAAGCCTCCAAGAGGGATTCGATAAAGTCGAAAGTCTTTGAAGGGGAAGGGGGAGGTTTGGAGGGGGAGGGGGGAACTTTCTTTAGAAAGTTCCCCCCTCCCCCTCCAATCTTCCCTGTTTTCCCGGCTTGTGTGACGGCTCCAAAAGGAGTATGAGACGTGATATTCCGCCGCTGCGCGGACTTTCGTTTTTCTTTATCGCCATCCCTCCTTTTTTTCCCCGCCGCCTTTCCGGGGCCGGGGCAACGCCCTTCCGTCCGCCGGGACGTTTTCTTTTGCGCCGTCCCTTCGGCCTTGGAGGACTTTTCATGCGCCGTCGTTTCCGTCCCGAATCCCCTTTGTTCACGCGGAGTTTCGTGGCTATCTGCTGTGCCAACCTCTTGTTTTTCATCGGCGGCTTCATGCTCGTGCCCGTCCTGCCCCTCTATCTTCTGGAGGGGCTGCACGCCTCCAAGTCGGTGGTCGGCGGCATCCTTTCCACCTATATGCTCGGCTCGCTTTTCATGCGCCCCGTTTCGGGCTTTCTCGTGGATCAGTTCCCGCGAAAACCCCTCTTTCTCCTCTGCGCCGTGCTTTTCGTGCTCCAGTTCGGGGGCTACCTCATGGTGTCCACGCTTCTGCTTCTGGCCGTCCTGCGCGCGCTGCACGGGATGTGCTTCGGCACGCTGACCACCACCGCCGCAACGCTGGCCGTGGACGTCATTCCCCTCCCCAAACTCGGGACGGGCATCGGCATCTACGGCATGATGGGCTCGCTCTCGATGGCGCTTGGCCCCATGATCGGTATGCTCGTGCAGGAGGCGGCCTCCTATGAGGGCGTCTTTCTGGCCGCGATGGGCTGCGCCGCCGGGGGGCTGGTGCTCGGCCTCCTCGTGAGGAGCGAAAAGGCCGAGCGCATCCGGGGCGGGAAGATCACCCTCGACCGCTTTTTCCTCAAGAATGGCGGCTGGGCCTTCGTCTGTCTGGTGCTCATGGCCTTCGTCTACGGCCTGCTCATCAACTACCTTTCCGTCTTCGCATGGGAACGCGGCATTGAGGCCAACTCGGGCTATTTCTTCCTGTTCATGTCCATCGGGCTGATCATGAGCCGCTTTTTCGCCGGGGGAATGATCGACCGGGGCCATATCCGGGGGCTCATCCTCGCCGGAAAGGGGCTTATTCTGGGCGCGTCGCTCCTCTTCCTGCTCATCCCCGCCGAGAGCGTCTTTTTCGGTTCGGCCCTGATCTTCGGGCTGGGCTTCGGGATGATGTCGCCCTCCTATCAGACCATGTTCATCAATCTGGCCGACCCCACCCGGCGCGGTACCGCCAACTCCACCTATCTGGTGGCGTGGGACATCGGCATCGGCGTGGCCGTCCTCTCCGGCGGCCTCATCGCGGACGCCCTGAGCCTTGACGCGGCCTTCGGCTTCAGCCTGATGCTGCTGGCCCTTTCCGGCGCGCTCTTCATGTGGCAGGCCGGGCCGCACTACGAACGCAACCGGCTGCGCCCCGGAGGGGCTGAGCGCTCGGCGGCGGAGGAAAAAGCGGCTGAAAGAAAGGCGGCGTAAGGGACGCCTGCCCGCTGGAACGGCGGCCCGGCGCATCGAACAGGGCCTTGACGGGACAGGGCCTTGCGTGAAGGGGTTTTCGTCCCTGCGGCGTTGGTGTCGGACGGCGGCCACGCCGCCTCATGAAATGCCGGAGGAACCATGCCCACGGTCTTTACGCACCCCGCGCCCCTACTGGCGCTCGGGGCCATCCTCGGCGGACGCCTGCTTCCTGCCCGGATGCTCCTTTTCGGCGTGATCTGCGCCGTCCTGCCCGACGCGGACGTCATCGGCTTCCGTTTCGGCATCCGTTACGCGGACCTTTTGGGGCACCGGGGTTTCTCGCATTCCCTCCTTTTCGCCGTGATCATGGGGCTTGTCGGGGCGCTTCTGGCGCCAAGGCTGCGCGGTGGGCGGGTAATGGCTTTCGGCGTCGGCCTTTTCGCCGTGGCGAGCCATATCCTCCTTGATGCCATGACCAACGGCGGGCTGGGCGTGGCGGCCTTCTGGCCCTTCGATCCCGCCCGGCATTTTTGCGCGTGGCGGCCCATCCGGGTTTCTCCCTTCAGCCTGCGCGCCCTTCTTTCCGAGAGGGGCCTCGCCGTCTTCGCTTCCGAACTGCGCTGGGTCTGGCTGCCTTGCGTGGGCGCTGGCCTGAGCCTGTGGCTGGCGCGGCGGCTTTGGCCCGCCTGCACCCCCCGAGGCTCCGGCCTCAACGGGAAAACACCGCAAGGAGGCGGCGGGGCCATGCGGCGGCGCGACGTTTCGGAAGGCCGCCCTCGTTTTCCCCGCGCCTGAGGGCTGTTGCGGAAGCCGGACTTCCCATTTTGGAAGCTGGACTCGTTTTTCCCGCGCCTGAGGGCTGTTGTCCCGTAAAGTGGGGCAGCCCGGCCCAACAGCGCCCTTTCTCCGCGTCTGAGGGCTATTGTGAATGTGCCCGGGCTGGAATCGCCTGTAGGCCATTTCTCCCGTCCCGGGTCGAGAGCGGGGCACAAGGCCGCCGCTTTCTTGCCTTGCCACGTTGTCGGCATCAGCTTCCATCTTGTTGATATTCTTGTTTGTCCGTCTTTCTGCCTTTGTGGGGGCGCGCAGATGCCACCCTCGGGCGCGTAGGCGCATCTGGTACGGGATGGCGGGACGCCCGATGCCGCCTCACCTCGGCAGGCCGCTGCCGAGCCCGGTCATGAGGCAGGGGGCGCAGGATGCCGCTCCCGGATGACGAACGTCGGCTCTCGAAGGGCGAACGTCGGCGTGCCCGTTCCGGGGAAGGGCACAGGATGTCCCGGCAGGCGGGCCGCCGAGCAGTCCGGCCCGGCGTAGGCGGCGGGAAGCCCTCCTGGGACGGGAGTTGCGGTAGGGCGGGAAATGTCGTATGCCTGCATACATCGAACTCCCGCCGAATCACGGCGTTTTCATTCAGCTTTCACAAGGACTTCACGCATGTACCCCCTGCTTGTCGCGCTGGCCGGACGCATCGCCTCCGGCGTCGAGCCGCTCTTGTCTCCGTCCGAGGCGCTGGAAATCGCCTCGCTTCCCGAATCCGCGACGCTCGACATCGTTTCGCTGGCCGGGCTTGCTCGGGCCGCCCGCAAGCCGGACGCCGCCTTCACCTGCGGCATCGTCAATGCCAAGTCGGGGCGCTGCCCGGAAAACTGCGCCTTTTGCGCCCAGTCCGCGCATTATGCGACCAACGCCCCGGTTTATCCCTTGCTCGGCACGGACGCGCTCTTGCGTCGCGCCGAGGAACTGGCGGCGGCGGGCGTGGACCGTTTCGGCATCGTCACCAGCGGCACGGCTCTGAGCGGGCGTGATCTCGACGCCCTGTGCGAGTCGGCGGCGCGCATCGTCCGCGAGGTGGGCATCCGGCTCTGCGCCTCCCTCGGGCTGCTCACGCCCGAGCGGGCCGTGCGCCTGCGCGAGGCGGGCTTCACGTCCTATCATCACAACCTTGAAACCTCGGCCAGCCATTTCCCGGCCATCTGCACCACGCACGACTACGCGCAGGACCTCGAAACCGTGCGCGTGGCCCGTGCCGCCGGGTTCCGGGTGTGCAGTTGCGGCATTTTCGGGCTCGGCGAGACGTGGGAGCAGCGCATCGAGCTTTCCGGCACCCTTTCCGAGCTGGGGGTCGATTCCCTGCCGCTCAACTTCCTCAACCCCATCCCCGGCACGCCGCTGGGCTCCTCCCCCTTGCTGCGGCCCGCCGAAGCCCTGCGCGTGGTCGCGCTCATGCGCCTCCTGCATCCCGCCGCCGACGTGCTTGTCTGCGGAGGCCGCGCCGTGACCTTCGGGGCGTGGCAATCGTGGATTTTCGCGGCGGGCGCGAACGGCGTCATGACCGGGAACTACCTCACCACCAAGGGGTGCGCCTTTGCCGAAGACGCCGAGATGCTCGCCGTCCTCGGTCTGCGGGAGGCGCGCGCATGAACGGCCTTTTCGTGACCGGAACCGATACCGACGCGGGCAAGACCACCGTTGCCGCCGCCCTTTTGCGCGCCGTCCTCGGCCTCGGCGTCCCCGCGCTGGCGGTCAAGCCTGTGCAGACGGGGTGTTTGGAAGCGGAGAGCGGGGGAGGGATGCGGGGGGAGGAGGGAACCCTTCTGAAGAAGGGTTGCCCTCCTCCCCCCGCGCCCCCCTCCTCCCTCCCAAGACTTTCGTTTGGTGGGGAGGCAGCGCACGGGCTTTCCCGTTTGGAGAAAGGAAGCGAGGAGGTGGAGCAGGGGGTATTTTGTCTGGAGGAAGCAAGCGGAGAGGCGGGGCAGGGGGTGTCCCGCTTGGAGGAAGGGGAGGAAGGACGGGACGTGTCTCTTTCGGAACCGGATGAGGCGTGCCACTCGTCGCAACGTTCTTCAATTCACGGGCAATGTTGCGCTTCGGGTGCAGCGTGCGTCTCGTCGTCTTCCTCCTCACGTTCCCTGAGCTTGCTTGCGCCGGATGTGGCCTGCTGCCCACCGTCCGGCGCACGGCCTCCCCGCCAGTCCTTGCTTGCGCCGGACGTGGCCTGTTACGAGGCGGCGGGAGGCGGGGGCCTTGTGCTGGAGACGTTCCGGCCCGCGTGTTCGCCGCATCTGGCCGCGCGTCTGGCCGGGCGGCCCCTGACCGTTTCCGGGCTTTTCGGCAAGCTTGAGGCCGCCGCGCCGTCCTCTTCCTTTCTGGTGGTGGAGGGCGCTGGCGGGGTCTACGTGCCTCTGAACGAGCGGGAAACCATGCTCGACTTCATGGAGCGGCTCGATTTCCCGGTACTGCTCGTGGTCGGCAACAAACTCGGGTGCATCAACCATGCCCTGCTTTCGCTGGAGGCGCTGCGGGCGCGTGGGCTGCGCGTCATCGGCATGGTTCTTAACCGGACCGCCCCGGAAACGTGCTGCGATCCGGGTTCCGGCCCCGATGCCGACATCGCCAATGAACAGCGCCTGTTGCGCGACAACGCCGAAACCCTGCGCGATCTCGGGAAGGAGCGCGGCGTGCCCGTGCTGGCCGAAATCCCTTATTATCCCGATATTCTTTCCGATCCAGAAAGTGCGTGGTCCCGTCTGGCGGCGCGCCTCGCCCCGGTCGCGGAAGCCCTGCGGCTTTTCTTCGCTTTCGGTGGGGAACCGGGCATTGCCGGGCGTTCCGCCTCTTCCCGTGCCGTCCCGTGCGGCCCGGACAGCCGCGCCGCTTCCGGGCAGGGGCTGGCTACGGGATCGGCTCCTTCCGCCATTGTGGGAAAAGCCGGGGACGGGACAGCTCCCTCCGCGTCCTTCTCTTCTCCTCTTTCCCTGTCCGGCACGGAAAGCCGTTGCGCCGCCTCCCTCTCACGCGAAAGCCTTGGAGGGGAGAAGCCTGCGGGTGAAGGAGGGCAGCCCTTATCCAGAAGTGTTTCCTCCTGTTCTTCCTTCTCCGCCCTCCAGAATTCTCCCGGCTCCATCCTCGATTTTGACAGGGAACACCTGTGGCATCCCTATACCTCGGCGCTGAACCCGCTTCCGGTACGGGAGGCGGTGAGCGCCTCCGGGGTGCGTATCCGCCTGCGCGACGGCAGGGAAGTGGTGGACGGGATGTCCTCGTGGTGGTGCGCCATTCACGGTTACGGCCACCCCGTCCTTGTCGAGGCCCTGCGGCGGCAGGCCGGGAGGATGCCCCATGTCATGTTTGGCGGCCTGACCCATGAGCCCGCCGTGGAACTGGGCAGGCGGCTTTTGCCCCTTCTGCCAGCCAATCTGCGGCATATCTTCTATGCCGATTCGGGGTCGGTATCCGTGGAGGCGGCCCTGAAAATGGCCGTGCAGTACTGGGCTTCTAGGGGCAGGCCGGAAAAGGCCCGCTTCCTTGTCCCGAGGGGCGGCTATCACGGCGACACGCAGGGGGCCATGTCCGTCTGCGATCCCGTCAACGGGATGCACACCCTCTTTCAGGGCATTCTGCCCCGGCATGTCTTCGTCGAGCGCCCGAGTTGCCGTTTCGACGCCCCTTTCGATCCCGAAAGCCTGCGCCCCCTGCGTGAGGCGCTTGAGCGCGGCGCGGACGGTCTGGCGGGGGTTATTCTTGAGCCCGTGGTGCAGGGCGCGGGCGGGATGTGGTTCTATCATCCCGACTACCTGCGCGGACTGCGGCGCTTGTGCGACGAGTATCAGGTTCTGTTGATTGCCGACGAGATCGCCACAGGTTTTGGGCGGACGGGAAAGCTCTTCGCCTGCGAGTGGGCGGATATAAGCCCGGACATCCTCTGCCTCGGCAAGGCGCTGACGGGCGGGACCATGACGCTCGCCGCCGCCGTCGCCAGCGCGGAAGTGGCGCGGGGCCTTGAGGAGGCCGGGCCGGAGCAGGGAGGCGGCATTTTCATGCACGGCCCCACCTTCATGGGGAACCCGCTGGCCTGCGCCGTGGCCTGTGCGAGCGTCGACCTGCTGCTGGCCTCGCCGTGGCGGGAACGTGTCGAGGGCATCCGGCAAGGGCTTGAGGAAGGGCTCGCGCCCTGCCGGGATTTCCGGGGCGTGCGCGACGTTCGCGTTCTCGGGGCCATCGGCGTGGTGGAAGTGGACAAGCCCGTGAACATGGCGTCGATGCAGGACTTTTTCGTCAGCCGGGGCGTGTGGATACGGCCTTTTAATCGCAACGTCTATCTGATGCCCCCATACTGCATCGAACCGGAGGATTTGGCGCGACTCACCGGGGCCATCGTCGAAGCCGTGCGCCGGGATTATGCGTAAGGGAGTTTTTGGGGGGAAGGATTGATATTTCCTTTAGTACACCGGAATTTCAAAAGATTTCAACACTGTTGAGGCCCTCTGCTCTTGCTTCCTGGCTGGCGCAGTCCTGGAAGGCCACACTCATGGAACTGCAAAAGCTCATGCGTTACAAGAACATCACCATGATCATGCGGTATGCCCATCTGTTCCCCGGACAGGAAAGCGAAAAACGCTTCATCATAGGGGATATGCTGGTTTGAAAAAGGCGTTATCTGATTGAATCCGAGGTTTGGCCACGTCCGGATGCGATATATTCTTCCAACACGGCACGTTCATAAAAGACTCGTCTGCCAAAGTTCGTATATGCCGGACCGACGCCTTCGTTCCGTCCTCCCGGCGCGGGAAAAACATAGGGTTTTCTACGAGCGCCGGATTGTCGGCCAGGCTTTCGGCGTGGCCGGAGACATCGACATTGCCTTATTCCCGCCAACTCTGGAGCAGGTTCAGAACTTCAACCATGAGGCCGGGGAAATGGAACGGGAGAAAACACAACGGGAGCGTCGCGTGTTTCGTTTACGCTGAATCGGCAGCTTACCGGGTATCAGCGTCCAGCCTTTGCAGAATCCCGCCGATGGCCGTATTGATGCCCTCCTGGGTATAGAAATTTCCGTTGACCAGAGCATGAGCCTTGAGTACCCGCTCAAAGTCCGCCAGCGCTGCTGCTTCCGGCCCACGTGGATGGTTCCAGAAGGCGTCCAGCGGCATTTCCGCGTTGTTTACCGCCAGGCCGGACATGGCGTAGATGGACGTGCCTACGCAGTAGACCGGCTTGCTCTGACGGAGAGCCGAAATCCCTATGGTGGAGTTCAGCACCACCACGCCCACGCTTTTATCCATCATCTGATGCGCCTTGCCGCCCTCGATAAAGTGCACCCGGTCGCTGATGCCACAGGCCGTGACGAAGGAGGCAATGAAGCCCGCATAGTCGATAAGGCCGTTATCCAGCGGGTGATTGCGGATGATGATATGGGTATCCGCCGGAGCGCTTCGGGCAAAAGATGAAAGCACGCAGGCAATGGCTTCCTTCATGCCGCTGTAGGGCGAATAGCGACGCACCTGAGAATCCGCGTCGAGCTGAAGGGGAAAGAGAAAGTACGGCGCATGGGAACGGTACGCGGCCCGAAGGGCCTGGGCGGAACGCTTCCGCCGGGTGGGGCGGCTCAGGACACGCAGAAACCAGCCCCAGACCTCTCGGCTGGCACTCTGCGGACGATGCGTCTGAAAATGCCGGAACAGCGGCCAGAGAAAGATGGTTCCTGCATAATGGGCGATGGCCCGCCATGTCTTGACGGTTTGAGGGTTGCCGACTTTCCGGGCTTCGGGAACGTCCGGGCATCGGGCGGCAAGTTCCGCCATGCCTTCTCGGGTGCCGGGCAGAGAGGAAAGACCGTTTACGCCGCCCTGTTCCATGGTGATGTAGTCCGGGCGCAGATATCCTTCCTCATAGGCCCAGACCCGGATGCCCCGGACTTTGGCCAGCAGAACGGCTTCCCGGTGCAGGGGCCGCCAGTCCCCGAAGACATGCAGGTCGGTCACCTGTTTTTCATCCATGAGCCGGGCGATCCATGCGCTCCAGACCGTAGCCTTTTTCCGGAACAGGCGGGTGTGGGGGCGGAGCCAGTCCACCATGTCGCCACCGCAGCAGTTGACGCGGATGACCGTATCGCCCCGCCGGGTCAGTGTCCGCCCAAGCCGCCGAAAAAAAGGGCCGTGCGGCCCTTGGAGAAAGAGGTGCGTTTTCATCGTGATATTCTCCGCAGGAATCCGCGTGTGGCGGCAAGAAGTCGCGCCCAGACACGCCCCCGCATCTGGCCCTCCGGCTGAAGCAGACGGCAACAGACATCCTCGGCCCGGCAGAAATTCCCCGTCTGCCAGTCGTAATAGGAGGGATAGAGCAGCAAGGCTCCGGCCACCAGTTCATCCAGAGTCAGGTGGGCCTTGCGGCGGGGAAAAGCCTGCCGGTCTTGCGTCAGGCCCCATCCCGCGTAAAACGGCCCGCCGTAGGTGAACACCCTGACCCCGCGCAGCAAGGCTTCAAAGCCTGTCTGCGAAGTCAGGGTATGGACCTCATGAACCAGAGGCAGAAGGCGGCCCATAGGAAAATCCCGCAGTAGGCTGTCAGCGTAGCGCAAGGCCGTCGCCTCGGGAATCGCGCCTTGTCGGTTTCCGCTCTCCACATCCGGGTGGGGCTTGTAGATGATGAAGGCGTCCGGCCTGGCTTCCCGCGCGGCCCGCAATACATCCAGATTGGTCATGCCGAAGCCGCCGCAACGCACGGAAGCGTCGTCCTCCACCTGCCCCGGCACAAGTACGATGGTTTTCCCTTCCGGCAACTCCGTCGGCAGGGCGGTCCGGAAACCCGTATTGTATTTGGTCAGCCCCTTGTCCAGAATCAGGGCGCGCAGGGCAGCGGCACGTTCCAGCAGCGCGGTATGGTCAGGATGTTCCGGCATGGCGTTGCAAATATCTTCCAGTTCGCTGGGCCGGGAGGGATCATAATAAATGCCCTTTCTGTCCACCACCAGAGAATAGGGCCAGTTGAAATCCGACCCCAGGCCCACGGAGCGGATGAAGCCGTCCTCCATGCGCGCCAGCGTCATGCCCGTGTCGTCACACTCCTTTTGCAGCGAAGCATCCACGCCGGATGACCATACGACGACTTCGCCTCTTTTGGCCCACGCCGCAAGGACGGCCTGTTTTCCGTCCCGAAAAAATGCCGTTTCGCCTCCGGTGGATTGCAGATAGGCTCTGGCGTAAGGCCGCTTCCACCAGCGAAAGCCCACGCAGGCATGGAAACAACGATTGCGCTCGTTCTGTCGGCGCTGTTCGGCCAGCAGGCCGATAGTATCATGAATGTCGCAGCGTTCGCCGCGTATGGGATTTACATAGCGGGCATAGAGCAGGTAGGCAGCGGCAAAGACTTCCTCAAGGCTTCGCTGTTGTTTTCTCCGTGAGCAGGTCTGGCTGTCTCTGGTAAGACCCCATCCGGCATAGAACGGTATGCCGAAACAATGGACTTCCTTGCCGAGCATGAGGGCCTCAAAGCCCATCTGTGACGTGACCGTGTAGACTATATCCGCCCCGGCCAGCAGGGAGAGCGGCGCACAGTCCGTCGCAATGACTCTGACGCCGCGCCCCGTGGCATAGTCGGCCAGATAGCCGCGTTTTTTTCCGGCAATGACATCCGGGTGCGTTTTTACCCAAACATGGGAAAGCGGGTATGCGCCCAGGGCGGCTTCCAGCATGGCCCGAAACGTGGCCTCATCCGCACCGCCCAGCGTGACGCTGGCGTCGCCTGCTGTCTGGTCGAGAACCAGCACACGGGGAGCCGGTACGTCTCCCCATAGGCACTGCGGCGCATGGGGAGCGTGGTTGTACTTGCTCAGATTATGCCGGATAATGTCCCGCATGGCGCGCCGGGCGGAATCCAGCAGCTCCGGCGTTTCCCAGCCGGAAGCATTGAGAAGATTCTCCAGGTCGGACGGCTCCGCGGCGTCATAGTAGATGCCCGTATGGTCCACCACCAGAGAGAGGGGCTGCGCCCCCTTGCAGCCCAGGTCAAGGGAGCGCAGAAAGCCGTCCTCAAGCGCGATGTAGGGGAGATTGTGTTGGGCGGCGTAGCGACGGGCCTTGTCCGCTGTTGGTTTATGGCCCCAGCCGAGAACACAGGGCGCATTGGCGTCACGGGGCAGCAAAAATTCGCACAATAAAGGTATTGAGCGCAATTTTTTGGAAAAAATGATTTTCATGCTTCTTAAATGTTCTCTATTGTGGAAAGCATTGCAAACCTTGCGCAGGGGGATCAGTATGTTTTACTGTTAAACTCTGTCCTTCTATTGGTTATGTAACTATATATTTATTTTTTTGTTGTGAAGTGATATAATATTTTTTCTATTGTTTCTTGTACAAGAATGTTCATTGTAAAATTTATTAGTTTTTCAGATGATGGTATTTCTAGTTTTAGAAAATTAGCTTTATCTAATATAGCTCCATTAATTATTTGGTTTATATTTTGTTGTATTTCTTCAAAAAGTGATATTAAATGTTTACTTATGAATTGTTTATTTTCAATATGTAAACAAACTTTAAATATATTTCCAGAGTTTAATATCTCATAATGGATATCCTGTGGAATATTATAGATATAAAATTGGCAGAAATTTTTAGAAAAATTAAAATCCGTATATATATATATATTCTTTATTATGTCCAAATTCTTAATAATTTGTATAAAGGTTGAAGTATTTCTGAGGAATCCAAATGTGTATCCACGGCTATAAAAATTATTTTGGATTGTTAACGGACCAGTTCCTCCCATTTTTATCCATTTTTTATAGTAATACCCCCATTCTGGAAATGCTGCATAAACGGTAGAATTTTTCCAAGGCTTGGGTTCTATGTTGTCAACAAAATGAATAATTTTTGATTGGTCAATATTCCTATATGTTAACCATGAATTATATTCAACTGGTAGACTTTTTACATTAAATTTTTTTGAAAAGGCGATATATGTTAATATTCTTTCATCTATTCCACCGCTCCTTCCATCTTTAACAGTATTATATGCAGTTAGAATATCTGCATTCGATACTTTATTTGCTATAGAGTTGTTAAAGTATACCACACCGGCATGACAACAAGGAAAATCTTCTATATCTGTTTTTTCGTTGTATATATCTTTATGTTTCCACGCAACGACATTTCTCCATGCCATATCTGCGTTGCAGTTAAAAATATCTGATATATTTCCATTAACTAAAATATCTGCATCAAGCCATAGAACATGTTCATACTTAAAAAGTAATTCAAAACAATTTAATTTTTGATAAATAAATTTTCCCCATCTATTCATGTGAGGATGATTGTATATTTCTAATGGTAGTTTTGAATCTTGGGTAAAGTTTATGAAATATATATTTTTACATAGTTTTTTTAATAATTGTTGGTTCTCATAGCTTATTCCGTCATGATATACAAAAAAGTCAGAGGTGTTATATATATATTCTGAGTTATCTTCTAAACTCATAAGTACATTTGCTAAAGCAAAACAATAATCATTATTTATAGAAAATACGATAGCTTTATCCATTTCAATTTATCCTCCTGATATAATCTAGTCAATTTGAAAAATTTTTAAGAACTTTTTTAGTCACGAAAATCAATGCTCTGCCAAGTGAAGGACGCAGTACACGCGAAAAACAAAGCTGTCCTGCAAATCTAACATAGCGATTTTTGGAATCAGTGAAAAATGCTTCTGGCGTATTCTCCAGTTTAGCTTGGAGACGGATTTTACGTGGAATAGATTGCTTAATGGGTGTTACTGTTTTTTGTGAATTTTTGATAATAGCTTGGTATTCAGAGCGGATTGCCGGAGTAGAACGTGCCAGGCTTATTTTCAATGAACGAGTCAAAGAGGTTGGAGATTTTCCCTGTTTCAGCAGCGTTATGGTTGTAGAGGTAAATGCAGGAGCAAATTCTCTAACTGTTCCATAAATTTCCACAGAATCAAGTAAGTGCCCCAATGATTTTACGATGAAAGGATCATCCTGATGGTCACGGTACCAATATAAGGAAACATCAGAGCAAAATCTTTCCATTGTTTCAATTTTTTTTATGAAATGTAGAGAATAAAATTCATTCACAAACTTTTCCAAGTATGTTTCCATATCATAGAAGAGTTCTGCGTCAAATTTTGATTTATCCATGATAGGAATCATTTTTCCATTTTTTTCTTTATACCCATATACAGTTGAGTATGGATGATTTGCAAATATAGCTTCAATAAATATCAAAGAAGTATTGTTTGTTGAAAAATTATAGCGGATATTACCATCCTGTGATGGAAGTATGCTTCTGTAATAATAGCAATGACAGTGGGTATTTTGAGGATCGGCTGCCGTGAGTAACTTACTGAGTGTCGTTTGAGTGTATCCACGTCCCCAAAATTCAACAAATGCAAACTTTTCTGAAAAATCAATCTCTTGTTTCAGATAGCGAATGACATTTTTTCGTTCTTGGGCACTTTTTTCTAAAAGATATTCGTGATATTTTTGTGAATTTTTGAAATATGCTCTTAGAGCAATCAATTTCTCTGAAGAAATTGTTGTCTTTTCTGAAAAATTCAGTTCGGAAAAGAGTTTTTGAAAAATATGGTGAGGCATATGTAGGGCGCATAATAGTTTGTCATAATTATCCACACCTACGAAATTACCAAATTCAGAAAAGAATTCATCGTCGATAGTATCAATTTGTGATGGTACACGCCAGGCTCGTCTTGAACCATAGATGTATTTTGTCTTAATTTTGAGAGCATGAAACTTAATGTAGGAATCAGCAATTTTTTTAAGAAAATAGCCATCACGCGAAATAAAATATAGTGTTTCAAAACCACGTGTTAGAGCATCACGAATAACCCAAGCAATATAGGGTGTAAAATAACATCCGATGTATGCAAAAGTAAAATATTCCTTTTCAGTCAAATGTGATTGAGTACGAATCCGTGACAGCATACCTGCAAAGAGATATGAATCATAATCCTTACATCGATTGATAAAAGCTTGCTCATAAGCATTAAAGTTAGGAATTGCATGAATATGGGGAATTATTCCTATATTTTTTGCCCTCTCGCCATCAGCAATTTTATTGTCTCCATAATGATGCCATTCTCTGAATGAATATGGATTAAATGAACGATATACTTCAAGATAAAGCTTTTGTGTGGATTTTTGGACATGATATTCATTAGAAAGAAAGAGCGGCACCTTTGCAAGTACTGGGCTTACTTTATCAATCATTTTATGTATAATATCTTTAGGAAGATACATATCTGAAATAAGAACAACTTGTTCACCATCAGTGATGAGCTGCTCGGCATAGGCTATTTTATCAGATATGGGTATGACATTTTCAAGCTCGGCAGTAATTTCCCATTCTTTTAGAAGATGTATCTGTTTGGAAGACAGTTGATAGATATCTTTCAAGCGCTCAAAAATAGAGTCAAATGTTATTTCAAAATCTCCAATAGCTTTTTTTACATACTCGCGAGTATTGGCTTCAGCCTGCATTCGAATTGCCACATATTCGGTTCGAAAAATTTCAGGAAAATTTTCTGATGATTGATTTATCATATTCATGACATAATAAAATATGCCAAGTGGCTGTAAAACTTTTCGACCAATAATAGTATCGAATACATCAAAGCTATACAGTACTGGTAAATATGAATTGGTATTTGGGGAGAAATTCAATGTTTGCTGAATAATTTCTTCACATGTATTTGTATTGGAATATGACCAAAAAGAATTATCTATGTTATTTATTGTTTCGTAATCATCTTCATTAATGGGAGAGTTGAGGGCTGAAAGTAATTCAGTGAAATTCTTACATACTATACCACTTGTATTTTTAAAATAATCATACAATAAAAAATCTTTTTCTGTTTCAAAATCAAATATATATCTTATGAATTTTTTTACTCCTATTGCGACAAGGTCATAGTATATTGATGAATAATCAATTATACCTATATCAATTTTATCTAAAATTTCATATATGTCATATCGATTGTCCCATAACAATATATTTTTTGTGGTCTTGGCGGCTTTTTTTATTTCGTTAAAATAAAAGTCATTTTTGATTTTTGGATGAAGTTTTATGATAAGGAATATATTATTTTTTTCGAGTACTTCAATGACTGTATAAATATCTTCAATAGCTCTATAAAGAAAATTATCTGGATTGGTTTCTCTATATGTTGGAGCATAAAGGGCAATTTGTGCATTTTTAGGCAAATCTTCAAGACCAAAAACTTTAGTATCATACGTATTAATACGTTCATGATTTAGCTGATAAACGCATCTTGGATAACCAGCACGGATAATCTGCCTGTCAGAAAGGCAAAGCTGCTCTTTAAAGTGTTTTTCCATAAAGGGAGAAGTTACCAAAAAGCACATGTTATTAGATATATAACTATTATATTGAATGTATTTCTTGGCTATTTTTATTCCCAAAAAATCTCTATCCCATTTTCGTTCAATGGCTTTTAAGCCAACTCCATGAAAAAGATTAAGTAATTTTGTATTAATTAATTCAGATGGATAATGTTCCTTTACATCTTCGTTTACATAGACACCGGCAAGTTCCATTAGGGATTTGCCTTCTTTGGATTGGAATAAACATGCACGATAACCTAATGATCTTATATAGCTAAGATTATTTTCATCTCCTGTTATATAACAGGCAAAAATATCAGGTCTATATTTCGTAATATATATAAACAAATATTTTACATTTCCTGAAAACGATCCTGCACTATTAAAAAGCCATATCCGCTCTCTTGGCACATCAGGAATAAAATTATTCATATCTTGCATACAACCCTCTCTTTATACTCTATTATAGACTTTTGCTAAGTAAAGATTTGTAAGATGAATGACTATCCTCAGAAAATATATCAATCAGTTCCGAGGCCGTTGAAAAAGAACGCTGAAGGGAAACGATTTTGAGCAAGGAGTTCTGCACATCGGGCCGGGCAATAAGACTCATGGCGTTTTCAAAGTCCTTGCGGGTGCTGCGGCTGCTTCCGATGAGGGTCAATCCTTTTTCCAAAACAAGCCGGGTGGGGACAACGGGCGGCGTTTCGGAAACGCCCATGAGCAGCAAGGCTCCTTTGGGCTTCAGCCGGTCAACGGCCTGGGCGATGGCTCCCTGTGCGCCTGCTCCTCCGACGCATTCCACGGCAATATCCACATTTGTGGAGTTCGTTCTGTCCGCGATGTTGATTCGACGTTCCACGAACGAAAAATTGATGAGTTTGTCGTCATGCTTGCCGAACACGCTCACCGGGCAATCCGGTTTCAACTGCGAAAGCGTCAGTGCCATCATGAAAGACATGGCTCCGTCGCCCCATACGCCGATGCTTGTTCGTGCGGGAACAGGAATAACGGTTTCAAGTTTGCGCAAGGCCTGACAGCAAACGCTCATCAGTTCTGTGAAGACATAGGGCCAGACAGGATCGCCGGATATGGGCAACAATTCACGCCGGTCCAGGCACATGACTTCCTGACAGAAACCGTCCGCGTTGCTTGAGCGAAAGAAGGCACCTTTCTGATAGTTGCTGTCATCTCCCGAAGACTCCACACCTCCTGGCAAAAGGACGCAGAAGGTACCGGGGGCCAGCTCCCCTGACGGGTCGCGGAGGACTTCGCCCACAGCCTCATGGAACAGCGCCAGAGGCAGCTTGCGCGCCAGTACTTCCGGAGGCCGATTACCCTGAAAGTAGCGTTGATCCGCCGCACATACGGACAGATAGCGCGGGCGAACCAGCACATCCTTCAGGCCGGGCTTTTCTACGACAAAGCACGGCAGAAAAAGACCGGGCCGTATCAATCGGATGACCTGTTTAATCATGGGCGGCATCCAGCAGAAACGAGGCGATGCGGAGGTCGTACTCCGTGGTGATTTTGATATTGAACTCATCCCCCCGTACCAGCGCCACAGTACAGCCGTTTTCGACCAGAATACGTGCCGCGTCAGTTACGTTGTCGAGATACGTCTGTTCCAGTTTTTCATAGAGATTCAGGTAGGTAATCCGACGAAAGGTTTGCGGCGTCTGTCCCTGATACATTCTCTTCCGGTCGGGAATCCCGGCAATGACGCGCTGGTCGTCAGACTCTACAATGGTGTCTGTGGCGGGAAGGACGGTATCCGCCGCGTCGTAGTGTTGCAGGGCGTCGATGTTCTCTTCAATAACGCGCAGAGAGACAAAAGGCCGGGCTACGTCATGGGAGATCACAATGTCGTCGTCCGCGACAGGGAACACGGATTCAATATGTTTGACGGCCCGATACAGGGATTCCTGGCGGGTATGGCCGCCTTCGCAGACATGGACATCCGCAAAACGCGCATCCCGCAGCAGGTCGCGGGTATGGCTCATCCAGATGGCAGGAGCGGCGACAATAATGTGATCAATGCGCGGACATGCCAGAAATTTGTCCACTGTCAGACGCAGTATGGGTTCCCCGCCCAACTCCAGAAACTGCTTGGGCAGCGCGGATGTCTTCATTCGCGTTCCGGTTCCTCCGGCCAGCAATACGGCAAAATTCATTGCATATTCCTCTTCATAATGTTTTGAATGAACGCGCAAAGCCGTTCGGAAGCCTTGCCGTCACAGGCTGACATATGTTTTTGCCAGATTTCCCTGTAATCCACTTTCATATGCCGACATTGCACCAGCATTTGTACGAGTGCCCGTTCATCGGAGCATGTCGTTTCCGGGAAAGCGTCATAGGGAGAAAAATAGAGTTCTCGTTCATGGCACTGGTAGTCGCTGAAATCCGGGACGTAAAAAAGGATGGGCCGATTGAACGGCAAAAAATCGAAAAAGATGGAGGAGTAGTCCGTTATCAGGACTGATGCGCAACGCAGGGCTTCATGTTGAGGGATATTCGACCAGTTCTCCCATCCTTCGAGATATTCAGGAAAGGGAGCTGTGGGATGGCCACGAAAAGCGAGGCGTACCTTTTCACCAAGCCGGGCACCAAGAGTCGCGCGTAGAGCTTCGGCATCCGGCAAGTGGGGAAGATATCGGACATTTTTGCCATGCGTGCGGTAGGTCGGCGCATAGAGAATCGTGTATGTTGAGGGCGCGGGAAAGCGCATTTCCCGAAGAGTTACATCAAGGCGCGGGCTGCCGAAAACCAGCATCTGTTCCAGAGGCATGCGAAAGGCTTTGGCGTATGTGCTGGCGGTTTCCTCGGAAGTACACACAAACCAGGATATTCCCCGGTGTATTCTTTTGATGCGCTTTTCCTCGCTGGCGTCGTCATAATTTTTACGCTTCGCGTCAAATGCCACTTTTTTATACGCGCCACCGGCATGCCAGCAGTGAATCAGACAGGTATTCCGATGCAGCTTGATGCGGGAGGCCGGGGAGGCCGCATCAATGACAAGCACACGCGCCCGTGCAAGGGAAACAAGAGAACGGAGCGGGTGAGCCTGAAGCTGTTCCTGCGTCAACCGGATGAACGGCATTGCCCGCTCACACAGTTTTTCCGACAACGCCGTTATATTGCTGAATTTGTCATCAAGGGAAGAAGACAAGAGGACAAGTCTGTCCTGTGCCAGTAGTGCGACCGCAAGCCGATAAACGATGTTCTCTTGGCCCTTGCGCCAGCGGGAGCGCAGCTTTCGGCGCAGAAACGCCAGTTTAGCTTGTGGAGAAAACACATCAGCAGAGCCATGCACAAAACGTGGCACAAAAGCCGCAAGATTCGTCCATGTCGGGAAAGAAGTCATGACGCCTCCTTTTCTGGTAACGCACCGGAAGCTGCTTTCTTCTCCAAAATTTCATCCACCAGCTCTCTGACCGCCCCCTGAACGCCCCTGCATTCCCGCACCTCGGCCAGAATAGACAGCCCTTTGGCCCTGTCCACGCCACGAAACGATGAACCGGAAGAGCGGTTGGTCTTGTCGAAACTGGACCTGGAGAGGAAAGACCTGCCCGCGGCCGTGAAGATTTCCTTGAGCGCGGCGGACACTTCCAGTGCGTGGGCGCGGCTCTCCAGAGCGCACGGCCCGGCCATGCAGAACAGGGGCGCGCTCTTGTTCACCGGCCTGAAGGGCCTGCCCTGGAACTCAAAGAAAAATCCCACAGCTTCCCTCCTACAGCCCCACGGCGACCTTGACGGCCACGGCCATCTGGTAGAGCACCTGGGTCACGTCCTTGACCAGTTGCAGATTCTTGGAGTCGAATTTGGGCATGACCAGAATACGGTCGCCGGGTTC
>CALVEZ010000051.1 GCA_944326695.1 Candidatus Bilophila faecipullorum | reverse complement strand
CTGGAGAAAGTCCCTCCTTCCCCTCCCCAAACCCCTCCCCTTCCTCTTCAAAGACGTTCGACTGGTGGGGAGGTTGCGCGCAGGGAGTCCGTTCCGGCGGGGGATTGCGCTAGCGGAAGAGCGAAACGGCGCACCAGACGAGAAGCAGTGCCATAAGGCTGTTCAACGGCGTCCGGTAGGTGTTGAAAAGGCGCTGGAAAGCGCTTCCGCAAAGGGCCCAGCAGCAGGTTCCGGCAAAGCCGATGGCACTCAGCAGCCCGATGAAGAAAATGACGGCAAAAGGGGAATCCGTCCACGGGAACACGAAGGAAGAAAACGCGGTAATGCCGTACAAGATGACTTTGGGATTGACGAATTGGAGCGTCATGCCCGCCCTGACGCTGTTGGCGGGAAGAAAACGGCTCGTATCCCCGGACGAGCGGAAAACCGTCCACGCCAGCCACAGGATGTAGGCCGCGCCCACAGCCTTCATGACCGGCTCCACAGCGGGCAGGAGATGGAAAAGAGCCGCGTCAAAAAGCGCGCAGGCGCTCATGACGCCGACAAAGCCGAAAAAAACGCCGAGGCAGAAGCGGAAGCCCTTGCGAAAGCCATAGGTCCCCGCGAGGGTCAGGGCCATAATGTTGTTGGGGCCGGGCGTAAAGGCCGTAAGAAACGCAAAGGAAAGAAACGCGGTAAGTGACGCCATAGAGCACCTTCCTTTCTTGTATGCGTTATAGCGTACATATCGTATGTTATGTTGTCAATCATCCAAAGGATACCCGGTGGAACCTATCAGCCGAATTGTAGCCGAAAACCTGAGGCGCCTGCGTGAAGAACGCAAGCTCAGCCTCGACGCCGTGGCGAAGAGTTCCGGCGTCAGCAAAAGCATGCTCGGGCAAATCGAGCGGGGCGTGACCAGCCCGACCGTCTCTACATTGTGGAAAATCGCCTACGGATTGAAGATTTCCTTCATGGCCCTGCTGGCCAAGCCGGAAATGGATATGGAAATCGTGGAGCGGGACGAGGCGGGCCCTTTTCTGGAAGATGAGGGAAGGTATCGGCTATATGTGATGTTCCCTTTCGATACGGCCCGGAAATTCGAAATGTTCGCCGTGGAGCTGGATGCGGGGGCGCGCTTCGACGCCGCGCCGCATCAGGAAGGCACGCAGGAATTCATCACCGTCTTTGAGGGAACCCTCACCCTCGGCCTTAACGGGGAGAAACAAAACATCCCCGCAGGCAACGCCGTCCATTTCCGCGCCGACCGGCCCCACGTCTATGCCAACGAAACAGACACGCCATGCCGCGTGAGCATGGTCATGTACTATTCCTCAAAAGGAGAAAGGGCGTTATGAAAAAGCGGCTCCATCTCTTTTCAATCCTGCTGGCCGTGGCCACCCTTCTTGCGGCGGGCGGCTGCTTCCGCAGCCCGCGTCCCGATTTCTATATGCTGGCCTCTCCCGCCGAAAACGCTGCCCAGAGTGGAGAGGAAGCGGTCAGGGGACCGCGCGTTGCCATCGGCCCGGTCGCCATACCCGGTTATCTGGACAGGCCGCAAATCTTTTTGCGCGAAGGCAACGACGTCAGCGTCAAGCTGTCCCAGTTCAACCATTGGAGCGAGCCCGTCAGACAGGGCATCGCCCGTGTGCTCTGCGACGCCGTCACCGCCTCCCTCCTGCCGCGTCAGGGTCTGGCCGTACCCCTGCGCTCCTCGCAGCAACCCCAGTGGCGCATCGCCGTGGACGTCACCCGTTTCGACGGTGCGCCGAACGGCAACGTCGTCCTTGACGCTGGCTGGCTCCTCCTCAACGAGCACGGCGATGTCGTCAGATCGGGCCGCTTCGTCCGCCGCGCTCCCGCCGGGCCACACATCGCTTCGATGGTGCAGGCCCAAAGCGCCCTTCTCGCCCAGTTCGGGGCGGACCTCGGCGCGATCATTCCCTGAGGGAACGATAGAAGCGGGCACGCCCGTAGAAACGCGCGAAGATGGCGAGGCCGCAGCCTGTGCCGTGCGGGAAACCGAATCGTTTGAGCCGCCTTGTGCGGTAGAGGCCGGGAGGGGCCTCGTTGGGCCGCTTCTTCCGTTGAAGAGCGGCCTGCGCCCGGCTTCGGCCACCGCCGGGAAATCGCGCCTCCCGTCACGGCTGCCCAAGAGAAGGCGATCCGGCCTCCCCGGTAACGAGAAAATAGAGATATCTCGCAGACGCACAAAGAAGGCCGCCCCTTCCGTACGCGGGACGGCCAGCCTCTCCGTACAAGTCCGGCGGCATATCCTTTCCTCCGGTCACAGACTTCCATCAACGTGCGGGCAAGGCGCTTCGGGCAAAGAGGAGAGGAGAGTTGCCGGAAGGCCGCTTGCTGTGGAAACAGGCCATCGTCACCATGATCTTCCCGTTCGGTGAAGCCCAGCACTTTGGTATTGCGGATGAGACAGCGGGCGTATGACGAAACGCCCCACCCATGAAAGGCGGGCCGGGGCTATCCGCTGCGGACGTCGGAAAGACACCCGCAGGCCGCCGATCCTTACGCGGGAAGGGATGTCAGGCGTAAAGCACCTTCCCTTCCTTCTCCAGATGGAAGCACAGGAAGCAGCCTTCCTTGAACAGCTTTTTGAGCAGCTTGCGGCTGCGCTCAACCTCACCTCGCTCAATGGGGCAATCCTCAATGCTGCGCAGGTGCAGCTCAAGCCCCTCCTCGCCCCGCTCGAACCACACCTCGCGCACAAGCTGGCAGTGGCTCTTGTCCATGCGTTCCGCAAAGGTCAGGAACGTGGAAAGCAGACGCACTTCCTCACGGATGCCGCTTTCAAGCTCAAGGAAGAGAGGATATTTGCGGGAAGGCCGCTTGCGGTGGAAGTAGGCCACCGCCGCCATGATCTCGATTTCCCGCTCGGTGAAGCCGAGCAGTTCGGTGTTGCGGATGAGATAGTGGCTGTGCGCGTTGTGCTTGCTGAAGGAAATGAAGATGCCGATGTCGTGCAGCAACGCCGCATAATACAAAAGTTCCCGGGACACGGCGTCGGCCTCGTGCAGCCCTGCCGCCCGGGCGCTGTCGAAAAGCTCCAGCGCGAGCCGGGCCACGTGCCGGGCGTGCTCCTCCTCAAAGCGGCAAAAACGCGCCAGTTGGAGCACGCTCTCCTCGCGGGTGGGCAGCATGGGCCGGACGCTGTCCGGGAAGGCGCGCCGCAGGTAGTCCACGAGGATACCGTTTTGCAGGTTGCGGTTGCTGACGAGCACGCTCTCGAAGCCCTGTTCCTCCATGACGGTCTGGAGAATGGCGGCCCCGGCCACGAGCACGTCCGCCCGGTTGGGGTTGATGCCCGGCAGGAGCTTGCGCTCGTCCGCAGTGCGGCGGCACAGCTCGTCGACCACCCGCCGCAGGGACCGATAGGTCAACGTCTGGCGCGCGGCGCGCGAAAGGCGGCCCTCCCGCGCGGCGTCGGCGTCCTCAAGGGCGGCCGCGATTTCGGCAAGGTTCTGTGCCGTGCCCGAACTCGCCACCGCCTCCGCGATGTCGAAGGCCGCGAGCCGTTGGAACGAGTGCAGGGCCTCGTTGCGGATGTAGCGTTGCAGGGCGGCGTAGCTGTAGGACGAAACGGGCTGGCGGCCATCCCCGAAAAAGAGATCGGTCAGGCGCACGCAACCCACCTTGAGGGAATCCAGATTCTGGTGGCGCTGCGAGTCGCCCACGATAAGCTCGGTGCTGCCGCCGCCGATGTCGATGAACAGCCGCAAACGATCCGAGTGAGGGAGCCCGCTGGACACGCCCAGATAGATCAGCCGGGCCTCCTCAAGCCCCGAAACGATGGTAAAGGAGAGGCCCGTCTTGTCGTACACGCGGCGAATGAAATCCTGCCCGTTGGTGGCCTCACGCACGGCGGCGGTGGCGATGGCGATGGTTTCCGAGACGTGGTAGACCGCGCACATTTCCGCGAGGCCGCGCAGCACCGCGATGGTGCGGGTCATGCTCTCCTCGCTGAGGCGGCTGTGCGTGAATCCCCCCTCCCCGAGCCGGACCATGTGCTTGACCTGATTGAGCACCGTGGACGAACCGTCGGGAAAAAGGCGGACGATGAGCAGGCGCACCGAGTTGCTCCCCAAATCGATGATGCCGATGATCCGCTCGGCGGCGTTGACGGCTAGTCGTGCAGGCTGAGGCATTCCACCTTCCTCCCGAAGACATGACGGAAGAGATCGCTCTTTTCCCCGACCCGCCGCACTTCCGCCGAGCAGTCGGAACGGCACTGGACGGCCAGAATGACCCGGCGCTTGCGTACCGTGACCGCGAGCGGGCCGACAGCCCCCGCGTGGCCGTAGTCAAGCGCGTCGGCGATGCGCAGGATGGCCGCCGCCTTGCACAGGGCTTCCTGATCCCGCTTTTTCAGCGCGGCGAAACGGGCGTGGCGACGCGAAGGCCACGCCTTGCGATGATAGCGCGCCAAGAGCGCGACGAAGAGCCTTTCCTCATCGGAAAGGTTGAGGTCCTTGTTTTCCTCAATCAGGCGCATGGACGCCTTATGATGCCCCTTCTTGCCCTCCACGAAACCGATGTCGTGCAGCAGCGCCGCATGGTGCAGCCGATGCCCCCACTCGTCGGACAAACCGTGCAGTTCCATGAGGTCCTGAAAAAGCGTCGCCGCGATAACCGCCACCCGCCTGCCGTGCCGCAGCGAATCCTCCATGACCGCAAGGGACGTATCCTCGCAGGCGCCCTCTGCGCCCGGCGCATCAGGCCCGGTATCAGGCATGGCGGCGTCGGACTTTTCCCGCAGACCGCAAGCGGCGTCATCCGGCGTGCTAAAGGGTTCCGTCGCCAGCGTCGGCTTCCGCAGCCTACAGGCGGCGTCATCCACAGGCAGGTTCCCGCCAAGGCGCTCAGGCCCGGCGGCGCGGCAATCTTCAGCCCCTGCTTCGGACGGCCTGTCCTCGCCTTCTGCGCCGGGAACCTTTTCCGCCTTGTCAGGCGCATCCCCCGGAACTTCGGGCCGAAGCGCGTCCACGTCACACTCCGCAGACTGACAATTCGGGAAGGCGGCGTTTTCGGGCCGGGGTGCGTCCGCGGCAGGCTCCCCGGAGGACGCCGTGACCTCCTCCATACCGCCGTCCGCGGCACTGCCCGGAAGCGCGGCCTCCGAAACCTCCCGGGCGGCATCCTCTGCCGCGCAGGGGCCGGAGTTAGCCGGAGAGGACGTTTCCGGGCTGGCGGGAGCGGGCTCTTGCGCCGTTTGAGGTGCTGCGCCGGGCACAGCGTTTTCGCCGTGCACTGAGGCTTGCGGGCTTTCCGCCGTTTCGTCCGCAGGGGAAGAGGAAGGGGGCATGTCCAGCGCCGCCTCTTCCGAGGGCTGGGCCGCAGATGCGGCGGAAGCGGCCTTGGCGGGCTGCGCCGGGCGGGAGGCGCTTTTCTTTCTTCGTGTGGTCATGATCAATTCCTTATGATGCAGGTCCGGGCGGGAAGGCGAGGCGCCGGGCGTTCCCCTCGACCGAACGGAGGAACTGACAGGCCACGAGGCGCCTCTTTCCCCGGCGCGGGCCGGGTAAAACGTTAGTCGTGCCGGGCCCGCAGCGCGATCATGCACTCCTGCGCGTTGACCTCATCCTCTCCCTTGGCGGGGCTGAGGCGCGTATAGCTGCCGTCCTCCCGCAGTCGCCATGCCTGCCGGTTGTCGCGCAGGTGGGCTTCAAGGATGTCTTCCCGGATGCAGGAGCGGATGGCCGGATCGAGGATGGGTACAAGCACTTCCACGCGGCGGTCCAGATTGCGGGGCATGAGGTCGGCGCTGCCGATGTAGAGGCAGCCCTCCCCGGTGTTGCGGAACCAGTAGACGCGGGAATGTTCCAGAAAGCGGCCCACCACGGACGTCACCTCGATATGCTCGCTGACGCCGGGCACGCCGGGCCGCAGGCAGCAGACGCCCCGTACCTGAAGGCGCACCCGCACCCCGGCGGCGGACGCGCGGTAGAGGGCGCGGATGATGTCCTTGTCCACAAGCTGATTGCACTTGAAGATGATCTCGCCTCCGCCGTGTTCGGCGTGCATGGCAATCTCGTTGCGGATGAGATCGAGAAGCGGACCGCGCAGGGAATGGGGCGAGACGAGCAGCTCCCGGTACTGGTCGCGGTAGGCGTACCCGGTCATGACGTTGAAGAGATCGGTCACGTCCGCGCAGATGTCGGGATTGGCCGTAAGGATGCCCATATCCGTGTATATCTTGGCCGTGGAAGGATTGTAGTTTCCCGTGCCGATGTGCACGTAGCGGGTCACGCCGTCGTTCTCGCGTCGCACCACGAGGCAAAGCTTGGCGTGAATCTTCATCCCCACCAGCCCATAGACCACATTGACGCCCGCCTTCTCCATCTCCTCGGCCCACGTGATGTTGCGCTCCTCGTCAAAGCGGGCCTTCAATTCCACAACGGCGGTCACCTGCTTTCCCCGGCGGCGGGCTTCGATGAGCGCCTCGACGATAGGCGAATCGTTGCCCACGCGGTAGAGCGTCTGCTTGATGGCGATGACGCCGGGGTCGAGGCTGGCCCGGCGGATGAATTCAAGGACGGGCGTGAAGCTGTCATAGGGATGGTAAAGGAAGACGTCCCCGCCGCGGATGCTCGCGAACATGTCGCCGTCAAGCAGGGCGGCGGGCACATGAGCATGGAAAGGCTCCTCCTTGAGAGAAGGGCGATCCACGCCGTAAAGAGCCATGAAGTCAGAAAAACCGAGGGGGCTTTTGATTTTGTAGACCTGAAAAGGCTGCACGCCGAGACGCTTGATCAAAAAGGCGCTCAGTTCCGCCGCGGTTCCGCGCGCGATTTCCAGCCGCACCACGTCCCCGAAGCGGCGCTGCTCCACAAGGTCCTTGACCGCCTCAAGCAGATCGTCGGCCTCATCCTCTTCGATTTCCACATCGGTATTGCGGGTAATGCGGAACAGCCCGGCGTTGATCACCGTATGGCCGGGGAAAAGCGCCCCGAGGTATTCGTAGACCAAATCCTCCATGAGCAGGATGTCGTCGTCGCGCACGTTGGCGTTGAAGCCGAGGGAGGCGTAGGTCTTGGCCTCCTTGTTGCGCGGGACGAAGACGAAGCGGGAGACGTTGCTCGGACACTTCAGGCGTGCGAAGCGGGTCAGCCCATCCCGGCTGCGGAGCTGGACGAGGAAATTGAGGCTCGTGTTGGAAATGGTCGGGAAAGGATGCCCGGGATCGATGGCCTGCGGCGTGAGCACGGGATAGATTTCGTTCTTGAAGTAGCCGTCCAGAAAGCGCCGCTGCTTGTCGGAGAGATCGGCGTAACGGACGAGGCGCACCCCCTTTTCGGCCAAGGCGGGGAAAAGGCGCTTTTTCCAGTGTTCCTGCGCCCGGTTGAGCAGGCACACCACACGACGGCGGATTTCGGCAAGCTGACGGGCGGGCGTCATGCGGTCGGGCGCGGAGGACGGTACGCCGCTGCGATACTGGCGGTAGATGTTCGCCACCCGCACCATGAAGAATTCGTCAAGGTTATTGTAAAAGATGGCCAGAAACTTGAGCTGCTCCAAGAGGGGAAGCGATTCGTCGGCAGCCTCTTCCAATACTTTTCCGTTGAACTCCAGCCAGTTGATTTCCCGGTTCAGATAGAGGTCCGGGCAGGACAGGTCCTTTATCTCCCCACCCGGGCAGGCGGGCGGGCTCTCCTCAAGGGTGGGCACGGCGTATCTCCTTCCGCATAAAGAACAATGCGACTTCATGGAAAGGGTCTAACAGGAATGGCGAGAAAAAACATTACATTTGTGTGACAATCAGGTGACTCCTGCGGCCGTACAGCCGCATCGGTCCCGGTCCCCTTCCTCCCCGGCTCACAGTGGGAAGGGGAGGAAACGCCGCCCCGCCCGGAAAGGCATTCCCGTTTCCCGCATGAGTCTCCCCCTGAAAAAGCCGCCCACGTTGGGCGGACGGAGAGCGTGGGCCAACGGTCCGCGCCGCCCTGCCCCCGGCGTTCCCCTTGTCCCTGCCCCGGGGCTTTTCTTCGCCTGACTTGGGCGTGTGGTCACCAGTTTTTCAAGAGGGTGATCCCATTTCTGAAACGGGGTTCGACCGTTTATATTTTTTTAATACTATCAATAGGTTCTATGCCTGTGTCTGTCACAGAAAAGGATTAACGATTTTTGAGCTCCCCCAAAATTTCAAACGTTTTCAACACCGTTGAGGCAAGAGGCTCCACAAGGCGAAAACGCTCATCCGCATTCTTCTGAAATCATAGAAAAAAGAGAGCAATTGATGGCTATGACAGAGCCATGTCTTTTGACGGCAGTCCTCACGAGGGGACGTTATTGCCTTCTCTATCCGCCTGCTGAAACCGGACTCTTGCTGCTGAAAACAAGGGCGGCCCGGGGCTGAAACGTCATTCCAGCCCCGGGCCGCCCGCGCGGAAAAGGGTCTCCGCTAGTCGTCGAGATCGGCGGCCACGCACATGGCCGAAAGGCCGTAATAGCCCTTGGCTTCCTTGATCTTCACGGAACTCCGCACGCCGGGCGCGGCGGCCCCGGGCACGCGGAAGGTGGTCACGTCAAGGCGTTCGATGGGCGTCTCCACGGGCTTTTCAAGCTGCGGCACCCATTCGTAGGGGAGACGGTAGGCGCGATAGACCATGTTCATGTTCAGCGCCGTTCCCCAGTAGGGGCAGACGTATTCCCAGACCAGCTCGTGATCCGGCGTCACTTCAAACACGCGGCCATGCGAGCCTTCGGTGATCATGGTGTTGCCGTTGGGCAGACGCTGCGCCCCGCTGATGAAGGGGCTGTAGAAACGGTTGGCGTCAAGCGGCATGACGTAACCCGCTTCCTTGGGGGTCATCTGCCAGACGATTTCGAGGCTGACGGGATCGATTTCCAGCACGCGGGAGTAGTCGCGCAGCGCGCCGCGGATGCCGGTAGGAGAGCCCGGATTGGGGGCGTAGTAACCCGCCCAGCCGCCGTTGTCGTAGATGAGGATGTTGCCTTCTCCGGGCAGGCCGCGGGGGATCATGTGGCAATGATGCTGGCCAATAATCCAGCCCAGCTTGCGCAGTTCCGGGGTCTGATCATAGGTGGGGCCCACCTTCCAGACGATGTTTCCGGTGGCCTTCTCGATAATCAGAATGATATTGGCGTCGCGGCAGTCGATGATGATGTTGTCGGGATGGAAACGCTTGTCCCCCGCGTCGTACCATTTGTTCGGGCCGAGCACGGACATGGAATTGGTGTGCACCCAGTCTCCGGCGATGTGGCTCTTGCCGAAGCCCGTGTAGTAGTTGGGATCGCGGTACATGAGATTGCGGGCGATGGCGTCGAAGCCCAGTTCCTCAAAGTGATCGGAAACCTTCCATTCCCAGAGGATGTCACCGTCCCAGTCCACCTCGTAAATCACGTCGTCGAGGAGAAGCTTGTCGGAAATTTCCGGCACGCGCACGTTCTTGTGCGAAAGGACGAGGGTCGTGCCGCCGTCGGTGCGGGGCTCCATGCCGGGCACGTAGTAGCCCACAGTATTGCCTTCGCGCTGATAGTCGTGATGCTGGCGGGCCATCCACTGCGGCTCCTCGCCCGGGTCCTCGATGAATTCGGCCTTGTCGAACTTCCAGACGATGTTGCCGTCCCAGTCCACCTGTACAAGATCGGTGTTGTCTTGATTGCCGTATTTGGGGTTGCGTTCGCCAAGGCTCCCCATGACGTAACCGCCGGGCAGCATCTTGTTGGGGAACCCGTGCAGGCCCTCCCACATGCGCACTTCCGCGCCGTTCATGTCGATCAGCAGCGCCCCGCGCTCCGCGGCCTGAAGGATGGTGTAGCCGCCCCAGCATTTTTCAGGGTTGTAAATGGTGACGCCGGTAGGAAAAACAGTCGCACTCATCGCGCACTCCTTCGATTGTTCCGGAAAAGCGCGGAAACGCACCGCTCTTTCCGGGTTCTTTCATGCCCAAACGTCGGCCAAGGGTGGGAAGCTCTGGCCGCGCCCTTGAACCATCGCCGTCTTTCGTCTATGCCCTTGACGAGAAAGATTGTCCACCCGCACATCGTAAACATGAAGCGCGCAAGGGAATGTAACCCGCGCAACGATCCGGCGAAAAAGTCGGGAAAAGCCCTTTTCATCCCTCCACAAAGGCGGCAGCCTATGGATATGCCCTCCCACACCGCACCGCCGCGTACGGTCATCATCTCCCACAGCGGCCTTCACGAGCCGTGGCGCGAAATCCTGCACCGGGGGACGCGCCTCGTCCTTCCCCGCTCCCCCTACAACCACCAGTCGACCACGGACTGCTTCTATTTTATCGACAAGGGGCGCGTGCGGCTCACCTACACGGGTACGCTCGGGGAGGATCATGTGGTCATGTTCTTCGGCCCCGGCTGCATTTTCAACGAAACCAGCGTCCTGACCGGGGACGAAAGCACGATGGCCTCCTTCCGGGTGCTGGAAAGGACGGAAGCCTACCGTTTCCCCGGCCAGCTCCTGCACGACCGGGATTTCATCCTCGCCTACCCGCACCTCTACAACAACATGCTGCGGGGGACCGCCCTCAAGTTCTCCAATATGTTCCACGTCACCTATCTCATCCGGCACGGCACGCCGCTCCTGCGCGTGTGCCGCTTCCTGCGCCAGCTTTCCCGCTGCCACAACAACGCCGTCCGCTTCCCCCTCGACATGACGCAAATCGAGCTGGCTTCCGTGCTGGACATGCACCGCGTCTCCCTTTTCCGCTGCCTCCAGCAGTTGCGTGACATGGGCCTCTTGCTTCACTTCTCCCGCCGGGAAGTGCTCCTGAGCGACGTCGAGGAACTGGATGCCTTCCTGCAATCGCAGGAAGACAAGGAGTGGGACTAGGCGAGCGGCAACATCCCTCAACAAGGGGATGAAAGGCGTTTCGGCAGGATGCGGGACGGTGCCTGCGCCCGGGTATCCTTCCGGCGGCTACGGCGGGACAGGGGATGGCTCCCGAAAAAATTCCGTAAAAATTCCGTTGACAAGGGGTGACGCGGGCCGCCGGGATCAGTGATCATGCGGGGCGTTACCGAGCGGGTGGGCGTGATAGTGGGCGTGCGCCCAGACGGGCGCGGCGTCCGTGAGCCGACCGTCCGCCACCGTAAGATAGCCGGTGGAGGTTTCGGCCAGAAAATCCCAGTCGTGGGAGATGATGATCCGGGCCGTGGGCAGCGCCTTCAGCACGTCGATGATCCGCAGGCGCGCCTCGGGGTCAAGGCCGTTGGTGGGTTCGTCGAGAAGCAGGGCCTCGGGGTGCATGGCGAGGACGGCGGCGAGGGAGACGAGCTTTTTCTCCCCGCCCGAAAGCCGATGCGTCAACCTATGTTCGAAGCCCTCCAGCCCGAGCCGCCGCAGGGTTTCGAGCGCGCAGTCACGCGCCTCGTCCGGCCCGTAGCCCAGATTGAGCGGCCCGAAGGCCACGTCTTCGAGCACTGTGGGACAGAAAAGCTGATCCTCGGCGTGCTGGAGCACCAGCCCCACCTTGCAGCGCAAGGCCCGGAAATCCTTTTCCGTCCGCAGGGCCTCGCCATGAAAGAGCACTCTGCCCGCCTGCGGCGCCGCCAGCCCCATGATCAGCCGGAAGAACGTCGTCTTGCCGCTCCCGTTGGGACCGTACAGCCCGATCCGCTGATCCGGGTACAGGGCAAAGCTCATGTCCTCGAAGACCCGCCGCCCGCCCGGATAGGCGAACGAGAGGCCCTCCAGCGCAAAAATGGGTTCAGCCACGGTACAACTCCATATACCAGTCCGCAGCCATAAGGCAGAGCAGGCAGCCGGACGCCGCCGCCGCGAAAGCCGCGTCGCGCGCCGTGGCCCGAAAAGCCGTCACGGACCGGAAACGTCCGGAAAATCCCCGCAGGATCATGGCCTCGTATACCCGGGCCGAACGGTCGAAGCTGTGCACGAAGACCATCCCGATCATGTTGCCGAGGGTTCGGTAGGTGTGCCGGTCCGTGCGCGGGACAAAGCCGCGCAGCCGGGCCGCCACATGCAGCTTGCGCCACTCCTCCGCGATGACGTGCAGGTAGCGGTAGGTGAAGAGAAAAAGGAAAACCAGCTTGGAAGGGAAACGCAGGCGGTCGAGCGCGTAGCCGATGGTCGGGGAATCCATCGTCGCCACCAGCGCCAGGAAAAACATCACAATGGCATTGGACTTGAGAGTGACGAGAAAGGCCAGCATGAGCCCTTCCCGGCTGAACGTGAACGGCCCCCACGCGGCCAGCGCCTGCCCGGGCATGGTCAGGGGAACCGTCAGCCAGAGGAAGGCGATGAAGACGTTCACGGCGAGCAGCCGCCGCAGCACGGCCCCCGCCGGAGGACGGCTCAGGACCAGCGCCAGCGCCGCGAAGCCGAGGCCGAGGCAGGCGGCCCCGGCATGGCGCAGCACGGCCAGCCCCACGGCGAGGGCAAAGGCCGCCACCAGCCGGAAGCGAGGGTCCACGGCATGGAGGAGGGACTGTCCCCGGGCAAAGGGCTCGTCAAACATCAGGGCCTCCGCCGGAAATAGGCCGCCACACCGATAAGGCCAAAAATCCAGCCTATCCCTCCGATGATGTCCCGCAGGGAAGGCCCGGCTTCCACCTGTTCCCCGAGCAAACGCTTGATGGGCGAGAGCTTGGCGTCCAGCGCGGCGTTGACGATACGCTCGACGTCCTCCGGCGTGGCCCCGCCCGACGCCCCGCCAGACACCCCGGAAGACGCGGGAAGCGAGACGGACCCTCCCGGAGAGGCGGAAGCCGACGCAGGCGCGGACGGCTCGGCCACGGGAGCGGCCCCCGGGGAAGGCCGGGCCTCCCCAGCCGCCGCGAGTTCGTCGGCCTCCACGATCCATTCGTTCTGATGCCCTTCCCCGGCGATGATGCGGAGGCGCAAGGCGTGCCCGGCCCGAAGCATGGCGTCGGACAGCGGAAAACGAAAAACGCCCTTGTCGTCCGTCAGCCCCTGCAGGAGCTTTTCCCCGCTTTCGGCGTCAAAAACCTCCACCGTGCCCTGCCGGACCTTCTGGCTGCGGTTGTAACCGCACTCCACGACCACGGCATCCCCGTCCACAAAGGCAAAGATGTTGACCCGGTGCGCCCCGGCGGGCGAAGCCGTCAAACACAAGCCGAGGCAAAGCCCCGCCATAAGGATTGCCGCCCTCATCGTGAAAACTCCAGCATCTCCGGGCGAACCCGGGCGATAAACGAAAGGGTCAGGGCCGTGATCACCCCTTCCGCAATCATGACCGGAATATGGGCCATGAAAATGATTTTCGCGGCGCTCGCAAAGCCCTCGCTGCTCAAGCCGAGAGAAACGGCGGTCAAGAACCCCGCTCCGGCCACGGCCAGCGCGCCACAGGCGAAGCCCGCCGCCGCCCGCAGCGCGGGAGAACGGGTCAGCAAGGGCCGGAACAGGTACCAGCAGATCACAGCCGGAAAAGCCATGTTGAAGGTATTCACCCCAATCACGGTAAAGCCGCCGTACTGGAAAAGAACCGCCTGAAGCAGCAAGGCGACGAAAATCGCGGGAAAGGCCGCCCAGCCCAAAAGGATGCCCACAAGCCCGTTGAGGATCAGGTGCGCGCTGCTCGGGCCGATGGGCACATGGATGAGCGAGCCGACGAAAAAGGTTGCGGCCAGAATAGCCACGGTCATCAGGCGGTCATAGTCGAGTTTGCGCAGCCCCATGGCCAGACCCGCCACGGCCAGCGCCGCGCCCGCACCGAGCACCGCCGGAGAAAGGACGCCTTCGGAAATATGCATGTCCTGCCCTCGTGTGCGGGAAACCCCTTTCCCGCCTGCTTTCTTCACGTCTCAGCCCACAGGAAGCCGCCTGCGTCGCTGTTCCCCGACCGCGTGGCCGCAAAACCTTTCCGCCCAGAGCGCCGGAGTCCGCGACTCACGTTTGACAAGCCCGGCAGTCGTGCCCTTCAGACCAGCGCGCCGGGGTCCGTCTTCCAGTCCTGGCCACATTGCCAGGGAAAAACGGCCTCCCGGCGCTGCGCGCGGCTTCGCCTTTTCCGCGCCGCCGAGAAACAAAGGCCTTTCACGGACGGCGTTTTCCCGATCCTAGTCCCCGACGCGCACGGGGTCCACAAATTCGGCCCACAGCACGGCCCCAAGCTCAACATCCTTGGGCGCGCCCTCATGGTCCATCTTCTCGTCCGCCGTGTTCAGGGCGGCAAAGCCCCACCATCCGGCAAAGGGCACGCCGTAGGTGAAGACGCCATTCGCGTCGGCCTTGACCACCTGCGTCACCAGATAGTCGTTGGGGGCCTTGTAAACGCGATCCCGGTTGTAATACTCGACTTCCACCTCAGCGCCGGGCACGGGCTTGCCGTCCATGAGCACCTGCCCCTGAAAGACGTTTCCGGCGTAATTGCCGAAAGGACGGGTCAGGGGCACGATTTCCGTCTTGAGGCCCGCAGGCTCATCCCAGCCTTCCTCTTCCCCGAAGGCGGCCACGTAGGTCTTGGCGTAGTGGACGATATAGCAATCCTCGGCCGCCTCCCAATACGGCTGCGGCTCCATCACGAACTGGTAGACGCCCGGGCGCTTGATCACGTAGTCGGCGGTCCAGCCCTCGTGATCGAGGATCGTCTTGCCCTTGAGCCCGGTCAAGTCCTCGCTCTTGCCGTCGACGATCACCCGCGCCGCCTTCGGTTTGGCCTGCGCCATGCCCCGCATCTCCATGGGATGCGAGAAGGAGAAATCAACGGACAGCGCCGCCTCTTTCTTGTCCGTCACCGTGGACGTGGAGGGGATGACCATGCCGAAGTGGGCCGAGGCCACGCCCGAAAGGGCCACCATAAGGGCGCAGCTTGCCGTGAGGGTTTTCCACATACGTATAACTCCTTGGATGGGGTGCGGCCCGGAGAACGCGGATGCGCGAAGCCGCCGCGCCGTCATCAGCGGCGCATGGCCTTTGGTAACACAATATGCAGAAAAGTAACAACCGTAAAAAACGCCCTTTCCCTTAGTATCATGAGCGGAGGGGCTCATCGACGTATCGGAGGCGTCCCGTCGCGCTGCGGGCCTCGGCGCGGCCCGGTCCGAAAAGGGGTATGAAAAAAGGATCATGCCGAAGCATGATCCTTGCGTATCCGGAGAAAAAACGCTTTTGCGGCGGAAGCCCTACTCGTCGGCGGGCTTTTCCGGGCGGATGGTCAACACGGGGCACGCCGCCGAACGGACCACTTCGTTTGCCACGGAACCGAAGAAGAGACGATCCAGCCCGGCCCGGCCATGCGTACCCATAACGATGAGGTCCGCGCCCTGCTCGCGGGCGATTTCCACAATCTTCTCGGCGGGCCTGCCTTCATAGATCAGCCCGGTAGCCTCGATCCCCGCGAAATGCGTTTCGATGAAGGCGTCCATATTGGCGCGCGAACCGGCCCAGATGCTCCGCATCCCCTTGGCGATGTCCTCCACGGGGACTTGCAGGTTCTCGTAGGCGCTACGCGAAGAAATGACGTACATCACCACAACGGATGCTCCGGCCATTTCAGCAAGCATTCTGGCATAGTCAGCCGAAGGATTGAGCGAATCCATGAGGTCTACGGCACAGAGAATCTTCTTCAGTTCCATAAGGCACCTCCATAATAATGCAGTGCGGAGAGAGAAGGATTGTCTTTACCGTAGCCCGAAATGCGATAAAGTCAAGCCTTGGGCTCCGGCGAAGGCGTTTTGCCGCGTAACATGGCCGTTTTCTTGCGATGGAACAGCCGGAACACCACAACGAAGAACACGGGGACCAGAAAGATGCCGAGAGCCGTTGCGGAAATGGTCCCGCCCATGACGCCCGTGCCGATGGCGTTCTGGCTGCCCGACCCCGCGCCCCGGCTGATGGCGAGGGGCAGGACGCCGATGAGGAAGGCCAGCGAGGTCATGAGGATGGGCCGCAGGCGCAGGCGGGCCGCCTCCACCGCCGCGTCCGCGAGGCTGGCTCCCTGCTGATACAGCTCGCGGGCGAACTCCACAATCAGGATGGCGTTCTTGGCCGAAAGGCCGATGGTCGCCAGAAGGCCGATCTGGAAATACACGTCGTTGGACAGGCCGCGCACGTCCGTGGCCGCCACCGCCCCGAGCACCCCGAGGGGCACGACGAGGATGACCGAAACCGGGATGCTCCAGCTTTCGTAGAGCGCCGCAAGGCAGAGGAACACCACCAGAATGGACAGTGCGTAGAGGAAAGGGGCCTGCGAGCCGGAAAGCCGCTCCTGAAAGGACATGCCCGTCCACTGGTAGCCGACCCCCTCGGGAAGCTCCTTCATGAGGCGCTCCATTTCGAGCATGGCCGTGCCCGAGCTTTCCCCCGCCGCCGCGCGCCCCTGAATGCGGAAGGCCGAAACGCCGTTGTAGCGTTCAAGCTGCATGGGGCCGTAGGTCCAGCGCGCCTCCCCGATGGAGGCGAAAGGCACCATTTCCCCCTTGCCGTTCCGGAAGTGCCAAAGCTGGAAATCCTCGGGCAACATGCGGAAAGGCGCGTCCGCCTGCACGTAGACCTTCTTGACGCGGCCCCGATCCACGAAGTCGTTGACGTAGCGTCCCCCCCACGCCGCCGCAAGGTCCGCGTTGACGTCGTCCAGCGCGAGGCCGAAGGCCCCGGCCTTTTCCTGATCGATGGTCACCTCAAGCTGCGGAGTGTCGTCCTGCCCGTAGGCGCGGACATTGCGCAACAACGGGCTGCGCTGCGCCAGCTCGATGAGCTGATCCCGCGCGGCGACGAGGCGCTCATGCCCAAGCCCGGCCTGATCCTGCAACTCGAAGTCAAACCCGGTCGAACTGCCGAGGGAACGGATGGCCGGGGGCGCGGATACCAGCACGCGGGCGCTGATGATGGAAGAAAAAGCGCGGTTGGCCCGGTCGATGATGGCCGGAGCGCGCAATTCCGGGGCGTTGCGCTCGTCCCAGTCGCGCAGGCGGATGTTGCCCTGCGCCGTGCTCTGCCCCTTGCCGCCCCACGAGCGGCCAAGGGTCAGCATCATGCCCTGCACGGTGTCCTTTTCGTTTTCGAGAAAATGCCGCTCCACCTGTTCGACCACCTTGAGGGTTTCCGATTCGGTGGCTCCCGGCGGCAACTGCACCTGCACGGTCAGGATGCCCTGATCCTCGTCGGGCAGGAAGGAGGTTGGCATCCGCCATAAAATCCAGCCCCCGCACACGATCATGGCCAGATACACAACCATGAGGCGGCCCCCGGCGCGGATGGCCTTGCCCACCAGCCCCCGATAGGCGTCCGTCGCCCGGTCGAACGTGCGGTTGAACCAGCCGAAGAAGCCGTGCTGTGTCGTGGAATGGCCGCGCTTGAGGAAGGTGGAGCACAAGACCGGGGTCAGCACCACGGCCACGACCACGGAAAGGAGCATGGCGGAAACGATGGTCAACGAGAACTGGCGGTAGATGGCGCCCGTCGTGCCGCCGAAAAAGGCCATGGGCACAAAGACGGCGGAAAGCACCGCGGCGACGCCCACCAGCGCCCCGGTTATCTGCTCCATCGTCCTGACCGTGGCCTCGCGGGGCGGGAGGCCCTCCTCGGCCATGACGCGGGCTACGTTCTCCACAACGACGATGGCGTCGTCCACCAGAAGGCCGATGGCCAGCACCATGCCGAACATGGTCAGGGTATTGATGCTGAAACCGAAGGCGGCCATGACGCCGAAGGTGCCCAGCAGCACCACGGGCACGGCCAGCGAGGGGATCAGGGTGGCCCGGAAGTTCTGGAGGAAGAGGTAGATGACCGCAAAAACAAGGACGATGGCCTCAAGCAGCGTCTTCACCACCTCGATGATGGAAATCTTGATGAAGGGCACGGTATCGTAGGGCGAAACTACCTCGACCCCGTGCGGAAAGTAGGGCCGCATCTCCTCAAGGAAGGCGGCCACGGCGTTGGACGTGTTCAGCGCGTTGGCGTCCGAGGAAAGCTTGATGCCGAGGCCCGCAGCGGGCTTGCCGTTGTAGCGCGCAGCCGACGTATAGCTTTCCTGCCCCAGTTTCACCCGGGCCACGTCCCGCAGCCGCACGGCGGAGCCGTCCGGGTTGACGCGCAGGAGGATAGCCTCGAACTCCGGTACGGTGGACAACCTTTTCTGCGCCTTGATGGTCACGTTGATCTGCTGCCCGTCAAGGATGGGTTTCGCGCCGATCTGCCCGAGCGAAACCTGCGTGTTCTGCGCCTTCACCGCCGCGATCACGTCCGAGGGCGTCAGCTTGTAGGAAAGGAGCTTTGAGGGATCGAGCCAGATGCGCATGGCGTAGGGCGCGCCGAACAGCGAAACCTCGCCCACGCCGTCCACGCGGCTCAGGGGATCGAGGATAGTGGAGCCCACGAAGTCGGAGAGGTCGGCGGCGGTCATGGCGTCGTCGGAGGAAACGAAGGCGTACATCTGGAGGAAGCTGTCCGCCACCTTGGTGACGGTGACGCCCTGCCGCGTGACCTCCTCGGGGAGGGAGGACATGGCAAGCTGGAGCTTGTTCTGCACCTGCATCTGCGCCACGTCCGGGTTGGTGTCGGGGTCGAAGGTCAGACGGATGGAAACCTGCCCCGCCGCGTCGCTGGTGGAATGGATGTACAAAAGCCCGTCGATGCCGTTGAGCTTCTGCTCGATGATCTGGGTAACGGTATCTTCGAGCGTTTCGGCGGAGGCGCCGGGATATTTGGCCGAAATGGTGACCACGGGCGGCGCGATGCGCGGATATTGGGCGACCGGCAGACGAAAGAGGGAGATGCCCCCGGCCAGCATGATCAGAATGGCGATGACCCACGCAAAAACGGGACGGTCGATAAAGAAACGTGCCATAGGTGCTCTAGAAGCGTTGCGCCTCCAGCCGGAGCAGGCGGGGCCGCAACGCCGGTGATGTCATGCGCGGTTCCCGCGCGGTTTTGAAAAGGACTCCCACAAGGGGCAGACAGGGCGTGCCCCATAGCGGCATAGGGAACAATCGGAACTGACCTTCAAGGGGCGTTCAGAAGGTGCCCCTCGGGAGGGCCTCCGCCGGGGCTTTCCCCCGCAGGAAAAAGCCGGCTCGGGGCCTTCTGCACAGACGATAAGGGACAGCGGCTTCCGAAGGCGAAACGCTGCGCGGGCCATCCCGAGGGCCGCTGCCGCTGCGCCTCGCTCCCTTTCCTAAGGACGGCGGGTAAAGGGAGGACGCGCCCCCTGCCCTTCTCCGTGGCCTCGGCAATATCGGCTTTCCCGCAGCAAAAGCAAAAAGGCCGAAACATTAGCCCCGCACCCGGACCGCCATACCGGGCCGCACATTCTGGCCGCCTTCGACAATGACGCGCTCGCCCGGCTTGAGGCCGGAGAGCACCTGCCACGCGTCGCCAACGGTGCGCCCCACATCTACAGGGCGGGATTCCACCTGCCCCTGAGCGTTTACAAGCAAGACGGAAGCCTGACCGCGGGGATCGCGCAGCAACGCGCGCTGCGGCACCAGCAAGGCGTCTTCGTCCACGCCCTCGTTGAGCACGGCGCGGACATACATGCCGGGCAGCAGCAGGTGATCCGGATTGGGGAAAAGGGCGCGCAGGGAAACCATGCCCGTGCTCTCGTCCACGCTCACGTCGGTAAACTGAAACATCCCCGGGTGGGAATAGATGGAACCGTTTTCCAGCTTGAGGCGCACGACCGCGCCTTCGGCCGCCTTGCGCAGATCGCCGCCCGCGAATTGCGACCGCAGCCGCAGCACGTCCTGACTCGACTGGGTGATGTCCACATAGACGGGGTCAAGCTGGCGCACCGAGGTCAGCGCCTCGGCCTGATTCGCGGTAACGAGCGCGCCGGGCGTAAAGGCGGACTTGCCGATACGCCCCGAAATGGGCGAGCGGACCCGGGTATATTCAAGCTGTATCCGGGCCGTCTTCACGGCGGCGCGGTTGACCGCGACCTCGGCCTCGGCCTGCTTGAAGGCGGCCTGCGCGTCGTCGTATTCCTGCTTGCTCACGGCCTTGATGGAAAGCAGCTCGCGGTAGCGTTCCGCCTTGAGGCGCGCCGGGGCGACGTTGGCCTCCGCCTTCATAAGTGCCGCCTGCGCGCTGTCCAGCGCAGCCTCGTAGGTGGCGGGATCGATCTGATACAGAGCCTGCCCCGCCTGAACGTCCGCCCCTTCGGTAAAAAGGCGGCTCTGGATGATGCCGCTGACCTGCGGCCGCACTTCCGCCACCTGAAAGGAAGCGACGCGGCCCGCCAGTTCCGTCGTGTAGACGACGCGCTGCGGTTGCAGGGTGACGACGGCCACTTCCCGCGGCTCGGACGAAAGGGCCCGCGTCCCCCTCTCGTCGCAGGCGGCGAGCAAGAGGGCCGCCAGCAAGAAGGCCGTCCGCAGCAACATTCCGGGATTGCTCATGTAAACACTCCTCGCCATCCGTCGGCGGCCCACTGCCCCCAACGCAGGCGCTTGTCTCTTCTTGGATAAGCCGATTATAGCAGCAGACCAGCCGACACAAAAGCCCTCTTCCATCGATCCCACAGGAAAAATTCTCAAAATACGCCGGGAGGACGGTCACGGCGTTTTCCGGCCTGGTCGAGACGCGCTTCGCCCAACGCCGCCGAGGGGCAGAGTCCGGGGTAGCCGCGCACGCAAAAATCCTTAGGAAAAAAGCCGACGCTAAGGTGTGGGGCCGGGATGACCGCACACGCGAGGGAACTTCCAGCACGGCCGCCCATCAGGGCGTATCGAAAAAGGCGGCCAGTGCCTCCCGGCCCGAGGTCATCCCAAGAGCAAGCATGAGTTTGAGCCGGGCCTTGGGGCCGCTTGTTTCTCCGCCGAGGATAGCCCCGGCCTCAAGCACGGTCTTCGCGCCGCCTTCGTAGCCGTAGACGTCGAGCACGCGCCCCGCGATGGTCCGGGTGGTGATGACCACGGGAATGCCCTTCGCCACGGCCCGGCGGATGCCCGGCAACACGGCTGGAGGTACATTGCCCCGCCCGAAGCCTTCTATGACGATACCCCGGACCTGCCTCTCCGTGAGATAATCCACCAGCAGGGCATCCGAACCGCTGGCCAGCTTGATCAAATGAACGTCGTCCACAATATCGTCAGGCCGGAGAGTCTGCCTGCCAAGAGCCGCGCGCCGGAAAACGACCCGGTCGGGATCGACATACCCGAGCGGCCCCCAGAACGGCGACACAAAAGTTTCCGTATTGGCCGAATGGGACTTCATGACTTCGCGGGCGGCGTGGATTTCTTCATTCATGACCACGAGCACGCCTTTACCCCGCGCCTCGGGGCTGGCCGCCGTACGCACTGCGCAGAGGAGGTTCACCGGGCCATCCGGACTGATTTCCGCCGCCGAACGCATGGCCCCGGTCAGACAGATGGGTTTGTCTCCGCTGTGGACAAGATCAAGCAGGTAGGCGCTTTCTTCCAGCGTGTCGGTCCCGTGCGTGACGACCGCCCCCACAACATCTTCACGCGCAAGCTGCTCCTCCACCATCCGTCCGAGTTCAAACATGCGTCTTGGGGTCATGTGCGGGCTCGGAATGTTGGAAAACTCCCTGACCTCAATGGTAGCGGCCGCCCGCAGACCGGGAACGGACGCCACCAAATCCTCGCCGCTCACCGCCGGAACGACGCCGTGCGCCGGGTCCAGCTTCATGGCGATAGTGCCGCCCGTGGTCACAATCACAACTTTTTCATGCATAAGAATGCCCCAAAAGGTCTCAAAGGTACGCCCAAAGAAAGGAGGCACAGCTAGAGTGTCCTGAAGGTAGACCGTTTCCGTCCACTGCGGAAAAGGCTTGCCCTGAGTCCCCAAGCCGTACGGCCTGCCTCAACAAGCGGAACGCTGATACGATGCCCGGCTTTCCCCTGCTACCCCCGATTCAGGAATCAAGGCACGGCTTGCTCCCTGTACTATATGTGCCCCGCCACTCACAGGAAGTTACAGCCAGCTAGAAAAATTCCGCCTCTTCCCTCCAACTTCATCCCCATCAAACGCCTCCATCCATCCCGGCCTACGGCTCCCCTTGTAACTGTGGTCTCTGCGAGAGGCAATGTCCACCCGGGACTCATCCGCTGAACGGCAGGAACCTTTTATGCGTCCATGCCTTTCCTATTCCCCAAAAAGTCTCGTTAGTCATCCGCCCCTAAACCAGCCCGTTACCTCATCCTCCCCTCATTTCCAGCTCTATGTTTTTTCCCTTCCAAGTGTGCGTACAAAAAACAGTTACCTCACTCTGTACTCCGACAATTCAGGAAAAACCTGTCTTTCTCCAAATTATAAAAAAGGGCCACTTTCATGAAAACAAAAGCAGCCCTTCGTTAGAGAGAGAGAGAGAGAGAGAGAGAGAGAGAGAGAGCTATTCCGTCTTTTGCTTTTTTTCTCGTGCCTTTTGTGCTTTCAGGACATTGGACTGAAGTTTGTTCAGCAATTTGGAGCTAATCAGCTTCTGATCCGGGGCATAGCCGCAGAGTTTCTTATATTCTTCCACGCTCAAATCATGGCTTTCTATATGCTTGGTAGTGAGATTCTGGAAAGATTTACCGCAAATGCAACAAGTAATTTCCTCGTCGGAAATGGCATCTTCCGGTTTTACGACCAAACTCCGCTTGGTGTACTTTTTTCTCGGCACCACGGTTTCAGAAAGAGGTTCTTCCTTTACCCCCTCCTCTCCCCACGAGAGTGATTCCCCGCAACCTTCATGTTCCAAGGTCGCCAATTTGTTGTTGGCCTGAATGAGCCCCGCCTTCATAACCGTAAATTGATCGATGAGAAAAGGCATAGGTTGCTCGGGATATCTATCCATGACAAGTTTTAACAGGTCGGTATCACTGATCATTATGAAGACTCCTTAAGAAAGAATTTCTCTTGCTACTTATACCTAAAGTATTTTTTTTAAAGTGTATAGGGTACTAGATAAATATATAAGGAGGGTAAGCATACCCGAAAAAAGGAGGTCCTATACCATAAAAAATTTACATAAACTCAAAAGAGGCTAGAGGTGGAACTTATTTTTCCCTAAGATGTATCTATTACTCCTCAAATACCCGTGGATAGAATCCTCAGGAGGCCCCCGTCCTTTTCGGGATGGCATTTAAAAAGAGAAGACTATCAAGACCTGCCGGAGCTTCAGCTTCCTCAACCAGAAAGGCAGCCGAAACGGCCTATCTGCATCGGAGTGGAAATATTTCCTCAAGATAAACAGGGAACACCGCCAGAAGACAAGGCTCTCTGTTGTTTCTTCGTCCGGATGGCGAAGCCGAATTCTCTTTCACTCCAAGCAGGCTTCATGAGAAGAAACCTCCTTTCTAGGCCCAATATTTTCACACCAGAACATTGGCCTAAGTTGCCAACCTCTACGAACACTCTGCAGATATGTTTTTCAAGAGAATCTAAGGCAAAGATAAGCAAGAAAAGAAGAAGGTGAGAACTGGGAAGAAGATAGTGAGGATAAGAAAGAGGAGGAGGAAGAAAAGAAGGAGTGGGGAGAGGATAAAAGGAGAGGCGCTCACCAGAGATAGAGGGAGACTGAGGGCACAAAAAGGAACCCACCGGCATAGCCGGTGGTTCTTCATATGCGCCTGTAAGGCTCTGTTACCAGCAGCGCCCTAACAGGCGCATAACGATCTGGCATTGGCATTTCTGTTACTTGCGGCCCGTAAACGGGCTGCCCGGATAGGGAAGGGAAAGTTGTGTGCCTACTTTGTCTTCTTCAAGTTGTTTCCGTATGTACTCCTTTATCTTTTCCTTGTTCTTTCCTACCGTGTCCACATAGTATCCACGGCACCAAAATTCGCGATTGCGGTATCAGATCACCAAATCGTTCATAGAGCATCAGGCTGCTCTTGCCCTTTAGATAGCCCATAAAGCCTGATACGCTCATCTTGGGCGGTATTTCAAGCAACATATGTATGTGATCCGGGCAACATTCCGCTTCAAGAATCGCCACCCCTTTCCATTCACATAGTTTGCGCAATATCTCACCAATTTCACGCTTCTTTTCGCCGTAGAAAACCTGCCTGCGATATTTCGGGGCAAATACCACATGATATTTGCAGTTCCATTTGGTGTGAGCTAAGCTTTGAACGTCACCCATTGTGACCTCCTTTTGATTTGTTGCCGCTTGCAGTTGCCAGACCGCGAGTTGTTGCTAACAAATCAAAAGGAGTTTTTATAACATAGGCAAAGCTTTAAGCTTTTAAGAACCTCCCGCCTAGCGGGAGGTTTTCTTTCCATACAAAAAGGGAAGGTTCCGTAGTGGAACCTTCCCTTGAAAGAAGCCTTGGCGTTGTTCTACTTTCCCACGTAAGAATGCGCAGTATCATCGACGATGGAGAGCTTAACTGC
>CALVEZ010000050.1 GCA_944326695.1 Candidatus Bilophila faecipullorum | reverse complement strand
AGGAAGGGGAAAAGAAGCTGTAAGAGAGAAAGAGAGAGAGAGAGAGAGAGAGAGAGAGAGAGAGAGAGAGAGAGAGAGAGAGAGAGAATTTATCTTGTTATTTCAAGATAATAAAACAAGGAAGAGAGTCTACGTTTTTTTTCTATCCGATCAAGGATATTTTTTTCTCTCTTGCCGGAACAAGGCCCGCCTTCCGGCCTTCGGGACCCCGCCGAAGCCCCGCTTGCCGGGGGCCCTCCGCTTTCGCCCTTTCCGGCCACAGGGCCCCGGCCTCCTTCTTCTTGTCCTGACGCACCGCTCGGGAAGACATTTTTCCCAAGCCCCTGCCGCTCGCGCGGGGCGAAGGAAATCCCCGTCAAGGGAATCTCCGTCAAAGGACTCCCGCGAGAGGAGCCGCACGAAAAGGAGGCCCGCAGGGAAAGGGGACGAGGTCTTGAAAAAACCGCGCGGCCCCTGCCCCGCGACAGCCCGGGGCCTGTTCACGCTCAATACCAAATCCTGTTTTCTTCAACAGGTGGACCGTACTCCGGCGGGGAAAACGATTTTTCCCCGAACCCCATAAAAAGAATGAGGATATGCCAAAGAGCGTGAACAGGCCCCAAGTCCGGGACGCCGCGCGCAGAGGAAACCGTCAACCACAGACTGGGAATCACGGCAGTCATCACCGGGACGCCGCGCACAGAGGAGACCGGCCAGCGCCGGAAGGCCCTTGTCGCGCGGGGCGGATGTGCGGCGCGCCCCGGCTTCTCAGACCCGCAGCATGGAGGCGAGGCCCTCCGGCGCGGCCGTCTGCGGCGCGGCCTCCTCCCCGGTCAGCTCGGCGCAGACCTTGCGCCAATAAAGGACCACGTGCACGAAATGCTCGAGCAGATTCAGAAAGGCAGCCGCGTCGAGCATCCGCATGGGCTGGAGTATCTGGAGGAAAATCCCGCTGATCTCCCGGCTTACGGAAAGCGTCGCCCCCGCCGTATCCTTAAAGAAGCTCTGACCTTCCAGCAGGGCGGCGTAGAGCGCCTCGCGGCCCTTTTCCGGGAGCGGGGCCACTTCCGCGTAAAGGAGCACCTGATCCGGCTCCTCAAGATAGTGCACGTTCACGACCACATCGTCCACGCCGATGAGCGCGCGGCCTTCCTCAAGCACAAGTTCCCCGACGCCGAGACCGACCCCGACTTCCCGCATGACATTTTCAAAAGCCGTGTTCATCGCTTCTCCTCGTGTAAAAATAGAAGGCGTTCCGGCGTTTGCCGGCGCGCACCCGTCATTCGTCCGCCGTTACATCCCGGGGGCCCATATCCAGGGCCGTCAACTCGCTTGAGCCGTCGGGATGGACGACGTACTCCGCCCGGAAATCGAGCGGGGAATTCGGCGGCGTTTCGTAGTGCAGGAAAACGTCGCCCGCCACGCCGGGCCTCACGGTGATGTCACAGGGCGAATGTTCGTCCCTCGGGACGCCCGTCAAAGACGAGAGGTTGCGTATGAGGTTCAAGCCGGCCTGCGAAAGGCCGAAACCCACCACAGCCTCCTGTACGGGATGGCCCTCCCCGCACAGCGCCCGCACGGAATCCATCAGGGCGCGGCTCTTGGGCGAAGGCTGGCCGGAACGGAAGGCCGCGCATTCCGCCTCACTCAGCCCCCTCAGATGCCGAATACGATGGATATGATCCCCCGTGGGCCGGCGGAAGGCTATGACGGGCTCATAGCCCACGAGGCTCCCTTGCGTGCCCCAGCGGTTGAGGTCCGCGGCTATGGCCCGTTCCACCTCTTCGGGCGTGGTGCCCGCCTTGACGCTGTAGAGGCGGGGATGCCCGGTCAGGTCCTCAAGCGTAAGGCGCCCCGGACGGGCACACAGCTCTATGGCCCGTTCCAGCCTGATGCCGTTGGACACGGCCAGCTTGACCGACATCTCCGTACCCGGATCGAGACGGCCCATCCGCTCCAGGGCGTCGGCAACCAAACGTTCAGTTCGGTTGAAAAAATCCTCGCCCACCGCGCCGGGCCACTTGTCGAGCACGGCCTGCGGCACGTCCTCTCCGAAACAGACCCGCCACGCCGTCTCAAGCGTGAGCAGGCCCTCGGGCTGGAGCGCCCGCATCTCGGGAAGCTTTTCGGCCATCAGCGACAGCGTGAAAAGGCTGCCAGCAAAGTTGGCAAGCCAGGCCACATCTCTGGGGCGGTCGACCCCCCGCTCCATCAAGTCGCGGTAGGGATAGAAAGCGCTTTCGGGCAGCTCCCCGCAGGCCGCCATCATATCAATCATACAGGGCAGCTTGCCTTGCGAGACGTCATCAAAGAGCTTGAAAGGATCGTTCAGATTCTGATCGTCGAGGACGCCGAAGGTCTGCAATTGCGCGAGCACCAGCTCCCGCATGTCGTCCCGCAGCGCCGGGGTCAAGCGCGGATGCGCCGCATAAAAGGCATCCAGCGCCTCATTCACGCCATGACCGGGAAGGTCGCCGTTGCAGAAGGCATGCACGGACGTGCGGTTGATCTGCCCCAACTGCTCCTTCGCCGCCGCAGCATCGCGCAGGAAATCCTGGATCACGGACGCCTTGAGAGACTTCCCCTGCGCGCACAGCGTATCGAGGCGGGGCGAAAGGGCGTCTCCGACCGTCTGGCCGTATTCTCTGATGATGCTGCGCTTGAATGCTTCCACCGTGGCGCGGCGGGCTTCCGAGCCCGCGAAGAAGGCGGATACGCCGCTCGCCGTCTGAAGCCGTCCATTGCGGAAAATCACCCGATTGTTCAATCCCTGCGCTGCATCGGCCTGCGCCGCGAACTGCCGGAGGGCGAGATTTGGTCTATTGATGCGTGGAGGCATGGGGTTCTCCTTTGGAAAAAAAGCGTTGTACATGCCAACAAAAGTGGCTTTCCCTCTCTCACGCTTTTTATATTGCACAAAAAATGCCAAGGCATCAATCACAAGCACTGCGGAGGCCAAAAAACGCCCACACCTCTGCGGAAGCATCATCCACGGCACGTCAGATTCGCAGGGCAAGCCAGCCCGGTATCGCCGATGCGGAGCTTCGGCCACGGCACGGCAGGCAACGACGACGAAAAAGGCGAAGAAGACGCCGACGTCGCCGCCGAAGAAGAAGAAGAAGAAGAAGAAGAAGAAGAAGAAGAAGAAGAAGAAGAAGATAATGATGATGAGGAGGAGGAGCCCCCGGCGCGAAGCGCAAAACGGCGGGATCGCCAGCGGCCCGGCGGGGATACGCAAGGCGGGAGATCAGGAAAGCCCGAGGCTTCCAGAGCTCCCGCCTTTATTCTCTTCAAGGCACGGGGCGACGATCCCTAAGCCCGTGCGAGGCAGGCGGCTTCGAGAAGCATGACGGCGGTGCCGAGTTCGAGCGGATCGTGCCACAGGCGCGCGTCCGCCGGGATGCGGCCCGGCCACGGGCAGGGTACGCAGGGGGCGGCGATGCGGGCCTCGGGCGCAAGGCGATCCAGCGGGAAACAGCGATCCGTAGGTGCGGCGTCGAGCACAAGGCCGAAGCGCGGCAGAGTGGGCAAGTCCTCCGGCACGCAAGGGACGCAGCCCGGCAAGGCGGCGCAGGCCCGTCCCGCCTTGTCCCGGTCAAGGTCGCAGATGAAGGTCGTATAGCCCGCCCGGGCCAGCGTTTCCGCGCCCGCACGTCCCACCGGGCCCGCCCCGAGCACGAGCGCCCGCTTCTCCCCGGGCCTGCCTTGGGCCATGCGCAGCAAGGCGGCGGCAAAGCCCCGCCCGGTGGCCCGCCCGTTTTCCGACACGCCGCCGGTACGGGGATTTTCGGCAAGATAGGTGTCATCGTCGGCCCAGATGAAAAGATCGTAGCCGCGGGCCAGCCGGAAACCCTCGGCATCGGGCGGGAGCACCTCGGCCTCAAAGCCCAGATGGGTCGCGATGGAGGCCAGCGATGCCGCAAAGCCGCCGATGATCCCCTCACCCGAGGAAACCGGGATCGCGCCCACGCGCAGGCCCTGCGTCTCCCGCCGCGCCCGCGCCGGATCAAGGCCCAGCGCGCCTGCCGCCAGTTCAAAGAGGCCGCAGCCCGTTACCGCGTGCAGCCGCCGTTCGTAGTCCGTCCATGCTGTGCCGATGTCCGTTATGTCGTTTTCCGTCAGCCGGGTCATGGTGTGTATCCTTATATATAGGTCATGATACGGAAGCGTGGGAGGGCTGTTCCAGCTCAGGGGAGCCCCGCGTCTCCTTCTCCCCTCCTCAACGCCTGTCGGTGCGGCCCCGTCCCTCATCCCTCAAGGCGTCCGGCCAATGGGGAAGCGAGGCGTCGGGAACCCCGTTGCGCGAAAGAGGAGGCGGACAACAAGTCCCGAGAATGGAAAACGGAAGAGAAAAAGGCGGCGGAGCCCCACCTGTACGAGGGCTTCTTCCTGTTAACAACAACGCGCCGTTTCAACATATTCTCCTCTTCCTCTCCGAAAAAAATTTCCCACCCCATTGGTTGTTACGCACTATAGTGCGTAAGCGCCCTCGGCGCACGGCCATCTCCTCTCTTGATCACGGCGTCTTATGATGGCCGTCGCCCCGGCTCGCGGCTCTGAGGCAGGCGAGGCAGGCGTCGCGCCGGGCCTCCACCTCTTCGGGCGTCGCGCCGTGAAACATGAGCGTCGCAGCCCACGCGCCGGAGGGGAAATCGCCGCCGAGGAGCGCCTCGTCCGCGCCGAAGAAATCCCGTAGCCCTTCGAGCGGCCCGGCCCCGGCCATGACGTGCTCGCCCCGACAGACGATTTCGCCGTCCTCGGTCCGGCAGACGTGCTCATAGCGGACGCAGCGCGGGCTTTCCCAACCGGGTGCCGGTTCGTAGGGGATGAAGCAGGAAACCAGATATTCCGCAAGGTTCCATCCTGTGGACAGCCAGACAGCGGTGGGCGTCTGGCTGGGAAAGCGGGCGTCGATTTCGAGTACGCGCAAGCCGTCCGGCGCAAGGATGACCTCCAAATCCATCAGCCCGCGCAGGCGCAGGGCCTCGGCCAGCTTCAGCAATTCCGCCTCCATCTCCCGGATGGCGGCGGGCGGGGCGTCGGAAGGCGCGAGCACGCCCCGGCAGTCGAAAACTTCGTCCATCAGGAGGCCCGTCACCTGAAACACCCGGTAATGCCCCGGCGTGCCACAGATTTCCAACGAATACGAAGGGCCGGGGCACCACGACTCGACAATCCAGCCCTGCGGATCGAAGCCCTCCGCCAGAAGGCCCGCCCACTCCGCCGCGTCGCGGATGAGGCGTACGCCCCGGCTGCCGCTGCCTGCGGACGGTTTGACGATGAGCGGAAAGCCTCCCGTGCCCGGACCGGAAAGAAGGCCCTCCCCCGCGTCCCGGCACGCCAGCGCCCGCGGCGGCGCGGCATCGGGCCGCAGGGAATCCGTCTCGCCCGGGCCTTGCGGAGCGCCCCGCTCCACGTTTCCATCCTCGGCATGGCCCGGCCTTCCCAGCCTCCAGAGGCTACTACCGCAGGCGTTCGCAGGCGCGGCATGGGGCGTATCCGAGGCCGGGCCCTGATCTGCGCCGGGAACCACACTCCGGTTTGGGCTCTCCCCCGCGTCCTGAACGGCACAGCCTCTGTTTCGGGCCGGGCCTTGCGGCTCCCCGGATGCGAAGGGGCGCGGGATAGGCGTGCCGCAACGCAGGAAAAGTTCACGGCTACGCAGTTTGGAGGCGGTGACGGCATAGGCTTCGGGATCGAAAGCGAAGGGCAAACCGCGCCGGGCGCACCACGCGCCGAGGGCTTCGAGCGCGGCGGCATCCTCCAGCGCGGGGATGACGATGTCCGCGCCGGCCATGCGTTCAGCCGCCTCCCGGCCTTCCGCCTCCAGACGGGTCACATCCGCCTGTACAAAGCCGTCCGCCAGCCGCAGGGCCGGGGGCGCGGGCCGCCTGTCCACAAGCAGCGTTTCCCATCCGGCCTTCCTCGCCAGCCAGCAAAGTTCGACGCCCTGCAAGCCTCCGCCCGCTATCGCCACACGCATGACACACCTCCTCCGCAAAGGGCCAGCTTTCCGCCCCATCGGGAACGCGCCCCCGACCGGGCCGGATACCCCATCCGCCAAACGAAAAAGCCTTTTTCCCACCGCCTTCTCCGGCTGGGCTGCACATCATGGCAGGACTTCTTCGCCCTCCTCTCCGCTTCCGACCACCGCACAACGGAACTCCTGACGCGGCACCTCCCCACCAGTCGAACGTCTTTGAAGAGGAAGGGGGGAGGTTTGGAGGGGGGGAGGAGAAACTTTCTGGAGAAAGTTTCTCCTCCCCCCCTCCAATCATTCCTTCCGCCCCTGCGCCCTGCTCCGCACCCACTCCCGGTACTCAGCGGGAGCGGCAGGCTCAAGGCCGAGGGCGCGCAGGCCCTCCACGACGGCAGCGACGCCGCGGCGCTCGTTCTCGATGTCCAAGTCCTCGCTGGCGACCCCGGCCAGCCCGCAGCCCGAGGGCACGATGGACGTAACCACGTTCGCCCCGGCTTCGAGGCGCGCGGCCAGCCCTTCAAGGCCGTCCACGTCGAGGGAGGCCGGGATGAGACGATCCGGCATGGCCAGACGCATGGCCGCAATCGCCAGCAGTTCGCGGGTCCGCCGGGTTTCGGGCGCGGCGGGGGGCACGGGGAGCGTGGTGGGATGCGGCACGTAGCTCATGGCCCGCACCTGCGCGAGCGGCTCGGCGCGCATGGCGAGGATGGAATCCGCGAGGTCCGCCGCGCTTTCCCCGAGGCCCGTGAGCAGGCCGTCTTCAGCCAGCAGGCCGCAGGAGGCCGCATCAAGCCGGGCGCGGCGGCGCACGTCGTAATCCTGCCCGAGGCGCAAGCCCTCAAAACGTTTTCTTATATGCGTCTCCTGATAACAGGCGTACCAATCCGCCCCGGCTTCGCGCAGGCGGGCGAGGCGCTGGGCCGGAAGCACGCCCGGCGAGACCATGATCGGCAGGCCCGTGGCTTGCCTGAGCGCGGACACCAGTTCCGTCAGCCGCGAAAAGCCCGGCTCCTCCACATAATAGGGGTCTTCCCCGAGGGTGAGATCGAGCAGATGTACGCCGTCCGAAGCCAGACGGCGCGCCGCTTCCAGCAATTCATCGGTGGACTTGCGGTAGCGGGCCAGGGCCGTATTGCTGCGGCGATAATGGCAAAAGGCGCAGTCGTTGCGGCAATGGGTGCTCAGATAGAGGAACCCATAAAGAAAAACCTTTGACCCGAAAACCCGTTCCCGGGCGGCGCGGGCACGGGCGAAGAGGGCCGGGCGCTCGCTTTCCGGGGCGTCGAAGAGGCGGATCAGGGCTTCCCGGTTAAGGGGGGCTTCCGATTCCAGAGGCTGATGCGTCGTATCCACGGCAAAACCTTTCCTTTTTAGGCAATCCGATTGAGGCGATCCGCGCGGGTGTGCCGCTTCCTTTCCCTGTGGGCGGGAACGGCGTCTTGCAGGGCGCAAGGGCACTGCTTCCCCTTCAAGGCGGCGGGGTGCCCGGCGGGAGGGGGCGGGGCTTTGAGTGCGCCCCGGCAGGGAGAGCCGCCTTGCTTTCCGGGCGCTCAGGCCATGAGCGATGTGGACCGTAGGTAACATGGAGAGGGAGGGGCTTTCCCCTGTCGCCCGGGGTGGCTTTCTGAATACCCCTGTCCAGAACAGGGCAGCACAGGACGGGGCAGGATGGCCGCCCGGCCCGCACGCCCGGGGAGGAGTTCCTCACTCTGCGGACGACTGGCGGCGAATGCCTGTAGAGCAACAACCTTCCCTGCGATCCGGTCCACTCCGCAACATAGAGTAAACGATAGCTTTTTCCCGGCGTGGCCGCCTAGAGGCGCAGGCGAATCCCGTCGAGATAGGAAAGGCTGCGGCCCACCTTGGCCATGCTGGTTTCGTGGGTGGCGGCCATGGTCAGGCGTTCAAGGCCGAAGCCGATACCTACCCAGTTCTCGCGGATGCCCCATGCGGCATCGAGGGGGTGCGGGCCGAGGGCGGACGAGGCCAGTTCCATGCCATCGGCATCAACGAAATCAAGGGTTTCGCCGTAGACGGTGGAGTCCTCGTCGGCCATGCGCCAGCCTTCGATCCCGGCGGCGTCGAGGACGAGCGCGCCGAGTTCCCGCAGGCGGGCCGTGAGGTCCGTACCTTCCGGGAGGCCCATCTCCACCAGATTGAGCATGGTGAACTCGCTGGCGTGGCGCTGGCCCTGCGTTTCGCGGCGGAAGCAGGGGCCTATCTCGAAAAGCCGCAGGGGGCGTTCCGGGAACCTGCCGAGATCGCGCATGTATTCGTAGAGATGCGGGGCGAGCATGGGGCGCAGGCAGTGTTTGGCGTCCAGCCAGAAGACCTGCTTTTCCATGATTGAACCGTCGAAGACGCCCATTTTTTCCAAGCGGACGCGGCTCAGGATGATCGGGGTGTGCACTTGCAGGAAGCCCGCCCCGCGCAGGGCGGCGGCGAGGCGCTCCTCAAGCCCGAGCACGAAGGGGCGGCGCTCGCCGTGGCGCAGTTCGGCCAGACGCCGTTGTTGCGCGGCGGTGAGCCGGGTTTCGAGCCGCTGGTAGGCGCGGTTGCGCTGCGCCTCGTCCGGGAAATCGGCCTGCACGTCCTCGGCTGACGCGCCGATTTCGCCAAGCCGCCGTTGTTGTTCCTCGCTGAATTTCATTGGCCGCCCCCTTCGCCGCGCAGGACTGCGCCGGACTTCTTGCGGAATACGGTTCCCTGATATTTCTTGAGTTTCCACTCCGGCACGGCGCAGACCGGGCAGGGGTCCGCGAAAATCTTGTTGCGCAGCCAGCGGCTGGCGCGGGAGGTGCGGGAGTCGCGCACGGTGAAGGTCTTGCCGCAATGCGTGGTGATTACGGCGTGATCGCCGGTGATTTCCATGGTGCGGATACCGTGCAGGATGCCCTTGCGCGAAGGCCAGAGCTTCATTTTGCCGATGAGGGCGAAAAGGAACTGGTTCTTGCGGTAGGTGCGCTGTTTGGCCGGGGGACGGGTGGGGGAGGCTGTTTCACTCATGGCGATCTCGCTTGCGGAGTGAGCGGGGCAAGACGCGCGAGGCCGGGGCCTTTCGCCGTGGCCTGCACGCCGGGGAGACGGTTTTTTTGGCGGGGTGTCCGGGAGTTTCACCCGGCTACAGGGGTTTAGAGCCCCTGCGATCCATTCGATCCACACCCCTTTGATATAGAAGACGTTGATTTCCGAAAGAAAAGGCACGGCCAGCCCTTGGGGAAAAGGACGCTTTCCCACTGAAAAGAATGGATTCATGCCACCCTTTCGGAGACGGCTTCACCATACAGGGCTTGAGAAGTTTTGTCCATAGATATATCAGACAAAAATATCAGAAAAGATCGCGAGCGCGTCGGAGAGGTAGCTGGAAAGAGGAGTGCGTGCAAGCGGAACGCCTGCGGCCTGCCGCCATGAGGCTTGCAATACCGCGATTTCAATAGAAATAATGCGACAACACCGCTTGCGATGCGCTTGAGGGCTCCACACGCTCAAGGGCTCCATGCCCACTCTGCCTTTTGAGGGGACGGCCCACTTTCATTTCAACATGGCTCTACACAGGTGCGGACCACTACACCGTGGCGGGGATTGTGCCAAAAACAACGTTTTTGGGACAGAATGCCAACGTTGACTTCTATAAAAATCAACATTCATCGGCTCTAGAGCTCCCAGCGTTTGGCGAGGCACTCGGGCAGGGCGCGGTAGGCGGCGAGGACGGGCCGCCACCAGCCGGGGGTATAGAGCACGTCGCGGCGGCTGAGGGCGGCGCGGCAAATGTCCCGGCCTACGCGCTCGGGCGAGGCGACGAGCCAGCGTGGGAGGCGTCGCCCTTCGATCATGCGCGTGGCCACGTAGCCCGGCTTGACCGTCAGGACGTGGACGCCCCGTCTCCAGAGGCGCGCCCGCAGCCCCGCGAGGTAGGCCGTGAAGCCCGCCTTGGCCGCGCCGTAGACGTAGTTGGACGCCCGGCCCCGGTCCCCGGCCACCGAGCTTATCCCGATGATCAGCCCGCTGCCCCGCGCCTCAAAATCCGCCGCCGCCTGCCCGAGGATGGGGACAAGCCCGGTAAAGTTGCACTCGACGAGCGCGCGGGCGTAGGCGTGATCCGTCCGGGCCCGGGCCTGATCCCCGAGGCGGCCCACCGCACAGAGCAGCGCGTCCGGCGGCGTGGGCAGACTTGGCCACAGCCCGGCGCGCGAAACCTCGTCCTCGGCGTCGAAAAGGAAACAGGGGGCCCCGGCGGGCAGGGCGGCGGCGACGGCTTCAAGCGCGCCCATGTCCCGCCCGGCAAGCTGGAAATCCCATCCCGCAGCGGCGAATTCCCGGACGGCGGCCCGGGCGATGCCGGACCCCGCCCCCAGAACAAGCATGGTGGGCATACAACTACTCCTTTCTATAGGCTTGCTATGCCGTTCAACAAAACCCCGCCCGGGGAAATGCCCCGGCAGATCAGGTCCCGATGCCGCCGCATGTTCCGCGCAGGCACGGATACCGTTCAACGCCACAGGCAGGCCCGACCCGCTGCCGTTCAACACCCCAAGCAGGACCGGACCGGATGCCGTTCTGCGCCCCGGTCAGACCCGTCCGGATGTTGCTTACTGCCCCGGGCAGGCCCGGACTTGATGCCGTCCGAGAGAATGGCCCGGCTTTTCCCTGCGGCCCCGGCAGGCCCGGCGGTGGCGGCGGCTCCCTCGGCGGGAGCATCCCCACAGCCAGCTTGCGCTTCCGGCAGGGATACCCTCCCTTTAACCGCCCTCACCGGGAACGGCCCGCCGTCGTGAGGCCCCGCAACTTCCGGGGGAAAGGCGCCTGTTTCCATCTGCTCCCTTCGGCGGCGGCCCGTTCCCCGTGGGCTTTCCCGGACTTGTCCAACGGTCCATTTCCCGTACGCCCCGGGGATGGATGCGCCACCGGGTGCGGGTGGAGTTCCGCGATACCTCATTTCCCATACGCCCGGGGATGGATGCCATATTGGATGCCGCATGGCACGCCACACATGAGGCCCTCGACGCCGTTTCCCATACGCCCCGGGAGGGGTGTGGTGTACGGTCGAGAGATCGCAGGCTGGTCCGCCATTTCCGATACGCCCGGGGGGATGGATGCCGCCAACCGTCCCGGCAGGTAAGGCCATCTGCATACCCCTCAAGAGGTCAGCCGGGGAATGTGCCTCGAGATGTCCCGCACGGGAAGGATCATCCTTAATAGATCATCCTTATAAGAAGAAGCCTCTTGAGGCCGCCCTTCCGCTTTCCCGGAAGGGAAGGCGGCCTGCTGGAAAAGGCGTTGCGGCTGGGGCATCCCTCACCCCGCAGCCTGCCAAGAAAAGGAAACTCCCACAGGCAGGGCGGCTGGGCATCCCTCACTCCGCAGGCGGCCAAGAAAAGGAAGCCCCCACAGGCAGGGCGGCATTGAACGGTTCTCGTTGTCAATTCAATCCGATTTATCCGCTTGTACCTTTTCCATGCCGGGTGGTAAAGCTGACTTAACAATCCGCAGCAACACACACAGGAGGCTTATCATGGATATGCAATCAAAGCTCGCTCTCGTTTCCATCGCCTTTGCCCTCTTCGCCATCTTCCGCGGCTATTGTTCCTTGCAGGACATGTAAGCCCCATAACGCACAACCGCCCGGAGGCACGCCATGCTCATGCAATCAACGATGTTTTTTACCGCCATCGCCGCCATGCTCTCATGCAGCCTTTACGGATTCATGAAGTGATTACAAGAGTCGCGTAAGAGTCGCCCTCCGGTATACAGTCCTGCGGCGACGCTGAGTCCCTCATCCTTCTTACCACGGCCCTGACGCCCGCCGACCTGCACCGGGTCGCCGTGAGCCGCCGCTACCGCCGGGCATCCCCACCAACCTGTAGCCGCCGTCGTTCCCGACGCGCATGGGAGAGCTTTTATGGATATGCACAGCCGCTTTTACCTCCTTGGCGTTCTCCTGCTGGCTTTCAGCGTCATCCGCGGTTACCTTGCCCTCAAGGAGCCCCAATGAGCCGAACGCCCCTTGCCCCTCCAGAAGGCCGCCCCACCCGGACGGCCTTTTTTCATGCCCTCTTCCGTATTTGTGCAAGTTAGCGTATTCACATGATAAATTGATAATTTTCGCTTGATGATCCGATACCGTTTATCCGTTTGTCCTTCGCAGCGGGATGATGCTAGAGCAACACTACGGACATTCCACATCCACCCCCGAGCGAGGAGAAAACAGCCATGCGGGAAAAAGCCATCAGCAACGGATACCATCTGCAACTCATGAACGGCGTTCTGTTCGTCATCCTTTTCGCCAGCGCCGCGTATCAGCTTTCGCAGTGGCATTACATTTCGCTGCTCGGCATCAGCCCGCTCATCGTGGGCATCGTGCTGGGCATGGTCTACGGCAACACCTTGCGCCTGCACCTGCCCGTCTACTGGCTGCCGGGCATCCTCTTTTCTTCCAAGGTGCTGCTGCGCGTGGCCATCGTGCTCTACGGCTTCCGGCTGACCTTTCAGGACCTCGCCCTCGTCGGGGTCAACGGCCTTGCCATCAGCGCCTTCATGCTCACAAGCACCTTTATCGGCGGCTCGTGGCTCGGCATGAAGGTCTTCGGGCTGCCCCGCCGCCTCGCCCTCCTGACGGCGGCGGGCAGTTCGGTGTGCGGCGCGGCCGCCGTCCTCGCCACCGAGCCGGTGGTGCGCGGCGAGTCCCATGAGAGCAGCATCGCGGTGGGAACAGTCGTTGTCTTCGGCACCATCGCCATGTTCGTCTATCCCTTCCTCTTCACGCACGGCTATTTCGACATGTCCGAACAGGCCTACGGAATGTTCGTCGGCGGCACGCTGCACGAAGTGGCCCACGCCGTGGCCGCCGGGCAAGCCGTCTCCGCCGACGCGGGCAACACCGCCGTCATCGTCAAGATGATCCGCGTGATCATGATCGCTCCCCTGCTCATCTGCCTCGGCTTCTGGCTGAACCGCTTCCCCGAAGACCAGCCCGAAGAGGCCAGCCGCGTTCCTTCCTACGGCACCTACAACTTCAGCACCTTCCCGTGGTTCGCCATCCTGTTCATCGTCTGCATCGGCATCAACTCCCTCGGCATCATCCCGCATCAGGCCGTGAGCATCATCAATTCGCTCGACATCTTCATGCTGACCATGGCCATGTGCGCCCTCGGCATGGAAACCAGCCTTGAAAAGGTGCGCACGGTCGGCCCGAAGCCCTTCCTCCTCGCCGGGGTCCTCGCCCTCTGGCTCCTCGGCGGCGGCTACTTCGTCACCCGCTTCATCCTGTCCCTCAATCTCTAGGCACCCCACGCGGCCACGCCGCAGCCCGGGCACCAACCGCCCGGCCAGCGCGGGCCGCACGCCTGGAAAACCCCTCGCGGGGACAGCTCCTCAACCCCGCGCAAGGCCCGCCGGACCCCACGGCGGGCCTTTTTTATGGCCCGGGCCGCGCCTTTTGCGGAGCCGGGCCTCCCCCATGAACCCCGCACGGAATCGGGAAAAGGCCAGACCACACCATTCGGCAAGGCCTCTGCCCCGAACAGTCCGCACGAGACCGGGAAAAGGTCAAACCACCACGTTCGGCAAGGCCTCTGAGCGGGGCTGGCCGCACGGGACCGGGAAAAGGCCCGCACGAAAACCTCATGGACCAGAGCAGCCGCTTCCAGAGGAGGGCCCAGCCTGCGCGGAAAAGAACGTGCGCGGCATGGCGTCCGGGCGCAACGTTTCCTCCCTGCCCGCAATCGCCAGCCATTCCGGGGTATTGCACCCTGTCCTCTTTCCGTGGCGGGCCGCGTCCGATCCCGGGGCGGCGCGGAGGAGCCGTAAAGCCGGGCCTCGGCTATTGTGAAAAAAAGTGTTTTATTTCGATGGTTCATGGCGATGACGTTGCCGTCTTCACGCAAATGGGCTACACCGGAAGTACCCCGTTGCGCGCGGCCCGTCCCGGGACGGCCCCGCGATCCCCGGCGCGCCTTCCGGCGCGGAAGACGCGGCGCGGGCGGATCATCCCGAGATGGATCATCGCGAGGAGAAGGTCATGACGCTTCGGTATCTGGAAATTTTTCTGGCTCTGGCGAGGACGCCCAACATGCGCGACGCCGCCGCCCAGCTTTTCATCTCGCAGGCTGCCGTTTCCAGCGCGCTGCGCGATTTCGAGGCGGAACTCGGAGTCGCCCTCTTCGACCGCATCGGGCGGGGCATCCGGCTCAACGACAAGGGGCGGCTTTTGGAGGAGCGGCTTGCGCCGCTGTACAACCAGCTTCAAAACGTGCTGGCGCTCGTCGCCAGCGACGCGCTGGCGGGCAAGGTGCGCATCGGGGCTTCCACAACGCTTTCGGACTTCGTGCTCCCGCAGGTGCTCTACGATTTCAGGATGCGCCACGAGCAGGTGGAAATCGAATGCGAGTCCGGCAACACGGCGGACATCGTGCGCAACGTGGAAAACGGCCTCCTCGACGTGGGCTTCGTCGAGGGCGAGGTGCACAATCTGGCGGTGGAGGTGACGCCGCTGGCCAAGGAAGCGCTCGTCATCGTCACCAGCGACAAAACCCTTGCCCAATCCGGCCCGCGCGCCATCGAAGACCTCCTCGACCGCCACTGGCTCCTGCGCGAACCCGGCTCGGGCACGCGGGAAACCTTTTTGCGCAAGATCACCCCGCGCGGCCTGCGCCCGAAAATCTTTCTGGAATTCGAGCACAACGACCCCATCAAGCTGCTGCTGCACAATCCGGGCACGCTGTCCTGCCTCTCGCCCCGCGTGGTGCAGCGCGAGCTTGAGGCGGGCGAGCTTTTTGCCGTGGCCGTCAACGACATCCGTTTCGACCGCACCTTTTACCGCGTCGAGCACCGTGACCGCCCTTTCTCCGCCCTGCGCGACGCGCTCTCGAACGCCGTGCAATCCTGCCTGCGGGAAGGCTAGGCGCGCTCGCCAAACGCCGGATACCCCAGAGCATGAGGAGAATCCCAAACGGCGCGGACGCTGTTCCCGTCATGGAATCACGCCGTCGAACAATGGATGACGACACGCCGCGCATCCCGCTGCGGACAGCCGGTTTTTTCCGGGGGCACCCGTTTTTTCCAAGGGCAAAAGGGGCCAGCGGAGGCGTGACGGCGCGGCTCTTTTCCCTGCGGCGTGGCCGGGAGGTTTTTTCCCACGGCACGGCAGGAAAGTTTTCCCATAGCATGACGGGGAGGTTTCCCCAGGGCATGGCGGGGAGATTCTTTTTCCGAAGTCCTTTTTTGCGGCGGCCCGACCGGGAGAAAGGCGGGGTTGCGGCGGCCACTTTGCCGAAAGCGGGCCGGAACGCCGACGCCCTCAGTGAAGAAGCCGCTGTTCTTCCTGCCTGCACGAGGCCCGACACTTCTTTGATCAAGGCTTTGTGATCAAGGTTCGCGGCAGCGTAGTGAAGGACGGCACCGCCGAGAGCGTATTGACACTACAGCCCCGTTTTTCAGCGTGTTGCCTTGTACTCCACCAAGGCAAATGATGGTTTCTAACCTGCCTGAAAAAAATGAGAATTAGAAGAGTGTCAACAGTCCCTAGGCGCGGACGCAGTTCCGGCCTTCGTCCTTGGCCCGGCGCAACAGCCGCTCGGAGTGCTGCACGGCCTTTTCGAGCAGGACCACGGGATCGAAATCGCCGTCGAAGGCTTCCTCCCGGAAGGCGGCCAGCCCGAAGCTGGCGGTGACGGAAAGCTCGGTCATGGCTCCGGGGATGGGGGCCTGCGCGCAGCCCTGACGGATGCGCTCGGCCACTTCGAGGCCCTCGGCCCGCCCGGTGTGCGGCATGAACACCACGAACTCGTCACCACCGAAGCGGCAGCACAGATCGTCGGGCCGCAGGGCTTCGCGCAGGCGGCAGGCGAAAAGCTGGAGCACGCTGTCGCCGCTGGCGTGGCCGTAGCGGTCGTTGACCTTGCGGAACTCGTCCACGTCGGCCATCAGGAAGCACAAGGGCGAGCGCGTTTCGCGGGCCCGCCGCAGTTCGCCCACGGCCACTTCAAAAAACGTCTTGCGGTTCAGCAGCCCCGTGAGCACGTCCTCGTGGGTAAAGAGCTTGTAGCGCTCGAAAAGGCGCGTCAGCTCGTGCACCTTGTCGCGCATTTCGCGGCTCATGCGGTTGAAGGCGACGGAAAAATCACCCATGAACGACAGCGACTGCGAATAGTCGCCTTCCGCTACCCGCTCCATCTGCCATGTGAGGTGGCGCAAGTTGGCCTCGGCCTCCTTGAGCGCCCCGGCCACAAAACCCTCGTCGTAGGCGCAGACCACATGCCCCACATCGGGCAGGCCCGAGCAATCGAGGTCCTCGGCCACGGTAAGGATGAAGTCCAGCCGCGTCACATCCGCCTTCTCTATGCGAAGGATGCCTATGCGCAGGGCTTCGAGCGCATCCTTCACCTTGGCCACAAACGCGCCGAAGTCCGTACAGGGACCGATGAAACGCTCGGCAAAGGCCCTGCCCGCCAGAACCCCCGCCTCGCGCAGCAGCCTGTCGGCCTCGGGCGTGCCGTAGTCGCGTTCGAGAATATCGCGAAGGGTATATTGGAAAAGGCGATAGACCTCCACACGGGTCATGTTCCCCAGATTCGGGCGGCCCCGCTCCATATCGCCAATGAACCGCCAATCAAATTCGTATTCCCGTTTTTGCATGATCTCCTGCCTTTTGAAAAAAAGCCTATCGTTTTATCGGCCCGCGCTCAAGCCGCAAATCACGCCGAGGCCCAACCCGCCGTTACCCGGACGGTGAAGCCGCCCATTACGCCGTGCGGCCCCGCCGCTCTCCCATCCCCCGTCATACCATACGCCCCCTGTCTGGTCCCTCGTCACACCGTACGGCTTCATCCCGCCGCTGTCCTTCCGCCGTACCGCCCTGCCGCTGTCCAGTCCCCTCTCATGCCATACGCCCCACCCCGCCGCTCGCCAGCCCTCCATCATGCCGAACCGCCAGCGGAACCGCCGCCCGCCATGCCTGACCACCGGGACCGGGGCGAAGACAGCGGCCCTTTCCCGGGTGACGGCACGGCGCGCCCCGCAGCAAGAAGGGGCCCCTTCACCCAAAAGGACGGAAGAAAAAGATTTGAGACGCTCTACGATGAAAGTATATGAAAACAGACTATTATGAATCGAAGGACAGGTTGGCCGGGCCGCTCCCCGCGTGAAGCGTGAAGGAAAGCCGCCGCCCGCCTTGAGGGGGCATCATAAAGAGATAGTCCGGGAACAGGGACACACTGAGAGATGCCGGGAACAGCGGGAAGTCCGCCGGACCGGGCGCGGCAGGGATGGCCCCGGCATCCGCATACGCTTCCTCCAGTCTCGGCAGACGTATGGGGCACGCAACAAGGCCCCGCGCCAAGGCCGCCCCGTCAGGACTCGGACGTTTCCCTTGCCAAACCGCTTTGTCAGGACTGCGCCGGAGACGCGGCGGGCCCGTCCACGCGGCGCATCACGGCCACCTCGTCGCAGTCGGGGAAGCGCGGGCAATTGGCGCAGACGATCCAGACCCGCTGCGGCAAGAGGTCCTTGCTGACCACGGAAAAGCCGTTGCGCTCGAAAAAGCGGACCTGATAGGTGAGCGCGAAGAGGCGGCCTATGCCCAGCGCCCGGACATCCTCGCAGCAGCTTTCCACCAGCCGGTTGCCGTAGCCCCGCCCGCGCCAGCCCCTGGCAATGGCGAGCGAGCGCACCTCGGCCAGATTTTCCCAGATCACGGCCAGCGCAGCGCACCCGACGAACGTCCCGTCTTCCGCCTCCAAGACCTTGAAATCCCGGATTTGGCCGTAAATGTCCCCCAAAGGACGCGGCAAAAGCAGCCCTTCAGCCGAGCACTCCATGAGCAGCTCATGGATTTTCTTCGCGTCGCGCATCTGCGCCGGACGCAGGATCGGTTCCATAGTCTCCCCCAGGCGGGCAGGCCCGCACCACGCCGCAGTCCCGGCGTTGCGGGCCTATCCTAAAGAAAAGCAGGCCCTTTGACCAGCCTTTTCCCGGCTCTTCCGCCTCCGCGCGGGGCACGGCGAGGAGGGGCGCTTGTCAGGGCGGTGGGAAAGGGCTCTTCCGCCTCCGCGGGGCACGGCCAAGCCCGCGCCCGAGGCCCGCTTCATCCAAGAAATCGTCTCTTTATAAAAGGAAACTTCGGCCTTGGCGATGGCCTTTCCGCACAAAAAAAGGACGAACCGGGGTGGGTCCGTCCCTATGGGAAACCGGGGAAAGGCAAGCCCTCCCCCGGAAGGGGGGCGATCAGCCGAAAAACGGCTCGGGGAAGTAGATGTGCATGACATCGGTGAAGAAAAGCTGGAAAAAGAGCAGGAAGGCCGCGGTAAAGAGGATGTTGACGAAGAGGGAGCGGCCCGTGCGCCGGGGCGTGAGGACCATGAGCATGGCGAAGAGGCCGAGCCCCATGCTCACCTTGAAGGAGACGTACATCGCGCCGAGGACTTCCAGCACGAAGATCGCCGTGACGAGGCACCAGCGCAGGGGCGGCACGTCACCGAAAAAGGAGGGCGCGTCCGCCCGGGAAAAGAGCGCCCGGGCCGCCAGAAGCACGGCGCAGCCCATGAGCAGGTAGATCACGGACAGGGGGAAAAGCACGCCTTCGGGCGGGATGCCCGCAAGCTGCGCACGCATGAGCAGGCCGAGGCCCGCAATAAGCGCGGCGGTCACGATGTCGACGGTACGTTCTTTCATCCGGGATACCTCCCGTGGGGTGACGTTGGGGGCGGCGGAAGCGGCCTCAGGCGGCCTTCCTTCGCTGCGCGTATTCCTTCCAGACGGAATAACCCAGCGAGAGCACGGTCAGCGCGATGAGCACGAGGCTTTGCGGCCTGGAGAAGAAAAAGAGCATCACGTTTCCCTCCGCCGAGCCCAGATGCAGCGAGAGCTTGAAGCCTTCCTCCATCGTCGTGCCGAGGATGAGGCCGAGCGCCAGCGGCGCGACCCCGAAACGGTAGCGCACGAGCACGTAGCCGAGCAGCCCGCAGGCCATCATGGACAGCACGTCCATGACCGAGCCGTTGATGGAATAGGAGCCCACCACGGACAGGGCCATGATCGCCGCCACAAGGAAATGCTGCGGGATTTGCAGCGCCCGCACGAAGACCCGCACCAGCACGAGGCCGAGCAGCAGAATAAGGATGTTGGAGAGGATGAGGCCGAAGACGTAGGTAAAGACGATGTCGCCCTGTTCGGTGAAGAGGCCGAAGCCGGGCTTGAGCCCGTGCGTCATGAGCGCGCCCAGCATGACCGCGGCGGGCGCGCTGCCGGGGATGCCGAGGGTCAGCATGGGGATTTGCGCCCCGCCGACCACGGCGTTGTTGCAGACCTCGGGGGCCATGACGCCTTCCATGATCCCGGTGCCGAAGGCTTCCGGCTTGCGCGAAAAACGCTTGGCCTCGTTGTAGGCCACGAAGGAGGCGATATTCCCGCCCGCGCCGGGCATGATCCCGACCACGACGCCGACCACGCCCGCCACCAGCACCACCCAGAGGCGCCGGAAAAAGCCCTTCAGCGTTTCCCAGAAGACGCCCGGGGCCCGGCGGTAGGGGGCCATGACGCCCTTTTCGCCCGGCGCGCGCAACAGCAACAGGGCCTGCGGGATGGCGAAAAGGCCGATGAGCGCGGGCACCACGTTGATGCCGCTCATAAGCTCCATCGTGTTGAAGGTGAAACGCGGATACCCCGTCACCGGGTCCATGCCCACGCAGGCGAGGAGCAGGCCCACGAGCGCGCCGATGACGCCCTTGAGCACGTTGCCCGAAGACAGCGAGGCGATGATGGTCAGCGCAAAGACGCAGAGCCAGAACTGCTCGGGCGCGCCGAACTTCATGGACACGTTCGCCAGCGGCACAGAGAGGAAAAGCAGCGCGGCCACGCCGAAGACCCCGCCCGCCACCGAAGAGATGAGGGCCGTGAAGAGGGCCTTTTGCGCCTCGCCCTTCATGGCCATGACGTGGCCGTCGAAGGTGGTACACAGGGCCGCCGCCGTGCCGGGCGTGTTGATGAGGATGGCGGGGATGGAACCGCCGTATTCGGACCCGCAGTAGACGGAACCCAGCATGAGCAGCGCCGTGGCGGGCTCGAGGCCGAACGTGAACGGCAGCAGGAGGGCGATGCCCAGCGTGCCGGACAGACCCGGCACGGCCCCCATGACGATCCCGAAACAGGCGCTGAGGCTCATGAGCAGCAGCGTGACCGGATCGGTCAGGGCGGAAAGGACGACCCAGGGATCAAACATGTGCTTCTCGCTGGTTGCGGGGTGAAGGCGCGGGAGGGGGCCCCTCCCGCGTCCGTTCGGAAAAGGCCGCCGCTTACTTCAGGAGGCCGTATTCGGTCAGAATCGCCCTGGCCTGTTCGCCTTCACGGGCGATGGTGGCCGCGAAGTCCGCGCCGCTCTGGTAGAGGGGCATCAGGCCCCCGCCCTTGACCGCCTGCTGATAGTCGGGGTTGGCGCACAGCTCGGCGAACTTGGCCTCAAGGTACTTCTGCGCCTCGGCGGGGATGCCCTTGGGCGTGGCGAGGCCGCGGAACTTGCCCGACTCGATGGGGTAGCCCTGTTCGATGAAGGTGGGCACGTCCGGGCACAGTTCATACCGCTCCTTGCTGCCGATAGCCAGCCCGCGCGTCTTCTCCATGCGCACGAAGCTCGAACCCGAACCGAAATAGGCGTCCACTTCGCCGCCGAGCAGGGCCGGGATAGCCTTGCCGCTGCCGGAATAGGGAATCTGCGTGAAGGTCGCGCCGGTCAGCTTCTCGATCTGCATGAGGAAGAGGTGATCGCCCGTGAGCTTGCCCACGGTGGCCACCTTCAGCTTGCCGGGGTTGGCCTTGGCGTAGTCGATGAGGTCCTTGAAGGTCTTGTAGGGGCTGGCCTCGGGGACCATGACCACGTTGGCGTCATAGACGAGCCCGCAGAGGGGGTTGAGCTGTTCCGTCTGATAGCCGGGCTGCCCGGCGGGGCGCAGCAGGGGCTGGAGTACGATGTGCGGCAGGTCCACGCCGCCGATGGTGTAGCCGTCCGCCTTGGCCGCGGCCAGCCACGTCCAGCCGATCTCGCCGCCCGCGCCCGCCTTGTAGGTGACGACGATGGGCTGATCGAAAACGCCCTTGGCGTACTTTTCCAGAAGGCGGTGGCTCACGTCGCTGCCGCCCCCGGCGTTGAAGGCCGTCATGAGGGTGATGGGCCTGGAAGGATAGTCGGCGGCCTGTGCGGGAACGGCGACGGCCAGCGCCAGTACGGAACCCAGAATCCACTTGAAAACGTGCATAACTACCTCCGGGAGGTGGTTGAGGTGGCTGAGGCGCAAGCCCCGGCTCCGCGCAGGAAGGCTTCCACCGCTTCCACGGCGGGCACGACAAGGCCGGGGATTTCGTTTTCGTCCGCGGCCACGTGCGGCACGTTGAGGCCGTGCCCGGTCAGGTTGCAGACGGTGAGGCCGGGGTCTTCAAAGCCCGGCATTTCCACGAGATGGCGCAGGGCGGCCACGGAGACGCAGCCCGCGGGCTCGGTAAAAAGCCCTTCTTCGCGGCCCAGTTCGCGGATGGTGCGCAGGAAATCGGCGTCGGAAACGGAAATCATGGTGCCGCCGCTGGCGCGCACCGCCTCAAGGCAATAGCGGCCCCAATAGGGGTTGTTGTTCATGATCGCGTCGGAAAGGGAGGGCTTCTTGTCCACGGGCGTCACCGTGTCGCGGCCTTCGCGGAAGGCGCGGGCCGTGGGATCGCAGGCCGCAAGCTGCACCCCCACGAGCCGGGGGAGGCGCTCGATGATCCCGGCGGCGACCAGTTCGCGGAAGCCGTCGTAGGCGGCGACCAGCCCGGCCCCGCCCCCGCAGGGGATGAGCACGGTGTCCGGGGCGCGCCCGAGCTGCTGCACGATGCCGTAGGCGAAGGTGCGCTTGCCCGCGATGCGGTAGGGGTTGGGGCCGCCGCACTGGAACCAGCCGCGGCGCGTGACCATTTCCGAACAAAGGCGGCTGGCGGCGGCCATGTCGCCGTCCACGCGCACCACGCGGCCCCCGTAGATGAGGCTCTTGAAAATCTTGGCCGGGGAAACATGCTTCTGGACGAACACCACGGCCTCAAGCCCCGCTCGCGAGGCGTAGGCGGACACGCTGGCCGCGTTGTTGCCGGACGAGGACAGGCAGACCGTGCGGCGGCCCGATTCCAGCGCCTTGAGCACGCACAGCGCCGTGCCCCTGTCCTTGAGGGAAAGGGTCGGGCCCTGCTCCATCTTGAAATAAAGGCGCGGCACGCCCCGCCGGGGGCCGTAACGGTGGGAGGGCAAAAGCGGGGTTTCCGCCTCGCCGAGGCTCACCCGGTCGATGAGCGACTCGTCCCCGATGGGCAGGACGGCCCGCCACTGGCGCAGGAAGGAAGCGCCGTTGGGCGCGGGCAAGGCGCCGCCGAGCGCCTCGCGCAACGAAGCCTCGGAAAACGTAACCCGGAGGGGCGCTCCGCAATCGGGGCACGTCAGCGCGCCTTCCGATTCGGGAAGCCCCTTGCCGCAGTCGCGGCAGACAAGCCCCAGACATTCTGCGTTCATGGCCATCCTCCTGATGGGACGAGGGAGAGGCGCGCCCGGCGGACGCGGCACGCGTTCCGGCTGCGGCATCCTTTTTCAGTCGCCTGTCGACAGTATGTGAATAAAAACGCATTCTGTCAAGAGTCGGTCGACAAAAACAGTCGACAAAATAAAAAAAGGACGCTATCCCTCTAAGCACGCCCCCGCACGGGAAAAAATCACAGCCGGAAAAACGACGCCCCCACCGAAGGCGTCCGGGAACGCCGCCCGCGTGGATAGGGACGTGTCCTCGGCAAGGAAGCCCACCCAATGGGCAGACGCTTGACGGATACCGCCTCAGCGGACGTTTCCTCCGCAAGGTTCAACGTCCACTCGAAGGCCAGATGTTTGGCGGATACTGCTTCAGCGGACGTCTCCTCGGCACGTTCAACGTCCACCTGAAAGGCAGACGTTTGGCCGGTGCCGTCTCAGCGGATATTTCCTCCGTGAGGTTCAACGTCCAGCCGAAGGCCAGATGTTTGACGGATACCGCCTCAGCGGACGTTTCCTCCGTAAGGTTCAACTAGATAAAGAAATACAAGGCGGACAACAAAGAGACGTCGCACGGGCCACGGCCCGGAAGCGGATATCCCGGAAGGCCCCGCCCCGAGGAGGAGAATCATGGACAAGCCGGAAGCCCCGGCCCTGCGCCTCTTGCGGGAGGCGGGAGAAAGGGCGCGCGAATTGCGCTATGCCTACCACGAAAAGGGCGGCACGCGCGACGCCGCCGCGCAACTCGGACTGCCCGAGCACCGGATCGTCAAGAGCCTCGTTTTCGACGACGGGGAAGGCGGGGCGGTCATGGCCCTCATGCACGGCGACGAGCGGGTGTCCCCGCGCAAGCTCGAACGCCTAGCGGGCGCGGCACGCCTTCAGCCGAGTTCGCCGGAAGGGGCCGAGGCCGCCACAGGCTACCGGCCCGGCGGCATCTGCCCTTTCGGGCTTCCGTCCGGCCTGCCGGTCTTTGCACAGCAGACGCTTTTCAGCGAACCGGAACTGTACATCAACGCCGGGGAGCGCGGGGTGATCGCCGCCATCCGGCCCGAGGCGCTGCTCGCCGTCTGCACCGGGCGGGGCGACCTCAAAAGCGCCAGCCAGCGCCCCCGGCCCGGCGGCCAAAGGGAAGGCGGCCCCTTTCCCGGCCCGAGCTCCCGGGCAGAAGGCAACCCCTTTCCCGGCCCCCGATCCTCGGCGGAAGGCGACCTCTTTCCCGCCCCACACTCCCCGACGGACGGCGAACCCGCATGACCGCTGCCCCCCAAGCGTGTTCCCGCGCCGGATGCCGGGCATGGCCCGCCGCCCCGAACGGGAACCCCCACCCCCTGCTTCACCCGTAGGACCGGGTAAGCGCCCCCTCTCCCCTTGACGCGGCCTTGATGCACGATATACTTGACCACAAAGCCTCGGCGCGCTTCCACATGCGCATGGAGCGGTAAAACGTCCTTACCGAATGGTGAACGATGCAGCAATTCAACAAGCCCACATACAGCGAACAGGTCGTCAACCTCATCCGCCAGCGTATCCGTAACGGCAAGCTGCGGGGCGGCGACCGGATCAGCGAGGCCGGCATCGCGGAGGAGTGCGGCATCAGCCGCGCGCCCGTGCGCGAAGCCCTCTATCAGCTTGAGACGGACGGCTTCCTCATGTCCCACCCGAAACGGGGGAAATGCGTCACCCTGCTCACCCCGGACGATGTCCGCCACCGCTACGAGCTGTGCGGCCTGCTCGAAGGGGCCGCCGCCGCGAACGTGGCCCTGTCCCTCCCCGAGGGCCCGTGGGAAGACCTTGAAGCCCTGCTTGAACGGATGCGGCAGGGCGTGCTCGAAGGGACGGCCTTTGAAGACCACGCCGCCCTCGGCACGGCCTTTCACGAAACCATCCTCGAACGCGCCAGCAACCCGCTGCTCATCTCCATCGCGCGCAGCTCCTGCCGGGTCATCTCCAAATACCTGATGTTCCAGCAATGGCGCACCCTCTACACCATCGAGGAACTCTTCCAGCGCCACAACAGCATCTATAAGGCTTTCCTCACCCGCGATCCCCGGCTGATCGAGGAGGCGGTCCGAGCCCATTACGCGGAGTCCGCCGAACGGCTGGCCAGCCTCTGCGAGGCCAAACGAAAACCCAAAACGCCCCGCAGCCACCGCAAGGCCCACTTCCCCACGGAATAACGCGCCGCCCCCGTCCCCGGGGCCTTTTTTATGCCCACATTCGT
>CALVEZ010000049.1 GCA_944326695.1 Candidatus Bilophila faecipullorum | reverse complement strand
GAAGGTTTCCCCGAAGGTTTCCCCGAAGGCCCCCAAAGGCCCCCCCGCAGGCCATCCGAACGATTCCACGAAATGCTTCCCCGCAAAGCCTCCCGGCGCATTTCGAGACGGCTTCCCGAAGTACACCCATGCAGCAGCCCGAACAGCCCCAATATCCCATCCCCATCTCACCGCGTAGACACAAACCTCAAATCCGCCCCCGAGCGCACGCCCCTCCAAGTCCTGAAACTCCAAGCCCAGACCCCAGACCCCCAGCCCCCCGCCCCCTCCCGCATCCCCTTCCCCCTCCTCTCCCACACCCCCCCCAATGCTTCTCTCACTCCCTCCTAAAAACTGTACCCAATCCTGAAAACAGCCCCGAGCGAGGGATCGACGTCGGTCTTGGTGAATTCGTCGCCGCCCTTGTCGTAGAGGCGGAGTTCGCGATCAAAGAGGACTTCCGCGCCGACGGTCAGCTTGAGACGATCAAGGGGTGTGATGTCGAGATACGCGCCGCCCGTATAGCCGGACTCTTCCACATAGCCCTTCTTGGCGACGCTGCTGTCGTTGGAGAGGCGGTAGATATCGCGGCTCCAACGCGCGGCCAGACGGGTGGAGACAACATCGTTGAAACGGTACTGTACCCTGGTCGCCGGGAAGCCGACGCTGGCGGAAAGGCCGTAATCAAGCTCGTTGCGCCACTCCACGCCCACGAGGGGCAGGATAATGGGCCGCACCGGGGAAATGAACCCCGCCGCACCCACGCGGACGGACCAGTCATAGGCGGGCGTAAACTTCAGGCCGCCGCGAGGCACGAAGGAAAAGGAATCCCAGATTTGATCCTCAAAGGCGGAAATAAGCGTCCCCGAGGCGAACCAGCTTATCCACTCGTTGACGTAGCCGTCAAAGGATGCGTCCAGAGCCAGCCTGTTCAGCTCATCCCACGGCTCGCCGTCGCTGAACTTCACGGACTTGGAATCGCTCCAGTCGTACTTCGTCCGCGTATAGGAAAAGGTCAGCCATTTGTAGCCGACGGTCACCCCACTTTCCACCTTGGAATAGGAACCGCCGTCGTCCGTATCCGCACGGCCGTAGCCTTGCGTGTAAACGTTGAAACGCGGCCCGTCGCCCTCCCATGCCATCCCCGCACGGGGCAAAGCCAGTACCGCCAGCGCGAAAAGGCACACGGCGGCCATCATCCTGAAGCGTTTTGCCATTCTTCAATCTCCCGAAACGTTTTGCCGTACCCGTCCTTGCGGGACGACGCGAAGGCTCTACAGTATAACGCCTCCCTTCTCCTTGTATAGTCCCCCGGCGGCACTTCGACGCAAGGCCCGGAGAACGGCTGGCGTCAAAGCCCGAAGAAGGGCGGATGCCAAGGCCGGGACGGAGTGCCCCGGCAGCGCGGGCGGCTTTTGCCTTTTTGCCGCTTCGGGGTTACACTGCCGCCCAACTTGGAGCTCGCCGCGCGCGGAGGGCTCCCCATTTTATTCTGAGGTACGTCTATGCGCTGGAGTCAATGGTATATCCCCACTCTGAAAGAAGCCCCCGGCGACGCCGAAGTCATCAGCCACAAACTGCTGATCCGTGCGGGCATGATCCGCAAGCTCACGTCCGGCATCTATACGTGGCTGCCCCTCGGCCTGCGGACCCTGAACAAGGCGGCGAACATCGTCCGCGAGGAAATGGACCGCGCGGGCGCGCAGGAAATCCTCATGCCGACCGTACAGCCCGCCGACCTGTGGCGCGAATCCGGGCGCTGGGAACATTACGGCAAGGAACTCCTGCGCTTCAAGGACCGCCACGAACGCGACTACTGCCTCGGCCCCACGCATGAGGAAGTGATCACCGACCTCATCCGCGGCGAAGTGCGCTCCTACCGCCAGCTTCCCATGAATCTCTATCAGATTCAGACCAAGTTCCGCGACGAAATCCGCCCCCGCTTCGGCCTCATGCGCGGCCGCGAATTCCTCATGAAGGACGCCTACTCCTTCGACCGGGACGACGCCGGGGCCGATGAAAGCTACCGCAAGATGTTCGAGGCCTACAAAAAGATTTTCAGCCGCATGGCCCTCCAGTTCCGGCCCGTGGAGGCCGACTCCGGTTCCATCGGCGGCAACTTCTCCCATGAGTTCATGGTCTTGGCCGAAACAGGCGAAGACACCATCGCCTATTGCACCGAATGCGACTGGTCGGCCAACATCGAGCGCGCCGCCGTGCTCGCTCCGGCTGAAGCCTGCAAGGAAACCTGCGACCCCATCGAGGAAGTGACCACCCCGGATCAGCACACCATCGAAGAAGTCTGCGGCTTCCTCAAGGTGCCCGCGTCCAAGCTCATCAAGACGCTCCTCTACGCCGTCGACGGCAAGCCCGTGGCGGCCCTCGTGCGGGGCGACCGCGAGCTGAACGAGATCAAGCTGAAGAATTTCTTCAAGGCCGACGAGGTGGTCCTCGCCTCCCCCGAGCAGGTCACGCAGTGGACCGGCGCTCCGGTGGGCTTCGCCGGGCCCGTGGGCTTCTCCGCCGGGCCCATTGTGGCCGATCACGAACTTATGGCCGGGACGGACTGGATTGCGGGCGCGAACAAGGCCGACACGCATATCCTGCATGTGGACCTCAAGCGCGACGTGCCGGATTTCGCCTACGCCGATCTGCGCTCCATCGCCGAAGGCGACGTCTGCCCGCGTTGCGGCAAACCCGTGGCCTTCGCCAAGGGCATTGAGGTGGGCCACGTCTTCAAGCTCGGCACCAAGTACTCGAAGGCCCTCAACGCCATTTATCTCGACGAGAACGGTAAGGAACAGACCATCATCATGGGCTGTTACGGCATCGGGGTTTCCCGCGTGGTCGCGGCCTGCATCGAGCAGAACAACGACCGCGACGGCATCGCCTTCCCGCCGCCGCTCGCGCCCTTCGATCTCGAACTGATCAACCTCGATCCCAAGAACGCCGATACCGCGGCCAAGGCGGATGAACTCTACGATCTGTTGCGGGGCATGGGCATCGACGTGCTGCTCGACGACCGCGAGGAACGCCCGGGCGTGAAGTTCAAGGACGCCGACCTCGTGGGCCTGCCCATGCAGGTCGTCGTGGGCGGCAAAGGCCTTGCCCGGGGCATCGTGGAAGTGAAGAATCGCAAGACCGGCGAAAAGGGCGAGCTGCCCGTGGAAGGCTTTGCCGAAGCCTTTGCCGCGTGGCGCAAGGGCGTCCTCGCCTGCTGGGGCATGTAGGTTCCGTAGCTGGGGCGTGAAAAGCGCCCCCGGCCTTCATTGAATGCCGTCGTACCCGATTTTTCCTTGCCGCACACTGGCGGGGAAAAGCCGGTTTTGCAGAGGGCCGTTCAATGAGGGCCGACCTCAGAGGCTTCACGCCGGGGCGACCTTTGAGGCGGGGCGACGGACGGAACGCCTTTATTCTGACAAAAGATTCCCCCTCCCCGCCGTTTCCTCTGGCGGCTTTGTCGGAGGAAGCCGGGGGACGGTTTTTGACAGGACGGGGCGGCCCCCGCCGCCCTGTCTCGAAAGACTTTTTCGCGAGAATGCAGGTTCAGCCCGCATGTGGCCTCCGTCCGCCAAACGCCGCTTTTCCTTCAAGGACACAGGGAAGAGCGGCCACGGCACGAGCCCATCGGGAGGTTTTCCCGTACAAGGCCGCCCTTCGGAAAAGGCGGCTTGGCGGCGGGAGGCATGACCGAACCTGACGACCGTCATCCCGCCCGGCCGCGAGCCGGGCCAAGGTCGGCCCTTTCGCGGGGCCGCGTCCGCCCCCGGAGGCACCTCGCCATGTCCATCCTCACCGTCCGCCAGCTTACCGCCCTCATCAAGGATACGGTGGAGAACGGCTTTCCCTACGTCTGGGTGCGCGGCGAAGTCACCAACGTTTCGCGCCCCGCCTCGGGGCACGTCTATTTCTCGCTGAAGGACGGCGACGCCCTCTTGCAGGCGATCTGGTTCCGTACCGATCAAAAGGAGCGGGAAGCCTTTGATCCGCTCACCGGAGAAGTTTTTGAGGACGGCCCCCGCGTCAGTCTGGCCGCCACCCTAAAAAACGGCCAACAAATCGTCTGCGCCGGGCGGCTCACGGTCTACGCTCCACGCGGCAGTTACCAGCTTGTGGTGGAACTGGCGCAAGACAGCGGCGAAGGCCAGCTTCACCTCGCGCTCGAAGCCCTCAAGCAAAAACTGGCCGCCAAAGGCTATTTCAGCCTTGAGCGCAAGCGGGAGATGCCCGGCCATCCTTGCCGCGTCGCGGTGATCACCGCCCCGCACGGGGCCGCCGTGCGCGACTTCCTGCGCCTTTCGGCGGAACGCGGGACGGGCTGTGAAATCCACATCGTCCCCGTGCCCGTACAGGGAGATGACGCCCCACCCCGCATCGCCGCCGCCCTCGACGCCGAAAACCGCCGGGGCTGGGCCGAGGTGCTCGTGCTCATCCGGGGCGGCGGATCGCTGCAAGACCTCTGGGCCTTCAACGACGAGGCCGTAGCCGAGGCGGTTTTCCGTTCGCGCATCCCCGTGGTGGCGGGCATCGGCCATGAAGTGGATACGTCCATCGCGGACATGGTGGCCGATCTGCGCGCCGCCACCCCGAGCCACGCCGCCCACCTCCTGTGGCCCGAACGCCGCTGGTACGAGCAGCGCGTGGACGAACTGGAACTTTCCCTGAGCGAGGCCGCCCGACGCCGTTTCGCCGTATGGGACCGGCAGGTGGAAACTGCGGGCCGCGCGCTGGCGTGGCTCTCGCCGGAACGGAGCCTGTCGCGCCTTGCGGAACGCTTCGAGGGCCTGCGGCAACGGCTTGCCCTGACCCTCCCCCGCAGCCTTGAGCGCGCCGACGCCCGCCTGCGACCGCTTGAGGCCGCTATGCACCGTGCGACGGACGGGCGCTCCCTCGAAAGGCGTCTGGAACGGATCGGCGATCTGGGCCGCAGGCTGGAAGAGGCGCAATCCCGGCGGCTTACACGGGCCGGAACCGCGCTGGATGACGCCGCCGCGCGGCTCAAGGAGCGGGGCCGCCGCGCTCTGGACGGGCTGGAACGGCGGCTGGAGCGCGAGGAAATCCGGCTGGCCGGACTCGATCCCCTCGCGCCGCTGGAGCGCGGCTATGCCTGCGCCATGACGGAGGACGGACATTTCGTCCGTAGCGTCCATGACCTGCGGCCGGGCGTGTCCCTGACCGTCAAAATCCGCGACGGCGAGGCGGACGCCCGCGTGACCGCCGTCCGCGCCAAGGGAGAAACATCATGATAGTACGTACATGCCGGGCCGCCCTGCTCCCGCTTGCAGTCCTGCTGGCTTCCGCCGTCTGGTGCGGCGGCGCTGCGGCGGCCTCGCTGACCATCCATGCGCCCGAGGAAGCCAAACAGGGGAGCGCCGTCCGGGTCCGCGTGGCCGTCGACGAACCGCTCCCCCGCGTCGCCTTCACGTGGCTCGGCAAAACCATTGATGCCCCCACGGTGGCGGAGGGGCCGGATCGCGTTGCGGAAGCCCTCCTGCCCGTGCCCGTCAACGCCTCCAAGGACCTCATCGTGCAGGCTTCGGCGGGCGCGTTGACCGGCAAGGCCACGGTCCGGGTGCTCAAGGTGAAGTGGCCCGAGCAACAGATTTCGGTCCAGAAAAACTACGTGAATCCGCCCAAGGAAACCCTGAAGCGCATCGAAGGCGAGCGCAAGGCGTCGGCTGCGGCGATCGGCCGCGTGACACCCGAACGCCATTGGCGCGGGCCCTTTGTCCGCCCCGTGCCCGGCGTGGTCACGAGCGCCTTCGGCGGCAAGCGCATGTTCAACGGTGAAGCCCGCTCCTACCACCGGGGAGTCGACCTGCGCGGCGCGCAGGGGACGCCCATCAAGGCTATGGCCGACGGCAAGGTTCTCATTGCCCAAAACATGTATTTCGCGGGAAACACCGTCTATCTTGACCACGGGCAGGGCGTCATCAGCACCTACGCCCACATGTCCCGCCTTGACGTGAAACCCGGGGAAAGCGTCAAAGCCGGGCAGCAGATCGGCCTTGTCGGAGCCACAGGCCGGGTCACGGGCCCCCACCTGCACCTCGGGGTCAACATCCTCGGCGTCGCCGTCGATCCCCTCTCGCTTGTCCCTCAGCACTAGGAGCCCCTCATATGGCCGCCAAAAAAACCGCCCCCACCTTCGAGGATCGCCTCCGCCGCCTTCAGGAAATCGTCGCCGCGCTCGAAAACGGCGATCTCCCCCTTGAGGACAGCGTACGGCTATATAAGGAAGGGCTCGCCCTGTCCCGGGCCTGCCGCGAACAAGTGGAAAAGGCGCGCAATGAAGTCCGCCTCCTCACCGAGGAAGGGCTTGAGCCTTTCGACGAAACAAGGCTGGACGAAGAGGACGGCTAAACCGCACGGCCCCGCTTCCCCGCTGCGGGAACGGCTTTCCGTACAAGAGCCTCCGTCCCGGCCTCTTTTTTCCCTGCCCAAAGCCCAAAGGATCAACAAATGAGCACTTCTTTCGATGCCTCACAGGTCAAGGCCGTCCTCGCCGAACGCGGCGCACTGGTGGAAGGCTACCTCAGCCATTGCCTCGACGCCGTCCCCACCCAGCCCCGGCTCAAGGAAGCCATGAACTACAGCCTGCTGGCGGGCGGGAAACGGCTGCGCCCGGTGCTGTGCCTGTCCACGGCGTCCCTTTTCGGCCTGAAGGCGGAAAACGTCCTTCCCTTCGCCGCCGCGCTGGAGATGATCCACACCTATTCGCTCATCCACGACGACCTCCCCGCCATGGACGACGACGATCTGCGCCGTGGCCGCCCCTCCTGCCACAAGGCTTTCGACGAGGCCACGGCCATCCTCGCGGGTGACGCCCTGTTGACCGACGCCTTCGGCTTCATGGCCGAAACGGGCAAAAGCCTGCCCCCGGACCGCGTTTTGCGCGCGCTGGCCGCCGTAGCCTCCGCCGCAGGAGCCGCGGGGATGGTCGGCGGGCAGGTGCTGGACATGGAATGCACGGGCCGCACCGACGTTCCTCTGCCGACCCTGCGCACTCTGCACGCGCTCAAGACCGGGGCCATGTTCCGCGTGGCCTGCACCAGCGGGGGGCTCCTTGCGGGCGCGCCCGAAGAGGGGATAGAGGCCCTGCACGCTTACGGCGAGGCGCTCGGCGTGACCTTCCAGATCGTCGACGACATCCTTGACGAAACCGCGGACACCGCCACGCTCGGCAAGCCCGCCGGAAGCGACGCGGCGATGGGCAAGACCACCTACCCTTCGCTCCTCGGGCTTGAACAAAGCCGGGAACTGGCGCGCGAATACGCCGAAAAGGCTGCCGCCTGCCTCGCCGCCTTCCCCGGCCCGGACGCCGATTTCCTGCGCGGTTTGGCCCTGATGCTCGTCACGCGGACGAAATAGCTTTTCCGGCCCGGCTCCTTCCTTTCCGCTCCCCGCAGCCCCCGCCAAGGGAAAACGGAACGGTTAAAGGAGCCTTTTACCTCCAAAGCCGTTTCTCACAAGGGAAATTTGCCAATTCGAGCGCCCGGCGATATACTTGTTCCATGCCTCTCCGCACAAGGCCGACGGCCCCGCTTCATCCTAAGGAATCCACACAGCAATGAACGACGATACGGAAAAATCGCTTCCCCCCCTCCTTGCCCGCATCACGCATCCCTCGATGGTGGCGCGCCTCTCGGCCTCCGAAAAGGAAATGCTGGCCACCGAACTGCGTCAAACCATCATCCGCACCGTGGCGGCCAACGGCGGGCATCTGGCCCCCTCCCTCGGCGTGGTCGAACTGACGCTGGCCCTGCTCTCGGTCTTCAACCCCGAGGAGGATCGGCTCGTCTGGGACGTGGGGCACCAGAGCTACGCGTGGAAACTGCTGACCGGCCGCTCGGACGACTTCCACACGCTGCGCCAGCTTGGGGGCATCAGCGGTTTTCCCAAAATCGAGGAAAGCCCCTTCGACCACTTCGGCGTGGGGCATTCCTCCACCTCGGTTTCCGCCGCGCTCGGCATGGCGATGGCCCGCGATCTTTCCGGGAAGAAAAACCACGTGCTGGCGGTGATCGGTGACGGCTCGCTGACGGCGGGGCTGGCCTTCGAGGGGCTCAATCAGGCCGGCGACATGGGGCGGCGGCTCATTGTGGTGCTCAACGACAACGAAATGTCCATTTCGCACAACGTGGGCGCCCTGTCCCTCTTTCTCAGCCGGAACATGGAGCGCGGCTGGGCGCGCCGGATGCGCAAGGAAGTCAAGGACTGGCTCAAATCCATCCCCGGCATCGGGGACGAAATGGCGGAATACGCCCACCGCACCCACCGCAGCCTCAAAACCGTCTTCACGCCCGGAATGCTGTTCGAGGCCCTGCGCTTCAACTACATAGGCCCGGTGAACGGCCACAACATCGAGGAACTCGAACGCCATCTGCGCATGGCCGCGTCCATCGACGATCAGCCCGTGCTGCTGCACGTCCTGACCCGCAAGGGCAAGGGCTATCCCCCCGCCGAAGCCCACCCGTCCCGATTCCACGGCCTCGGCAAGTTCGACATCGCCACGGGCCAGACGCCGCCGAAGCCCGAGGGCACGCCCCCGACCTATACGGACGTGTTCGGTGAAACGCTCTGCCGCCTCGCCCGGGAAGACGACCGCATCGTGGCCGTGACCGCCGCCATGTCCAGCGGCACGGGAACGGGCCATTTCAAGGCGCGCTTCCCCTCCCGCTTCGTGGACGTGGGCATCTGCGAACAGCACGCCGTCACCTTCGCGGCGGGGCTGGCCTCGCAAGGCTACCGGCCCTTCGTCGCCATCTATTCGACGTTCGCCCAGCGCGCCTACGACCAGATTGTGCACGACGTCTGCATCCAGCGGCTGCCCGTAACCCTCTGTCTGGACCGGGCCGGACTGGTCGGCGAGGACGGCCCCACGCATCACGGCGCTTTCGACCTCTCCTTCCTGCGCCACATCCCCAACCTCACGATACTCGCCCCCCGCGACGAGGCGGAACTTCAGGCCGCCCTCGTCACGTCCCTGAGCCTTGGGGAACCTCTTATCATCCGCTATCCGCGCGGCGCGGCCACGGGTTGTCCGCTGCCCGAAGCCAACCCCCTTATCTCCCTGCCTCCCCTGCCGCGCGGCGAAGGTGAAGTCCTCCGCGAAGGGCCAGACGCCGCGATAATCGCCGTAGGCAGCATGGTCCTCCCGGCGCTGCGGGCCGCCGAACGCCTTTTTGCGGAACACGGACGCAGCGTGACCGTCTTCGACGCCCGCTGGGTCAAACCGCTCGCCGAGCGGCAGCTCCTCGAACTCGCGGCCCGCTTCAAGCTCCTCCTTTTCGCGGAAGAAAACGCGCTGGCGGGCGGCTTCTCCTCCGCCGTGCTCGAACTTCTGGCCGACAGGAACGCCTTGAACGGCCAGCGCATCAAGCGGCTCGGCCTTCCCGACGCCTTTGTCGAACACGGTACGCAGGCGCAGCTCCGCCACCGTCAGGGGCTCGACGACGAAGGCATCTACGAGGCGCTCAAGAAGCTCGTGGAGGGAGAAGCCTAGAGAGAAGACGAAAGAGGCAACCAAAGGGCCTCGAAAGCATCGCAAGGGAGCGGAAAGAGGAGGCCCGAAAGGACTTTTCTCACATCAGGACCGCGCGAAGGGCCCCTGGGGCAGATGAACGTTGACTTTTTACAAAAGTCAACGTTGGCATTCTGCCAAAAAACGTCGTTTTTGGCAGAATCCACGCCACGTTGTGGCGGGCCACACCTGCGTGTGGTCAGAGCCGTTTCAAAATGAAACGGCTCTAGCAGCCGCGCCCTCTTTCCGGCTCCTCCCCTATCCATAGCCCCTCTCCGTCGCTGACGACGCAGACGCCGCCGGGGAACTGGAAAAGCCTGCGGCTGCGCGAGGCCGTAGCCGCCTCGTCGAGCCGGAACAGCGTCTGCGCCTGCGCCTGCCCACGCCCGAAACGGGCGAAAAGCCCGGCATAGACGCGCAGGCGGGCGGCCCGGGACAAGCTTACGAAGGCCGCGCGGGGCAAGAAAAGCGTGCCGTCCCGTTCCTCAAGGCGCTCGAAGACGGGAGCGAGCACGCCGTCCCAATAACGTTCGTCCTCTCGGGCCAATTCCCAGAGCGTGCGGACGGAACGCCCGAAAGAAGGGTTTTCAGCCCGCAAAAGGGGCAGGACATGATGGCGCAGGCGGTTGCGGCGGAAGGCGTCGCTGCGGTTGGAGGCGTCCTCCACCCACGGCACCCCGAGCGTGCGGAGAAAAACCTCCACGTCGGCGCGCGGCGTCGCCAGCAGGGGGCGCACGAGATGCCGGGCGGGATCGGCCGCCTTCATGCCGCCAAGGGCGGGCCAGCCCGTGCCACGGATCAGGCGCAGCAACATGTCTTCCGCCAGATCGTCGAGATGGTGCCCCGTGGCGATCCAGCCGCCTCCCGCCGCCACGCGCGTTTCCTCGAAAAAGGCGTAACGCGCCCGGCGTCCGGCGTCCTCAAGCCCCAGCCCTTCCGAGCGGGCCAGACCCGCCACATCCACGCGCCGGACCACACAGGGCACGCCCAGACGCCGGGCGAATTCCCGGGCGGCCTCGGCCTCCTCCCCGCTTTCCGGGCGCAGGCCGTGATCAAGATGGGCCAGCGTCACGGGGAGGCCCAGACAGCGGAGGATCAGCGCCAGAGCCGTGGAATCGGCCCCGCCGGAAAAAGCCGCGATGATCCGCCCGGGCCGTCCCCCGCAGCGCTCTTCAAGAAAACGACGGACGTTCAGGCACAGGCGGGCGCAGGCAGGCGGCACATCCCGCAAACACTGCGGAAGAGGGTTTTCATTCGGCATCATGGACATTCCTCCGCCTTGCGCCTCTGCCCGGCAAGCGCCTCTTTCCAAAGGGCCGCCTTACAAGGGAAAACCACTGCGACGCCACAACGCGGCATCGGGGCCGACCTCCTCCCCCTCTTCAGGAAAAGAGGAAAAGCGGCTGTCCGCGCCCGGCGCCTGAACAGGGCGCAACCTCTTCCCGACCAACGGGAAAAAGCAGCAATGCTCGCCCGTGGCAACATCGCCAAAAGCCCCCTTCCCCGCAACAAGGAAAAATCCCCCTGCGTCCAAGGCGGGAACAGCGGCGGCCTGTCCTCCACACAGGGAAAACCATGAAGAGGCACCGCGCCATACCGAGCCGGTCCCCGCAAGCGGAACAAAGGCCGCCCCCATTCCCGCGTCCTTGCCTCGTACCTGCCGCCTCCCTCGTCAAAGAGCCGATGAAGGCCGACGTCCCCGGGGGCGGTTAATCCCGGGCTTCCAGCCACAGAAGACGCAGGCCCTCAAGCACCAGATCGGGCCGCACCAGATCGAAGCAGTCCACCACCGCCGCAACATCCGGGGCGAAACCGCCCGTAGCGACGAAGGCGACCGGGCCTTCGAGCGTGCGCGTCAGGCGGGCGTAGAGCCCCTCGGTCATGGCCGCGAAGCCGAAGAGGAAGCCGTGGTTCAGGCTGGTGACGGTGCTGCTGCCCACGATGGGCGCATCGGCGTGCGCGTTGAGGGCAATGCGGGGAAGCTGCGCCGTGCGCGTGGCCAAGGCCCCGAGCGAAGACATGACGCCCGGGCAAATGAGGCCGCCGAGGTAGGCATTCCCAGTCACACAGTCGAAATTGGTCGCCGTGCCGTAATCCACGGAAACCACCGAACGCGCCTCGGGCAAGAGGCGGCGCGCGCCGAAGGCCCCCACCAGACGGTCGGCCCCCACCTCATTGGGCCGCTGATAGCGGTTCTCCAGCGGTACGGCTATGTCCCGGTGCGCAAAGCGGGGCGTCAATTCCAGAAAACGCTCGCAGGCGTGGGTCACGAGGGGATTCATGCCGGGCACGACCGAGCTGACGACGCAGGCGTCGATCAGGATGTTCCCCGTTCCCCCGGCGGGCGCGGCACACCCCGCATGGCCGAGCAGAGAGGCGATCTGAAGCCCGAGGCCGTCCCCGCTCTGGCGGAGATCGGTCGGCAAGGTATACGAAGCGATCAGCCCTTCCGTCCCGGCCACGCCGATTTTCAGGGAGGTGTTGCCGATGTCGATGAGCAGCGCGTGCATCACTTGTCCCACGTGTGCGGGGCGGCCTCACGCTTCCAGTCGGCGACCGCCAGCCGGATTTCCTCGGCCCGCGCCGGATCGTCCACGTTCTTGTAATGTTCCGCAAACACGTGCAGATAGGTGGCCCCGCGCGGCGAGAAGAGCCCCTTGACCCGGCACCACAAGGGATCAAGCGCCTCCACGAAGTCCTCAAGAATCGTGTTGGTGATGGTCTCCATAAAGGATTGATGGTTGCGGTAGGCGAACATGTAGAGCTTGAAGCTCTTGGATTCCACGCATTTCTGATCCGGGATGAACTCCACGACGATGGTCCCGAAGTCGGGCTGGCCGGTCACGGGGCACAGGGACGTGTATTCGGGGAAGGCCATGCTGACGACGTAGGGACGGTGCGGGAAACGGTTGGGGAAGACTTCCAGAAGGCGGACGCTCGGGCCGCCTTCCGGCTGCGGCAGACGCCCGGTGCCGAGCGTCTTGAGGTGGGCGGTCTGATCCCCGCCGGTGGTCATGGACATGAGAAACTCCTTGATGATCCGGGCGCGGCCCGGTGAAATCGACGGAACGGGAGGGCATCTCCCAAGAGGAAGGGCTCGCGTTTCCATAGGCTGGGCAAGAGCCGAAGCCGTGCCACCCCGCGCGGGGCGGCACACGGAACCTCCCCTGTGTTGCCGTCCTTTGGGGCCGTGCGGTCCCGCGTGAGTCCGCACACTATCCCGGCTCACGCGCTACAAGCCGGCACAAGGCCAAAAGCGAAGCCGTGGAGGGAAACCCTGCGAGGACGCAAAACTTCAATCCTTCCAGTCAGGACAGCCGCCCTTCCGATCCGCGGGGGCACAACAGAATGGTCCCGCGAAAGCGCGCAAGGATACAACAGGGCGCGGCAGCGCACAAGCTCCCGGCTTTTCCCCCAAAAGCCGCCGCCCCTTCAGTGCTTTTCGCCCTTTTCAAGCTCCTGCGCGGCCTCGCGCACCAAGTCCCCCACGTCGATTTCCAGCGCTTTGGCCAGCATGATGAGCGTGCTCAGACGCGGCTCGCTTTTGCCGTGCTCGATCTGGTAGATGTGCTGGACAGTCCTCCCCGTGCGCTTGGCCAGTTGATACTGCGTGATCCCAAGACGTTGCCTGATACGGACAAGGACCTTGCCGAAAAAGTGCGGTGTAGTCTCCATATTGCCAAAGGATACGGAGAATGCTAGGAGTCGATAATGAAGTAGTTGCTTTAGTATCGTTACATTTTTTTCATGGAAGGGCTTCAAGTGAAACGCTTTCTTCATGCCGTTCTGTGCGTGATCCTTTTCTCCGCCTGCGCCTCGGCCCAAGCGCCCTGCCGCTATGATCCCCAAAGCGGCCTGTTCACGGGAAGGGACGGCACGCCCTATACCGGCGTCGTCAGAGGATACTACCCCGAAGGGGCCCTGCGCTCCTTCTCCGAGGTCAAGGAGGGCAGGCTGAACGGACGACAGGTGCTGTACTATGCCGACGGCAGCGTGGAGCGGACGGGCGTCTTCCGCGAAGGGCGCTCCGTGCGGCCCGTCCGCATCTACGAGGCGGGGCGGCTGGTCATGGAAGCGGACGTTACAGACGGGGCCTTTGACGGCAAGGCGATCAGCTACGACGCGGAAGGCAAGGCGGTACAAATCCGCCGTTACCGCCGGGGCAGGCTCGAAGGGCGGACGGAGATCGCCAATACGGGGGGCGGCAAGTGGGGAGAAATCCTTTTCCGGGACGACAAGCCCGTGGAAGGCTTCTGTTACGACAGCGCCGGAAAGAAGCTGCGGCTGAGCGAGATCACCATGCGGAACGTGCTCAACGGCGCGCAGGGCATCCCCTGCGAGAACGAGTGACCTTGCCATTTCCCGCAAGCTGGGCAAAAAAGGAAAAAAGCGCCCCATTCCAGGACGCGGCAACCGGGAGGCACCCCATGACCGAAACCATCCATACGCTCAGCCTGTGCGCCTGCTCCGAAGGGGACATCCTGCCCCTCGCCCATCTGCCCGCCACCGCGGGCCCCTCCCCTTTTCCGGCGCACGGGATGGCGTCCCGCCCCTTGCCGGACGGCAACCGCCAGTGGCGCGTGGGCACCTGCCTCCACGACGCCGCCGGGATCGCCCGACTCAAGGTCACGGGCCGCGCCTTCCTCCCTCCAGCGGCGCTGAGGGCCGAAGGGCCGCATACGCAAATCTGCCCTCTGCTTGAGGCATTGACGCCCATCGAAGCAGGCACGCGCACGCTGGCCGCCCGGCGCGAGCACTGGGCGCTGGCGTGGATCACCCTTTCCGACAAGGGCGCAGCCGGGCTGCGCAACGATGAAAGCGGGCCGCTTATGGCCGCGCAGGTCCGCGCCGCCCTCCCGCTCTGCCACGAACAGGGCTTCATGATCCCGGACGATCCGCAGACCCTGCGTTCGCTCGTCGCGGAACTCGCCCTCGGGCAAGGCTACGATCTCATCCTCACCAGCGGCGGCACCGGGCTTGCCCCGCGCGACACCACGCCGGAAGCCCTCCTCCCCCTCTTCGACCGCCGCCTCCCCGGTTTCGAGCAGGCCATGATGCAGGCAAGCCTCGCCAAGACGCCCACCGCCGCCCTCTCCCGCGCCGTGGCCGGAACGCTCGGCCTGACTATCGTCATCGCCCTGCCCGGAAGCCGCAAGGCCGTGAGCGAAAACCTCGCCGCCGTCCTGCCCGCGCTGGGGCACGCCCTTGACAAGCTGCACGGCGACCCCTCGGATTGCGGCAGGGCCTGACCCTTATGCAGCCCCTCCAGCCCCGAAACAGTCCTCCCGCCGGAAAACCGCAAGCCCCCCGCGCCGTCCGGCGGCTCCCCCTTGCGCCTCCTCTTCCCGCCGGAACGAACTCTCTCCGCGCGGCCTCCCCACCAGTCGAACGTCTTTGAAGGGGACAGGAGGGGGTTTGGGGGAGGGAGGGGGAAACTTTCTTCAGAAAGTTTCCCCCTCCCTCCCCCAATCTTCCCCAACGCCCTTTCTCCCCTCTTTCCTCTTGTAGGGCGCGGCGGGTTGCGGTAGAGAAGCGGTCTGACCGAAGGAGAATATCATGACCACAGCACAGCCGAAGGTCCGCATCCGCTACCTGCGCGACGCGAAAGCCCTCTACACCGCCGAGGCCGCGGAAGGCTTGCGCTACGCCACCCCGGGCTCGGTAGGGCTCGACCTGCGGGCCTGCTGCGAGGCCGAGGAAACGATCATCCCGGCGGGCGGGCGTCTGGCCTTTCCCACCGGCATCGCCGTGGAGCCGCTCTGTTCCGGCGTGGCCGGCTTCGTCTACTCGCGCAGCGGCCTTGGCGCGGTTCAGGGCCTCACCGTGGCGCAGGGCGTCGGCGTCATCGATCCCGACTACCGGGGCGAAATCACCGTCATCCTGCTTAACACCTCCACCGAAGAGCGACGGCTCCGACGAGGCGAACGCATCGCCCAGCTTGTTTTCCAGCCCGCCTTTCAGGTCGAAATGGAAACGAGCGACACGCTGAGCGCCACGGAACGCGGGGCAGGCGGCTTCGGCCATACGGGAAACGCCTGACCCTCCCCCTTCGTCATCCACAGCAGCATTCCGGCCCCTGCCGGACAGGAGATAGACCATGAGCACTTCCTCTCTCGACGCCGTCAAATCCCGTGAAGAATCCCTCCTCTGCCGCGGCTACGGGCGCTATCCCATCGCCGTCGCCAGCGGCAAGGGCTCCCGGCTTACCGACATCGACGGCAAGGAATACGTCGACCTGCTGGCGGGCATCGCGGTGACGAGCCTCGGGCATTGCAACGAGGAACTGGCGCAAGTCATCGAAAAACAGGCCCGCAAGCTCATCCACGTGAGCAACCTTTTTTATCAGGAGGAACAGCTCGATCTGGCCGAGGAGCTGCTCTCCCTCGCCCACTTCGGCAAGGCCTTCTTCTGCAATTCCGGCGCGGAGGCCAACGAAGCGCAAATCAAGCTGGCCCGGCGCTACATGCAGCGGGTGAGGAACCGCGACGCCTACGAGATCATCACGCTCGACAAGGCTTTTCACGGGCGCACCTACGCGACCATGGCCGCCACGGGGCAGGAACGCTTTCAGGACGGCTTCGCGCCCATGCCCGAAGGCTTCAAGACCGTGCCGTGGGGTGATCTGAACGCCCTTGAAGCCGCCATAACGCCGAAAACTGCCGCCGTGCTCGTGGAAATCGTGCAGGGTGAAGGTGGCATCCGGCCCATGTACGCCGAATACGCCAAGGGCATTGAGGCGCTCTGCCGTAAAAAGGATATCCTCTTCCTCGTGGACGAAGTGCAGGGCGGGCTTTTCCGCACGGGCAAGCCGTGGGCCTTCCAGCACTTCGATCTCAGGCCCGACGCCATTTCCTGCGCCAAGGCGCTGGCCAACGGCCTGCCCATGGGCGCGATAATGGCCACCGACGAAGTCGCCAAGGGCTTTGTGACCGGCAGCCACGCCACGACCTTCGGCGGGGGCGCGCTGACTTCCGCCGTGGCCGCCGCCGTGATCCGCATCATGAAGCGCGACCGCCTCGACGAGCGCGCCGCCAGCGTGGGCGGGGCCTTCATGGAACGGATGCGCCGCCTGGCCGAAAGCCTTCCCGGGACCATCCGCGAAGTGCGCGGGCTCGGACTCATGATCGGGGTGGAACTGGCCTTTCCCGCCAAGGAAGTCTGGGAGGAACTCATCCGCCGCGGCTTCATCTGCAACCTGTCCCACGAAACCGTGCTGCGCCTGCTTCCCGCCCTCAACATCCCGGAAGAGGACCTGACGGCCTTCGCGGACACTCTCGAAGACATCCTTGCCGACATCCGCAAGTAACGGCGTGGCCCGGCTGGAAAGCCCTCTTTCCAGCCGGGCTGCCCTCCGCGAAACACCGCCTTGTTCTTCCATAAGGAGTGCCGCATGATTGTCGATCATATCAGCCACTGGCGACGCTACGGTTTCGGGCCCGACTGGGAAACGTTCATGACCCGCCTTGAGGACTATGGCCGGAACCCGGCTTCCGTAGAGGACGGCACGCATCCCCTGCCCGGTTCCTTCATCAACGTGACGTCCCTGACCTCGCGCCTGCGCGCCGCCTGCCGTTACGAATACCACCGGCGCTTCTGCGACGTGCACATGGTGCTTGAGGGGAAGGAATGGCTTTTCAACGCCCCCGCGCTCGGGCTGACGCCGGACGGTGATTTCGACACGCAAAAGGACCTCGGCTTCTTCTCCCCCGCTCCTGCGGAGATCACACGGGTGACGCTCGCGCCCGGCATGTTCGCCCTGATTTTTCCGTGGGAGGCGCACCTCCCGGCCATCGCCCCGGACGATGCGGCGGCCCCCTTGCGCAAATGCGTGGGAAAAATACCGCTCGACAGCCTTCAGCTTTCGTAAATCTACTTGATCCAACCCGCGATTCGGGCAATGCTGCGGCCTTCCCGACGGAAGGTCCGCCGGGCCCCTTTTAGGGGTATCTACCTCATACTACATGATAAAATAAGAGGACTGCAATGGACATTTTCGATCAGGCGCAAGAACTGGAACGGCTGGCTCGAGAGACGGCCCTCCAGCGCGCCCGTTCCTCCCAGTACTGGGAAGGCCCTGAATGGATCAACGGTCAGGCCTGCTGCCGCGAGTGCGGCGAGCCCATTCCGCAGAAACGTCTGGAAGCCCTGCCCGGCGTCGGCCTGTGCCGAGCCTGTCAGGAGGAACGGGAACGCGAAGGCTTCTGATCCCTTGCGCGCCGCTTTTGAGGGGGAGGATGGCCTCCCCCTTGCCGCTCACAGCATCCGTACCGCTTTTCCCCGGAAGACGCCTTGACCCATCCCGCCCCCTCCTCCCGCCGCCCCGTTCCCCTCGGACCCGTCCCTCGCTGGCTCCTCGGCCTCCTGCTCGGTATGGCGACCTACGGCGTGGCCTTCTGGCTGCGCTTTCAGGAATGGCCCTCGTGGCAGGAAGTGGAATACCGCCTCGGCAACGAGATGCTCCTCGCCACGCACGACGCCTATCACTGGGTCGCGGGCGCGGAAGGCTTCGAGTTCGGCGCGGGGCATCCCATGTCCGAGCTTTTGCGCATCCTCGCCCTGCTGATGGGCACCGAGCCCGCACAGGTGGCCTTCTGGCTGCCGCCGGTCATGGCCAGCCTCGTGGCCCTGCTCGTCTTTCTCTGGGCGTGGGGCATGGGGAGCATGGAGGCCGGCTTCTGCGCGGGCGTGCTGGCCTCGCTCTCACCGGGCTTTCTCGCGCGCACGCTCCTCGGCTACGCGGATACTGATCTCGTCACCCTCTTTCTGCCCCTGCTCATCGGCCTTGCCCCCGCCGTGTGGGTCATGGCCTTTCTGCGGCACCCGCTGGCCCTGCCCTTCGGCTGGTTCAGACGGCCCGTGCCCCTTGCGCTGGAAGCCCCGGCGCATCCTCCGGCCCGGCTCCTCTCGCCCATATGGGTGCTGGCGCTCGGCGCGAGCGGGCTGCTGGCGTGGTGGTCGCAGGAATGGCACTCCATGTTTCCCTATCTGGTGCGCTACAACGTCGCGCTTATGGGCGGCATGGCCCTCCTGCTGGCCCGGCAGGGGGAACGCCGCACAGCCCTGCTCGCCGCCCTCGCCTACGCCCTGCCCGCGCTCGGCGGCCTGACCGGGGCGGTTTTTCCGCTGGTTCTGCTCGTCGCCGTGGCCGGACGCGAACGCCACTTCGTGGCGCTGCTCCAGCGGCCCGGCACGCTGGCCGTCTTCTGGCTCCTCGCGCTGGCGCTGCTTGTGGACTTCAATGTCCTGAACACAATGTTCCATCACGTGCAGGGCTATCTCAAGCGCGCGGGGGATACGGTCGCCTCGGGCTCGCCCGATCCGCTGGTCTTTCCCTCCGTGGCCCAGTCGATCATCGAAATCCAAGACCTCACCCTGCCGGAAATCCTCATTTATTTCCATCCGTGGCAGCCCGCCGCCCTTCTCGGCCTGCTCGGGTTCGCGGTCGTGCTCTGCGCGCGCTCGGGGGCGCTTTTTCTCCTGCCGCTGGCCGTGCTCGCCCTGCTCAGCACCAAAATGGGCGGACGTCTGGTCATGTTCGGCGCGCCTATCGTCGCCCTCGGACTGGCCCTGCCGGTCGACTGGCTGGCCTGCGCCCTCGGGGACATCCGCGCCCGGCTCGTGCGGCGGCTCCTTTTCGCCGCCCTCCTGCTGCTCTCAGCCGCCCTGCTCCTGATTCCCTCCACCCGTGAGGGTTTGGCGGGCGTCTGGCAGTCGATGGGCCCCCTGCAAGCCGTAGTACTGGCCTGTCTCGGAATCATGTTCGTCATCGGCCTCGGGCGGCAGATGGGCTGGCGGCCCACACAAGCCCTCGACGCCGTGGGGCCGCATCTGATCTACCGTTCCGCCGCCGTGGTGCTCCTGCTGGCGCTGGTGGTGCCGCCGCTGGCCGATCTGGTCCCGGCCATGGCCCACGGCCCGATCCTGAACCGCCGCCACGCCGCCGGGCTGCGGGAAATCCGCAGCGCCACGCCCGAAGACGCCATTATCTGGCACTGGTGGGACTGGGGCTATGCCGCCCATCACTTCGCGCGCCGTCAGACCATCGCGGACGGCGCGGAGCACGGCGGCCCTTCGCTCTATCTGCCCGCCGCCGTCTACGCGACCGACGATCCGCGTTTCGCCCGTCAGATCATCAAGTATACCGCCATGAAGGACAATGTCCCGGGCAATGTCTTCAAGGGCCTCACGGCTTCTCAGGCCGCCGACCTGATCACGTGGCTCAACAACCCGGCCAATCCCCTGCTCCAGGCGGACGGCAAGCAGTATCTCGTGGTCAGTTTCGACATGCTGAACCTCGGCTTCTGGATTTCCACCTTCGGAAGCTGGAACTTCCTTTCAAAGGAAGGGCGCGGCTACGCCATCAGCATTGTCCCGCAGGCGCTTTCCTACCGCCTCGACAACGGCGACGTGGTCATGAAGGGGAGCAACGTAATGGTGCCCGCCGCCAGCATCGACGTCTTTTCCGACGGGCGACTCACGCACCGGGACTACGTGACCCCGCCCGAGTATCTGCCGGACAATCAGGCCATCAAAGCATGGAAGGAAGACGTGGAGCGCCGCCGTAACGTCCATTTCCTTTTCAATCGCGTGACCGGGGAGAAGCTGGTGGTGGACGACCGCATGTACAAGACGCTCATGGTGCAGCTTCTCATCTGCGACCCCGCCGATACGCGCTTCACCCCCTACTTCCGGCTTATCTACGACAACGTTTTTTGCCGGATTTACGAAGTGCTGTAAGATATTGGGGAGGGGAGAGGGAACCTTTCTGAAGAAAGGTCCCCTCTCCCCTCCCCAAACCCCACCCCTCTCCCTCCAAAGACTTTTGACTTTATCGAATCCCCTTTCCACGTTTTTCCAGGGGCTGCTTTCCACGTTTTCCGGGGGCTGAAAGACACGGGGCGGCAACGTGGTGGCGTTTCCTCAAAACCATCCGCCGCAATGTTTCATCCTCCCAGATAAAAAGGGCTTTTCCTCATTGAGGAAAAGCCCTTTGATGTTCCCCATCGCCCTCCATGAGGGATTCGATAAGGTTGAAAGTCTTTGGTGGAGGGATGGGGGTCCGGGGGAAGGGAGGCCCCTTTCTTCAGAAAGGGGCCTCCCTTCCCCCGGTCTTCTCTTCCCTATTTCACAAACAACATTTCCTGATAGCTCGGCAGAGGCCAGAGGTCCTCTGGGACGACGGTTTCAAGGTGATCCGCGAGGGAACGGATCATGTTCATGGTCGGGATGATGGCCGTGCAGTAGTGGTGGGCCTCAAGGACGAGATCGTCATAATGGGTGTCCATGAGCCGCTCAAGATGCTCAAGCGCCTCACGCAGGCTGCGCAGGGTGGCATCCACATCGTCAAGGAGCACGGTGTCCGGCTCGCGGTTCAGGGCGCGCATGTCGAGGCAGGCACGCAGAAGCTCCTGCTGGAAACGCAGCCCGGCGGGATAGATGATCGTGCGCCCCATACGCGCGGCAAGGTTCGCCTCCGCGCGGATCGATTTGCAATACTGCTCGATGTAGATTTCCTGACGGGCCTTGAGCTCCTGCCGGGAAAGCACCTTGTAGCGGCCATAGAGGTCGATGACTTCGGGGCTGGTGTAGACCAGCAGGGCTTCCGGGGTGGTGCGATAGTTGGGCAGTCCCCGGCGCTCGGCCTCCTGATGCCAGATTTCGGAATAGCCGTCGCCGTTGAAGATCACGGCGCTGTGCTCTTCCATGATTTCCTGAATGAGCGCCGTCACCGCGACGTGGAGCTTTTCCGGATCGCCGCCGCAAAGCTTTTCAAGGCGCGTGGCCGCGTAGTCGAGGGAATCGGCCATCATGGTGTTGAGCGCCGTCTGGGAAGCGGAAGCGGGCATCCCGGACCCGAGCGCCCGGAACTCGAAGCGGTTCCCGGTAAAGGCAAAGGGGCTGGTACGGTTGCGGTCGCCCGGATCGGCGGGCAGGGGCGGCAGCGTATCCACGCCCACATTCATGAGCCGCTTGCCCTTGGAGCCGCGCACCTGTCCGACGCGGAACTGCTCCAGCACGTCGGTAAGCTGATCCCCGAGGAACATGGACATGATCGCAGGCGGCGCTTCGTTGGCCCCGAGGCGATGATCATTGGAGGCGGAAGCCGCCGTAGCCCGAAGGAGCCCGCCGTACTTGTGCAGGGCGCGGATGGCGGACACGAGGAAAACAAGGAACATGGCGTTTTCATGCGGCGTCTCGCCGGGATCGAAAAGGCTCCCCACCTCGCTGTTGCCGATGGAATAGTTGAGGTGCTTGCCCGAGCCGTTGATGCCGCTGAAGGGCTTTTCGTGCAGGAGGCAGTGCAGGCCGTGCCTTTTGGCCACCTTTTTAAGCACGGTCATGGTGAGCTGGTTGTGGTCGATGGCGAGGTTGCCCGTCTCGTAGACCGGGGCGATTTCGTACTGGCTCGGCGCCACCTCGTTGTGGTGGGTACGCACGGGCACGCCGAGCTTGTAAAGCTCGCGCTCCGTCTCCGTGATGCAGCTCATGACCCGGCGCGGCATGACCCCGTAATATTGATCCTCAAATTCCTGCCCCTTGGCGGGTTTGGCGCCGAAGAGCGTCCGCCCGGCGGTGAGGAGATCGGGACGTCCGAACACGAAATTGCGGTCGATGAGGAAAAATTCCTGTTCCAGCCCCGCGTAGGAGATGACGGGGAGGCTCGTGGTCTTGCCGAAGAGCTTCAAAATGCGCGTGGCCTGCTTGTTGAGGGCCTGATTGGAGCGCAGGAGCGGCGTCTTGCGGTCAAGGGCGACGCCCGTCCACGAAAGGAAAGCCGTGGGGATACAGAGCACGATGCCGCTGCTGTTTTCCATGAGATAGGCCGGGCTGGTCACATCCCATGCCGTATAGCCGCGCGCCTCGAAGGTGCTGCGCAGGCCGCCGGAGGGGAAGCTTGAACCGTCCGCCTCGCCCTGACTGAGCATCTTGCCGCTGAATTCCGTAATGACGCCGCCGTGCCCGTCAGGGGAAAGGAAGCCGTCATGCTTTTCCGCGGAGTGGCCGGTGAGGGGATAAAAGACATGCGTAAAGTGCGTGGCCCCCTTTTCAATAGCCCAGTCCTTCATGGTGGAAGCCACGATGTCCGCCAACGAGGGATCGAGCTGCACGCCCTGTTCGATGGTCTTGCGCAGGGACTTGTAGACAATCCTCGGCAGGCGCTCCTTCATCACCTTGTCGCTGAACACGTTGCTGCCGTAAATTTCGGTGGGCTTGGTGTCGGCGTAGTTGAGAGGGGCCAGATCGGGCTTGTAGCTCGTGATGGCCCGGATAGCGTTGCTGCGGGCATTGCTTCCGCTCATGCGTATGTTCTCCTTGAGGGATGTCTGTTACTTCGGAAGGGCTGGTTATACTCCAAGAGCCCGTCCAACGGAAGGGGCGGCCCCACCCTTTCCCCCAGATTATTCTTTGGGGACCGCAGAGGACTTCCTCTTTACGAAGCCTGTGTTCTCGGGTATATGAGGGAACTCTAGACAATCTTGAAGCGGGTTCTTCCCCGGGAAGGCCGCTAGGAGGTAGTTTCTTGGAACAGAAGGACATCGAATATTTTCGTACGCTCCTCAACAATATGCTTGAAGAGGCGCAGCACAAGGGGGATTCCACTCTGGAAGACCTCACCGACAGCAACGAACTCTTCGCTGACCCCGCCGACCGCGCTTCCGCCGAATCGGACCGCGCCTTCACCCTGCGCATCCGCGACCGCGAACGCCGCCTGATCCGCAAGATTCAGGCCGCCATCCAGCGGCTGGACGACGGCACCTACGGCATCTGCGAAGACTGCGGCGAAGAAATCAGCATTCCCCGCCTCAAGGCCCGCCCCGTGACCAAGCTTTGCATCAACTGCAAGGCCCGTCAGGAGGAAGGGGAATCCATCCGGGGCGAATGATCGAACGGCCCGTCGAAGCCCCCGCTTTGACGGGCTGCGCGGAGAAGACTCCCCCTTCCCAAGCTCACGAGGCACTGCATGGACTGCCATGTGTTCCGTCGCCTCTGCGACGAACTCGCACCCGCGCTCATGGGCTGCCGGATCGAAAAAATCCATCGGCCCGCACGGGACGTAACGCTGTTTACAGTCTACGGCGGCGGGGGAAAACGGTTCCTCTTCCTCAAGTCCGGCCGCAAAAATCCCTTCCTTTTTCTCTCCACCCATAAAATTCCCGTCGGGAGCGCCCCGCCCGCCGACATCATGCGCCTGCGCAAACATCTGGCCGACCGCCGCGTCATCGACGTGCGGACCGACTGGGTGGGACGCCGCCTTTTTCTGCGCATCAACGGCGATGCCGAATGCTGGCTGGCTCTTGATCTGCGCGAGGGCCCGGCTCTGCTCTTCGGGCCTCCTCCTGATCCCGAGCCCGCCGTCTGGCCCGATCCCGGCCATTGGGAACAAGCCTGCGCCGGGGACGGATGGCGCGCCTGGCCCGTCCTGACGCCACCCCTGCGCCGCACTCTGCCTCTCCTGCCTCCGGAGGATCAGGCCGCACTTCTGCTGGACCTTGAAGCGGGAGGCGGTGATCTCTTCCTCTATGAAAGCGCAAGCGGCTCGCGCGAGCTTTCGGCGTGGCCCCTGCCTCCTGAACAGCGGCGCGAGGCTGACGGCAAGCTTCGGCAGGAAATCGCCGTGGACGATCCCCTCCGCGCCTGCGCTGCGGCCGGAGAAGCGCAAGTATTACGGGGCATCGCGGCCCTTTCCCGGGCGGAGGCGGCCAAACCGCATCTGGCGGAAGCCAACCGTCTGCGCAAGCTCCTCCTCAAGCTGGAAACGGAAAAGGATCGTCTGGGGCGAATGGTGGACGGGCAGGAAACAGCCCGCCTTCTTCAGGCGAACCTCTACCGTTTCGCCCCCGATGAAAAACGCTCCAGCGTCACCCTTGAAACGTCCCAAGGACCGGCCGAGGTTGCGCTCGATCCCAAGCTGACCATCCGGGAAAACATGGCCTCGCTCTTTCACAAGGCGAGCCGGGGCAAGCGCGGCCTCGCCATGCTGGAGGGCCGCGTCGACGCCGTACAGAGCGATCTTGAGCGCGCGGAACAGGCCGGTCTGATGGCGCAAGCGGCCACGTCCGCGCCCCTGCCGGTGCGTTCGCCTTCTCCCGCCACGCCCCTTTTCCGTACCCCGGAACTGCCCAAAAACGTGCAGCCTTTCCGCAGCAGCGACGGGTTCCTCATCCTGCGGGGGCGGGACGCCAAAGGCAACGCCCAATTGCTCAAGCTGGCCTCGCCGCACGATCTCTGGATGCACACGGGGGGCGGGCCGGGCGCGCACGTCCTCATCCGCCGCGACCACGCCGCACAGGACATTCCGCCCCGGACCCTCACCGAGGCGGCCACCCTCTCCGTGCTCAAGAGCTGGCGCAAGGACGAAACGCAAGTGGACGTCATCGCTGCCCTCGCCAAATTCGTGCATCCCATCCGTGGTGCGCGGCCCGGAACCGTCCGCATCGACCGCATGGAGCCCGCCATCATCGTTACGCCTGATCCTTTGATTGAGGAACGGTTGGCGTTGTGATGATGAAGATTGGAGGGGGCGGGGGAAACTTTCTGGAGAAAGTTTCCCCCGCCCCCTCCAAACCTCCCCCACCCCCTCCAAACCTCCCCCACCCCCTTCAAAGACTTTCGTCCTTATCGAATCCCTCTTCCCAGTTTTTCTTGAGGAAAAAAACTCCGTCCCTCTGCCGGACCAAAAGGAAAAGAAAGAAGAAAGGGAAGAGAGAGAGAGAGAGAGAGAGAGAGAGAGAGAGAGAGAGAGAGAAAAAGAAAGAACATCACACGCTTTTCCCCCCCCTC
>CALVEZ010000048.1 GCA_944326695.1 Candidatus Bilophila faecipullorum | reverse complement strand
ACCCATTGTGACCTCCTTTTGATTTGTTGCCGCTTGCAGTTGCCAGACCGCGAGTTGTTGCTAACAAATCAAAAGGAATTTTTATAACATAGGCAAAGCTTTAAGCTTTTAAGAACCTCCCGCCTAGCGGGAGGTTTTCTTTCATACAAAAAGTGCGGCCCGGGGAAACCTCGGGCCGCACGGGACTTTTAGATGTCGTCGCTCTGCATGGTGCGCCGGATGGCCAAGGAGCCGGTACGGGCCAGCTCCTTGATGCCGAACTTCTGCAAAAGCTGAATGATGGCCTGCAACTTGCTGTGATCGCCCGTGGCTTCGAGGGTGAGGTCGGTCAGGCTCACGTCAACGACCTTGCAGCGGAAGATGTCGGCGATGCGCAGCACTTCGCCGCGCTTGGAATCCTCCGCGTGCACCTTGATGACCATCATTTCCCGCTCGACGTAGGCCATGCCGTAAAAATCAACGACTTTGACCACGGTGACCAGCTTGCGCAGCTGCTTGACGATCTGCTCGATGATCTGCTCGTCGCCGCTGGTGGTGATGGTCATGAGCGAAACGCCCTCTTCCAGCGTGGGGGCCACATTGAGGGATTCGATATTGAAGCCGCGGCCGCTGAAGAGCCCGGCTACGCGGGAAAGCACGCCGGGTTCGTTTTCGACCAATACAGAGAGAACGCGCCGCATTCTTCCTCCAAGAGCTGTTTAAAGTTCACCCGGAACGTCACACAATGAGCATTTCGTCAAGCGAGGCCCCGGTCGGTACGATGGGAGAGACATTCTCTTCCCGATCCACCCACACGTCAATAATGGCCGTCTTCGGAGAAGCCAGAGCCCGAGGCAAAATCTCCTCAAGTTCCTCCTCCGTCGTAATGCGGTAGCCCTCCGCACCATAGGCGTCGGCCAGCTTCACGAAATCGGGCTGCCCCTTCATGTCCGTGGCGACGTAATTGGTGTCGTAGAAAAGCTCCTGCCACTGCCGCACCATGCCGAGATACCGGTTGTTCAGGATAAGAATCTTGACCGGCAGCTCGTTTTCGACGGCCGTCATCAGCTCCTGGCTGTTCATCTGAATGGAACCGTCGCCCGCCACGTCGACCACAAGGCGGTCCGGAAAAGCCAACTGCGCGCCGATGGCCGCGGGAAGGCCGTAGCCCATCGTGCCGAGGCCGCCGGACGTCAGATACGTGCGGGGACGATGATATTTGTAAAATTGCGCCGCCCACATCTGGTTCTGCCCCACCTCGGTGGTGATGACGGCCTTGCCTTCCGTCATCCTGTAGAGGGCCTCGACCACCTGCTGCGGTTTGAGCGTTTCGCCGCGCGCCCACGAAAGGGGCTGGCGCTCCTGCCATTCCCGCACCTGCGCGTTCCATTCCGCGTGGGCGCCTTCCCAGTCCTTTTCGGCATGGCCGGACTCAAGGATCGCCCGCAATCCCTGCAAGGCGCTGAGGGCGTCGCTGACCACGGGCACCTCGACGCGTACGTTCTTGCGCAAGGTCGTGGGATCGATGTCGATATGGACGATGCGCGCATTGGGGGCAAAGGTGGAGAGCTTGCCCGTCACGCGGTCGTCAAAACGTGCGCCCACGGCAAGGATGACGTCGGCCTGCGTAACCGCCCGGTTGGCGGCGTAGGTCCCGTGCATCCCAAGCATCCCGATCCACTGGGGATCGTCACCCGGGAAGGCCCCGAGCCCCATGAGCGTCGAGGTTACGGGCGCGTGCAGGCGGCGCGCCAGCATGGTCAGCTCTTCGGCGGCATCGGCCATGATGACCCCGCCCCCGGCCATGACCAGAAGCTTGCGCGACGTGACGAGGACGTCCATCGCCCTCCGGAGCTGGTTGAGGTTTGCCCGGTACGTGGGGCAATAGGAGCGCATGGAAACGTTTTCCGGCCAGACGTAGTCGCAGGTGGCCTGCTGGATGTTCTTGGGGATGTCCACAAGGACGGGTCCGGGCCGCCCGGAGCGGGCCAGATAGAAGGCCTTGCGGATGGTCAGGGCAAGGTCCTTCACGTCCTTGACCAGAAAGTTGTGCTTGGTGCAGGGGCGCGTGATGCCGACGATGTCCACTTCCTGAAAGGCGTCATTGCCGATGAGCGGCGTGGAAACCTGACCGGTAAAAATGACGAGCGGAATGGAATCGCTGTACGCCGTGGCGATCCCGGTCACAGTATTGGTGGCACCGGGGCCGGACGTGGCAAGACAAACGCCCACCTTGCCCGAAGCGCGCGCATAGCCGTCAGCGGCATGGACAGCCCCCTGTTCATGCCGCACGAGAATATGGCGGATATCCGGGTGGCTGGACAGTTCGTTGTAGATGTCGATGACCGCCCCGCCGGGATACCCGAAGAAGAGGTCAACGCCCTCGCGCTTCAAACTTTCCAGAAAAATCCTGGCCCCGGTGCATACCATCAGTTGCCTTCCTGTTCGTTATAGCCGTCAAGGATGGCGTGGAGCCGGGTCTTCCCTTCGAGCTTCTGTTTCTTGAGCTGCTTCAGCGTCTGTTCTTCCGTAGGAGTCCGATAGGCCTTGGCTTCGAGCTTTTCTACCTGCTTTTCATAGAGGATGTGATCTTCCCAAAGTTCTTTCAATTCGGGGTTGGTGGCGGCGTACTTTTCCAGAAGAAGAAGCTCACGCTGTTCCATAAGGTTTTCTCCGATACCTAGAGGTTTGAAAATGGCATATCGACGCGGCGCTGCGCGTTGCCGTTTGTTATTTCATAGCCCAAAAAGCGACGAAAGGGAATGGCAATTCCTCATACCGACACGAAAAGGGCCCATACCACGCCTTTCGCGCGCCAATCCGACGCAAAGGCCCCGTCCCCTGATGCGGAAAGGCTTCCCGCCCCCCCTACAGCATGGCCGCGTACTGGAAAAGCGAACGCACGACGATGGACTGCACAAGCTGGATGGCCACCAGCACCACGATGGGGGAAAGGTCCAGTCCGCTTAGGTAGGTGAAGGGAAGCCATTTGCGGATGCGGTACAGGACCGGCTCCGTCAGGGCGTTCAGGGTACGCACCACAGGGTTGTAGGGATCGGGACGGACCCAGCTCAAGAGGGCGGAAATGATCACGACCCAGAAATAAAGGGTCAGGAGCGTGTCCAGCACCCGAGCGATGGCGAAAAGGATATTGCCGAGAACGAACATGGTACCTCCAGAAACGTGGTGAATGAGCGGCGCGCCTCAGCGCCCGACGCCGGGCATCCGCTCGAGCGCCTCCCGCAGGCGGGGGAAGCTGTCTATATGTACGGCAGCCTCCAGACGGGGATTGCCGTATGCCAAAAGGGGGACCTCTCCTCCCCGCGCGGCGGCGGCGTCGGTGGCGCTGTCGCCGATGAAGCCCACGGACGCCGGGGGAAGGTTCCAGTACTCCAATATCCGGCGCACCCCTTCCGGGCTCGGCTTCGGGGCGACCGTTTCCGCGGTCATGACCGGATCAAAGGCCGCGCGCAGCCCGAAGCGGTCGAGCAGGTCCCACATGCCATTTCCGCGGTTGGTGTGCACGGCGAGCCGGACGCCCCGCCCTTTCAGCCATCCGAGCGTCTCGACAAGGCCCGGCTCCAGCTCCAGTTGCGGCAGGGCGACCTCACGATAGGGGAAGCGTTCGGCAATGGCGGGCAGGAGCTTCAGCTCCTCCGGGGAAAAAAGATACTCCAGCGCCTCCTTCGCCGTGGACATCTGCACATATTCCGCCTGCGCCTCGGAAACAGGCGGACGCCCCACCTCCCGCAACAGCAGATCGTAATAGGCGATATTGACGCGGCAGGAATCCACCATCACGCCGTCACAATCGAAGATGAGGCCGGCAAGACCTTCGGGAAACGTTTCCGCAAGCCGCGAAGCCAGAACCGAAACGGAAGATTGCATCATATCCACTCCCAGACTACCGTAAAAGAATCACGACTTGCCGTCTGTCAAGCCACGGGCGGGCGGTCTGCGGCGACGTCTGGCCGAGCAGTCTCCACAAAGGCGCTTCCATCCATGTGGCCCCGGCTGTGTCCCACGCCTCCGGCAGACGCCCGCGCAGGCTTTCCAGCGGCCTTTCCTCTATCCCCATTTCGCGCAGCGCCGCGATCATCCGCGCATCGGCGGTGCAGGCCACGGCCTCGGGCGGAAGCAAAATACCGAACATTTCCAGCATGAAACGCCATGAGGGGAGAAGCGACGTCCTGTCTTCCGGGATCAGGTCCCGCATGACGGCCGCCAACCCGGAAAAAGCTTCCTCGGCCTGCCCTTCCCCACCGGGGACGCCAAGCTGTTGGGCCAGCCTGTGCGCACCGGCCCGGTACCGCTCCGCAAGGCGATCCATCTCAAGGACGTGCTCCTCCTGCATCCAGCCGAGGAGCAAAAAACGCTGCGCCCAGCGCCGCGTCTCCAACAGGGCGCTTTCGCCGCTGTCCGGCACCTGACCGTCGCGGGCGAAGCGCCGCAGGGCCTCCCTTTCCTCGACGTCCTTCTCCGCGACCTGCCGGGCCGCGGGCGTGGCCGCCAGAGCCGCCAACCCGGCATCATCCAGCCGGGAAAGATCGTTCAGGCACGAAGCGGCCTCCGCAGGAGAGTACGGAAGAGGGATGTCGCACCATCCGTCGGCGTCTTTTTCCTTCATCCGGGAAGGCAAACCGGGCCAGAGGGGTCGGACGCCCTCCGGTAGGCCCTCCGGCAAGAGTTGCCGGTGCAGGAGAGGGACGTATACGAGCGGAGCGGAAGATTCCTTATGCATTGCCTATCCTTAAAGATACGCCGATGATGCAGCCAATGGACATTCTTGACCTGCCGCCGTCACGGGCGTAGTATTTCATGATACGGAAAAGAAAGGGGACCGTCCCCCGGATCGGGGCTTCCACGGCCACGGCGTTTTGTTGTGTACCCTGATGCCGGAAAGGATGCAACGCCCCTTGCTTGACCTCCCTGAAATCCATCGCTATATCTCCAGGATATAAAAACGGAGGCCTTATGTACGGTATTGGTATGCAAGAACTGCTCGTCATTCTCGTTATCGTCGTCATCATTTTCGGGGCCAAAAAGCTGCCCGAGATCGGCGGAGGCCTCGGCAAGGCCATACGTAACTTCAAACGGGCCAGTTCGGAACCCGATGAGATCGACATCACGCCCAAATCCGAAAAGAAAAACGACGATACGTCCCATTCGGCCTAGCCTTTTCCCGCCCGTACCATGGTTCTGGCCTTTTTGACGCATATCTGTCAAAATCGGGCGGCTTCATGCAAGGGGCATGACAGCAAACGCAAGGTTCAAGCAAGGAAGGCATCATGAAAGTCGAACAACTTTCCATTTTTCTTGAAAACAAGGCCGGCCGTCTGGCGCAGGTGACCAAAACGCTGGCGGACGCCGGAATCAACATCCGCGCGCTGTCCCTTGCGGACACGTCCGACTTCGGCATCCTCCGCCTCATTGTCAACGATACGGAAAAAGCCATCAACATCATGAAGGAAGCGGGCTTCACCGTGGGCCGCACCGCAGTCGTGGCGGTGGAAGTCGACGACACGCCCGGCGGCCTGAACAACATCCTCGAAGCCCTTTCCGGTCACAACGTCAACGTGGAATATATGTACGCCTTTGTGCAGGAAGGCGGCGGCAGCGCCACCATGATTTTCCGCTTCGACCGCATTGATGAGGCCATCGAAGTGCTGAAAGCCAAAAACATTCCCATCATCCCCGCCGAACGCATCAACGGCTAGCCATGAAAAAGCCCCGCTCCTCAAGGAAGCGGGGCTTTTTCAAACCTGAAACGCCGCCGGAATGTCCTTCCGGCGGCGTTTCTCCAACAAGGCTTAAAGCCAGTCGAACCACTCTTTCCATGAGCCCTGAATCTCTTCCCGGGCCTTCCGGGATTGCTGCTCACGGTATTTATAGTAGGCGGACAGGGACTTTTCCTTGGCATGTTCGCTGACTTCCGGCACATCCGGGAAGTTGTCCACAATATAGGTGTACCGCTTCCACGCCGGGCCGTAATTATTCATGTTCCAGAACACGTCACCGAGATAGAGCTCATGCTCGGCCAAGAGGCGGCGGCATTCCTGCATCTGCTCCACAGCTTTTTGCGCGTACTCGCTGTTGGGATAGGTTTCCCGCAAACGACCGAAAAATTCCAACGCCTCCTGTGTGGACGTCGTGGGCCGGTCCACGGAGATGAAGCTTTTCAGATCGGCCATCCCCACCTGATACAGGACGTAGGGAATGGCTTCATGCCGCGGGTGGAGCGACTCGAATTCCTTGTACGCCTCGGCAGCCTCGGTGTATTTTTCGTCAAGGAACAAGGCATCCCCAAGCGCCAACTCCGCTTCGACCGTGTACGGGCTGAAGGGGAAGTTATCCTTGAGTTTGGTATAGTACTCTGCGGCTTGCATATAGCGTTTGTCACGCATGGCGTCATTGGCGCCTTCATACAGCTCCTGCGCGGTGTCTTCGGGCGGAGGCAAAAAGAAGTAGTCAATGAGGCCGCAGCCGGAAAGAAGCATGAGGGATGCAGCCAGCACGAGATGACGAAAATACATGCTCAGGTGTCCAATTGTTCAAGATACGTAAAGGCGGCCGTGGCCGCTGTCGCCCCATCGCCGACCGCCGTAGCCACCTGGCGGCACAGCTTGGAACGGATATCTCCCGCCGCGAACACGCCCGGCAGATTGGTGCGCATTTCGCAATCCGTCAAAACAAATCCCCGTGCATCGACGGCCAGCTCCGGCGGGAAGAAGGAGTTCTGCGGATCATAGCCGACGAATACAAACAGGCCGTCCACGTCCAGTTGCGACTCGACGCCCGTTTTGACGTTTTTCACCCGAACCCCTCCGAGGAATTCCTCCCCGAGGAGTTCCGTCACCACGCTGTCCAGAACAAGTTCTATCTTATCGGAAGCTTCCCGAATCTTGTCCTGATAGATTTTCGCGCCTCGGAAACCCTCTCGCCGGTGGATGAGATAGAGCTTGCGGACAATGCGGGAGAGGTAGAGCGCCTCTTCCAGCGCGGAATTGCCGCCGCCCACCACGGCCACCACCTGATCGCGGAAGAAATTGCCGTCGCAGAGGGCGCAATAGGACACGCCCCGCCCCGTGAGCTGAACTTCCCGGGGCACCCCCAGAGGACGGGGATTGGCACCGGAACAAATCACGACGGTTTTCCCTTCAATCGTGTCCTTCCCGATGCTCAACGTCCAGCCGTGGGCGCTTTGTTCCATTTTCAGGACCGCATCATTATAACGGTCAAAAGGATACTCGGCAAGATGCGCGGCGAACGTATCGGCAAGCTCCCACCCTTTGACCCCCTGCGGGAAGCCGGGATAGTTTTCTATGCTTTCCGTCTTGAGGATTTGTCCCCCCGGCGCCAGCATCTCTACCTGCGCCACGGAAAGCCCCGAACGACACAGATAAAGGACGGCGGTGAGCCCCGCAGGGCCCCCGCCTACGACGATAGCGTCGTAGAGTTTCATGCCAAGGCCTTCTGTTCGATCATGGTGGTGATGCTCGACTTGGAAACCGCGCCCGTCACCTGCTCGACGACTTCACCGTTCTTGAAGAGGATAAGCGTAGGAATGGCGCGAATGCCGTATTTGCCGGGCGTGGAGGGGCTTTCGTCCACATTGAGCTTCACAACGGAGAGCTTTCCTTCATATTCGTTCGCCAGTTCGTCGATGATGGGGCCGATGGCGCGGCAGGGTCCGCACCACGGAGCCCAAAAATCAACCAGAACGGGCAATTGAGACTGCAAGACAACGGCATCAAAGTTAGAATCATTCACTTGGGTAGCCATTACCGACTCCTTCGAAAGGTTGCTTGTTAACAAACAAACCGGGACACTTGGGCCACAAAGGGGAGTGCCTCCAACGTAGCAATTGTAGATGTGAGATAGTGGGGTGTCAAGATGGTATGGAAAAGATTCACACTATGGGAAAAAGGGCTCAAGCGTCCCCCTTGGGCATGGGAGCCCGCAGCGCGCCCAGATCATCGGGAAGACGCTGCCCCCGAGGGACGGAGGAAAACGGCAGGCCATGCCCCCAGCCCCGTTCGGCCAAAAGAGCGCCGGTATAGGCGACCATTACGGCGTTGTCCGTGCAGAGAAAGCGCGAGGGCAACAAAAGCGGCTTGCCCGTTTTGTCCGCAAGGCGCTGCATGGCGGCCCGTACCTGCGTATTCGCCGCCACCCCGCCCGCCACGGCGATGGACGTAACATCGCGGTTTTCGGGAAGGTTCAGAGCCCGTTCCATTTTGAGGCTCAGCGTTTCCGCTACGGCCAGCATATAGGAAGCGCAGACGTCGCACAGGGACGGGGAAGCCGCATCGGTCCCGGCCTCGCGCACGCGCTTCCCCTCTTCCATGAGCCCGGGATGGGCGCGCAGGTAGGTCAGCGCCGCCGTCTTCAGGCCGCTGAAACTGAAATCCAGTGTCTCGGTGTGCGTATAGGGGCGGGGGAAAAGATGGGGATCGGGCGTTCCCCGCTGCGCGAGCCTGTCCAGCAGGACGCCGCCCGGGTAGGGCAGGCCCAGCATCTTGGCGAACTTGTCGCAGGCCTCCCCCGCGGCGTCGTCCAGCGTGCGCCCCAGAAGACGCAGGGCGTCCGGTGCGTCGATCCGGTAGATATGCGTATGCCCGCCCGAAACCAGCAGGCCCAGCAAGGGGTAGTGCAAGGGCTGCTCCAGCCCCACGGCCAGCAAGTGGGCGTGGAGATGGTTGACCGCCACAAGCGGCTTGTTGGCCGCCAGCGCCAATCCCTTGGCAAAGGCCGCCCCTACGAGCAAGGCCCCGAGCAGCCCCGGCCCCCGGGTCACCGCGATGACGTCGACAGCGTCCAGCGACAGGGCGCTCCGACGCATAAGCTCATCGTACAAGGCACCGAGGAAACGGTAGTGTTCCCGCGACGCCAGCTCCGGCACGACGCCTCCGAAAAGGGCGTGCACGTCCATTTGCGTAGCCAGCACGGATTCGACGCAACGCCCGTCCCGGACCAGCGCCAGCGCCGTTTCGTCACATGAGGTTTCAATACCGAGGCAAAGCATGGAGTCCCATCAATCCCGAAAACAGTCCTGAAAACGAACGATCGACCTTTACCGGGCGCAGCCCCGCCGCATCGGTCGATCGTTCCAAAGCCCATGCCCCTCAAGGGGGCGTTGGAGCCTCTATTTCTTGTAAATGGCGTTGATCGCTTCCACATCCTTGCGGGAGCCGATGAACAACGGCACCCGTTCATGCAAGGTGGAGGGCGTGATGTCGAGGATGCGGTTCACGCCGTCGCTCGCCGCGCCGCCCGCGTTCTCGGCCACGAAAGCGAGAGGCGAGGCTTCGCAGAGATAGCGCAGCTTGCCCCGGCTTTTCCCCTTGCGGCTGTCCGGCGGATACATGTACACGCCGCCGTAGAGCAGGGTCCGGTGAAAGTCCGCGACCAGAGAACCGACGTAGCGGGCCGAACAGGGGTTGGCGTCGGGATCATCGGGATGCTTGAAATAGTCGACGGCCGCGCGCGCCTTCTCGTCCCAATGGTTCCAGTTGCCCTCGTTGACGGAATAGATTTTCCCGGTTTCGGGGATGCGGATGTCGGGATGGGAAAGCAAAAATTCGCCCACGCTGGGATCGAGGGTGAAGCCGTGCACGCCCTGCCCGGTGGTGTACACGAGCATGGTCGAGGTTCCGTAGAGGAAGTAGCCGGCCGCCACCTGTTCGGAACCCGGCTGGAGGATTTCATCAAGCTCAACTTCGCCCGTACGCCCGGGTTTGCGGCGCAGGATAGAAAAGATGGTGCCGACGTTGATGTTCACGTCGATATTGGAGGAACCGTCCAGCGGGTCAAAGATGAGCATGTAGTCGCCGCGGGGGAAGGCTGCGGACACGCGGACCAGCTCGGCGTTTTCTTCCGAGGCGATGGCGCACAGGACGCCGGAGCGTTCCATGCGGTAAAGCAGCACCCGGTTGGCGAAGTCGTCAAGCTTCTGGACGTTTTCACCCTGAACGTTGATGTCCCCGGTGCCGCCCAGAACGTCGAGCAGCCCCGCCTTGTTCACGCTGCGGGCGATGATTTTGGCGGAAAGGACGAGATCGTGGAACAACGCGGTAAAATGGCCCGTCGCCTGCGGCGCTCTCTGCTGTTGCAGCAGCAAATGTTCGGTGACGGTGATTTCAGAAGACATGAGCCCTCCTTATGGGTCCTGTGAACGATCAGTAAAAGGAAACGCGCCTCTGGACGCTACGAAGAACCTACTCCGAAATGCCGGATTCCTGCATCCCCAGACCGCGCAAAGGCGGAAGCGGCGCGGTCAGCAGGCTGGAATCCCCGCCTTCCATGACCTGCGATTCCGTCACAGGCGCAGTAAGGCCTCCGGCCCCGAAGCTGGAAGGATGCGAAAGCGCGGCCAGCTGATCGGGGTTCTCCGGGAACGAGCCTTCGGCAGGCGTCGCGAAGATAATCGGCTGTGTGCCGAGGAAACGCGCAATCCAGATGAACGAACCGTTCTGGTTGGAAACGGTCCCCTGCGTCGCCCCTTTCGTTATCTCCGCCCAATCCTGCCCTACGAGCGGCGTGGCGTCCACCGCAAAGCGGCCCGGCCACAAAATACCCTGCGGCGCAAAAACGACCAGGTCCTCGGCACCGCTGGTATAGGTGAGCAAAGCCCTCATGTCAAAATGCGCGACGAGCAAACCCATTAAATCCGCATTAGAATAAATGGGGATGGCCGCCAGCACCTCCGCGCCGAGGGGGGTATCCTCCACAAGGCCGCGCACGCCGCGCAGACCGACGCGCGAGGTCTGCTCCAGCATCTTCGGGAAATCCAGCTCCTTCATGGGCATGGGAGGCTCCTGCGCCAGCACTTCGCCGCTGACGTCCACGGCGGCGAGGCCGGACAGCCACGGGAAGCGCTGAAAAAGCACGGCCACGGATTCGCCCGTCGGGGGCCTGTCCGCGTTTTGCAGATAGCGCTCAAGTTCCTCAAGCTGGATGTCGATGCCCACCATACGGGAGGCGAGCCGCGTTTCGGCGTCGTTGAGGACGCCCTTGTCTTCATAGTTTATCTTGGCCGGAGGATTGAGGTATTCGCCATACAAGGCCTTGGTCGTCTTCCATGTGCTGTCCCATGTGGAGCAGCCTCCGAGAAAAACCAAGGAGCCGATCAGGGCCGTCGTGACAAGAGAATTCTGCAAAGACACGCAAGTCTCCAAAGGTAAACAGGCGTACTAGGCGCGCGCCCGTGCTTCAAGGCGATCCGCCAGCGATTCGAGAAGGGCCATCAGATGCCTAGGTTCCCCTCTGTCCACAAAAAAAGGCCCTGTCCCATCCTCGCCCGGGTTTTCCGCCCCCTCGCCGCCGTTCCGGGCGATGCGGGACGCCAGCGTGACCACGCTGTCATGAAGCTCACGGGCTTCCTCGGGCGTGGGGGCGGCCGCCTCCAACTCCTGATAAATTTCCAGAGCGCCCGCCACATCACCCTGCTCTGCCAACACATCGGCCATGGAACGGGTACGCAAGGTGGGCTCAGCCTCTTCGGAAGTTTCCTCCGTGGGCTCTTCATCGGCACAGGGGGGGAATGTTTCCTCCGCTTCTGGCCGAGCCAGAGCAGCAAGACCGTCGTCTCCGGCCCTTTCCCGCACGGCGCCGCAAGGGAGGATATCGGGGATGGGGAGGGAAGGGGCGTCCTCCTCAACCGAAGAGGAATACGTCTCTCCCTCTGCGGAAACAGAAGGGGGCGGAGGCTGCGTCCCGGAAAAAGTCCGCCGCACGTCCTCAAGGATTCCAAGCCCGCTTTCCAGAATGAGGCTGAGGGAACGCTCGGGATGCCGGATGGTGGACGCCATGAGCCGTATGGCCAGCGCGAGGTCCCTGTTGCGCGGGGCGACGTTTTCCGCCCAGACTTCCCAAAACGCCGGATACGCCTCCAGCGAGGCGGTCACGGCGGAAAGCTCGGCGGCGCACTCCTCCTTGCGGGAGGACTCAAACAAAAGCTGGATGAGCAGGAGCCTGGCCTCAAGATAAACCGAGGCTCGCTCCAGGCCCGCCCGCAACACGTCAATGGCCTTTTCCGGTTGCTGCGATTCCCGCAAGAGCTTCGCCAGCGGAAAAAAAACTTTGGAGTCAGGGTCCAGCTTGAGGACTTCCTGATACCATTCAATTTTTTCCATCATGAGGCACGGCTCCCCGCGTAGGCGCGTCTTCCGTAAAAAGATAAAGGATTTCGTTGTCGCGCACGAAATTCAGTCGCTGCCGGATCATTTTCTCCACGTATTTCTCATCGGACTGCAAGAGCCGTATTTCCCGGCTGAGGCCCGCATTGACGGCGTCGAAACGGTCGCGTTCCCTGACAAGCTCGGCGTGCTGCGACGCAAGTTCCCGGTAGGACACGAGGCTTTGCGGCCCCCATACGAGACGGGAAAACAAAATCGCATTGACGATAAGCGCGATGAGCAGAATGACCATCTTCCAAAGCGTCGCGCCGGAAGACGGTGCCGTGGTACGTGCGTTTATCATACGTTGCGATCGCTCTCCCGCCAGACCCCATAGAAACGATAGAAATAGTTCAATCCGGAAAATACCGTGAGCGCAAGGGCAATGTAAAGGAGAAAGTTGCCGATAAGGTGCAGATTGATGCCGAAGAGGGGGTAATGCAGGAGGAGCGGAATGATGGCGACGATCTGCATGACCGTCTTGATCTTGCCGTATTTGTCCGCGGCGATGACCACGCCCTCGTCGGCGGCCATAGCGCGCAGCCCGGTGACGGCCAGCTCGCGGACGATGATGATGATCGTAACCCACGCCGGAATCCAGCTCAGTTCCACGAACATGATCAGGATGGAGCAGATCAGCAGCTTGTCGGCCAGCGGATCGAGAAACTTTCCGAAGCTCGTGACCATATTGCTCTTGCGGGCGATATGGCCGTCCAGAAAATCGGTCAGAGAGGCGATGCCGAACAGGAGCGCCGCCAGAAAACAGGTCAGCCTCCCCGGGAAATAGAGGAGAAGAACGATGGGGACGACGAAGAAAATCCGGGCCAGCGTGAGCTGATTTGCCAAGTTAAACATACGATTACCCGCTTTGGCGACAAGTGTTCGGTACCTATATCACAACGTCCCTGAAAGGCAAAGGGCGGACTTTCCCCTCAAACCGGCTGAACCGGCCCGCGCCGCTCCTTCTCGGGCGCAGGAGGAGCAAGGCGGCGTATCGGCCTCCCGCTCTCTTCCGGCGTAGCAAGGACTACGCCCGCACGTCCTCGGGCGGCAAGGTTTCCGCTCAAGGCTCCCCAGCGTGTGGGGCCCTGCAATCAAGACGCTGACAGACGAGGCGATGCGCTCGGCTCCGCCAGCGTCCGGGGCCATGAAACCGGGGAAAAGAAACCTACCAGCCATGATCCCCCACAAGGTCCACAAAGGCCACGTCTCCCAGAGCGCGCGCCGTGACCCGTCCGTCGCGCTTGGATATTCTGAGCAGGCGCTGGGCGCGCTTCTTGCCGACGGGGATGACCATAATACCGGGATCGGCCAATTGCTCCACGAGCGGATGCGGCAAAGCCGGTCCCCCCGCCGTAACGATGATACGGTCGAAGGGGGCCTGATCCTTCCACCCCAGCGTGCCGTCACCCAGCTTCATGCGCACGCCCTCCACGCCCAGCGCGGCGAAAAGCTCGCGCGCCGCCGCGTGCAGCTCCTCCACCCGTTCCACCGTGAACACCCGCAGGCCCATCGCCGCAAGGACAGCGGTCTGGTAGCCCGATCCCGTGCCGATTTCAAGCACGCGCATGTCAGGCCGCGTTTCCAGCACCTGCGTCATGAAGGCGACGACCGCCGGCTGTGAAATGGTCTGTCCAAAGCCGATGGGGAGGGGATGATCCTCATAGGCCCTCGATTGCAGGGCCTCGGGCACGAAAAGATGGCGCTGCACGGCGCGCATGGCGGCAAGGACGGCCTCGTCGCTGATGCCGCGCTCTTCGAGCTGCCGCGCCATGCGTGCGCGCTGACGCTTGTAGTCCGCGAAATTTCGGTATTGTCCGCTGCGCTGTGGTGTCATGAAGCATCCGATACGAACGAGGAAAAGCGGGGAAAGCCCCGCCGGGCGTCGCCGGGCTCTCCGATTTCGGTGAGGACGCCCCTTGCCTAGACGCTTTCCGTGTGCAAAAATGCCTTTATACGGTATGACCGTCTTGCGCAAGAATGCAAGCGCCCCGTGTCCCGGCTCCGCGCGCATGGCTCTGTCCCCGTCTTCGCCGGCATTCCGGCCCATGCTGCCCTTTTTCATGGAGAATCAATATGATTTATGTCAGTGATCTCATGACGTCCAAGGTTTTCACCCTCCAGCGGACCGACACGTTGCAGGATGTGCGCGCCCTCATGCAGCTCGCCAAGATACGGCATATCCCCGTGACAGGGGAGGACAACCGCTTCATGGGGCTGCTCACGCACCGTGATCTGCTCGGTTACGCCGTGTCCCACCTTGCGGGTATCGGCCAAGAGGAGCAGGAAGAGATCGAATCTTCGATCATGGTCGGCGAAATCATGCAGACGGACGTCCGCACCGTTTCGCCCAACACGCTGCTGCGCGAGGCGGCGGAAACCTTATACCGCCACAAGTACGGCTGCCTTCCCGTGCTCGACGACGACCGGAAACTTGTGGGCATCATCACCGAGGCGGATTTTCTCCGTCTCGCCATCGCCCTGCTGCACGACGCCTGAACCTCCTTATCGGAAAACGGGCATCTCCAGCAGTTTGATCAAGGATAGCACATATGGGTCGCATCATCCGAAATACCTTCAGTTATGGTTTCGTGACGCTTCTTCTGGCCGTACTCGGTTTCGGGATATACCTCTTCCTCGACGACCTTGACGGCCCCGACATCGTCATGGTGCCGGATACGGGGAGGATTTCCCCCAATCAGAATATTGAACTCACACTCTCCGATCCCAAATCGGGCGTCCGTTCCGTCACGGTGACCGTCCACCGCAACAACCAGTCTCTGGTCATCCTCGATACGGTGTTCAATCCCGTTGCCCCAACGCAAAAGGCGTCTTTCAACCTCAAGAACGCGGGGCTGCGTGACGGGGCCTTTGAGCTTGAGATTACGGCCCGGGACGACTCCCTCATGAGCTTTGGCAAAGGCAACGGCACGACGCGCAAGTGGAACATGCAGCTCGACACCCAACCGCCCAAGGTGCGTATCAAAAGTACGGTCCCGGCGCTGCGGCGGGGGAGCGTGACGGCCATCGCCTACACGGTTTCCGAAGATGCCGCCATGACCGGGGTCAAGCTCGGCGATTCGTTCTTCCCGGCCTTTCTCCAGCCCAACGGCGTGTATTACTGCTTCTTCCCCTTCCCGCTCGACACGCCCAAAGGCGCGTTTTCCCCTGAATTGATCACTCGCGATCTGGCCGGGAACGAATCCCGCAACCGGGTGCTGGTCAACGCGGGCGAACGGGCCTACCGCAAGGATACGCTCAATATCAGCGACCGTTTCCTTGACGCCAAGGAAGATGTCTTCAAGGAGCTTATTCCCGACGACGCCAGCAACCTTGAGCGCTATGTCCGCATCAACAATGAAGTGCGTATCGCCAATGAGCGGAAACTGCTGGAAATCGGCAAACAGACCGCACCCACCATGCTGTGGAGCGGCGCTTTCAAGCGCCTTCCCCGCTCGGCTTCCAAGGCCAGCTTCGGGGATCAGCGTACCTACATGCATAACGGGGTCAAAATCGACGAACAGACCCACATGGGCCAGGACCTCGCTTCCGTAGCGCACGCTCCCGTCCCCGCCGCCAACGACGGCAAGGTCGTCTTTGCCGAACCCTTGGGCATCTTCGGCAATCTGGTCATCATCGACCACGGACTCGGTCTGCAATCCCTCTATTCGCATATGAGCGAAATCCATACGAGCGTCGGGGCCACAGTTAAAAAGGACGACGTCATCGGCCTTACCGGGACAACCGGATTGGCGGGCGGTGATCATCTGCATTTCGGTATACTTATGCACGGCATACAGGTACAACCCCTCGATTGGTTCGATGCCAAATGGATCAAAAATACAATTACCGACCGGCTGGAAGCTGCCGGAGCGCAACGCTGAAAGAAAGCCCCGTATCAAGCGATACGGGGCTTTCTTTCTGTGAAATGAAGTCGTGATTGCCCACAGGCCGTTAAAGAACGGTTTCGTATTTTTCCTGCAAAATCACCCTTTCGTAAGGGACTACACTCCATAATGAAGGAAGGGCCGGACAGCGAACAGTTGCCGGTCCGCAGTGGTGAGATGCGCGAGCCCGCCTTTAGCGGCAGCGCCTGCCAAGTGGGTTTCAACGACGAAAAAGACGAACTGATGCTCTCGCCCGAAAGCAAACGGGCCGACTTGTTCCAGATCGTTTCTTTCCGACGTCTCTCCCTGCTCATGTTCTGGAACGGTGGTATCTGTGGATAGGCCGCCAGTTCTCCCGCAAAATCCGTCAGATACAATCTGTATTGTCTGGATATTACCCCGTTTTGTGGCGAGAAAACGGTTTTCCGCCATCTCTACCCCTTTCTTATACTACCCCGAGGAGAGAGGAGCGAAGCTAGACCCCCTTGGGGCGGCATCCCTTGTTGCAGCCGCCGCAGCCGCAAGAGCACTGGCCCTGCCGCGCCTTCTTCATGCGATGGATCATATACGCAAGCGCGCCAACAACGATAGCTCCCACAATAATCAACTGAACGTCCATATATTCCTTCCTTTGTGTCGCCACGGGATGAAGAAGCCCTTTACGCGTTAGCGATCCGCGTCTGGGCTCGTTATTTTTATACTAATATTGAAATTCATTGTCAAGTAAACACGGACTTTTTTCACCCACCCTCCCCTCACCCCAGAGAGGTATCCAGACAACCAAAGCATACGGGAAAGCATAACGGAGCGGCTTCATTGTGTCCTTTTCTACAGCTCTCCCCACGAAAAACAGAAAGGCTTTTCCTCATAACAAAAGCGGAAAGGATGAAAGAACTTCTTGCGGCTTCACGCCTTAACAGACTGAAAAAAAATAAAATATGTTCAGAAAAGCGCTATACGATTTCATTTCGCGTTTTCCAAAGGTGTTGTGGCCCGGTAACTCTCCGTAGCCTTTGCCCACCCGAAAGAGGAATCCGCCTTTGAAGCGCTATCCTCCGCGCGACACGCTGGGCGCAACAGGCCGCAAAAAAGGGGAAGGCAACGCCCTCCCCTTTTGTCTCAAACCGTAGTTGCTACCAATCAGCCCAGCAGCCTGTTGGCGATTTCCTGTGCCGCCCGGCGTCCGGCACCCATCGCCAGAATGACGGTCGCCGCGCCGGTGACGATGTCACCGCCGGCAAAGACGTTGGGAATGGACGTCTCACCCGTCTCCTCATTGACGACGATGTAGCCGCGCTTGTTAAGCTCCAGCCCTTCCGTAGCTTCCAGCAAAATGGGGTTGGAGCGCGTGCCCACCGCGACGACAGCGAGATCGGTCACATGCTCGAAAACCTCACCTTCAATGGGCACGGGACGACGACGGCCCGAGGCGTCCGGCTCGCCGAGTTCCATACGCTGCAAGGTCACGGAGCCCAATACGCCGTTTTCATTGGCATTGAAGCGCACCGGGGCCACCAGTTCCATCAGCTTCACGCCCTCTTCCTCGGCGTGTTCGATTTCTTCATGGCGGGCGGGCATTTCGGCACGCGAACGGCGATAGATGATCGTCGAGCTTTCAGCACCAAGACGCAAGGCGGTACGCGCGGCGTCCATCGCCACGTTCCCGGCCCCGAAAACCGTCACGTGCTTGCCGGGATAGCAGGGCGTGTCATAGTTGGGGAAATCGTAGGCGCGGCCAAGGTTGACGCGGGTCAGGTACTCGTTGGCGGAAAAGACGCCGATCAGGTTTTCCCCGGGCACGCCGAGGAACTGCGGCAGCCCGGCTCCGACGCCGATGAAGACGGCCTTGTAACCCTCATCAAAAAGCTGCTGCACCGAGATGGTACGGCCACCGACCCAGTTGGTGCGGAATTCCACGTTGTTGTGACGCAGGCCGTCCAGTTCCGCGGCCACCACATCCTTGGGCAAACGGAACGCGGGGATGCCGTAAATGAGCACCCCGCCCGGCTCATGCAGGGCTTCAAAAACCGTTACCTTGATGCCGCGCGCCGCCAGATAGCCCGCCACGGTGATGGACGAAGGGCCGGAACCAATACAGGCGACCTTGAGGTCAGGATTGGTGATCGCGCAGGTGTCGTTTTCGGTCAGCCCCACGCAGGGATTCTTCATGGCGTTGTCGGCCACAAAACGTTCAAGACGACCGATGGCCACGGGCTCGCCCTTCACGCCGAGGATACACTTGCCCTCGCACTGGTTTTCCTGCGGGCAGACGCGGCCGCACACGGCGGGCAGGCTGTTGGTGCTCTTGAGGATACGGTAGGCTTCGGCAAGATCGCCCTTCACCACCTGCGCGATGAATTCGGGGATGCGGACTTCGACGGGACAGCCCTGACGGCAGCGCGGATTCTTGCACTGAAGACAGCGGCTCGCTTCGAGCTGCGCCTGTTCAAGCGAATAGCCGAGGGCAACTTCCTTGAAATTACGCGCGCGCACGTCGGCGGGCTGGCAGGGCATGGCGACGCGGGGCGTCTTGGCGGGTTTCTTGTTCTCAGTGTTGGTCATGGCAGGTACACCTGTGCTGGTGATGTTCGATGGAGTCCTTCTCCTGCGAGCGGAACGCGGACAGACGCTGGCGCAGTTCGGCGAAATCGACCTTGTGGCCGTCAAATTCCGGGCCGTCCACGCAGGTGAATTTCGTTTCACCGCCCACCGTGACACGGCACGCGCCGCACATCCCGATGCCGTCCACCATGAGCGAGTTGAGGCTGACGGTGGTGGCGACGCCAAAAGGCCGGGTCACTTCCGCCACGGCCTGCATCATGGGAACGGGCCCGACGGCGACGACTTCCTGAACCTTTTTGTCGCTTTCCAGACGTTCCTTCAGGAGTTCGGTCACAAAGCCCTTGTGCCCGTAGCTGCCGTCGTCGGTGGAAATGAGCACTTCGTCGCAAAAAGATTTGAGCTCGTTTTCAAAGAGCAGCAAATCCTTGTTGCGGGCGCCGATGACGGCGATGACGTAGTTGCCCGCCTTGTGGTGGCCCTTGGCGATGTGGTGCATGGCCGCGATGCCGGTCCCGCCGCCCACGCAGATGACGCGGTCACCTTTCACGATATGGGTAGCCTTGCCGAGCGGCCCGGCCACGTCGAGGATCGCGTCGCCCTCGGAAAGGGCCTCCAGCATCATCGTCGACTTGCCCATGACAAGATAGACGATGGTGATGGTCCCCTTGTCGGGATCGGTATCGGCAATGGTGAGCGGAAAACGTTCGCCGTGTTCGTTGACGCGCAACATGACGAAGTGCCCCGGTTTGGCCGTAGCGGCGATGTGGGGCGCTTCCAGCACCAGTTTACTCGTTCGACCGGGAATCAACGATTCCTTGTGCAGGATCGTGGTTGGCATGTGTAAGGCACTCCTTGTTTCAAGTCAGCGTAAAGCGGCCCGTCCCGCGGACATGGCGGCCGTTCTCAAAAGGTGGGCTACTCGTCGAAATCGACGGTGCGCACGCCCTGCGCGTCCGCACGGGGCGCGATCCTCCGCCGGAAAACGCGAATCCATTTCTCCCCCCACTTCTCGCGGAAGAGCAAGGTAGCAATCCATTCCACGGTATGCAAGACGGGGCGGCGGGAATGCAGCCCCATAAGGCTGCGGGTGATGCCCACCTTGCAGGAGGGACATCCCACGAGCACGGGCGTCTGCGCCGGATAATCCTCCAAAGCCTCGGCGAGAAGGCCCATCTTGCGCTTGCGCAGAGTATTGTAGACCAGCGGCGAGGCGATGGCGCCCATGCCCGATTCGCCGCAGCAGCCGGGGGAAACCTCTACGACGGCCCCGCTCAGTTTGGCGATGGCGGCGGACTGCTTCTTGATGCCCTTGACCTTGTGGACGCCCACCCATTCCGGGTGACAGGAGGCATGATAGAGCACCTTGCCCTTGAAAAGCTCGGGGTTGCCCTGCAAACGCTCCTGCACGAATTGCATGACGTCCAGATGGACCAGTTCCGTCCCTTCTCCCATAAGCGAAGCGGGCTCAAGGCGCTCGATACCCTCGCGGCAGGAACCGCAGGCCGTGATGATATGCGTCACGCGGAAGCCCTGTTGCGTAGCCTTGCGCAGGCATTCGCTCAAGCGCTCGCGGTTTTTGGCCATGTTCTCCGCAAACTGGCCGTCGGCACCGGACGAGAGCAGCGGGTAGCCGCAGCACAAATGGCTTTCGGGGAGGATAACAGCGACGCCCGTCCGCAGCAACAGGCCCAAAGCCGAGAGGCCGATGGAACGGGAAAGCAGGCTTCCGCCGCAACCGGGGAAATAGAGCACCGCTTCGCGCAGTTCGCTGTTCTCCGGGGCCGCGGCATGGTGCGCGGCGAGGAAAACGTTGCCGCGTTCCAGATGCAGGGCCTCATAAAGGTTCCGGTAGCCGGGCTCCGGCCCCTTGTCAGAAAAAAGCGGGTTGTAGAGGCGCTTGCGGATGGGGTGCGGGACCACGCCGATGATCCGGTTCTGCATCCGCTGGCCGAAGGCCGCGGCCTTGACCGCCTGCGGGATACGGTGCGAAGGGTCTTTTACCAGCCAGTCGAGCACCCGCGTCTTGAGCGGGTGGCCGCCCGCGCCTTCCTCTTCCAGAAAAGCGCGCAGTTGCAGGGCCACGTCGGCGGAGGGGATTTTCACCGGACAGACCGACGTGCAGCGACCGCAGCCCGTACAATGCTCCATCATGGCCCGCAGTTCCGCCAGAATGGAGGGATCGGGCTTGCCCTTGTTGATCTGCGAATAGTAGATCGCCTCGATGATGGCCCCGAGCACCATGTTCTTGTTGCGCGGGTGGAAATGATAGGAACATTCCGGGTACATCATGGGGCAGACCTGCTTGCACTTGCCGCAGCGGGTGCACATCTGCACCGAGGCCAGCAGGTGGATGAGCCGCTCCTTGTCGGGCAGGCCGCTCTGACTGATGTCCTCAATCAAACGGTTGAAGGAGAAGGTGAAGGGCCGCACGGGAAGCTCGCGCTGCGTGAGCTTGGCGGGGTTGAAGACGTCGCGGGGATCGACGCGCTGCTTGAACTCCCGGATGGCGTCCATCTTGTCCTTGCCGAGGAAGGCGATCTTGGTGATGCCGATGCCGTGCTCGCCCGAGACCGCGCCCCCCATCTCCTGCGCCTCGGCCATGACGCGCATGGCGGCTTCCTCGGCGATCTCCAGCATGTGCAGGTCGTTGGAGTTGACCGGGATGTTGACGTGGCAGTTACCGTCGCCCGCGTGCATGTGGCTGGCGACCACGACGCGCCCGGCCAGCATGTCGTCGCTGATCTTCTTGATCTTGGAAGCGAGACGGTCGTAGCGTTCCGCCATGAGGCGAAGGAACTCCACGGCGCGGGCTTCCATCTCTTCGTCGGACAGCTCGGAGGAAGGAACCCCGCCCTGCGCCACGCGGGTCACGTTGACGAATTCGCGGTTGAGATCGCGGTCCTCCAGCGCCATGCCGGGCAAACGCCCCAGTTCCTGCAATGCCTTGCGGTAGGCCATCGCCGCGCATTCAAGATTGAGCTGCTCCAGAAAGAGCGCGAAATCCGGGATGCGCTGCATGGGGATGACCACGTCCTCGTTGATCTTGAAGCCGGAGGTACGGCGGGCAATGGCGGACAGGCGGTGGCGATCCTCCCAGAAAAGCTCGGCTTCCTTCTCGTCCCTGGCAAGAAACAGGTCGACGTTTTCTTCCGCGTCTACGATGGCCGAGATTTCCTGTACGCATTTCTCCAGCAGATAGGGCTCATCGCCGTCCACCTGAAGGATGATGACCGATATGGGCAACCCTTCGTACTTGGAGGATTTTTTCTGATAGTCGATGGCGCGCACGTATTTGGCGTTGAATTCTTCCAGCGCGGAAAGCCGGGCGTAGTCGCCATCCTGCCGGATGCGGTCGCGCAGGCCCACGATCTGGCCGATGACCACCGCGGCCTGATGCATGGAGCGGCCATAGAATTCCAGCACCATCACCCGCGAGTGCGCGGGCTTCTTGTGCACGATGAAGGTGGCGTCGGTGATGATGCCGTCCACGCCTTCCTTCTGCATACCGGGCAAACCGCCGAGCGCCTTGTTGGTGACGTCCTTGCCGAGGCCGGGGAGCCGGATTTCCGAGCCGTGCAGCTCCACCACGCTGCGCACGCCGCCGCTGAGGTCCTTGACCTCGAAAACCGCCACCTCTTCGGGAAGAATCTTGTGACGCGGGTGATCCTTGCGCTCGATGGTGATGATCTCCCCGGTCGGAGTGACCATGCGCCACGAGAGCAGGTTGTCGAGCGTGGTCCCGTATTCAAAGGCGAAGGGGCCGCCCGAATTTTCCGCCACGTTGCCGCCGATGGTCGAAGCCGTCTTCGAGGCCGGGTCCACGGTAAAGAGGAAGCCCTCCCGGGAGACGGCGTCGATGGCCGTCTGGGTGATGACCCCGGCGTCCAGCGTGACGCACATGTTGTCCCGGTCCACCGAGGAGATTTTGGTAAAGCGCGTGGTGCGCACGATGACCGAGCGCCGGCGCATGGGGACGGAACCGCCGGTAAGCCCGGAGGCCCCGCCTCGGGGAATGAGGGCGAACTTTAATTCGTTGGCCAGCTTGACCAGTTCGCTTATCTGTTCGGCGTTGGCGGGCTCCACCACCATCAGCGGCAGTTCCATGCGCAAGTCGGTGGCGTCGGTGGCACAGGCCACAAGCGCGCTGGGCCGCGTGACGATGGCGTCCGGCGGCAGGAAGGCGCCAAGGCGCTGCACAAGCTCCTTGCGGAAGGCGGCCTCGGCCTCATAGCCGCTCCAGAAGAGGGTAATGCCCTCCCCGATGGTGTTGGCGTAGTGGTGGGCCAGCGCAAAAACCTCGCGATCAAAGCGCTCCTTGACGCTGGCCTTCACCGTAGCCGGGTCCACAAAAGGATTGTAGGCGGCCAAAAAGAGCTCTTCCGCGATCTCGATGGCAAGGCGGCGGACAGATTCGGGCCACTCGGCGAAATCTTCAAGATTGATGCGCAGGATACGATTGACGACGAAATCGGGTGCAATGGATATGTGCGGGCCTTTATGAGGCATGTGATGCTTCCTTTTGTCTGCCGTGGAATCCAAACCGGCGATTGAGAATAAACGGAGACTGGAGTATAGGGACTCGGCATCGCCTTTGCAAGGCATAAACATTTCAGCCGATTTTGTCCCGGAGGGGACATTCCTTCCATTTATGAAAAAATTATCCTCCGCCGCCGACGTTTCTGGAAGTTCCTCCCCGTTTCCCTCTCCTTTTACCGCGTATCTGGCCGCAAAAGGATTTCTTGACGATCTGCTTGCCGAACTCGGCGACGACGCGCTGGAGGTCCGCGGACGGCTCGTGCTGGCGCGCGGCCTGCCCCGGCGCGTCGCATGGGCCCAAAACATTTGGGAATCCCCCGTCTTCATCCCCATCGAATCCATCGGGGACGGGGCGCGCAAGCTCTCGGCCATCCAGCGCAACTGGCATCTGCATTCCGAGGAGCACCACCGCCGGGCCGCGCTCATTCAGGAAAAGCTCCCCCACGTTTCGGAAAAGCCCCTCCGCTTCGGCGACCCCGCCCCCACCGCCCCGCTGGGCTCGTGGACCCTCTGGGAACCGGGCCTCATCCTTGCCTCGGCACGCTGCTCCTCGCCCTTTCCTGACGGGGAAGTCCGCTTCCACGAAAACAAAATCGACCCGCCGAGCCGGGCCTATCTCAAACTGTGGGAAACCTTCACTCTGCTCCCCAAACGGCCCGGGCCGGGCGATCTCTGCCTCGATCTCGGCTCCGCGCCCGGCGGCTGGACATGGGTTCTGGCGTCGCTGGGAGCGCAGGTCTTCAGCATCGACAAGGCCCACCTCGCGCCGCAGGTGGAGGCCATGCCCGGCGTGACCCACTGCATCGGCAGCGGCTTTGCCCTCGATCCCCGCCATGCCGGGGCCGTGGACTGGCTTTTCTCGGACATGATCTGCTACCCCGACAGGCTCTATGAGGTGATTACGCGCTGGATCGCCCTCGGAAGCTGCCGGAACTTCGTCTGCACCCTCAAGTTTCAGGCCGAGACCGACCACATCACGGCGGCCAAGTTCGCGGCCATTCCCGGATCGCGGGTGATGCACCTTTCATGCAACAAGCACGAACTGACGTGGGTCAGGCTCGAAGCAACGCCGGATCAGCTTTCCTAAGGCCCGGCACCACGGCGCTTTTCCCAGAGGCACGAGGCAAAAACGAGGGAAAAGGAGGCGCTGCGCCCTCCGTCTTCTATGGGGCCCGGCCCTCGGAGAAAGGGCATCAGGCTGACGGCTGCGCAACGGCCAAGTCAGGCTGAGCCCCATGAAAACGCCGCCCCACAAGCCGATTCAAGGGGCGAGGACGACAGGGAAGGCGCCATGCCACGATGTCCTTTCCTCTTAATAAGACGGCCAGTGGGGAACGGGGCTTTGCGGCAGGCGTTTCATCAGGACTGGGCCTAGGCCCGGATATACAGCCCCGCCCGCAGTCCTTCCATTTCGCAACGCAAGGCGCCTTCCATGCCGGGATGGAGGATGTCCGTACGCTCGCCCCGATGGTTCTCAAGGCCATACGCGCCGGGGCGCAGCGCCGGACGGCGCAGGCCGGGAAGAAGCACGGCGGCTTCCCGATCCGCCCGCCACACGGAGCGGACCTGCACTTTCCAGCCTCCCCTTAACGGTTCGATCAGACGCGCCGCCACGGGACGCGCGGCAAAGCCCGCACGCGGGGCCTCCACGCGGCGGCGGGGCAGGAAAAAGCCTGTGGACAGGGGCCGGGTGGAGGTCTGGAAAAGCTCCTCAAGGAGCGCGCTGGTGGTCCATTCGGGCGAGGACGCCGTGCCCGCCCGCCGCGACGCGTGACGGCTCAGGGCCGTGCGGTAGACATCCGTCACCTGCGCCACATAGCCGCCGCTCTTGGTGCGGCCTTCCAGCTTCAGGGCGGCGATGCCGCTGTCGGCAAGACAGCCCACGTAGCGCAGCAGGCACAAATCCTGCGGGGCCCAGAAACCGCTGAAGGCCTCGCCCTGCCGAACTTCCCACAAAGGCTCGCCCGCGCGCTTTTGCTCCTCCACCACCAGCGCGAAGGCCCGGTAGTCGAAACGGCACGGCTGCGTGCAGCGCCCCTGATTGGCCGGACGCCCGTTGACCCACGCCGAAAGCAGACAATGGCCGGACAGGGCCAGACACATGGCCCCGTGCACGAACGCCTCGAATTCCATATCCGGGAATGCTCCCGCCAGCGCGCGCATGTCCCTGAAAGCAAGCTCCCGCGCCAGATTCACCCGGCCTATCCCGGCCTCGCGCCAGAAGGCGACGGCGGCGGCATTGACGGAATGAGCCT
>CALVEZ010000047.1 GCA_944326695.1 Candidatus Bilophila faecipullorum | reverse complement strand
AGTCTTTGAAAAGAAAGGGGAGGGGTTTGGGGAGGGGGAGGAGAAACTTTCTCCAGAAAGTTTCTCCTTCCCCGCCCCAATCTTCCTCTATCTCTCCTCCTTCCACCACCAACGCGCGCGCTGGACAAGGACGTTGATGTCGCCGCCGGCGGCTACATTCAGGAAGGAACGGTACTGCCGGACGGACTCCTGACTGAGGGGATTGGCCTCAAAAAGCCACTCGAAGAGGGGGGCGTCCTCGGTAAGCATCTTGCGCGAGGCTTCCAGACGCCGCCGGAAGGAGGGAGTCAGGAACGGCAGGAGCTCCTCCTGCTCAGCCAGCGTAGAAAAATAGGCCAGACTGGAAATGAAATTCAGGCCCTGAATAGAGGCGGCGGCGCGGTCGTGGGCCTGCGCCGTGGAACGGAAGGACGCGCAGCCCATATCCCGGAACAGCCCTTCAACAAGGGCAATATGGGGCTCTTCGGCGTTGCGGCCCGGGGTGACGCACACCCGCAGATCGGAAGGCTGGGGCTTGGGGCCGAAAAGGGGATGCGTGCCCACAACCGGCCCGGCGTAGGCGGCCTCCATCTGGGCCAGTGGCCGCATCTTGACCGAGGTGATGTCCGCCAGCACCTGCCTGCCGTCCAGATGCGGCGCAAGGCGCGGCAGGACTTCGGAAAGCGCCCCGGCGGGAATGCACAGGAAGACGGCATCCGCGCCGGAAAGGGCCGAGGAAAAGCCCTCGTCCGTCAAAGGGAGATCAAGGCCCCCCACGTCGTGGCCCGCCGCGCTCCAGCGGGCGGCGAGCAGCTTTCCCATGCGCCCCCGGCACCCGATGATGGCCAGACGGCGGGACGTTTCCGCAGCCCCGCTCATGACCGCACCTGATCCCAGCATTCCCAGAAATTCGGGAACGATTTCCCCACACAGGAGGGGTTGTCCAGCGCCAGACGCCCGCCCCGCAGCTCCAGCAGGGCAAGGCTCATGGCGATGCGATGATCGCCGTGCGCGGAAAAGGCGATGCCCTCCAGAGAACCGAGACGGCTTGCGAGATCGGGATCGCCGTAAACTGTGAGCCCATCCTCGTGCTCTTCGCTGCGGACGCCCACCTTGGCCAGTTCCGCGGCGGGCACGGCGATGCGGTCGCATTCCTTGATCCGCAGATGGGCCGCGTTGCGTACCCGGGTGGGACCGGAAGCGTGCGCCGCCACCACCGCCACCGTGGGCACGAGATCAGGGCAACGCCCCATGTCCATGTCGACGCCGTGCAAGGCCGAAGGATGCACGGTCACGGCGTCGGCTTCAACGTCGATACGCGCCCCCATGTCCCGCAAAATGTCCAGCATCACCCGATCACCCTGCAAGGACTCGGCCCGCAGGCCCTCCATGCGCACGGGCCGGGGGCCGATGGCTCCCGCCGCAAGAAAATAGGACGCGCCCGACCAGTCCCCCTCCACGGCATAGCGCCCGGCCCGGTAGACGGCGGGCTCCATGCGGAAGCGCACGCGGCCCGGTTCGGCCTGTTCAAGGGTACGCCAATCAATGACGCTCCACACCCCGTCCTCCAGCCGTTCCACGGCGAAAGGCACGCCGAAGGTTTCGAGGGCCTGAAGGGTCAACGCGACATACGGCCATGAAACCACATTCTTCCCGCCGATGTGCACGGTGAGGGGCGCGTGGGCCAACGGCGCGGCCAGCAGAACGCCGGAGAGGTACTGGCTCGATTCGTCCATGCCGATGGACACGTCGCCCCCGCTGAGGCCCTCCGTCGTCATGACGAGGGGCGGAAAACCGATCTTGCCCTCGAAATCGAAGGACACGCCGAGGCTTTCCAGCGCAGCGGTCAGTTCCCCGATGGGCCGTTCGGACATGCGCGGCGCGCCGTGGATGCGGAAGCGCCCCATCCCCGCCGCGAGTACGGCGGTCAGAAGGCGGCAGGTGGTGCCGGACTCGTGCACGTCGCAGGAAAGCGGCTCGCCCTTGCCGCCGCGCGGCCGACCGCCCAGGCCGGAAACCGCGTATTCGCCCGGTTGGAGCCGCTCGATACCCGCGCCCGCGCCGCGCAGGATGTCCATCGTGCGCTCAAGGTCCTTGCTTTCGAGAACCCGGGTGACCACGGAATCCCCCTGCGCGAGGGCCGCGCCCATCATCATGCGATGCGATACCGATTTGGAGGCCGGAGCTTGCAGTGTAATCATCGTTTTTCAACCCGTTTGGCTTTTTGCAGATACAAAAAAGGCCGCGAACGCTCTGTTCGCGGCCTTCCGTCAACGCTGTCCCGACAATACCGTCAGACACGCGCCTCCACGCCGCTCTTGTCCCTAAAATAGTAATAGAGGCCCCAGTTCATGGGGGCTTCATAGAGGGCAAAAGCGAAGGAGGCGATGAACATCTGACGATTCCTTTTTGTTACTACGGGCTTTAGCCTACGTCCTGAGCGGCAACAATGTCAAGCGATCAGCCTTACTTTGTATAATAGAGTATTTTTATTATGGAAATGGGCTTTTTCCCTTCTGCTGCCCGAGGTGCCGCTTTCCGGCTCCGTCCCCCGATCCCGCTTATGGCCTCCCTTCGGGGAAACGTTCGGAAAGGTAGGCATGGATGCAGGCGCGCGCCGGACTCGCTTGTCCGGCGGCGTTCGCAGCCCGGTGAAATGGCCGCAGCCGGACGGCGAAGTGGAAGGCTCTTTCATAACCATTGATTGATATATTTCATCTGTGATTTCAGTATAATAGGAATAAGCGTTTTCACATTGTGGAGCCTGTTGCCTCAACAGTATTGAAAACGTTTGAAATTCCGGTGTCCTCAAGAAACTATCAACCATTTCCTGTGACAGAGCCTTTCGGAAAAGCTCCCTTCTCACCTTTTCCGGCCTCTAGCCTTTCTTCCACGTGGACCAGTGCCCGGCCTCGGCGATACGGCGCATGGCTTTGGCGGTGTTTTCATGCGAACCGAAGGCGGTCAGGCGGAAATAGCCTTCCCCGCTGGGACCGAAGCCCACGCCGGGCGTGCCCACGATGCCGAGCTCGTGCAGCAGCACCTCGAAAAAGGTCCACGAGTCCATGCCGCCGGGCGTCTTCAGCCAAATATAGGGAGCGTTTACTCCACCGTAGACCTCCAGCCCGGCCTCTTGCAGCCCGCTGCGGATGGTGGCGGCGTTTTCCATGTAGTAGTCCACATTCTCGCGCACTTCACGGCGGCCCTGCGGGGTGTAGACGGCCTCGGCAGCGCGCTGCACGATGTAGGGACAGCCGTTGTACTTGGTGGTCTGTCGGCGGTTCCAGAGGGGTTTCAGGGCTACCGTCCTCCCCTCGGCGGAACGCGCCCGCACGGTTTCGGGAACGACCACGTAGCCGCAGCGCAAGCCCGTGAATCCGGCGGGCTTGGAGAAGCTGCGGAACTCCACGGCCACCTCTCTGGCGCCCTCAAGCTCGTAGATGCTGTGCGGGATACCCTCCTCGCGGATATAGGCTTCATAGGCGGCATCAAAGAGAATCAGGCACTCATTGGCGCGGGCGTAGTCCACCCAGCGCTGGAGATCGGCCCGAGAAAGCGCCGTGCCCGTGGGGTTGTTGGGCAGACAAAGGTAGATGACGTCGGGCCGTTTGGCCGGAAGGGAGGGAATGAAGCCGTTTTCCGCCGTGCAGGGCAGATAGACGATGCCCGACCAGCTCCCGGCCTTTTCGTCGAACGTCCCGGCTCGGCCCGCCATGACATTGGAATCCACATAAACGGGGTAGACGGGATCAGTCACGGCAATGACGCTTTCCCGACCGAAAAGCTCCTGAAAATTCCCCAAATCGCCCTTTGCGCCGTCACTGATGAAGATGTCCGCAGGATCGATCTCCACGCCACGGGGGGCGAAATCGCCCTCCGCAATGGCCTCACGCAAAAAGGCGTAGCCCTGTTCCGGGCCGTAGCCCCGGAAGCCCTCGGGTGTGGCCTGCTCATCCACGGCCTTGTGCAGAGCCGCGATGACGGAAGGCGGCAGGGGGCGGGTCACGTCTCCGATGCCGAGGCGGATGATCTCGGTTTCCGGGTGCGCCCGCTTGAAAGCCTCCACCTTGTGCGCGATGTCGGCAAAAAGATAGCTGCCCGGCAGCTTCAAATACTCCTCATTGATCCGTGCCATTGGCTGTTTCTCCTGCTGCGGCTTCGGAAAGGGCCTCTCCCGGATAGTCGCCGGTAAAGACCACGGCCGCGCCGCCGGTCATAAAAACATGGTTGCTCGCCTCATCCCATTCGATGTCAAGCTCGCCGCCGAGAAGCTCCACGTGGACCTTCCGGTCGGTATGGCCCGTGAGCGCCCCCGCGACAGCCACCGCCGACGCGCCCGTGCCGCACGCAAGGGTTTCGCCCGCGCCGCGTTCCCAGACGCGCATTTTGACATGCCCCCGGTCGACGATTTCCACGAATTCCGTGTTGGTCCGGCGGGGAAAAAGGGGATGATGCTCAAAAAGAGGCCCAAGTTGGGGCAAATCCAGCCGATCAATACCCTCGGTGAAGACAATGGCGTGGGGATTGCCCATAGAAACCGCCGTTACCTGCCATACGCGGCCTCCCACCTTCAGGGGGCGGTTGACGAACGTCTCGCCTTCGCCGCTCACGGGGATGTCGCGGGGGGCGAGACGGGGCTCGCCCATATCCACGGTAACGGTTTTCACCTTGCCGCCTTCCGGATGGAGACGGAGAAGGCGGATGCCCGCCAGCGTCTCGATGCGTACGCTTTCCTTGCGGGTCAGGCCGTTGTCGTAGACGTACTTGCCCACGCAGCGGATGCCGTTGCCGCACATTTCCGACTCGCTGCCGTCGGCGTTGAACATACGCATACGGAAATCCGCCACGGCGGGATCGGAGGGCGGGCAAATGAGGATCAAGCCGTCGCTTCCGACGCCGAAATGACGGTCGCTGATGCGCCGGGACAGTTCCCCGGGATGGGCGACGGGCTCCTTCAGAGCCTCCATATAGACGTAATCGTTGCCTGCGGCCTGCATTTTGGTAAATCGCATGAATGTCTCCCTGTCATGAATGCCCCGCCGGGCCCTGCCGTGCGACGCAGTGAACAGGCGGGGTTTCCACGGCGTTCCGCCGTGCCGTTCTTATCCCGGCGCGTACCTCAAGGGCGGAAGCCTTTTTCCCATCCGGGCGACGCAACGCATCTTCACCAAAGCGGGAATTCAAGATGCTTCTTGCTTTTTTCACTCAGTACGGGTATGCAAGTCCTGTCCTGAAAATGTTTCAGGGTGGGAGTAGAGAGGCAGTCTTTTTCTGTGGAAAGGGGCTGCCTCTCTCGTTTTGCATCCCTTTTCCGAGCCGGGGACAGGGAAGCCTTTCATGGAAAGGCCCCCCTGCACCTCCGTCCTTTTTCCGGCCCATCCGCTGCACTTGGAGTTGTCGCCGGAAAACGGGCCCCACGCCCGGACGTTTTTCGCGGAAACCTCATTCCGCTTTGCTTTCACCGTGCTGCACGGCAAGCTCCCTCGGCCGTGCGGCCTTCGCTCCCGTGAGCTTCCCTCGGACACCTGCGGCCCCACCGCCGGGCAAGGCCGCGGCAGCGCAGAGGCAACCGCCCTTTTTTAATGGAGCCACAAAAGCTCGGCATAGGACGGCAAAGGCCACTCGTGCGCGCTGCACAGGCATTCGAGCGCGTCCGCATGTTCACGGCACACGTTCATCGCGGGGAGCACCACATCGCGGGCATAAGCGGCCCGGGCCAGCGCCGTCTCCCCGGAAGGGGCGGCGAGGGCGGCTTCCAAGGCGTCCAGAGCGACGAGAAGCCCGCTCACCTCAGCGCGTACCCGCAGGAAGTAGGCCTTCTCCTCGGCGGCGTCGCCCACAAGGGCCGCGGCAGAGGCCACAGCCTCGGCAAGCCTGGCCTGATAGCCGAGGGCGGCGGGGAGAAGGCGGGTGCGGCCCAGTTTGAGGGCAGTGTGCCCTTCGATGGAAAGGGTGTGCGTATAGCTCTCCAGCAGGATTTCCTGACGCGAGAGCATCTCGCGCGGACTCAGGACATTGTGGCGGGCGAAAACCTCCATCACGTCCTTGTCGCCGTAGTGGGCAAGGGCGGCCACGGTGTCCTTGAGATTCGGCAGGCCGCGCCTTTCGGCCTCGGCCAGCCATTCCTCGCTGTAGCCGTTGCCGTCGAAGACGATGGGCATATGCTCCGCAAAGAGCCGGGCCAGAAGGCTCTGGATGGCGGCGTTGAGCGGCGTGCCCTTGGCAAGCTCGGCCTCAAGCATGTTCGCGATGTCGTCCAGCGCGCAGGCCATGGCCGCGTTCAAGACAATGTTCGCGGTGGCGATGTTCTGGGAGGAGCCGAGGGCGCGGAATTCGAACTTGTTGCCGGTGAAGGCAAAGGGGCTCGTCCTATTGCGGTCGGAGAGGTCGCGCGGGATGTCCGGCAGCACGGAGACGCCGATTTCAACGGGCTCCACGCTGTCGTCCGCAGCTTCCTTGCCGTAGGCGATGGCCCGGATGATCCTTGAAAGGCTCTCCCCGAGATAGACGGAAATGACGGCTGGCGGGGCTTCGTTGGCGCCGAGACGATGATCGTTGCTGGCCCCGATGATGCCGAGACGCAGGTTGACGCTGTGCTTGTGCACGGCGCGCAGCACGGCGGCGAGAAAAACGAGGAACTGAGCGTTCTTCATCGGGGTCTCGCCGGGATTCAGCAGGTTGTGGCCGTCGGAATCGCACAGGGACCAGTTGTTGTGCTTGCCCGAGCCGTTGACGCCCGCAAAGGGCTTTTCATGCAGCAGGCAGACGTAGCCGTGCCGCCGGGCCGTGCGGCGCATCACTTCCATCGTCAGCATGTTGTGGTCGGTGGCGATGTTCACATCCTCGTAGACGGGCGCGATCTCGAACTGACCGGGGGCCACCTCGTTGTGGCGGGTATGGGCAGGGATGCCGAGCGCGAAGAGGCGCTGCTCCACATCCTGCATGTAGGCCAACACGCGGGAAGGGATGCTCCCGAAATAGTGATCCTCCATCTCCTGCCCCTTGGCGGGTCTGGCCCCGTAGAGGGTGCGGCCGCACATCATGAGGTCGGGGCGCTGGACGTAAAGGCGGCGATCCACGAGGAAATATTCCTGTTCGGAACCGACCATCGCCTGTACGCTGGTGGCCGTGGTGTTGCCGAGCAGGCGGAGGATACGCAACGCCTGCCCGGAGACAGCCTCGACAGAACGCATGAGGGGCGTTTTGCGGTCCAGAGCCTCGCCGGTGTAGGAATAGAAGACGGTGGGGATGTAGAGCGTCTTGCGGCCGTAGTCGTCACCCAGCAGGAAAACCGGGGACGTGGGGTCCCACGCCGTGTAGCCGCGCGCCTCGAAGGTGGAGCGGATGCCGCCGGAAGGGAAGGACGAAGCGTCGGGCTCGCCCTTGATGAGCATCTTGCCGGAAAACTCGCCGAAGACCTGTCCGTCGGGCGTGGGCGAGAGGAAGGCGTCGTGCTTTTCGGCGGTGAGGCCGGTCATGGGCTGGAACCAGTGGGTATAGTGGGTGGCCCCGTGCTCAAGGGCCCAGTCCTTCATGGCCCCGGCGACCACGTCGGCGTCGGCGGGATTCAAAGGGACGCGGCGGGTCATGGTCTGCTGTAAACGCTCGTAAACATCGCGGGGCAGGCGCTGGCGCATGACCCGGATATCGAAAACGTCACGACCATAGCCGCTGGCCAGCGACTTGCCCGGATCAGGGGCGGGCAGGGGCGGCACGGGCTGCGCAAGGGCAATATCGTCAAGGGCACTTTCACGGACTGTGGAACTCATGGAAAATTTCCTCCCAAAAGGTATTGCCCTTTCCATAGCAAAAAGAGGGCCAACCTCCGCATGAAGGAACGCCTTTCCGTCCACTTATACCTCAACAGATTGTCATTACGGAAGGATTTTTCTTTTTCACTCTCCCCATGCCGCATCTTTCCGGACAACATGACCTACCGGAGCTAGTACTTCCCTCTTTTTCTACTTTTTTGTAGATTTTAGATAATATAAAGAAATAGTTCCTTTTTTTCTTTGGATATGCGGCTTTTGCGTGGACTTTATCTTGTTCTTGATTACACAACCAATTTTTATTGCACGGCTTTCCCCTTATTCTACTTCAATGTAGAAAAAAGCCTCTTTTCTACTTATAGGTACATTTTTTTAAAGGAACACGGCCAAGACCCACCCTGTCGCCGTCCCTTTCCCCTGCGTTCAGCACGGCTTTTCAACCGGTGTCGCTTTTGAGTTGCCCGGGCCGCCGAGCTTGCACAGGAGCGGCCCTGCCGGAAAGCCGAAATCAGCCCCGGGGATAGGATTTTCTTCCGCTTTCACAGGCACAAAAAAAGGGAGCCGAAGCTCCCTCTTTCAAAGATGGCACCGATGCCTTTATTTCGCGTAACCCACGGCCCGCCGCTCGCGGATGACCGTCACGCGAATCTGGCCGGGATAGGTGAGGTTTTCCTCGATCTTCCCGGTGATGTCCTTACAGAGCAAATAGGTCTGATCGTCGTCCACGTTTTCGGAGTTGACCATGACGCGGATTTCGCGCCCAGCCTGAATCGCGTACGCCTTGGACACGCCGTCGAATTCGGTGGCGATGTTTTCAAGGTCTTCCAGACGCTTGACGTAGCTCTCCAGGAGTTCCTTGCGCGCGCCGGGCCGGGCCCCGGAAAGGGAGTCGGCGGCCTGCACGAGCACGGCCAGCGCGGTTTCGGGGCGCTGATCCTCATGGTGGGCGGCGATGGCGTGGAGGATGTCCTTGCTCTCGTTGTACTTCTTGGCGAGATCGGCCCCTATGAGCGCGTGCGGGCCCTCGACCTCGTGGTCCACGGCCTTGCCGATGTCGTGCAGGAGCCCGGCCCGCTTCGCCTTCTTGATGTCCATACCCAGCTCGGCGGCCATCATGCCGCAGAGCGCGGAGACTTCAAGGGAATGCTGCAAGACGTTTTGCGTAAAGCTGGTGCGGTAGCGGAGCTGGCCGAGATAGCGGACAAGCTCGGGATGGATGCCGTGCACGCCCGCGTCGAAGGTGGCCTGTTCGCCCACTTCGCGGATTTGGACTTCAAGCTCCTGCTCGCACTTGTGCACCACGTCCTCAATGCGGGCCGGATGGATGCGCCCGTCCTGAATGAGGCGCTCAAGGGCCATTTTCGCCACCTGACGGCGCAGGGGGCTGTAGGCGGACAGGATGACGGTTTCGGGGGTGTCGTCGATGATGAGGTCGACGCCGGTAGCCGCCTCAAGCGCACGGATGTTGCGCCCTTCACGGCCGATGATGCGTCCCTTCATGTCCTCGCTGGGGAGGGTCACGGCGGTGACGGTGTGCTCGCTCACATAGTCCCCGGCGTAACGCTGAATGGAACTGGCGATGATTTCCTTGGCCTTGCGGTCCGCAGTCTCGCGGGCCTCGGCCTCGATGAGGCGCATCATCTTGGCGGCCTCATGGCGAGTGCGGGACTCGATCTCGGCAAAAAGCCGCTGGCGAGCTTCCTCGGCGGTCAGGCCGGAAACCTCTTGCAAGCGGCGTTCCTGTTCGGCGATGTGTTCGTTGAGGCTTTCTTCAAGTTCGGCGAGCCTGCGCTCTTTCTTGGCGAGGTCCTTCTCGACGCTGAGCAGCTCGTGTTCCTTCTCGGTCGCCTTTTCGAGCTTTTCCTCAAGGCGCTCGCCCTGCTCCTGCAATTTGCGGTCGCGCGCCTTCAATTCCCGCTCGCGCTCCTTGAACTCGTGCTCAAGCTCGCGCTTCTGGTTGAAAAGCTCGTCCTGCCCCTGAAGGAGGATTTCCTTTTTCTGGGCCTGCGCTTCCTTGCGGGATTCTTCGACTATGCGGGTGGCAAGCTCGGTGGCGTCGCCGATCCGTTTGGCGTTGAGATGCTTGTTGAGATAGAAGCCTACGCCCCCGCTGACGCATATGGCCGCGAAGACGCAGAATGCGGTAAAAATTTCCATAAATCCCCTCCCTTTATAGTATCGGGCACACGCCCGTTCATGCGATGCGGCGGAACATTGCGCACAGTCGGCATCGTCCGGACAGGGGAGGACATTCTGATGGGAAAAGGGGGAAGACAACACGACCCGCGCCGCAAACGGAACGCAAATCGCCTGCTACGGGGCCGCAGAGAAGGACGCCAGAGATGACCCCGGAGCGCCGTGTCCAGATACCGGTGCAAAACCTGGTTACCCAGGTGGGAACCTTGGGCGGACCTTCAGACTTCCCGACAGGTCGGGCATGCACACCAGTCCACCGCTCGGCCCCCTTTTATCATGCTTGTGAGGTCAGCACCAATAAAGGGATCACGCACGCTCCAGGGAACATGTTCCAGAACAATTAATCCGTATTCTCTATAAGCTTCAGCAAGTTGGCAAGGCGGCTCTCCACCGCTTCAAGCTGCTGCTGCGTTTGCAACAAGTCGTCTGCAACTCCCAAAACCAGAAGCGCCAGCAGTTTTTCTCTGCCGAACTGCCCTCCCTGGTTTTTCAATCTCTCATACTGCTTCTCCACGAAGACCTGCGCCTGCTCGATGCGAGCGGGATCGGCCTCCGTGCGGAAGGAAATGTCCATTCCCAGGACATTGAGCTGAAAGCTGTGCATACAGGTATCGCAGATTACGCTTCAGCCGTAAACTCGCGAATCGTCGAGAGCAACGTGTCGATGCGTCCGTTAATCTCTTCCTTGGTGTGCTGCTCCTGCTCCAACGACTCCTTAAGGCCCTTGTTGTCCTCTTCCAGAGCTCTGTTGCTCTCTTCGAGAGCGCCAATCTTTTCCTGCAAGGACTTGTTTTCCTCGCGAAGGGTATCAATCTGCCCGAGAAGTTCAACCACGCGGGTTTCCAAGAGATCGAAAAGTTCCATGCAAAGACTCTACTCTTTTTGCCGTATCATGGCAAGATTGAGGTTGAGAAGAAAAGGGTTCTTTTTCATACGGGACGGCCGGGCCGACCCGTCAAGCGTTCGTTCGGCAATCCGCTCCTTTCAAAGCGGAGATACTCTTTCAGTAACGGAATATCTCCCGTTCTTCAAGGCTCTTGGAGGCCCCGAAAACGCTTCTTGAGCCTCCGCGGAGGCACCTCTTTTCCTTTGCTTTCACAGCCTATTGGAATAACACCTAAAATCAGCCTAACGGCGGCGCAAGTTGGTCTGCTTTCCGCGCGCGACGCCCAAATGTTTTTCGGGCACGTCGCGGGTGATTACCGATCCCGCGCCGATGAGCGCCTCCGCCCCCACCGTGACGGGGGCCACCAAAGCGGTGTTGCTGCCGATGAAGGCGTGTTCGCCGATGACGGTCTTGTGTTTGTTCACACCGTCATAGTTGCAGGTGATCGTCCCCGCGCCGATGTTGGAGCGCGGCCCGATCTCCGCGTCGCCCAGATAGGTCAGATGGTTGGCCTTGGCCCCTTCTCCGAGGCGGGCCTTTTTCATCTCTACGAAGTTGCCCACATGCGAATCCCTTTCCATCACCGCGCCGGGACGCAGACGGGCGTAGGGCCCCACGAGGCAGTCCTGCCCGACCGAAGCGTGATCAAGGTGCGAGAAGGAATGGACGACGGCTCCGGCCTCCACCTCGCTGTCGCTGATGACGCAGTGCGATTCGATGATCGCGCCCGAGGCGATGCGCGTATGGCCGTAGAGTTCGCAGGGGCCGAAAAGCTCCGCTCCCGGCTCCACGGCGACGAAGGGCCCCATGCGGATCAGCTCGGGCCCGTGCATGACCACCCCGGCGGCGAGGCGTTCCTCGACGATGGCCCGACGCCGGAGTTCCTCGGAACGGGCCAGTTCGGCGGGGTTGTTGATGCCGAGCAGGTTGGGATCGCTCCCGCAGGAAAGCCCGCGCACGGTCATCCCCTCGGCCACGGCCAAACCCACGAGATCGGTGATGTAATACTCGCCGCTCTTGTTCTCGTTGCCGATGCGGGGAAGGAGGCGTTCCACGGCGGCGACGTCGAGCATGTAAATCCCGGCGTTGATTTCCCCGGTGGGCTCCCCGTGCACGGCGGGATCAAAATCCTTGGCCTCCACAATGGCTTTCAGTTCCCCTCCCCGGCGTACGATGCGGCCATAGGCACCGGGGTTCGGGAGGGTCAGCGTGGCCACGGAAACGTCCGCGCCCTCGGCATAAAACATGAAATCGCGGAGAGTGTCGGTGGTAATGAGGGGCGTGTCGCCGTTGACCACGAGCACCTTTTTCATGCCCGCCCGCTTCAGTTCCGGCAGGGCCACCATGAGCGCGTGTCCGGTGCCGAGCTGTTCCGTCTGCTCCACGAAGCGCAACGGGCGGCCTGCGAAAGCGGCGCACACCATTTCGGCCTCGTGGCCGATGACGGCCCACAGCGCGTCACCGAAGAGGGGACGCAAAGCCTCGGCCACATGCCCCAGCAGGGGCTCCCCGAGGATGGTGTGCAGGACTTTGGGCTTTTTGGAGTGCATACGGGTACCCTTGCCCGCGGCAAGGATCAGGGCGCAGGACGTGGCGGCTGGGGCGCTGACGTGGGACATGAAAACCTTCCTTCACAAACGGGGCGCGGCCCCGGTAACGGCGTTCTCCGGCCTGGCCGGGCAGAAACGGCCCGTCCGACGACGGGCGCGTGTCCATTCTACGTCACAACCGCCGCCCTTTACAAGCGCCTCCACCCTGCGGTAGCACTGTCCCGCATCGCCTCAACGCTTTTTCAGGACGGTTTCCCATGAACAGCATCGACGCTTCGGCCCTCGTCATCTTCTCCGGCGGGCAGGACTCCGCAACCTGCCTCGGCTGGGCCCTGAACCGCTTTTCCCGCGTGCTGACGGTCGGTTTCGACTACGGCCAGCGCCATCACGTCGAAATGGAATGCCGCCGGAACATGCTCGACGCGGTGCGCGCCGACCGCAATCTTCCCCCACAGTGGGCCGCCCGGCTCGGGGAGGACACCATCCTTACCCTCGGGCTCTTCAACCAGATCGGGGAAACCGCCATGACCAGCGACATGGAGATTTCCTTCAACGAGAAGGGCATCCCCAACACCTTCGTGCCGGGCCGCAACCTCGTTTTCCTCACGGCGGCGGCGGCGCTGGCCTGGCGCAAGGGCATCCGCCATCTGGTCATGGGCGTCTGCGAAACCGATTTTTCCGGCTATCCCGACTGCCGCGACGACACGATCAAGGCCATGCAGGTGGCCCTCAATCTGGGCATGGACGCCCGCTTCGCCGTGCACACGCCGCTCATGCGCCTCGACAAGGCCGCCACATGGACGCTGGCCGAGGAGGAAGGCGGCGCGCCCTTCGTGGAAGCCGTGCGGACGGTCACGCATACTTGCTACATCGGGGATCGCGGCGAGCTCCATCCGTGGGGCTACGGCTGCGGGACCTGTCCTGCCTGCAAGCTGCGCGCCCGGGGCTGGGAAGCATACGCCGCCCACGGACAAGAAACGCGGCCCTAGTCCCCGTTCAAGCGTTGCGCGCCCCTTCTTGCCTCCGGGAAGGAGCAGGGAAAAGGACAGCGAAGGCGTAACGCCGCACCGTCGGGATGTCGTTTCGTCCCTCCAACGCAGCTATTTAAAAAAACGCTTTTACCCAGTGATTTCAGGAAGACCGAGCGTCGGCTCCTCCGCCTGCGGCACCCGTCCGGCAGAAGGAAAGCCCGGCGGCGCAATCGTCTTCATTCAAAGGAAAGATCATGGCCTATCGGATCAAGGAAATCTTCTACACCTTGCAGGGCGAAGGCGCGCAGGCGGGCCGTCCTGCGGTCTTCTGCCGCTTTTCCGGCTGCAACCTGTGGTCGGGGCGGCCCGAAGACCGGGCTACGGCCAAGTGCCGCTTCTGCGATACGGATTTCGTGGGTGCGGACGCGGGCGTCTTTGAACGTGCCGAGGACGTGGCCGAGGCCATTGCCGCCGCCTTTCCCGATCTCGATCCCGCCGCCTACGGCGAAGGCAAACCCTATGTGGTGTTCACGGGCGGGGAACCGGCCCTGCAACTCACCAAGGATTTGATTGACCTGCTGCACGCGCGCGGTTTCGAGGTGGGCGTGGAGAGCAACGGCACCCTGCCCCTTCCGGCCGGGCTGGACTGGATCACGGTCAGCCCCAAGGCGGGAAATCCCCTCGTCACCACGTCGGGCGACGAATTGAAGCTGGTCTGGCCGCAGGAAGGCTGTTCTCCCGAAGACTTTACCGGCCTTCATTTCCGGCGTTTCATCCTCCAGCCCTGCGACGACGCCCGCGCCGAGGCGAATACCCGCCAATGCGTGGACTACTGCCTGCGCCATCCCCGCTGGCGGCTCGGCTTGCAGACGCACAAGTGGATCGGGGTACGCTAGGCCCTGCCCCCTTTCCGGCCAAATCGTCTTTTTTTCAATAACGTTGGATAGAAAGAAAAACCGCAGTCACTTGATGTGACCTTTCGCCTTCGCCGTCCCTTGCCCGTGAAAAAATCGTCCTTTCACGAACGGCTCTTTCATAAGGCCCGAATGGAGGAAGAGCGCCGACAGGGACCAACACAAGATCATCCCAACCGCCGCTGCCCGTGTTTTCCTCTCCGCCTGCCTCCCGGCACGGATCGCATGGAAATGGATACGGCCCCGGGGTGGCATCACTGCCTTCTCGGGTTCCCTCCGGGCACCTTCCTGTTTTCTCTTGCGCCTTCTTTGTACCCGTTGCGGTCGGGGCCGCCGTCTACGCTCTCCCGCAAATCATGCCGCCCTCTTCCAATGAACGGGGAAAGCCCCTCCTTCCCCGAAAAGGGACGAGGGGCCGGGCAAAAAGGCCACGAAAGACCTTTTTCCCGGTCTTGAGGCGCAGAAGAAGGGCTTCACCACTTCTTGAAAATGAAGAAGGCGGCGAGGACGATGAGGCCGAAGCCTACGAAATGATTCCACCGCAGGGATTCGCCCAGATAGAGCGTCGAGAAGAAGGCGAAGACCGAAAGGGAGATGATTTCCTGAATGGCCTTGAGTTCCGCCGCGCTGAAATAGCCGTAGCCCACGCGGTTGGCGGGCACTTGCAGGAGATATTCAAAAAAGGCGATTCCCCAGCTGATCACCACGGCGGCCAGCAGGGGCAGGGCCTTGTAGCGCAGATGCCCATACCATGCGAAGGTCATAAACACGTTGGAAAGGATGAGCAAACCCACGGTAGCGACGGGAACGGGGACAGGGAGAGCCATGAGCAAGTTCCTCTTGGTGAAATGTGCGCGCACTGTACCCGCCCTCCCCTTCTCCTGCAAGCGGCCAGAGGGTCTTTCCCTTTCGCCGGAACTCCGGAGCACGCCGGGCTCGCGCACGGGGAAGCCCCGCAGGACATCCGCCCCGGGGCTGGCATCCGGCATCCCGCCCCGAGGCCCCGGCGACGGCGTCCGGGATGGCGCGCCCCGGCACGTCCGATCCCTTATTCGACGCCCGGCTCCTTCAAAAACTCCCGCCAGCGCGCGGCGTGCTGGTAGTAGCTGATGCCCTCCTCAAGCACCTCCTGCAAAGCCGCATCCGGGGCCTGCACGCGATCCCCGGCCTTGGCCGCCTCCGCCGCGCCGATCTGGTGGCCGTCACGGTAGAAATGCACGCCGCGCACGGGGCGCATGATCACGGAATCCTGCCCTTTCGTATAGGCCAGCTTCTGATAATTGCTCAGGAAATACCGCGAGACGTAACGGGGATCGCGGGCGTTCATGCCGTAAAAATCCCCGACATAGCGGAAGCGGAGCAGGGAAAGCAGGGTGGGCACGGCGTCGATCTGGCTGATGGGCAGGTCATGGCGCTCGGGCCTGATGAGTTTGGGTGCATGGATGATCAAGGGGATATGGTGGTTGCCGGGCTTGATTTCCTCGCGCCCCGAACTGCTGGCGCCGTGGTCGGCCACGAAGACGAAAACCGTGTCGTCAAACCACGGGCGCTTGCGCGCTTCTTCCATAAAGCGGCCCACGGCGTAATCGGCGTACATCACCCCGCCGTCGCGCCCGCTTTTGGAAGGGATGGAAATACGGCCTTCCGGGTAAGTGTAGGGCCGATGGTTCGACGTGGTCAGCACAAAGTTGAAAAAAGGCTTGCCCGCCGCAGCGGAGGCGTCCGCTTCCCTGAGCACGCGAGCGTACAGGTCTTCGTCGCACACGCCCCACACGTTGGAAAAGGTGATTTCCTCGGAAGAAAGGACGGTGCGGTCCACGACATTGAAGCCGTTCCCGGAGAAATAGGCGTTCATATTGTCGAAATAGCCATAGCCGCCGTACAGCCATTTGAGGTCGTAGCCGCGTTCCCGAAACATGGTCCAGACGCCGCGCAGATGATCGTTGCCCTCGCGCCGCACGATGGGCATCCCCGGCAGAGGGGGCCGGGCCAGCGTCAGGGCCTCGATGCCCCGCACCGTGCGCGTGCCCGTGGCGTAGACATGGCTGAAATAGAGCGACTGCGAGGCCAGCTTCTCCAGTTCCGGGGTCAGCTTTTTGCCGTCCGTGCGGAACTCGCTGAAAAATTCCGATCCCATGCTCTCCATGAGCACCACAATGACGTTGGCCCGGATTTCCGGCCCTTGCGGGTTCACCTCATAGGCCAGCGCCTCGGGCTCACCTACCCGCCGGGCGTCGGAAGCCACGTTCGGGGAGAGGATGGCCGTAGCCTCGGCGTCAGGCAGGGTCAAATAGAAATCGGTGTAGGAGAGCTCATTTGAAAAGAAAGCGTGAAAGAGGCTGTAGAGGCCATCCTTTGACAACTCGGAAAGATAGCGATTGTCCGCCTTTTCCGACCATTCCATAAAATTCACCATGTTGAGCGAAAAGGCGCAGAGCACGAGCGCCAGCGCCCCGGTGAAACGCAGGGCCAGACGCGGCGCGGCCAGCCGGGGAATAAGCGAACCTCGGAAAAAGGCGGACAGCCCCAACGCGGCGACCGTGATCCCCGCGAGGAAAAGGGCCACGGGGTAGGACTGTATGATGTTGCCCACCACCTCATGCGTATACACCAGATAGTCCACGGCCACGAAGTTGAAACGCGCCGTGAATTCGTCCCAAAACAGCAGTTCCGAGACTTCCTCAAAGAGGTTGCCCGCCGTGTAGAGGAAAAAGAAAAGCAGGGTCAGCCGCCTGTCCCACAGCCCGCCGTGCCGACGGCGTGGCAATACCAGCAGGTAGAACATGAACGGAAGCAGGGAAAAAAGGCAGGAAACCGCGGACGTGCCCACCCAGACGGGCAAGGCCGTCAGTACTTCGGGCAACGAAAAGGTCAAGTTGGGGAATTCGCGGTAGGCCAGTACCGCAAGCTCCATAAGTTCCACAAGAAAATAGATCAGGGCAAAAGGCAGCAAACGTCGCAGCAGATAGCGGACGGCGTCCCATACGGCGCTCATGGCGGCATCTCTCTTGAAGAAGGTTTGAAGGCGGGGAGAGCGTTCTAACCTCAGTCATGTTACGGGCATGTGACAAAGGAGAAAAAAGTAAGGTACAAGTATTTGTACAAACTGATGTTTTCAACCGGACGGCGAAGCCGGGCCCGCACTGCGCCGGAGGGGGCCGCCCGCCGGCCTTTCCGCCTCCGGCAGGATCGCCGCGATGAGCACAATGATCATCCATGCCCCAATCATGGTGAACAGCGTATGTGACAAAAAATGCTGGCCCCGCAGCATCTGATACAGGCCCATCCACCACCCCACCGCGAGGCCGAGGGCAAGCCCGAACCACCGCAGCCGACGGGGAAAGGCGAAAAAGAGCATCATCAAGGCGAACCCGCCCGAAGCGTGCCCGGCGGGAAAGCATTTGCCGCGCGAACGGCCCTCATTGGCGGGGTTGCGGCATTCGAGCACGCCCTGACGGGCATAGCTTCCGCCGAACGCCTCCAATTGCTGCGGGCAATAGACGTCCGTAAAGCGTTTCGCCCCTCCAAGCAGCAAGGGAACGAACGCGAGGCCGCACGCCAGCAAAAGGCAGCTTCGGCGCAGGCCGGGGGAAAGCCCGAGCCGCCGCCCGACCAGCGCCCCCGCGACGCAGCCGACGCCGAGGACGATGAGCAGAGCCTTGGGGCCTTTGTAAAATACCCATGTCAGATGCCGGTGCAGATCGGCGGAAACGAGCCACTCATGTGTGTCCGAGTCGAACCACAGGCGCTGAAGCGCCATATCCCAATCCGTAAAGCTTTCCATCGCCGCAACCAGCCCGAGCAGGATCATTCCCGCGACAAGCTGGCCGCCGATCATCTTCCGGGTCATGCCCGTCTCCTTGCAAGCGGTGCCACTTCCGCCATCCTGCCCGTTTGGAGGCAAGGAAGCCATGATTCCCTTGCTCCACCCGGATTCCAGCCGGGATAACAAGGCCCCGCTTCAAGAGAGAGAGAGAGAGAGAGAGAGAGAGAGAGAGAGAGAGAGAGAGAGAGAGAGAGTGTGTGTGTGTGTGTAGTGGGGGGAAGGGAGAGTGTGCGTTGTCTAGGGAGTATGTACGGCGGACGGAATGTGCGCTGGGGTGAAAGCACTTGTCTCTTACGAAGGAAAAACAGCCGTCGGCAGAGAGCCCGGCGGATAGCTCCTGACGCGCGAAAAAACGGATGGTCGACCTGCCCACGAGCCCGAACGCCTTCTTGCGGACGGCCCCTCCTGCGAAAAACGGCAGAGTGGTTCCTCCAAGGCTAGGAGGCCATTCGCGGACGCCCGCACTCGCCAACGGGCAAGGCGTGAAAACCGGGTCGCCCCGAACGGCTCCCGTGTCCCTAAAAATGGAAAGACAGCGCACTTTTCTTTCCCGGCGGAACGGTGTACCCCCTAGCGCATGGCTGACGGCCCGGCTTTGCCCCTTCCCTTCGACCTCGCCGCGAGGACAGCATGACCGCGATTCGCCTTGTCTCATGGAACGTCAACGGATTCCGCGCCGTATGCGCCAAACCCGACTGGAGCTGGTTCGCCTCCACCGAGGCGGACGTGGTCGCCCTGCAGGAAACCAAGGCCGATCCACGCCAGATCGAGCCGCCCCACCGCGACCCCGAGGGCTGGAACGCGGCGTGGCTGGCGTCGGAAGTCAAGAAGGGCTATTCCGGCGTAGCGGTCTTCTCCCGCAAAAAGGCGGAACTGGAGCCCCTCGCCGTGCGGCGGGAACTGCCCGATCCGCGCTATCAGGGCGAAGGCCGCCTGCTGCACGTCGAATACCCCGCCTTCCACTTCCTCAACGTCTATTTTCCCAACGGCTCGCGGGATGACGGACGCCTCGCCTACAAACTAGGCTATTACGACGCCTTTCTGGACTATGCGGAGACCTTGCGCCGGGAAAAGCCCATCGTGGCCTGCGGCGATTTCAACACCGCCCACCGGCCCCTCGATCTGGCCCATCCCAAGGCGCATGAACAGGATTCGGGCTTTCTGCCCGTGGAACGCGCGTGGATCGACCGCTTCATCGCGGCCGGGTATATCGACACCTTCCGGCACGTGCACGGCGACGAGCCGCACCAGTATTCGTGGTGGTCCTACCGGCAGCGTGCCCGCGCGACCAACGCGGGCTGGCGCATCGACTATTTTTTCGTCTCCGGCGAACTTGGCCCGGCCATCCGCGACGCGTGGATAGAAAGCGAGGTCTACGGCTCGGATCATTGCCCGGTGGGTCTGCAATTGGAACTTTGATTTGTGGGACGCTGATGTTCGGAAGGACGACACTGAAAGACGCCGCTTCCGCTCCCGCGGCAAAGCCGTTCCAAGGCCGCTTCCCGCCGCCCCCAACCATCACGCCAGACACGCAGGGCGGCCCCTTCACAGCAGGGAAGCCGCCCTTTTCTATTCCCCGGCGCTCTCCGCCCTCTCCGCCGCAAGCGCCTCCCCGCGTTGCGGCTCCCTGTGCCTCTCGCCCCATTCGCACAAGGCGTCGAGGATAGGAATAAGCGATTGGCCGCGACGCGAGAGGCCGTACTCCACCTTGGGCGGTATCTGCGGATATTCCGTACGGACGATGAGGCCGTCCGCTTCCAGTTCCTTCAGGGAAAGGCTGAGCATTTTATGGGAGACGGCTCCCATCAGACGTTTCAATTCATTATAGCGGACGACCCTGTATTCAGAAAGGCAATACAAAATGATCATCTTGTATTTGCCGGAAATGAGAGACATGGTATAACCAAAGCCCGTTTCCTCAAGAACGACGCCCGCCGGAACGCACGATTGCATCCTCACGCTCTCCTTTCGGTAAGTAACTCTCTTTCATGTGCGTACTTTACACGCTTCCGACAACCCAATAGATATAGGCTCAGAAACGGCAAAGCATCAACGCTTCACATCCCTCATAAGCACCATGAAAGAGGATCGTTATGAGCAAAAAAATCCTTGTGTTGAACGGCAGCCCCCGCCCGCACGGAAACACCGCCGCCCTGATCGACGCCTTCATCGCAGGCGCACAGGAGGCCGGGCACAGCGTCACCCGCTTCGACCTGCAAAAGATGAACATCCATCCCTGCCTCGGCTGTCTCGGGGGAGGCAAAAACCCCGACAGCCCCTGTACCCAGAAAGACGACATGTATCATATCTATCCCGCCTACAAGGAAGCCGACATCCTCGTTTTCGCCTCGCCCATGTACTACTGGAGCATCAGCGCACAGCTCAAGGCGGCGCTCGACCGGCTCTTCGCCGTGACCGAGATCGATCCCGACTACCGGACGCCCTCCAAGGAATGCAGATTGCTCATGGCGGCGGAAGGCGACAGCGACGACAACTGGGAGCCCGTGCTCCACTACTACGCAAGCCTGCTCCGGCATCTGGGCTGGAAGGACGGCGGGAAGGTACTAGCCGGAGGCGTCATGAAGGCCGGGGACATTAAGGGGAAACCCGCACTGAAAGAGGCGAGAGACTTGGGAGCGGCGATCCGCTAGAAGGGCCTTCATTCCACGACCGCCCCGCAAAAAGCCGATTCTTCCTCAAAAGGAAAGGCGACCAAAACGGCATCGCGCCCTGTCGCTTTTCCTTTTGCACAGCAGCTCAAGGAAACACGGCCTCCCAACGGAGGGAGAAGGGCTGAACAGCCTTAAGGCGGTCCACCTCCCTCCTCTTTGCGGAAAGAACGCCACCGGAAGGGAAGCGGACATTCCATCCTCTTTATTTTGTGGAAAGAAACAAGAAACGGCGCGCCGGGGGAAGAATTCCGCCCTAGGACGTTTACGGCGGCTCGGACATCGCGCCTTTCGCGTCCCCAAACGCCCTCTTGCCGCCCTTTGGGTACGCCAAAAGAAAAAACCCTGCCGAAGCAGGGTTTTCAAACCAATGAAGTGGGGCGAATGACGGGACTTGAACCCACGACCCTCTGGGCCACAACCAGATGCTCTACCTACTGAGCTACATCCGCCACATGCAGGTGTAGTCTTTATAGCAAAGCTACCATGAGGTCAAGCCTTCGCATCAATATTTTTTCGCTGCAACGGACCGTCCCGGCCTCCCGCAGCGCCCGCACGAAGCCTCGGCCTCCGAGCCGGAACGCCCCTCCGGTCCACGGCAGCGGTGCGACGTTTTGTGCTCTTGCACCTCCAATGGGGCACCGGGCCTCCCTTGACCCGCCGTCCGCGGGCGGCGTATTCTCCTCCGTGCGGTCCCGCCGCCGGAGCAGGCCCTTCTTGCGGCACGTACGGCGGAGCCCCTCCCTCAACGACAAGCCCCGGAACAGCCGGGCAGAGAGAACACATGGACAAACTGATCATCGAAGGCGGCGTTCCGCTGACCGGCGTCGTGCACGTGAGCGGCTCGAAAAACGCGGCCCTGCCCATCCTCATGGGGAGCATCCTGCTCGACGAGCCCGTGACGTACTCGAATGTCCCGGACCTGCGGGACATCCGCACCACCACCAAGCTGCTCGGGCTGCTCGGCTGCCCCACCGTCTTTGAAAACGGGCAGGTCACGGTCACGCCCGGCGCGCTCAAGCCGGAAGCGCCCTATGATCTGGTCAAGACCATGCGGGCTTCCGTGCTCGTGCTCGGCCCGCTGCTGGCACGGCTCGGGGAAGCGCGCGTCGCCATGCCCGGCGGCTGCGCCATCGGCGCACGGCCCGTGGACCTGCACCTCTCCGCCCTCGAAAAAATGGGGGCTCGCTTCGATCTTGAGGACGGCTACATCATCGGGCGCTGCCGCAAGCTGAACGGTGCGCACATCCATTTCGATTTTCCCACCGTGGGCGGGACCGAGAACCTGCTCATGGCCGCCGCCCTCGCCGACGGCGAAACCATCCTTGAAAACGCCGCCCGCGAGCCGGAAGTAGTCGATCTGGCCCGCTTCCTCATCGCCTGCGGCGCGAAAATCGAAGGCCACGGCACGAGCGTCATCCGCATACAGGGCGTGCCCCACCTCGGCGGCTGCTCCTACCGCATCATGTCCGACCGCATCGAAGCGGGGACGCTGCTCGCCGCCGCCGGGATCACGGACGGCGAACTCCTGCTGACGGACTGCCCCTTTGAGGAGCTTGATGCCGTCATCGCCAAAATGCGGCAGATGGGGATGGACATCGAGCCCACCGCCGACGGCGTACTGGCCCGCCGCGCCTGCGCCCTGCGCGGGGTGGACGTGACCACCCAGCCCTATCCCGGCTTCCCCACCGACATGCAGGCGCAGATCATGGCCCTCATGTGCCTCTCGGAAGGTTCGGGGGTGATCAGCGAGACGATTTTTGAAAACCGTTTCATGCACGTTCAGGAACTGATCCGCATGGGGGCGGACATCCGTCTTTCCGGCCATACCGCCATCGTCCGGGGCGTCCAGCGTCTGGCCGGGGCTCCGGTCATGGCCTCGGACCTGCGGGCCAGCGCCTCCCTCGTCCTCGCCGGGCTGGCCGCCAAGGGAGCCACCACGGTGCAGCGCATCTACCATCTGGATCGCGGCTACGAGCGCATCGAAGACAAGCTCAACGCCGTCGGCGCGCGCATCCGCAGGGAAAGCGAATAGCGGGGAATATTGACAAATAATTTTCAAGCAGAAGACGGAAATAAAGGTAAAGGAAAGGCGGAAGGGGTCGGGGGATCTGGGTGAGCGAGGGGGATAAAGGAAGAGAGATGAGAGCACGCGAGGAGAGCAGACCCCATCCCTCCCCTCCCAAAGACTTTCGACTGGTGGGGAGGATGCGCAACGGGAGTTCCGTTTGATGGAAAAGAAACCGGAAATGGTTTCAAGCGACTTCAAATACAGGAGAAACCAGATGGATACGACGAAAGTGCTTGCCGATCTGAAAAAACGCCCCGGATTCACGGACAACGTGGGCATGGTGCTGGTCCATAACGGCGTGGTGCGCGGCTGGGCCCGAGCGAATCACGCGCCGGTGAAATCCATGAAGGTTTCCCACGACCGCGCCAAGATGGACGCCATCTGCCGCGAACTCGAACAGCGGCCTGGCATCTTCTGCATCCACGCCGAAGCTGAAGAAGGCGAACTGAAACCCGGCGACGATGTCCTCTTCCTCGTGGTTGCGGGCGACATCCGCGAGCACGTCAAGGCCACCTTCGCCGAGCTCCTCGACCGCATCAAGGCCGAGGCCGTCATCAAAGAAGAATTCACCGCCTGATTTTTGGGCCCATCTGTTTGAAACATCCCTGAGAGGAGACGGAAAGAGGGGGAAGCCTTCTGTGTGAGGCTCCCCCGCTTTCCCGCAGCGCCATGAGCAAGAAAAAAGATACGCCGCGTCCGCTTCCCGCCACCCTTGGCCTGCCCCTGACGGGAGCTGATTCCCACGCCCATCTCGACTCGGAAGGGCTCATTGAACGCCTTCCCGAAATCATGGAACGCGCCCGGAACGCGGGCGTGGCCCGCATCGGACAGGTTTTTCTGGGCCCCGCCGCCTACCGGAGCAGCCGCGAGGCCTTCGCCGCCTATCCGGGCGTCTTTTTCCTTATGGGCATCCATCCCTGCGACGCCCAGGAATGCACGGGCGGGGTGCTGCAAGCCATGCGCGAAGCCTTTCGGGAAGACCCGCGCCTGCGCGCCGTGGGGGAAATCGGGCTCGACTTCTACTGGAAGGACTGCCCCCCCTTCATTCAAGAGGAGGCGTTCCGCGTCCAGCTTGCGCTGGCCAAGGAAACGGATCGCCCCGTGGTCATCCATTCCCGTGACGCGGCACGAGACTGCCTGCGCATCCTCGAAGCCGAAGGCTTCGCCGGGCGGCCCCTGCTCTGGCACTGTTTCAGCGGCGACGCCGTGGAACATCTGGACCACATCCTCGCCAACGGCTGGCACGTGTCCATCCCCGGCCCCGTGACCTACCCCGCCAACCATGACCTGCGCGAGGCGGTCCGGCGCATCCCGCTTGAGCGCCTGCTCGTGGAAACGGATTGCCCTTACCTCTCGCCCCTGCCGTGGCGCGGCAAACCCAACGAGCCGGGTTTCGTCGCCTTTACCGCCGTAGCCGTGGCGCACGAGCGCGGCATGGACCCCGCCGAACTGTGGGCCGCCTGTGGCCGCAACACCCTCCGCTTCTTCGCCGTGCCGGAAGAGGGCTTTTAGGACCACATCCGCCCGCCGCTTTCTTCGTGGTCCGCGCGGGGCCGTGGCGGAAGTTCAGCCTCTGCCCCGGCCACAGGGACGCAGCCACTACTTATTGTTTGCTGCCACCTGTGCGGCGCTCTCCCCCCCAGCCACGGGGAGGCAGCCTTGCTTCCGTTATCGTGATACGAGCGGCCTAAACTCTGCTCCCTCCACGGGGACGCAGCGGGCTTTTGCTGGCTTCGGGCGCCATCCGCTTCATCTGCCCCTGCCGCAAAGATGCAGCCCTGAGGCAGTCAGAAGCACCTTCATCCGCGTGTTTTGCCCCCGGCCACGCGGACGCTGCCCCTTCAGACCACAGCTCCATTCTTTTCCGAAACGTTGTCCCCCCCGCCGCAGAGACGCAGCAGCGCGGCGCCTCAAGGAAGACGAACTCTCCCCCTCGGACACGGGGACGCAGCTCCTTTATTGAGCACAAAAAAGGTAAAGAGGTGCCCTGCCCCCGGCCACGGGGAGGGCGCGCTTTCCTACTAATGTTTACGCAGGGCTTGCCACCCCGTCTCCCCGGTCACTGAGACGCCGTCAGCTTCCCGGGTACGGCCAGCCCGGATATTCGCCGTGTCCCACGGACCCGGGACGCCGCGCTGTCCCACATCGCGCCATCCCCGCCGTCTCCAGCCTTGTTCAAGGTACCCTCTAGACAAATATATTCTTGATACTATTAATAAAACAGTGTTAGAGCACGCTGGTTGATTCACCCGTTCCACGGAATAACTGTCTTGGAACGCCCCCCTTAGCGTCCAGAGGTTCCCCGGGGCGCAACGGAGCGCCTCGTTTCTAAGCCCGTCTTCTTCCGGGCCTGACGACACCCGCGACGAAAGGGAAACCAGCCGCCACCTTCACCCGGACATCAGCCTGTCCCCCCAACCGTATCGCCACGCCTCAGCGTTTGGGCGGCCCGTGCTTCCGCGCAACGGAACTCCCCATGCGCCGCCTCCCCACCAGTCGAAACGTTTCGGGGGATGAGGGGAGGGGGTGCGGGGGAGGGGGGAAGGGGCCCTTTTCAAAGGGTCCCTTCCCCCCCCCCCCCCCCCCCCCACCCCCCCAACCCCCACCCCCCCACACCTCCCCGCCAACGCGCTAGGTTCGCGCGTACCCTGCGTGCCCGCAACGCCCCCGGTGGGGAAGACGC
>CALVEZ010000046.1 GCA_944326695.1 Candidatus Bilophila faecipullorum | reverse complement strand
CCCGTACCTTCGTCGACCCTTACGAAAGTCTTTGAAGGGGGTGGGGGAGGTTTGGAGGGGGCGGGGGGACCTTTCTCCAGAAAGGTCCCCCCGCCCCCTCCAATCTTTCACCTCACTCCGTCACCTTCCGCCTACTCCTGCACGACCCAGGGGAGGCCGCGGAGGTTGAGCTGTTCCATGAAGGGATCGGGATCGAGCTGTTCCATGTTCCACACGCCGGGCTGCATCCACTTGCCGGTGACCATCATCATGGCCCCGATCATGGCCGGAACGCCGGTGGTGTAGGAAATGGCCTGACTGCCCACCTCGGCGTAGGCGGCCTCATGATCGCAGATATTGTAGACGTAGGCGGTCTTTTCCTTGCCGTCCTTCACGCCGTGCATGAGGCAGCCGATGCAGGTCTTGCCCTTGGTGAGGGGGCCGAGCGAAGCCGGATCGGGCAGGAGCTTCCCGAGGAACTGGATAGGCACGATCTGCTGCCCCTGAAATTCCACAGGCTCGATGCCGGTCATGCCCACGTTGCCGAGCACCTTGAGGTGATTCAGATAATTGTCGGAGAAGGTCATCCAGAAACGGGCGCGACGGATGCCCTTGAGATTCTGGACGAGCGACTCAAGTTCCTCATGATACATGAGATAGCACTTCTTCGGGCCGATCTTGTCCGGGAAATCGTAGGTCATGGACCACGAAAGCGGATCAGTCTCCACCCACTCGCCGCGTTCCCAGTAGCGGCCCTTGGCGGTCACTTCGCGGATGTTGATCTCGGGATTGAAGTTGGTGGCGAAGGGCTGGCCGTGATCGCCCGCGTTGCAGTCGATGATGTCGAGGACATGGATTTCGTCGAACAGATGCTTTTGGGCATAGGCCGCGAAAACGTTGGTCACGCCGGGATCGAAACCGCTGCCGAGGAGCGCCATGAGCCCGGCGTCCTTGAATTTCTGCTGATAGGCCCACTGCCATTTGTATTCGAACTTGGCCACATCAAGCGGCTCGTAGTTGGCCGTGTCCAGATAATGCACGCCCGCTTCGAGGCAGGCGTCCATGATGGTAAGGTCCTGATAGGGCAGGGCCACGTTGATGACCATAGCGGGCTTGTAGCGGCGCAGCAGCGCCACCAGCTCGGGCACGTCGTCCGCGTTGACCCGGGCCGTCTCGATGGTGCGGCCCGTGCGCTCCTTGATGCTCGCTGCAATGGCGTCGCACTTGGAAACCGTGCGGCTCGCCAGCATGATCTCGGTGAAAACTTCGGGATTCTGGGCGCATTTGTGCGCCACCACGCTGCCGACGCCGCCAGCGCCGATGATGAGAACTCGTGCCATTCTTTTCTCCTTTTTTCCGGGGGCTCCGCCCCCGGCCCCCGCAAGGGGCCAGCGGCCCCTTGACCCGGCTTGATGGTCAATCGCCGCTTTCACGACTGCGAAAAACCGTTTTTCGGCTTCCGTCTCCCGGAAACGGCGTCAATCATACGCTCCGAACAGCCCCTCGAACGGTAGGGGGCGGCATGGCCCCAGACCCGCGAGCGAGAAGTCCGAGGGAATCCAACCCCAAGGACGGCGAAGCCGTGACCTTCAGGCGAGTTTGCTCGCCTTACGGGCATCGCACGCAGAGCGATTCCCCCCGGCGGGTGCAGGCCAAAGCCCTGCCCGCCGGAGGCATCCTACCGTTCGAAATAGGTATAACCGCGCAGCCCGTCCTCGAACGTCTGCAATATCTTGTAGCGCTCGGAAGGCGTGATGCGCTTCTCGCGCACGGCGCGCTCGGCGGCCTCGCGGAGGTCTTCGAGGATGCGCCGGGGATCGTATTCCACGTAATCGAGGATGTCGGCCACGGAATCGCCCCGGATTTCCCGCACGAACTGATAGGAGCCGTCCTCGCTGATGCGGATCGAAACCACGTTGGTGTCGCCGAGCAGGTTGTGCAGATCGCCCAAGGTTTCCTGATACGCGCCCACGAGGAAGACGCCGAGGTAGTATTCCTCGCCTTCCACAAGCGGGTGCAGATCAAGGGAACTGCGCATCCCCTGCGGATCGATGAACTTGTCGAGCCGCCCGTCGCTGTCGCAGGTGATGTCCGAAATGACCGCCTTGCGCGAGGGGAATTCGGCCAGGCGATGAACGGGCATGACCGGGAAAAGCTGATCGATGGCCCAGGCGTCCGGCAGGGACTGGAAGACGCTGAAGTTGCCATAGTAGATGTCCGCCAGCGTGCTGTCGATGTCGGCCAGCTCCTTGGGCATGTGCTTGAGCTTTTCCTTTTCCTCCGCGATGCGGTTGATGATCGCCCAGAAATACTTGTCCGCGAGGGTGCGCTGACGCAGGGTGACGCGCCCGGTGATGAAAAGCTGGCGCATCTCGTCCCGGTAATAGATGGCGTCGTTGTAGCATTCCTGCAAGTTGCGCACGGTCAGGCCCTGCAAGACCTCGCGCAGGTTGACCACCGGCTCGGGCGCGTCCTCGGGGAGACGTTCCGGGATGCTCTCGCCCGTTTCCGCGATGCTCACGTCAAGAATGTTGAAGAGGAGAATCGAATAATAGGCGACCGTGGCCCGGCCCGACTCGGTGACGATGTGCGGATGCGCGATGCCCTGCTGATCGAGGATGGTCATCACGGCCTCCACCACGTCGGTGCAGTACTCGTCGATGGAATAGTTGCGGCTGCTCACGTAGTTGGTGTGCGAGCCGTCATAGTCCACGGCGAGACCGCCGCCGAGGTCGAGGTAGCCCATCTTCGCGCCTTCCTGCACGAGGCCCGCATAGACGCGGGTACTCTCCATGACGGCGGTGCGGATGTCGCGGATGTTGGGCACCTGCGAGCCGAGGTGGTAGTGGAGCAGGCGCAGGCAGTCGAGCATGTCGCGCTCTTTCAGGGTATCCACGATGTCCATGACCTGCGCGGTGGTCAGGCCGAAGGCGGAACGCTCGCCGCAGGAGCCCGCCCAGTGGCCGCTCCCCTTGGTGATGAGCTTCACGCGCACGCCGAGCAGCGGGCTGACGCCGAGGACTTCCGAGCGTTCGAGGATAAGTTCCAGCTCACCGGGCATTTCAAGGACGAAAATGCACTTGAAGCCCATACGCACGGCGGAAAGGCCGAGATCGATGAACTCCTCGTCTTTGTAGCCGTTGCAGATGAGGCAGGCTTCTTCGTCCTTGAGCTGGGAAATGGCGGAAATAAGTTCGGCCTTGGAGCCGACTTCGAGGCCGTGGTGAAAGCGCGAGCCGAATTGCGCGATCTTTTCGACCGTGTGCTGCTGCTGGTTCACCTTGATGGGAAAGACGCCGCGGTATTCCCCCTTGTAGCCGAGCGAGGAAATGGCTTTACGGAATGACTCGTGCAGGAGGGTGATCTGCGAATCGAGAATGTTCTCGATGCGCAGAAGGACCGGCATGTCGTAGCCGCGCTCGCGCATCCCCCCGATGATCTCGGGAACGCTCACGGCCACGCCCTTGTTGTTGCCGGAAGGATAAATCACGACATCGCCCTTGGGCGAAACACCGAAATACCCGGCGCCCCAGTTGCGGATGCCGTAGAGTTCGGTGGAATCTTCCACGCTCCACTGCTGGAGAGTGCGCTTCGTCGCCACGTAACAGAACCTCTCAGGGTAAGCGGTTAACACGCGCCGGGTTCCGCCGGCGGCCTCCTTGTGCGCGGCACGCCCTTCCCTACGCGGCTCCCGTGCCATCCGCGCGGCGGTCGCGTGACGTTGCCGCGTCATGCGTCCGGGGCGCGCTCAGGATGGAAAACGCCCCGTTCCTCGGGAAAAGTTCCGGGGGAACCGGGGCGTCGGGACATACGATGAAAGGCTTGTGCAAGAGAAGCTATTATAACCTTAAAAAGGCAATATTGTCAATAATCCACACATAAAAAAGCGCACAAGGCGCAAGGAGGGAGGAGCCGTCCCCGACGGGCCGAGTGCCGCAGCCGGGTGCCAAGGCCCCCTTCGGCTTCCGGAAACCCGGGGCCGCCGCGTCCCTGCGTCCCGGACGGGGCGCATGATTGCGCGCCGCAGCCATCTGTGCTAGGGGAAAGGTTTGGAATCAGCCGGACTTCCGCATCGGCGGCAGCCGGTCCGGGGCTCCCGCCCGGTTTTCCGGGCCCGGGTTCGACCACGCCAACCCTCAGCGAGGAAAAAAATGAAACGGAATGCGCTTCTCTGGCTCGGGGCTCTCCTCCTCTCCGTCAGCATGGCTTCGCCGGCCATGGCCGCGGACAAGCATCTCATCAACGGCATCGACGCCAACTACCCGCCTTTCGCGTATGTGGACGAAACCGGCAAGCCCGCCGGCTTCGACGTCGATTCCATGAACTGGATCGCCAAGAAGATGGGCTTCACCGTCGAGCACAAGCCGATGGACTGGGACGGCATCATCCCCGCCCTGCTCGCCAAGAAAATCGACATGGTGTGCTCCGGCATGAGCATCAGCCCCGAACGTCAGGCGCAGGCCGACTTCTCCAATCCCTACTGGACCATCCGCAAGATTTTCATCGTCAAGAAGGGGTCCAAGCTGACCGAGGATCAGATTTACAACGGCAAGATCAAGCTCGGCGTCCAGCGCGGCACCAACGAGCATGAGATGCTCGAACAGGCGCAGGCCGAAAAGAAGCACAACTACCAGCTCCGTTTCTACGATTCCGGCCCCATGGCCATCGAAGACCTGCTCAACGGCCGCATCGACGCCATCGGCCTTGACAGCGCCCCCGCCGAAGACGCCATGCGCAAGGGCAAGCCCGTGCAGGAAGTGGCCCAGTTCGGCAAGGACGAGTTCGGCGTGGCCATCCGCAAGGATGACGCCGAAACCATGAAGCTCGTCAACGAAGGCTACAAGCTGCTCATGGCCGATCCCTACTGGAAGGAACTGCAGGCCAAGTATCTCGGCGCCAAGTAAGGCCCACGCCTTCGGCGCGCCCAAGGCGGTACCCGCCAACAGCCCGGCGACGCGGCAGGTTTTTCCTCCGCCGTCGCCGGGCTGCCGTCAGGACTTCCCTCTTCGGCCCGACTGGGGTACACTGCGCCGTTTCCGGCATCCCGCCGGGCCCCCTCATCCTCCAACCCCATTCCGTGAGTCGCGATGCTGGAAATAGCGGACAAAATCCCGGTTATCCTGAACGCCCTGCCCTACATCCTTCAGGGGAGCCTCGTCACCATCGTCACCGTCGTGGGGGCCTTGTCGCTGGGGTTCTGCATCGGCGTCCCTCTGGCGGTGCTGCAAGTTTACGGCCCGGCCTTCATCCGGCGCATCATCGGCGTCTACGTCTGGTTCTTCCGGGGGATGCCCATCCTGCTCCTGCTCTTCCTCTTCTATTTCGGGCTTTTCGAAGTCCTCGGGCTGAACCTTTCCACCATCACGGCCTCGTGCCTCGTGCTCGGCATGGCCAGCGCCGCCTATCAATCCCAGATTTTCCGCGGCTCCATCGAAACGCTCCCCGTGGGACAGCTGCGCGCCGCGCGCGCCCTCGGCATGAGCGACGGGCAGGCCATCCGCTGCATCATCCTGCCGCAGGCCCTGCGCCTGTCCATCCCCGGCTGGTCCAACGAATATTCCATCCTGCTCAAGGACTCCGCCCTCTGCTTCGTCCTCGGAACCCCGGAAATCATGGCCCGCACCCACTTCGTGGCCTCGCGGACCTATGAGCACCTGCCGCTCTACATCACGGCGGGCCTCCTGTATTTCGGCATCACCCTTGTGGGCGTCCATCTGCTGCGGATGCTCGAACGCAAGGTCCACATTCCCGGTTACGCCGTCAGCGGCTCCATGTGAGGGACGCCATCATGAACACCACCCCCATTCTGCGCGCCGCCAACATCGTCAAGAAGCTCGGCGGCAAAACCATCCTCAACGACGTGTCCCTCGACGTGCACAAGGGCGACGTGAAAGTGGTCATCGGCCCTTCCGGGGCCGGGAAAAGCACCTTCCTCCAGTGCCTCAACTACCTCCTGCCGCCGGATTCCGGCGACATCTGGCTCGAAGGCAACAAGGTCAACGCCCGCGACACGAAAGAACTCTGCGCCTTCCGCCAGCAGGTGGGCATGATCTTTCAGGATTTCAACCTCTTTGATCACCTCACCGCAGAGGAGAACGTCTCCATCGCCCTGCGCAAGGTGGCTGGCTACGGCAAGGCCGAAGCCCGTCAACGCGCCATGACCGAACTGAGCCGCGTGGGGCTGGCCAAGCGCGCCGCCCTCTATCCGGCCCAGCTTTCCGGCGGCCAGAAGCAGCGCGTCGCCATCGCCCGCGCCCTAGCGATGGACCCCAAGGTCATGCTCCTCGACGAGCCCACCTCAGCCCTCGACCCGGAACTGGTGGGCGAGGTGCTCTCGGTCATCCGCGATCTGGCCGACGGCGGCATGACCATGATCATGGCCACGCACCAGATGGACTTCGCCCGCGCGCTGGCGACGGACATCCTGTTCATGGAGCATGGGAAAATCATCGAGCAGGGCGCGCCCGACATCCTGCTCGCGCCCGGTTCCGGCACCCGCACGAGCGATTTTTGCGGCAAGCTCTTCGACATGCGCGGCCCCGACAAGGCGCCCTCGGTCAGCGAACTGCTCACCGGCGATCTTTCCCACGACATCACGGACGACGGCAGCGAATCCACCATGACTCCAGACGCCCCCAAAAAGGACTAGCCCATGCAGTGGCTTGATCCCGACTTCATCATGAATACCGTGGTCCCCGCGCTCAATCGGGGCCTCGTGATGTCCATCGCCCTGATCGTCCCCTCGGCCACCATCGGTTTCGTCCTCGGCGTACTGACGGGCGTGGCCCGCGTCTTCGGCCCGCCGTGGCTGCGCCGCCTCGGTAACGGCTTCACCACGGTCTTCCGCGGGGTGCCGCTCGTCGTGCAGCTCATGATCCTCTATTTCGGCCTGCCCAACCTCGGCATCTACCTTGAGCCCTATCCGGCCTCGGTCATCGGCTTCATCCTCTGTACCGGGGCCTATCAGTCGGAATACGTGCGCGGCGCGCTGCTTTCCATCCGGCAGGGGCAGATCAAGGCGGCCTACGCCCTCGGCTTCACCAAGCTGCAAACCATCCTCTGGGTGGTCATCCCGCAGGCGGCCCGGCGCGCCCTGCCCGGCTGCGGCAACGAGATCATCTACTTGATCAAGTATTCGTCGCTGGCCTACATCATCACCTGCATCGAGCTTACCGGCGAGGCCAAGGTGCTGGTGTCGCGCTCCTTCCGGCCCACGGAAGTCTATCTGGTGGCCGGCGTCTACTACCTCGTGCTCGTTTCCGCCGCGACGTGGATTCTGCAAAAGCTCGAAAGGAAATTCTCCATTCCCGGTTTCGGGAAGAAGTAGCGGGGCTCCGCCCCGCGCCCCGGCAGGGCGCCGCCCTGCACCCGCCGGGAGGCGAGCCGCCCCCCGGACCCCGGCGTCAACGGAAACGCCGACGCGCGGTTCCTTTCACCGGCGGAAGAAGCGGTTTGCCGTTTCTTCCGCCCTTTGAAAACACATACCGCCGACAACAAGCCTCATCCCCGCGCGCAGCCGCAGCCGGGGGGTGGGGAAGCATCCCCCAACGGGGCCACGGGGTTACCGCCCTTTGCCGCCGAGGGCCTTATCCATTCTCCCACCGAAAAGGACATGCTCAAATGCCCGTACAGGAACACATCCGCAATTTCAGCATCATAGCCCACATCGACCACGGGAAGTCCACGCTGGCCGACCGCATTCTTGAAATCACGGGGCTGGTGTCGGACCGCGAAAAACGCGACCAGTACCTTGACCGCATGGACATCGAACGCGAGCGCGGCATCACCATCAAGGCGCAGTCCGTCCGCATCCCCTATACGGCGCAGGACGGCACGAAGTACATCCTGAACCTCATCGACACCCCCGGCCACGTGGACTTCAACTATGAAGTTTCCCGCTCCCTCGCGGCCTGCGAAGGCGCGCTGCTGGTGGTGGACGCTACGCAGGGCGTGGAGGCGCAGACCCTCGCCAACGTCTATCTGGCCCTTGATCACAACCACGAGATCATCCCGGTCCTCAACAAGATCGACCTGCCGAGCTCGGACGTGGAGCGCGTGAAGTCGGAAATCGAGGAGGACATCGGGCTCGACTGTTCCCGCGCGCTGCCCGTGAGCGCCAAGACGGGCGACGGCGTACCGGAGGTGCTTGAGGCCATCGTGGACCGCCTCCCCGCGCCCGAAGGCGACCCAGAGGCCCCGCTCAAGGCCCTGATCTTCGATTCGTGGTACGACTCCTATCAGGGCGTCGTGGTCATGTTCCGCATCATGGACGGCACCCTCCGCAAGGGTGACCGCATTGAGCTTTTCGCCACCAAGAAGAGTTACGAAGTCATCCGCCTCGGCGTCTTTTCGCCGGAATCCCGCGACATGGACCAGCTCTCGGCGGGCGAGGTCGGCTTCCTCTGCGGCAACATCAAGGAACTGGGCGACGCCAAGGTGGGCGACACCATAACGCTGGCCGACCGCCCCTGCGCCGAGGCCGTGCCCGGCTTCAAGGAAGTGCAGGCGGTGGTCTTCTGCGGGCTCTACCCCTCCGATCCCAACGATTACGAGCAGCTCAAGTTCGCGCTGGAAAAGCTCCAGCTCAACGACGCGGCCTTCTCGTGGGAACCGGAAACCTCGCAGGCCCTCGGCTTCGGCTTCCGCTGCGGCTTCCTCGGCCTCCTGCACATGGAAATCATTCAGGAGCGCCTTGAACGGGAATTTCAGGTCGATCTCATCGCCACGGCCCCTTCGGTCATCTACCGCGTGGAAACGACCGACGGCAAGACGACGGAAATCGACAACCCGTCCAAGCTGCCCGATCCGGCCCGCATCAAGAACCTCTACGAGCCCTATGTCCGCATCGACATTCACGTCCCGAGCGAGTACGTCGGCAACGTCATGAAGCTCTGCGAGGAAAAGCGCGGCATTCAGAAAAACATGGGCTATCTGTCCCAGAACCGCGTGATCATCACCTACGAGCTGCCTTTCGCGGAAATCGTCTTCGACTTCTTCGACCGCCTCAAGTCCGCCACGCGCGGCTATGCCTCGATGGATTACGAAGTCGTGGACTATCGCGCCTCCAACCTCGTGCGGCTGGACATCCTGCTCAACGGCGAGCCCGTAGACGCGCTGGCCGTCATCGTCCACAAGGATAAAGCCTATGCCTATGGCCGCGCGCTGGCCCTGAAACTCAAGCGCACCATCCCCCGCCAGATGTTCGAGGTGGCGATTCAGGCGGCCATCGGCCAGAAGGTCATCGCCCGCGAAACCATCTCCGCCCTGCGCAAGAACGTGACCGCCAAGTGCTACGGCGGCGACATCACCCGCAAGCGCAAGCTCCTCGAAAAGCAGAAGGAAGGCAAGAAGCGCATGAAGCGTATGGGCAACGTCGAGCTGCCTCAGGAAGCCTTCCTCGCCGCCTTGCAGGTTGGGGACGAGTAAACGCGACAGGCTGGAAAATGAAGAAGCATTGGAGGGGGCGGGGGCGCCCTTCGGGTCGCCCCCGCCCCCTCCAAACCTCCCCCACCCCTCCCAAGATTTTCGTAAGGGTCGCTGAAAAGAAAAGGGACCGCAAAGGTCCGTTTCGGAGGCGTCCGTCTCCCGGTTGCTCAAAAAAATGCAAAAGAAATAAATGCAAAAGGCCCGAGCGTACCACGTTCGGGCCTTTTTCATGCTCTGAACAAACCTTCAAGAGGGATTCGATAAAGACGAAAGTTTTAGGGGGGAAGGGATGGGGTTTGGGGAAGGGGAGGGGCCCCTTTTTCAAAAGGGGCCCCTCCCCTTCCCCAATCTCACATTCTCTTCCTTACTTCCCCATAAGCCGGGCGATTTCCTCCCGCAAAACGCGGGCGGCGGTCTCGGCGGTGATGCGGTCGAGATCGGCGCGGATGCTGCTCATGACGTCGGCGGCAATAGCCTCGGCATCGGGCAGTTCGGGCAGGATAAGCTGCGGGAGGGGCCGCTTTTCAAGTTCCTGCACCCGACGTTGAAGTTCTTCCAGCTCCCGGCGGGCGGCTTCCTGCTCCTCGGCGGCCTTTTCCATGTCCACGCGGACAAGGGCCAGCACATCCTGCGCAATGCCCGCAACATCGGGCGACAAGGCAGGACGGCGCTCCAGCAGCGCGACACGCTCTTGGAGCGATTCAAGCGCAAGGCCAAGAAGATCGGGGCCCTCCTCCGATGGGGCGGCCTCGTCGACGACGGAAAAGGGGACGGCTTCGGCGGCGTGGTCCAGAGGCTCGGAAAGAGCGGAGGAAAACGCTTCGGAGGCTTCCTCTTCGGCGCCGCCCTCCGGGGACAGTGCGCGCATTTCGTCGCGCAGGGCGTCTTTTTCCTGGGACACGGCCTCAATAGCTTCGGACAGGGCAGCGCCGGATACGTCCGTGCCGGACGCTTGCGCCCCCGCCTCGTCCACACGCTGCTCCAGAGCGGCCACCCGCTCGCTCAGACGGCTCAAGGCTTCCTCCAGCCGGGTAATACGTTCTTCCTCCACGCCGGGAAGCACAGGAACGCCCTCTTCTTGGGCGGGAACGGCCTCCGCCGTGAGGGGAAGGAAAGGCGGCAGGGACGCTTCGGACGGAATCGGTGCCTCGGCCTCCTCATCGTCAGCGTGCCCAGTGCTTTCCTCGGTCGGAGGCTCGGCATCGGGAGATGATGCGGGCTGATCCGCGCCTTCCTCCGGGGCAGGCTCGCAGGCGGGGCCTTCCGCTGCGGTGCTTGTAACGTCGAAAACGCCCGCGGCGCTCCCCTCAATCCTTTCGTCAACGGCGTCAGCGGATGGCGCAGCATCCGGGGCGGACGGGCCATCCTCCGGGGAAATACATATCGTGCCTCCCGCCTTCGCCATCTCGGCTTCAAAGGCCCTCACAAGCTCTTCATCGGGTACGGCGCATCCGTTTTGGCCTTCCCCATCCCGCTGGCCTTCCTGAGCATCCGCTTCCACGTCAGCGGCTTCTGATTTGGGCGGCAAAAAGGTCAGGTTCGGCGTCTTGTCGAACTCGTCCAAAAAATCCTGCCCATTCTCAAAAGGATAGCGGGAAACGGTTTGGCCGCTTTCCCCGGCGGATTCGTCAGGCTCGGCGGGCTTAGTGGGCTGTTCGGACGCGAGCGTTTCGTGTGAGCCGTCCTCGGATGCGGCATCGTCAGGAGCCTCGGAGGTCGTCCCGGAAGCGGCCTCGTGGATGTCCACAATATCAAAAAGCTCGATAATGCCTTCTTCCGGGTCGCAGCGGTCTTTGGGTGCCATACGGTCTCTCGCGGGCAAAAAATATAAATGGATTCAGCGAAGAGTACACGGATCGGGCGGCGTCTGGCAAGCCTCAAGAACAGCCCGGTTTACACGGTCCTCCCGAGCCTGTAGACTGAAAGGCCATCATTCATCCCGCTCCCTTTTCATACTTTTTCGGAGATCGCATGGAGCGCCCCCTCTCTTCCACTCTGCCGGTCACGCCCGGCGTCTACCTTTATAAGGATGCGCAGGGCCGCATCATCTACGTGGGCAAGGCGCGCAACTTGCGCAAGCGCATCCTGTCCTATTTCCGGGAAGCCTCGGCCCTTACCCCCAAAACCGTGGCCATGATCAGCCACGCCGCCTCGCTTGAAACGCTTTCCACCACCACGGAAAAGGAAGCGCTTCTCCTTGAGGCCAGCCTCATCAAAAAACACCGTCCTCATTATAATATCGTCCTGCGCGACGACAAACAGTACGTGCTCTTCCGCATCGCGAAGGATGTGCCCTTCCCTCGCCTGGAGGTCGTGCGGCAGGCCCGGCGCGACAACGCCCGCTATTTCGGCCCCTTTACCTCCGGTCAGGCGGCCCGCGAAACGTGGAAGACCATCCACCGCGTCTTTCCCCTGCGACGCTGCGCCGACCGGGCCTTCAAGAACAGGGTCCGCCCCTGCCTCTATCATCACATCGGGCAATGCCTCGCGCCCTGTACGGAAAACGTGTCCCCCGAAGACTACGGGCTTCTCATCCATCGAGTGGAACTGCTGCTGGCCGGACGCTCGCGGGAACTCGTGGACATGCTGCGCCGGAATATGGCGGACGCGTCGGAAGCGCTGGATTACGAGCAGGCCGCCGTCTACCGCGACCAGATCAAGGCCATCGAGCGCACCGTGGAGCGTCAGAGTGTCGTCCTGCCCGAAGGCGGCAACATGGACGTGGCGGGCGTGGTCCCGGCCAGAGGCGGCCTTGCGCTTGGGCTGCTTTTCGTGCGCGAGGGACGGCTTGTGGACGGGCGGACCTTTTTCTGGCCTGATCTGGAACTGGCGGAAGGCCCCGAGCTGCTTTGGAGCTTCCTCGGCCAGTTCTACGGGCCGCAAACCTCCATCCCGCCGCGTATCGTCGTCCCGTGGCTTCCCGGCGACACGGCACCGCTTGAGGCCGATGCCCCGGCCCCTGAAAATGGGGGCATGGAAGACGCCGCGCCGGACGAGGCGGAATCGCTCGACGCGCTGGAAGCGGCCCTTGCCGACGCCCGGGGCGGCATCGTCCGCATCGCCAAGCCGCGCAATGCCGCCGAAGCCCGTCTGGTGGACATGGCCGCCTCCAACGCTCGCGAGGCCGCCGTCACGAAGGCCGAAACGCCCATATCGGAACGGCTGGCCGCGGCCTTCGCGCCCGCCTTTGCCACGGGCCGGGCCGTCACCGACGCCCCGGACACCGTGCCCGTCCCGCCGCGCCCTATCCGGCGCATCGAATGCGTGGACGTTTCGCATACGGGCGGCGCGTCCACCCGGGTGGGCATGGTCGTTTTCGAGGACGGGCAGCCGCAGAAGTCCGACTACCGCACCTACGCCCTCGAAGGCGAGGAAGCCTGCAACGGCGACGACTACGCAGCCCTTGCCGCCTGGATGCGGCGACGTCTGGAGTCCGGGCCGCCGTGGGCCGATCTGGTGCTCATCGACGGCGGGCGCGGGCAGGTTTCGGCGGTGCAGCGGGTTGTGCGGGACTCCGGCTGCGAAGGGCTTTTCCTGCTGGCGGGCATCGCCAAGGCCCGCGACGATCAGGGCCGCGCCGACCGCCGGGCCGGGAACATAGGAGATCGCATCTTCCTCCCCGGCCGCAGCAACCCCCTTCCCCTGCGCGACGGTTCTGCCGAACTGCTCTTTCTCCAGCATATCCGGGACACGGCCCATCACTTCGTCATCGGGCGGCATCGCCGGGCGCGGGCGGGTGCGGCCCTCTCCGCCGAGCTGCTGCGGGTGCCGGGCGTGGGCATGGCCACGGCGCGCCTGCTCTGGGATCATTTCAAGGTGCTCGACGCCATCATTGCCGCGACGCCGGAGCAGCTGGCGGCCATCCCCGGCATCGGCCCCCGCAAGGCGGCGGCTTTGGCGGACAGCTTGAAAAGGTTGAAGGAATAGGCCATTGGGGAGGGGAGGGAGGAACTTTCTAAAGAAAGTTCCTCCCTCCCCTCCCCAAACCCCACCCCTCCCTCTTCAAAGACTTTCGTAAGGGTCTATGACGGCTGCGGGAGTGAAAGAGGCAGGGGCGACGGCGGCCGTCTCCCGGCAACGCGATGAAAGAAGAGAAAACGTTCGCTTGCCACGTTACGGGGTATGGTCTTGGAAAGGGGCCATGCGGAGAGAGGACGCAGGCGTCGGGACTGACGCCGTACCGTGTCGTAGACGAAAATCGGAAGTGACGTTGAAGGGAAAAGCGAGACGAGAGACAGGCTGCGGCGGCAAGACGGGCCTCCTCAAGAGGAGTAACGGACCGCAGGCGGGCTTTTCTTCGCTTCCACATCCGCAGCATCAAAGGATTATCGCATGAAACGCAATATTTACCTGAAAACCATTCCCCCGACCGAGGCTGTGGCGCGCGTCAAGGCCGCGCTCGACCGCGAGGTTTTGATCCGGGAAGAAACCATCCCCTCGCATGAGGCTTCGGGCCGAGTGCTGGCGCACGCCGTGCACGCCCGTTATTCCGCGCCGACCTTCCACTCGGCGGCGATGGACGGCTACGCGGTCAACGCCCGCTCGACGCTCACGGCGCGGGAAGGGCATCCGCTGACGCTCCAGGCCGGGGAAAACTGCTTCGCCGTCAATACCGGGCATCCCATGCCGGAAGGCTGCGACGCCGTGATCATGATCGAGCAGGTGGTGCAGGACGGGGACGACATCATCATCGAAGCCCCGGCCTTTCCGTGGCAGCACGTGCGGCGCATCGGAGAGGATATTGTGGCTACGGAACTGCTCTTTCCGCGCAACCACCATCTGCGGCCATGGGACGTGGGCGCGCTGCTTTCGGGCGGCATCTGGGACGTACCGGTCTGGGAGCGCGTCACCGTGCGCATCATCCCCACGGGCGACGAAGTGCTCGACTTCACGGAGCATCCCGATCCCGGCAAGGGGCAGGTGGTGGAATCCAACTCCCAGATGCTGGCAGCGCTGGCCCGGGAACTGGGCTGCGTGGTGGAGCGCGTCGCGCCAGTCCCGGATCGGCCCGAGGCCCTGCATCAGGCGCTGCGCGACAGCCTCGACGCGGGGAGGCATCTGACCATCTTCTGTGCCGGATCGTCGGCGGGGTCCAAGGACTTCACGCGCGCCACGCTGGAAAAGGAAGGGGAAATCCTGACCCACGGCATCGCGGCCATGCCGGGCAAGCCTTCGCTCCTCGCCAATTGCCGGGGCCGCCTCGTGGCGGGCGCGCCGGGCTATCCGGTGAGCGCGCTGGTCTGCTTCAAGGAACTCCTCGAACCGCTCATCTCGTGGCTCTCGCACCGCGAAGCGCCCGCGAAAACCGTGGTCCCCGTGGAACTGACCCGCACAGTGCCCTCCCGGGCGGGCGTCGAAGAGCATGTCCGGGTATCCATTGGCCGCGTGGGGGACAAGCTGGTCGCCACACCGCTGGGCCGCGGGGCCGGGAACATCACCACCGTTACCAGGGCCCAAGGCGACGTGCGCATCCCCGAACAGACGGAGGGCCTGAGCGAGCACGCGGTCGTGCCCGCCGAGCTGTCCGTTTCCGAAGCCGAGCTTGACCGCATCCTCGTGTGCGTGGGCAGCCACGACAACACGCTCGATCTGCTGGCCGACGAGCTCATGGGCCTGCCGGAGCCCTTCCGTTTCGCCTCCACCCACGTGGGCAGCATGGGCGGGATCACGGCTCTGAAAAACGGCTCCTGCCACCTCTCCGGGATGCACCTCTTCGATCCCGAGGCCGACGATTTCAATTTCCCCTTCCTCAAGACCTTCCTCCCCGATGCGGACGTCACGGTCATCAATCTCGCCATCCGACATCAGGGCCTCATCGTTCCGCCCGGCAACCCGCTGGACATACGCGGCATCGACGATTTGACCCGCGTCCGCTTCATCAACCGCCAACGCGGGGCCGGGACGCGCATCCTCTTTGACTGGAAATTGAAGCAGGCGGGCCTCAAGCCCACGGACATCAAGGGATACGACAAGGAGGAATTCACCCACATGGCCGTGGCCGTGAACGTGCTCACCGACGCGGCGGACTGCGGCATGGGCATCCATGCGGCGGCAAAGGCCCTCGGCCTCGACTTCGTGCCTCTGGCCCTCGAACGCTATGACCTCGTCATCCCTACCCGCTTCCTCGACGATCCCCGCATCCGCGCCGTGCGCGCCTTGCTCGACTCACCCGAATTCAAGGCCCGCATCGAAGCCCAGGGCGGCTACGATACCCCTCTCACCGGGCAGATCATGCGCCCCGGTGAAAAAGGGATGGAGTAAACAAACTCAATCAGATATGAGAAACACGGCGCGCGCCCTGCCCACAAGGTAGGGCTCCCGGCAACGAAGAGAGAGAGAGAGAGAGAGAGAGAGAGAGAGAGAGAGTGTGTGTGTGTGTATATATGTAGCCTGCATCTAGGCATGAAAGCGGGCTTTCTCCACACGGGCAGAGCGGGGAGGAAACCCGCCTGCCCTACACAAGAAGGAACAGGCGGCTTCGGCTGGCCCCTTCCGCGCGATACAAAAAGACGACAAGGAACAAGAGATGATCCGTCCGGCGACAGAGGCCGATGTGCCGTCCATTCTGGCTATCTATAACGACGCCGTGATCAACACGACGGCGGTCTACACCTACAAGCCGCACACGCTGGAAATGCGGATGCGGTGGTTCAAGGAACACCGCGAGGCCGGGCTTCCGGTCTTCGTCTGTGAAGAGGGGGACACTGTGGCGGGCTTTGCGACCTACGGCCCCTTCCGCCCGTGGCCCGCCTACAAGTACAGCGTGGAACACTCCGTCTATGTGCACCCCGCTTTCCGGCGCCGCCATATTGGGGCGCGGCTCATGGAAACGCTTGTCGAAACAGCGGAAAGCGCCGGATACGCCACCCTGATCGCGGGGATCGACGCCGACAACGCCCCGAGCATCCGGCTCCATGAAGCCTTCGGCTTCGCCTTCGCCGGGAGGATCGTCAGGGCTGGCTACAAATTCGGGCGCTGGCTCGACCTCGTTTTCTACCAGAAACTGCTCACCGGCCCACAACACCCACAGGAAGACCTCTAAAAAACCAATAAAAAACGACCTATCAAAAAATAACACAACAATGACATCGAGATACGTCCTGTTCACCCCGCCTTTTTCCTCTCTCCCGCCCACCCCGTCCCGACGACGGAACGAACTCCCTTGGCGCCGCCTCCCCACCACTTGAAAGTCTTTGAAGAGGAAGGGGGGAGGTTTGGAGGGGGGAAGGAGGGACTTTCTGGAGAAAGTCCCTCCTTCCCCCCTCCAATCTTCATTCTCCTCCACCGAACCTCTTCACCAGCGCCTTGGCCGGGATGATGCCCGTAGCCGCGGCTGAAACGATGTTCCCGGACACACCCGGGCCGTCGCCCGCCACAAAGAGATTGGACACCGAGGTTTCGAGATCGCAGGACGTGGCAACCTGCGTGGAGAAAAACTTGATCTCGGGAGCGTAAAGCAGGGTCGAGTCGTCCGCGATGCCGGGCACTACAAGGTTAAGCTGTTCAAGCCCCTCCACGAGATTGGTGACGATGCGCCCCGGCAGGGCCATGGCGATGTCGCCCGGCGTCACCTGCGTGAGCGTGGGCTCTACGTAGCCGTAATGAATCCGCTGCCATGTGGAACGCCGCCCGCGCCGCAGATCGCCGAGCCGCTGGAGGATCGGCTTGCCGCCGCCAATGAGGGTGGCGAGCTTGCCGATGGCCGCGCCGTAGCCGTGGCTGTCGGAAACGGGATCGGTCAAAACCACCTTGGAAAGAAAAGCGAAATTCGTATTGTCCGATTTGCTGTGCCGGTAGGCGTGGCCGTTCACACAGACGAAATCCTGATAGTTCTCCAAGGCGATGAAACCGGCGGGATTGGTGCAGAAGGTGCGCGTTTCATCGTCATAGCGCTGCGTCTGCACAAAAAAGGTCGGATCGTAAATGACATCGGTCAGATCGGACATGACGTCGTTGTGGACCTCCACGCGCACGCCCACCTCGATGCCACGCTGCATGAGTTCCATGCCGTACGCTTTCGCCATCTCGCCCATCCAGTCCGATCCCACGCGGCCCGGCGCAAGGATAGCCGCGCGGCAACGCAGTTCACCCTTGCCCGTCACAAGGCCGCGCACCTCCCCGCCCTCCACGAGAACCCGCTCGACGTTTTCGCCCGTGCGGATGACGACGCCGCGCTCCTGCAAGGCTTCGCACATCCGGTCAATGTGAGTGGGCAGGCAGTCACTGCCCAGATGCTTCTGACGGATGAGCAGAAGATCGATGCCGTGCTTCTTGGCTTCCTTGCGGATGGCCTTGGCGCTTTCCATGTCCGAGGGGAAAACCGGCGCGGACATGCCGAAGCGGTCGAAAATGGCTTCCGTTTCCTCAATGAGCGTTTCGGCCTCGGAACGGGGAAGGAACTGCGTCAGGTCCGTCTTGCCGAGCTTGTGGATAAAATTGAGCTTGCCGTCAGAAAAAAGCCCGCCTCCGCCCATGCCGGACAGGATGTTACAGGGATCGCAGCGCATACATTTTTTGGTCTTGCCGAGCGGACAGGAACGCTTTTTGACCATGTTGCCGCGCTCCACAAGGCACACGGAAAGATCGGAGTGATCCGCCAGCCACCAGGCCGCAAAGAGCCCGGCGGGGCCGCCCCCGACAATAACGACGTCAAACGTGTCCAACATGCAAACCTCCGCTGGAGAGACGTTCCGGGAAAGCCTCCGAGGACCAAAGGGCTCGGCCTTTCCCGGGAAAACGCAAGAAAAGCCCCGTCGACGCTGGGTTAGGATGAAATCGTGCCCGTTTTCCCCTTGCCCTGTCAAACAGAGAAGGGCTGGCCACAGGCGGGAGGCCGTTGTCTTCCCGTAGGCCCATCAGGGCACGGGAACGGACGGCGCTTTTCTGCGGAGCGCAGCCTTCCGGCAGAGAGCAGGCGCAGGGCTCCCCATGCAGAGAAAAAACGGGGCGAAAAAGACGCGCTGGACGCCTGCACGCAAGAAGGCTCCCCACGCCGAGAAGGGATACCGCCGCGCCTATTGGCTGTAGGTCACGTGCATGTCGCTGTCGATGATGACGTCGGCCTGCATGTTCTTGCCCACGGCCTGCGCTGCGGCGGCGGCCAATTGCGGCAGGATGGCGCGGGTATCGCCGCTCGATCCCCCGCTCGTCACCACCACGCGCCAGAGGACGGCCTCCCGGGGTACGCCCTGCGCGGCGGAGTCCAGCAAGGGCGGCGCGAAGGGGGTCTCTTTGGAGGGATCGCTTCCGTTGGCCGTCAGAGGCGCGGCGTAGGGCGGCTTGCTGAGGGCCTCGTCGTCCAAGGCGAGCGGGGGCGCATACGGCCCCTTGGCGGGATTGGGCGCTGGGGCGACGGCCCTTGCCGTACCCGCCGCGTCAGGCTCGGCAGAGGGGACCGCGCCGGGAGCGTTGGGTGCGGAGGCCAAGCCTTGCCCCTTTGCCGCAGCGGGCGGAGGCAGGAGCGCTTCGCGCGTCGCCCGGGGCAGGGCGTCCGCCCGGAGTGCCTCTACGATGAGCCGCCGCGAGTAGACGGCCTGAATGGTCGGTTCAGAGTATCCATATCCGTAGCCGTAGTAGCCGAAAGGCCGCCAGCGCCGACGCCCCCAAAAGCCGCCCGTACCGAAGCCGACGCTGACGCCGGAACCGTAGGGCGGCCCATAGAAAGGCTCGATGGTCCTTTCCATGACGTATTGGGGGCCTTCGGCCAACCACCAGATACGGACCAGCACATCGGCCTGCGCCGCCTGATCCGGATTGGAAAGCCATTTCCAGTTATAGAGGGAAAGGGCCGAGGCGAGCGACGCCGCCACCTCGTCGACCACGAGCATGGTTTGCGGCACGGAAGCCGAAAGACCCGGGCCGGGCACGGCGGCCCACGTGAGCTTGACCGGCATGGGTTCAGCATTGGCCTGTACAGTAGCGAGAACGCGGGGAGCGCAACCCGCCGCGGCCATTGAGCCCAGACACAGCATCATAAAGAGAACGACTACGCCGAAACGCTGCATGGCGGCCCCCTGCTTTCCGAAATCACCTTTGACGCCGCACCCCGGTGGGGCGGTACGAAACGGATCATACGGGAAAGCCCAGCCGCCCGCAATTGTTCCCTTTTGAGAGAAAAGCCCGGCTAGGGTTCCTACGCCTTAAAACGTTGGGGCAAGTCGTGCCAATACAACGTCGCCACCACGGTGTCGGTGCCTTTCCACTCGTCCGAGGTTTCAAAATAGTCGAGCAAGGCCCGCTCGATCCCGGATACCTCCAAGTCGGGTGCGGCCAAAGCCTTGGCCCTGAAAATCAGGGCGAGGTCTTCAATCAGGTTTGTCCAATGGCTTTCGTCGTCATGCGGAAGGGTTGCCAATTCGTTGAAAAAATGATTTGCAAAAGGCAGATCGCCGGGCAGACGGGCATCAAGGGTGGAGGCAACCTCCGCAATCCGTTTCAAACCACCCAGCACCAGATAACCGTAAAACGCCTTTTCCACCGGGGCGTTTTCAAGACGGGCACACGCCTCCCGGATAAGCACCGCATTTTCTTCAAACATACAAACCTCCGAAAGGAATATGTACTAATGAATATAGATCATCTTAAAATAGCTAATGTCTTCATATCTAACCCCATCCGTAAAAGCAATCATCGGGGCCTCCGCATGGCGGCTTTGTGCGCCGTGTTCACGGCGTTCCTCGCGCTCCCCGGCTGCTCGCTTTTTATCCCCGAAAAGGCTCCGGCCAAACCGGAAAACCCCACGGGCGTTTCGGGAAAGTACGATCCGCAGGCCGAGCAGCTTTTCGCCAAGGCTCGGATATTATGGAAAGAAGGGGAAATCTGCTCTGATCCTGAGCAGGCCGTCGAGTATCTGGACGAGGCGCTCAAGCTCGAACCCGGCTACCCTCAGGCGCTCATCCGCCGGGGGCTGGCCCTCAGCCAGCTCGGCTACACGGAGGACGCCTTCGACGATCTGACGCAGGCCATCCGGCTTGAACCTTCCGCTGAAGCCTACCTTTCGCGGGGGCTGTGCCTCTTCCGGCAGGGCAACACCGCCGGGGCGCGCGCGGACCTTGAGGAGGCGCTGCGGCGCGACGAAGGCTCCTACCGGGCATGGACCATCCTCGGCGCGGTGGCCCTCAAGGAGGGCAAGGACGCGGAAGCCTGCGAGTCCTTCAAAAACGCCTGTTCCGCAGGGGACTGCGCGGGCCTTGAGACCGCCCGGCGCGAAAAAATCTGTCAATAAAAGCGGCGCGGCAAGGCCCGGCTTTACCTTGGCGGTCAAAGTCGGTACACAGAGCAAAAAAACGCCGTGCGGACGCGGGCGCGGCGGGAGGATTGCCTTCCCGCGCCGTGCGCCGCTTCGCGCGGTTCCATGACGGGCCGGACGCTTCCGCTCCGGCAAAAGAACGCGCCGCGCCCGGAGGCACAGGCATGATCACCACCCGTTCCCGCAGCCCCCTCTACGTCCCCCTGCTCCTCGCCGTCTGCGGCATCCTCTTTTCCGTCTGGAACGCGCAGGACGCCGCCTCCGTGCCGTGCATCTCGGCAGGGTGCACGCTCTACCAGAGCTTCACCGTCAACGGCTATTCCCTATGGTGGGGAGGCGTCGGCATCTTTACGGCGCTCGCCCTGCTTGCGGCCAGCGGCCACGCCGCGCCGGGGCGCTGGCTCTCGGGGCTGGCCGTGCTTGCCGACTGCGTTCTGCTCGGGATCATGGCGCTGACGCTCCCCTGCATGGCCTGTATGGGGGCCGCGCTCCTGCTGGCCCTCTCCTATTGGGCTTTCCGCGCCGCCTCCCCGGACAGGCGGGGCGGCCCTCTCTCCCGCCATGCCTCGCCGCTGCTGATCGTGTGGGGGCTCCTCTTCATCGTCAACATCGGCGGGCTGGTACGCGGAGAAGTACAACCCTGGGCGATCCAGTCCCCCGGCGTCGAAGACGAGGCCGTGGCCCGGGTCTTTTTCTCCCCTTCGTGCAGCGCCTGCCGCCAGCTCGTCATGGGCATGTCGGCAGCGGACGCGCGCCGGGTCGTCTGGTGCCCGGTGGCCGAAGAGGAACGCGACCTCGCCATTATCCTGAACCTGAAACAACGCATGGAACTGGCCGATACGCCGTTGAACCGCGCCTTCCTCCCTGCCTTGGAGACGCCCGCGCTCAGCGTATGGGAAATGCTCCACCCCGATGTCCTGCGGACCCAGTTCCGGTTGTGGTGCAATCAGGCCCGGGTGATTTCCTCAAGCGAAGGCCGCCTGCCGCTGGTGGAATTCATGGGCGTCCCCTCGGCGCTGCTCAAGCCCCATGCCACCGCGCCTTCCCCGGCGGTCTCCGCGCCGTCGCGCCCCTCCGAACCCATGTTCGGCGGTCAATCCCCGCTTCCGGGGCACAGCTCGACGCCGGATCAGGACCTTCCACTGGATATGGGCATCACCGGAAGCTGCGGCGGCCCCAACGCCGTGCCCTGCCCCTAAACCTTCAGCTTTCCCCCGAGTCAGCCACCTTTTCCCCTTGGCCGACTTGTGGGGAAAGCATCCCGGCCTAGCGCCGCCACACCTTCGCTGTCCCGCTCTTGCCGTAATACAGCGGCCTTCCAAGGCAACGATGGAAGACGGCCCGAAGCACGCCCGGTCCCGGCAATGCCGAGCCGTTCCCATCCCACGGCGGGAGCGGCTCTTGTTTCATCCCGCTCCTTCCTCCATCCCCTTTAAGGAACGATCTCCTTTCCCGCCTCGAATGGCACAAGGACGCGAGAGCGCCGGATGAGAGACTTTTTTCCTCAAGGCTCTGGAACCGGGCCGAGCGAGTGGGCGTGTGAGAGAAGAAGAAGAAGAAGAAGAAGAAGAAGAAGAAGAAACCTGACGCCTCAGGAGCCGACCACGGCGGACGTTCCTTCTTCGCCCTCCTTTGCCCTCTTGCCCCGCTTTACGCTTCCTTACAGCGCATACAAAAGGCTCCCGCCTCCGCTATGGCACGGAGACGGGAGCCTTTATCGGCATCGCCTTTTCAAACGGAGGGGCGTTCCGGGAAAGGGACGCCCTCTCCAAAGCATTAGTCTTCGTCGGGATAGACGATTTCGTCGGGCATTTCCGATTCGGGGGTGTGGCTGGCCAGCACGCGGCGGCGGGCCGGACGGCTGGGGGCGGGAGCAGCCTCTTCCTCGGCGCTCTTGCGGGCGAGCGAGGGGGTGGGGAGCGAGTTGTAGGCGTTCCAGTACCACGGCAGATGATTGGTCACGATGCCGGGATTGACCAGCTTGATGTTGGGCCGCAGGAAGGCCGCCAGCGACAAAGCCAGCGCCCACGGGAAGGACGGGCTCGCCCACGGCGTGGAGGCGGGCGCAATGGACACGAGGCGGCCATCTTCACAGGAAAGGCCAAGCTGATTGAGGAAGCTCTCCACAAGCGTCATGTCCGTGTTTTGAGGCAACCGGGGCAGGTCGCCGCCCTTGGCGCGCACGGCGGGGATCAGCGCCAGCACGAGCCCGACCGGGAAAAGCGAGGACGGCAGGCCGGAAAGATCAGTCAGAGGCTTGAGGGGCGGAAGCTCCGCGTCCTCACCGAGCCCTTCTCCGAAGGATACGGCGGCGCAGTCGGCGGAGAAGCGCATATCAAGGCCGACGGCGGCGAAAAGCTCGCGCACGCCCTCTCTCGTCTGGTCGTCGCCGGTGGCGTCCCACGCGCCGCGCAGCTTCACCGAGCCGCCTGCGAGGGCGGGCAGGGCCAGAAGCGCGGCGGCGGCGCTCAGGTTGATGCCCGTACCGGGCTCCACGCCAAAATGGGCCTTGCCGGGAACCACATGCAGGGAAAGCGCGCCCTCGGCGTCCGTCAGGGTTGCTTCAATCCCGGCGTCCCGCAGGATGGGGAGCATTTTGGAGGCGACGCTGCGGCCTTCGGGGTGCTCGCCAAGCGCCATCGTCACGGGCCGCTCCCAGCCCGCCGCGGCGATGAGCAGGGCTTCCACGGCATCGGCGGGCAGATCGGCGGGCACGGCCACCTCGGAAGGCAGCATGGCCGACGATTCAAGCCGGGCGGGCAAGCCTTCCTGTCCGGGCACCACGCTGGTCAGGCGCGCGCCAAGCAGGGGCAGGAAGTGGCGCAAGGGCGCGAGATCGACGAACTTGAGGCCGCTCTCACCGATGATCTTGAGCCGAGCCGGGCGAGTGACCATCTGAAAGAGAATAAGGAAAAGGTTGAACGGATCGTCGCCGACATGGACCACCTTGTCGAGGATGGACTTGCTGTAGCCGGAAACGGGCTCGCCGCCCTGACAGAGGATGCGTCCGTCCTCTTCCCAGCGCAGGCGCGCGCCTACCTGATTGAGCCCTTTCAGGCATTCCATGACCGGATTGTTGAGGGGCACGCCGTGCAGAACGCATTCGCTCGCGCCGCTGGCGGCAAGGGTCATGTGCACGCGCGGCAGGCGATCCGAGGCCGGGGCGGGCAAGTCCACGTTCACGGGCTTGCGCATGGGCGCGAGGTTGAAAGCGGTGGGCTGCTCCATATCGGCGGGAGCGACCTCCACTTCCTGAAGGAGGGCGAAAATCTGGCGGATGAGCTTGGGATCGCGGCTGACGGCGGAGGCGTGTTCTTCCCACGAGGTCCGCAGTTCGCGTTCATGATCGGAAGCGCCCGAAGCGGGGAGACGGGTCAGCATCCGGCTGCGGCGGGCGATCATCTTGATGAGATCGCGGTCCAGTTCCCGCAGCTCGGCGAGCAGCCCCGCGCCGCGCGGCGGACGGGGACGATCCCCGCCCTCGAAACGCTCGCGAGGGGAACGGCGCTGTTCGGTGCGGACGGCCCAGTCAGGGCGGCTCCGTTCGGTGCGTTCCCGGGTGGCCCCTTCGGGCCGGTCGGAACGGCGGGAAGCCCATTCGGAACGCTCAGGACGTTCGGGACGTTCCGAGCGTTCCTGCGGCTTGTTCCGGGGATCGTTGAAATCACGGGGGTTGCGGGACTCTCGGGACGAATGGCTTTTGATGGTCATGGAGAAATTCTCGTAAGGAGGTCTGAGGTCTGGCCAAGATATGGCTGCCTCCCGCATCGGAACGGGAAGCGGACTGTCATGTAAAGAAGCGATGCTACCCCGAAAATCACTTGCCCGCAAGCGCGCAGCGCCGTCTCTCCGGGCGCGGCGGAGACTTTGACAGGAGCCCGTCAACAACGTTAGACCCTCAAGAAACGGACCTTTACCCGCCGCAGTCCGACAGCCACACGCGGACGCTTCATCCGGTCCACCGAGCGGCGGTTTCTTGGAGGGGCCAGCGGCCATGCGCTCGGGGGCTCACGAACGGATGACAACGCCTTCCCTGAGGCCATAACCGGAGACCGTGCGCGCGGGGGCCTCACTACCACATGATATTGGCAGTTCCATTTGATGTGCCCGAGGCCGGGGGCGCGGGGGCCTCACGCTTTCCAAGGACAGGACAGAGTCCGCGCATCCCGTAACCGCAAGGCACGCACGCCACCAAGGAGGCAACCCATGCCCGATTTTACGCCTCTGCTTTTCGCCTACGTCTTCGCGGCGGTTTTCCTCGCTGGCATCGTGCGCGGCGCGACCGGCTTCGGCTTCTCCATGATCATGATCGTCCTGCTGACGCTGTTCTTCGCCCCGGCGGAGGTCGCGCCGGTGATCCTCTTCTGGGAAGTGCTGGCGAGCGTCGGCCATCTGCCCTTCGTATATAAGCAGGTGGACTGGAAATCCCTGCGCTGGCTGGCGCTCGGCGTCGCCATGGGGACGCCCTTCGGGGTCTATTGTCTGGTGTCCATTCCCGTGGACCTCATGCGCCTTATCATCAACGGCGTGGTGCTCATCCTCACCGCCATGCTCCTTTTCGGGCTGCGCCCCCGGCGCTCACCCACGCCCTCCCAGACCACGGGTGTGGGGCTCCTCGCGGGCGTCATCAACGGCGCTTCCGCCAATGGCGGGCCGCCCATCATCCTCTTTTTTCTGTCCAGCCCGGTGGGAGCGGCGGTAGGGCGCGCCTCGCTCATCGCCTTTTTCCTCTTCACCGACGTCTGGGCTTCCCTCTTCTACTGGCAGCAGGGCCTCATCCATCGCGGCACGCTCATTTTCACCGCCGTCTTTCTCGTTCCGATGGCGATGGGCATGTGGATCGGCAACCGCTGGTTCGCCAGCGTGGACGAAGCCCGCTTCAAGAAGGTCGTGCTCGCGCTTCTCATGGCCATCTCCGTAATGGGGCTTGTGAAGGCGCTGTAGAGAAGATTGGAGGGGGGAAGGAGGGACTTTCTGGAGAAAGTCCCTCCTTCCCCCCTCCAAACC